>NZ_CP063458.1:6536265-7189892 GCF_015169395.1 Humisphaera borealis
TTTCGTCGATGAAACATCGGGCAATTCGTAACGGAGGGCAAAGCACCCGCGCAATGGGCGCGCGATTGGTGACATACTTCTTCTGACAATTGCGATTGGCACGTGGCTTGATGGTTGATTGCGGTATCGACCGGATGCGGTTGCGCGCGATCTCAAGCCCCTTCGGGCCGACGCGGTGCGCGAAGCCGTCTCCTTGCAGGTGAGGGAGAACATGAGCTTCCCAGGCAGGCCAGACGAGACTGCGGATTCCGATTCGAAACCTCGCCTGCCCGACCCTTCGTCGACTGCTCCCCATTCCGCAGAGCCCAGGCGCGTTCGGCCGCTGGTGTCGCGGGAGGAGGCGTCGTCGGCGGTTGAGCCGCGACCGCCGAGCCTGGTTCGATTGAGGCCGGCGATTCCGGCCGACGCACGACAGTGGTCGCGGGCGATCGATCGGCGACTGAAGCTGTGGCGGGGGGATCACGACGCGCGACCCCGCCCGGGTACCCGGTCGGTACCGGCGGCGCACCTGGCGGCCGTCTCGCGGGCCAGCTTCTGTCTCGACGGAATCGACATCAGTCCGCGCGACGCGCAGGCGGCGGTGGATCATGAATCGGGCGGGCGAACCCTGGGCTCGCGCAACGCGCAGCGGATGCGCGGGCATGTGGCGATCCTTCGGAGGATCGAACGGCTCGGCCTGCGACAGCTTCCGCTGCCGCCGGGCGAAGTCTTCCGCTGGCATGCCGCACTCGCCTGCGGCCTGCCGAGTGCCGTGCCCGATGCGGCGTTGCAGACCCGGCTGACCGACGTCTGTTTCCGGCTGGCGACGCCGCACCGAAGGCTCGTTCCCGCCGTCGAAGAGGCGGCGAGGATTTACGCCGATCTGTTGAATGACCCGTTGTTCCCGAACTTCAACGGGATTCTCGCCCGGCTGCTGCTGGCGTATGCGCTGGCCAGAACCGGCCTGCCGCCGGTGGTGTTTGAGCCCGACCGCGACACCGATGACGAGACCGCAACCCCCAGGCGGCTTCAGGAGCTGCTGGCCGCGTCGCTCGACGAACTGATCGCGATGGCGGCAACGTAAGTCGCGGTGTCGGCCGGACAACGGGCGCGACTGGGGAGGAGGTGACCCTTTAACCTACGGCGACGCGAGGTCGACGCAGACCAGTTTCTGCTTTCCCCGGGCGACCAGCCTGCCGCCGGCGATCGCCGGGTAGGCGCGGGTTTCGAAACCGGTCACCTGCTTGCGGCCGATCTCTTTGAACGCCTTGGGGGAGGCTTCGACCGCGATCAGCTCACCCTTTTCGCCGAGGATCAGCAGGGTCTGGCCGGCGAGTGAGATCGCGCCGGTGCCGAAGTCGTCCTGGCTCCAGACGACCTTGCCGGTTTTCCAATCGACGCAGCGGAGCTCGACGTTCTGTTCCTGTCGCCCGTGCAGGCCGTAGAGGTAGCCGTCCTTCACGACGCAGGTAGAGAAGTGGTTAGACATCGATTCGTCGTTGGCCCAGACCACAGTCGGCTTGTCCGCACCGAACTTCAGCACCGCGCCGCCGACGCCGTAGCTCGACGAGATAAAGATCTCGTCGCCGACGACCAGGGGCGTGGCGGCGTTGACCGAGGCTTCCATCCGCGCCCGGAAAGGGTATCGCCAGAGCACCTTGCCGTCGGCCGGTGTGAGTGCGATCAGGCTGGAACGGGTGAGGACGAACGCGTAGCGCTTGCCGTCGATGGTCGCCGCGGTCGGGGAGCTGTAGCCGGCTTCGTCGTCGGTCGCGGTCCAGAGTGTTTTGCCGGTGGCGGTATCGAGCGCGACAACGCCGGAGCCTTTGCCGCCGACGTTCAGGAGGACGGCATTGCCTTCGACGAGGGGGGAGCAGGCGAAGCCGAAGAACCCCTTGCCGCCGCGAAAGGTCTTCACGACGTCGACCAACCAGACGAGTTTGCCGGTGGCGAGTTCGAAGCAACTGGCCAGGCCCTCGGCGCCGAAGGTGTAAATGCGATCGCCTGCAACGGCGGGGGTGGCGCGGGGGCCGTCATCGAAGCCAAAGCCGTCGACGTAGTCGGTGTCGTGTCCGCTGGACCAGATCGTCTTGCCGGTGGCGAGGTCGAGGCAGTCGAGGACGGATCGGCGGTCCTGGCGGTGGTGGATGATCGCCTTGCCGTCGACGACGACCGGCCCCGACCAGCCGTTACCGACGGCGACTGACCAGAGGGCCTTCGGTCCGCCGGCCGGCCACGCGAGCGGCTGTGGAACGACGCCGTCGCGCGTCGGGCCGAGGAAGCGCGGCCAGTCGGCCGGTTTGGCAGCCGGGGCGTCGGCGGCCGCTGCCACATTAGTGATCGCAGTGATGAGAGTGAACAGAACCAATGTCAGCAGGGAGGTGTGCTTCACGGTGAACATGATCGGCTTGATGGGAATCGGCGGCAAGGACTTTCCGTCGTCGGCCGGGTTGGCGGCTTAACTCGCGGTGTCGGACGTCCGATGCTGTCGAATGGGCGCACCAGCGACGCGAAAGAGCGGCGCGCCACCGGAGATAAGCCATGCTGCATGCGATCAAGATCTACGGGTTGCCCACGTGTAAGCAGACGGCCCGCGCGGTGGCGACACTGGAGGCGATGGGCGTGGGGTTCGACTACTTCGATCTGTCGCTGGACCGTCACGCCGCCGCGTGGGTGAGGTGGAAGAACGGCGACATCCAGACGCCGACCATCATGGTGGGGATGCGGGTGCTGGCCAACCCGAGCCTGAGGGATCTTCAGGCAGCCCTCGGCAGCGAGGCGGCGTAACGCCAGGACTGCCGCAATCGCCGCGATTGCAGCCGAACCCGATTCGGCGACCACACCTTGAGCCGCGACCGCTATACTTGATTGCCGCCCGGCCCTTTGCCGAGCGCCGATCACGCAGCCAAGGACCGCCCATGCCGCTCATCATCAACGGACAGCGCATCGAAGATGCGATCATCGACAACGAGTTCTCGGGGATCAAAGCCCACTTCGAGAGCCTGGGCAATGTCTCGTGCTGCGAGCGTGACCCGGAGTTCCAGCAGATGGCCCGCGACAACATCACCGGCCGGGTGCTGCTGGCGCAGGAGGCCGCCCGGGCAATGCCGGCATCGAGCGAGCATGAGATCGACGAATCGTTGGCGAAGCTGATCGAGCACTACGGCGGTAAGGAATGGTTCTTCATGCGGACCGGTGCCAACGACGAGCAGATGCCGCTGGTCCGCCGGGACTTGGACGTGGACCTGCGCGTCAAGCGGATGCTCGACGGCCTGGCCGACGACGGCCCCCAGCCGACCGACGCCGAGCTGCACGCGCACTACGAGGCGAACATCAAGGCGTTCATGACAACGGAAGAGGTTCGCGCCTCGCACATTCTCAAGAACCCGCAAGGCGAGCGTCAAAAGGCGGCGTACGACGAAATGCGCGACATCCGCCGACAACTTCTGGCAGGTGCCGATTTCCTTGAGATGGCCAAGCAGCATTCGGAGAAGGCCGAGGATTCGATCGACCTCGGCTTCTTCAAGCAGGGGGAGTTGGCGCCGGAGTTTGAGGCGGTCGCGTTCTCACTCAACCTGAACGAGATCAGCCCGATCTTCGTTACGCAGTACGGCATGCACGTGATTACCGTGACCGAGCGCAAGCCGGCGACGCCCAGGCCGTTCGACGAGATCCGCGAAGAAGTCCGCCAGCACTGGCGCGAGCAGAAGCGCAACGACAAGACGCGCGAGCTGGTGGAGCGATTGAAGGTGGACGCGAAGATCGAATTGATCGACGCCGAGGCAGAGGCGGCGGCGGCGATGTCGTGAGTATTTGCAGCGTGTAGGGTCCGCCTTGGCGGACGCGGCGGTTCCGTCGCAGGGGTGTCTCGCACGTGCTCTATTACGCGACTTCCCCCACGCCCAGCATCCCGAACTTGCGCATCTTCTTGTAGAGCGTCGTCCGGTTGATCGCCAGCTCGGCTGCGGTTGCCTGGCGGTTCCAGTGATTGCGTTTGAGGGCCGCTTCGATGATGTGCCGCTCGGGGATTTCCAGGGCCTGTTCGAGCGGCATGGGGCGTTGCAGCACGATGGTGTCGTAGCCGTCGCCAGGCTGTCCGCCGCCGGCAACCTGCATGGCCGGCACGATCGCCATCCCCTGCACGGTTTCGGGCAGGTCTTCCAGATCGATCTGCGGCCGACGGCTCAGGACTACGGCGCGTTCGATCGCGTTTTCCAGCTCGCGCACGTTCCCCGGCCAGGTGTAGCGGTGCATCGCCGACAGCGCCGGCTCGCTGAAGCCGATGACCTCGCGCCCGGTCTCCTGGCAGAAGCGCCGAAGAAAGTGCGTCGCCAGCAGCGTGATGTCGCCGAGCCGGTCGCGTAGCGGCGGCAGCTTCACGTTGACCACGTTAATTCGATAGTAGAGGTCCTGGCGGAACTTTTGATCGGCGACGAGCAGCGCCAGATCGACATTTGTCGCCAGCACCACGCGAACGTCGACCGTCTTGCTTTCTGAACTGCCGACCGGCTCGAACGTGCGCTCCTGCAGCATGCGAAGGAGCTTGACCTGCATCATCGGGCTGGCGGAGTTGATTTCGTCGAGGAAGAGCGTGCCGCCGTCGGCCGACAGAAACCGGCCGGGCTTGTCGGAGATCGCACCGGTGAACGCGCCCTTCACGTGGCCAAACAGTTCGCTCTCCAGCAGCGTTTCCGGCAGCGCACCGCAGGAGACTTCGATGAACGGCTTATCTTTCCGCGGCGACTGCTGGTGGATTGCCCGCGCGATCAGCGATTTGCCCGTGCCGCTCTCGCCGGTGATCAGTGCCGTCGTCCGGCTGTCGGCGACGGCGCCGACCAGGTCGAAAATCTTGAGCATCTTGTGGTCGTGGCCGACGACATTGCCAAGCCCGAACCGCATGTCGAGCTGCTGTTTCAGCGACTGGTTTTCGAACAGCAGCGACTGTTGCCGGGCGGCTTTCTCGACGACGACGCGGATCTCTTCATCGACGATCGGCTTGGTCAGGTAATCGAATGCGCCGATTTTCGTGGCTTCGACGGCACCTTCGATCGAGCCATAGCTGGTGATGACGACCACGACCACATGCGGGAACCGCCGCCGCATATCGCGCAGGAAGTCGGCCGGCTTGATGCCGGGAATGTTGATGTCGGCCAGGAAGACTTCGACCTGGTTCGATTCCAGCACGCCCATTGCGTTGTCGGGGACATCGGTCGTGCGGACCTCGTATCCCTCGCGGCGGAGGAACTGGCCGAGCGACTGAAGGATGATGCGATCCTCGTCGAGAATGAGCAGGCGGGGTTTGGTGGTCATGTTCACTTTCTGCATCGGCAAGGGCGGACGTTGCGGATAAGCAACACGCCCTCGATTTCCCGCCCGGCCCCGCGTCCGGTAATCTGGCCTTTGCCGGACGATCCGGCGAGGTTCAGTCGCACGCTGCAATGCAGCCTCAACCGCACATGAATGAGGTGTTCGAATGCGAGTCGGCGTACCCCGTGAAGTGAAGGCAGATGAATACCGCATCGGCATGATGCCCGTCGGCGCTGAAGCGCTCGTCAAGGCCGGGCACACGGTGCTTGTTGAGGCCGGGGCCGGCGTATCGTCCGGCTTTCCCGATGACGACTACGTCAGGGCCGGGGCGACCATCGTCCCGACCGCCGACGACGTCTTCACCGCGGACATGATCGTCAAGGTGAAGGAGCCGCAGCCGGCGGAGATTTCGCGGTTCCGGCCGGGGCAGATCATCTTCACCTACATGCACTTTGCCGCGAGCAAACAGCTCACGCAGGCGTGCATGGAGAGCGAGATCGTCGCGATCGCTTACGAGACGATCACCGACAAGAAGGGCACGCTGCCACTGCTCACACCGATGAGCGAAATCGCCGGCAAGATGAGCATCCAGGAAGGCGCAAAGTACCTCGAAAAGCCGATGCTCGGCCGCGGCATTCTGCTCGGCGGCGTGCCCGGCGTGCCGCCGGCCGATGTTGTCATTCTCGGCGCGGGTGTCGTCGGCGTGAACGCCGCCAAGATCGCGTCCGGCATGGGTGCCAATGTCACCCTGATGGACATCAACCTGGACCGCCTGCGCTACCTCGACGACGTCATGCCGGCCAACGTAACCACGATCTACTCCGACCTGCACACCATTCGCGAATCGCTGATGAAGGCCGATCTCGTTGTCGGTGCGGTGCTGATCCCTGGTGCCAAGGCACCTCGCCTGGTCACCCGGGAACAGCTCAAGCTCATGAAGAATGGCGCCGTGATCGTAGACGTGGCGATCGACCAGGGCGGCTGCGTCGAGACGGCCCGGCCGACGACCCACCAGCAGCCGACCTACGTCGTGGACGGCGTCGTCCACTATTGCGTGACGAACATGCCCGGCGCGGTCGGCCGAACGAGCACCATCGCGCTGTGCAACGCAACGCTGCCGTACGCATTAAAGATCGCGAACAAGGGATATGAAGCTGCCGCCGCCGAAGATCCGGGCCTTGGGCAGGGGATCAACCTCGTCGGCGGGCGCGTGGTGAACGCGGCGGTCGCCGAGTCTCTCAGCCTCAAGGCGCATCCGCTGACGAAATAAGCCGACCTCTGCTACGCGGCAACGCGTGCGTTGTCCTGGCTGGAGAGCGTACGGCACACCTTCTCCACCGCGTCGGACGTCTGCTTGCTGGCCGCCTGGATGGATCGCACCTGCGACTCGATCTGGGCCGTCGCGTCGGACGTCTGGCGGGCCAGCCGTTTGACTTCACCGGCGACGACGGCAAAGCCCCGGCCCGCCTCACCGACCCGGGCCGATTCAATCGTCGCGTTCAGCGCCAGCAGGTTGGTCTGGCTCGCAATAGAGTGGATCACCTTCGAAAATCCCCCGATCTGCTTCGAAGCGGCGGCAAGCGTTTCGACCGTTTTCCTCGTCTGGCCGAAATCGTCGGCCAGTTGCAATCGGCGTGCCTCGGCCGCGCTCAGATCGCGGGTTTTGACGTCCATCTGCTGCGTCGCCGCGTTGATGGACTCGGCCGCCTGGCGGAAGGAACCGAGCATCCCTTCGGGCAGCACCCGGCGGTAGAACTCGCCCCGGCTGGCGTGCTCCAGCGCGGCGGTGGCTTCGCGAACAAACGCGTCGGTCATGTCCAGCAGGTGGTTCATCGCGTGCAACAACTCGCCCATCTCCCCGTCACAGGCAATGCGGGTGATTCGCTGTTCAAGGTCGCCGCGGCTGGCGGCATGACAGACGCGCAGCGCTTCGCGAATCCAGTACGACACGTCCTGCGGCTGTTCATTGGAGTCATTCACGGTGGCACCTCTTGACCGAAGGATCGGTCGCGGAATCGCGGTCGTCTAAGGCGTTTGGTCAGAGCGAGAAGATGAATTGCGGATAGCTCATGGCCTTGCTTTTCAGCAGCTTCTCCAGCACGGGTCGCGATCGCTCCATCTGCGCCCGCGGGTTTTCTTCGATCGATTCGATTTGAAGCAGCTTGTCGTAGATGGGTTCGATCTGCGCGAGCTTTCTGCGGTCAGGAAGTCGGCGGTTGGAGTGGTAGCCCACGATGCGTCGCGATTCGTCAAAGCTGGGTGTGACGTGGGCGAACACCCAATAGTGGTCCCCGTTCTTGCAGCGATTCAGCACGTACGCGAAAACTTCCTGCCCGGTGCTGATCGTGTCCCACAGCAATCGGAAAACGATTCGCGGCATCCGCGGGTGCCTCAGAATGCAGTGAGGCTGGCCCAGCAGTTCGGCCTCGGTGTAGCCCGACACGCGCAAGAACACTTGGTTCGCGTACTCGATGCGCCCCTTGAGGTCTGTCTTGGAGACGATGATTTCGTCCGCCCCGAACGTCGTTTCGACGCCGGTCAGTTCTGTTGAAGGTCTGGCCATGTCCTTAGCTCCGATGCGGCCGAGACCCGATCCTGTTTCGGGTATCGACACCAAGGCGACCTCTCTCCACTGCGCGGGAATCTCCTGTTGGACCGTCCGAAGAACGACCCGGGATTGCCGGTGTCGTAACGCGCCAGCGGGTATAGAATCATCGCGTCCGCGAAAAACTGGATTTAAGGAATGAGGGAGACCGTGAGCAACGCATCTGATCGATTGACCAAGCTGCAAGCCATGCTGGAACGCCAGCCCGGCGACACCTTCACGCTTTATGCGATCGGCCTGGAATACAAGAAAGCCGGCGACCACGAGCGAGCGATCGAACACCTCGACAAGGTCATCCAGTTTGATCCGGGGTATTGCTACGCCTACTACCAGAAGGGACAGATCCTGGAGACCGTCGGCGACATCGACGCCGCGAAGACGGTTTACCAGGCCGGCATCGCCTCGGCCCGGGCCAAGGGCGACGCGCACGCACTCAGCGAGCTGCAAGGTGCGCTTCAGATGATCGAATGAGGCCCGAATAAGGTCATCGCCCGATCGCCTCGTTCGGGGATTGCCGGTTGCCAATCAACAATCGCCGGTTGTAAATGAATCGACCCGCGCACGCTGGCCACGCTGCCAGTCGGGCAACCGCAGATCGGCGATCGGCTTTTTCCCACATGCTCGATGACTTCAAGAACTTCCTGAAGACCCCCAATTGGCGACGGCAGCACGGCTGGCGGCGGGCGGTGTGGCAGACCATGAATCGGCTGGGCCTGACCGGGCTCCATGCGCTTCCAATGAGCCGCCGATGGGTCGATTTCCATCGCCGCAAAATGCACCTCGCCGGACTCGATCCCGCCCTGGAAGGCGTTCGCATCGTCCAACTGTCCGACATCCACTATTCCCCGGTCGTCGGCCAGCGGTATCTCGTCCAGTTCATCCGCTGGATTAACGACCTTCAGCCCGACCTGGTGGTCATCACCGGCGACCTCATCACCGGCGGCTATCGCTACGCGCACCGCGTGTCGACGATCCTCTCGCACCTGCACGCCAAAAACGGCGTGATCTGCACGTTCGGAAACCACGACTACAGCGTGTACGGCAAGAGCCATCCCGGCGAATCAACCCGGCGGGGGGACTATCTGGAGAAGTGTCTGCTCGACCGGGGGCTCATCGTGCTGCGGAACCAAACGCATTACCTGCGGCGCGACGGTGCGCACAAGCCGGTCGCGATTGTCGGTCTGGATGACGAATGGACGGGCAACATCGACCCGGAGAAAGCCTGGGCGGGTGTCGATCCTTCGCTGCCGATCATCTGTCTGAATCACAACCCCAAGAACGCGCGGGAACTGCTCCCCTACCCGTGGCAATGGATGCTGGCCGGCCACACGCACGGCCGACAGCTGGGCGTCAGCCGGTTCGGCAAGCGGTTCAACGGCCACCGACGGCGCGAGTTCACCCACGGCCACTACGACATCGACGGCCGCCACCTGTATGTCAACCGCGGCCTGAGCTACGGCCAGCGCGTGCTCGACTGGTGTCGGCCGGAGGTGACGGTCTTCAAGCTGACGGCAACGCCGACCGGGCCGATTGTCGTCGATACCGCACCGCCAGCCCATAGCTGATCTTCGGCCGCCAGCGTGTCGCCCGGTCAGAACACATCCACCACCAGGCTGCCGATGGTTCCTGCCGGCGCTGCGTTGCCGGGCAGATCGAGAACGCCGTTCGCCTGGAGATTGACGGCGTAGGTGCCGTTGGACTCGGCCACCCAGAGGCCGGCCGGACCTGCGATTTCGAACACCGCCGTCGTGATGCCGCGACGGTTCAGCTTGGACTGCTTGATCAGCGTCGCGACCGTATCAAAGCCGCCAGGCCCGGTAACGCGGATCGCCGTCGCGAGCGACGTCGGGTTGACGCCATCCACGTCAGACACCTGAAGCGTAAACCGAAGCGGTTCCGCGTTGCGAACCACCAGCGGGCCGCCTTTGGTCAAGACCTTCGCGACCGGCGTAGACGGCGCCGCACTGGAGGCAAGTCCACCGGCAAAGACCCGTGTCGCCGCCGGCAGGCTCGCGAGCGGGACCGAGGCGGTGTAGACGTCCAGGCGATCATTGGAACCGTTGGGATTGTCGCCGGTGCTGTTGGAGTTGTCGGCCCAGGCAGGGTGTGCGATGCCGTCGGCGATCGTCAGCCCGAGGTAGTCGCCCAGGTCGATGTCCGAATCAGAGTTGTTCACATCCGACACGCCCTCGCTGATCTGCACATTCGCTGAGAGGGTCACGCCGTCGGCCGTTGAAACGCCGCGGGCACCGAACAAGGCGACCTCCAGATTTCCCACGTCCAGCGGATCGGTGGTGGAACCCAGATCCTCCCGCGCATCGTACCAGGTGAGGCAGAGCTGGCCGTCGGCCGGATCGAGCACCATTCGTGGGAAGAACTGGCTGTTCACGCCTTCGTCGTCGTTCACGCGGGCTGGCGCGCTCCAGGTCAGTCCTTGGTCGTCGCTGTAGCGGAGATAAACGTCGGTATTGAAGAGGGGCCGTATCGACTCGTCGGTGTACGCGAGGTAGATCCGCCCGCGCGTCGCACCGGCAGAGGTGTCAACCGCGAGAGCCGCTTCGGCGTCAACACCGCGGATGGGCTGCGCCGGGATCAGTTCGAAGAGACCGACCGCCGTGGTGGCGGCGACCACCCGGCGGCCCATCGGCGTGGGGCCGAGGCCGTCGGGGTCCACATTCACCCCGATCGTTCCGCGGCCACCATTGCCGCGCTTCTGATAGGTAACCACAACCTGCCCGTCCGCCCCGATTGCGATGTCACCGAAGGTGCCGCCATTGGCCCCGGCAACCTTGGTCTGGGCCGTCCACTCGCCCACGGTATTCAGTGCCGTCACCGCCGCCCCGGCCACCTCCAGCTTGTTGCCGTTGGCGAAAGTGATCCAGACCGCGCCGGCCCCGGCGGTGATGGTCGGTTGGTCGAGCGACCCCTCAAATCGCTTGAGCAACTCGAAGTTCGCGCCGCCATCGACACTGATCAAGACGGTGACGCCTTCCTCTTCTCCCTCGGCGTACGCGAAAAAGAGATTGCCGAAGGCATCGAAAACGGCGGTGGAGTCGCAACACGCCGCCGGAAGCGAATCGCTGCCGTCGAGGAAGGTTCGGTGCGACCATGTCGCGCCTCCATCGGCACTGACCGACGCGACGAGTCCGACATCGTTCGTCTCGTCGTTCGAGGCGGCGAACAGTCTATTCGGCTGCGTGGGGTCGACCGCGATCGCGGGCTCCGATTGATTGCCGCCCACCGGCGCGATGTTGACGTTGGCAAACAGCGAAGCGGCGAACAACTGGCGTGACTCGAGCCGATCCATCCGGGCGTGCGGGCGGTAGATTTCCATGAGCTCGACTTTAACGCTTCGCGGCCGGGCGGACAAAATCACTATTACGATCCGAGCGCTTGAGACTTTCCGCCTGTCGATGGTACGCAGACTGGTCCATGGCGCGACGTGAGCGTTAGACGATTAGTGGGCGGGAACGGCGTCTTCGCCGTGGCCGGCCATGTGGCGGCCAATGATGCCTATGTCGGCTTGGTTGGAAGGGGTCTCATACACGAAGCTGCCGTGGAACATCACGACGATCCGGTCGGACAGCTCGAACACTTCGTCCAGGTCTTCGCTGATCAGCAGCACCGCAACACCCCGGTTGCGTGCTTCCATGATCTGGGCGCGGATCTCCGATGCGGCGGCGAAATCCAGACCGAAGCACGGATTGGCCGTGATCAGCACATCCACCTGGCCCGACAGTTCGCGGGCGAGTACCGCCCGCTGCACGTTTCCGCCGGAGAGGTTGCGGATCGGCTCGTCCGGGCCGGGGGTCTTGACGCGATACTTCTGAATCAGGTCCACCGCCTGCTTTCGAATCGCCCGGCGGTTCAGAAAGAAACCGGCCACGCGGCTCGGCGGCACATCGAACGACCGCATCGCAATATTGCCCGCCACGCTCATCGGGCCGACGCAGGCGTTGCGGAGGGGCTCTTCGGGCAGCAGCTTGAGGTTGTGCTTGCGGATTTCCGACCGGGCGCCGTTGAATGCTTCGCCGTGCAGCAGCACCTCCCCGGCTGAAGCCTTGCGCTGTCCGGCAAGCACCTCGACCAGCTTCGCCTGCCCGTTGCCCGACACGCCGGCCACGCCGACGATTTCCCCCGCGCGAACCTTCATGTTTAGCTTGTGCAGGCAGGTCAGGCCCAGATCGTCCAATGCCTCGACGTCGCGAATCTCTAGCAGTGCATCACCCGTCTGGCGCGACAGCCGGTCGGCAGTTCGGGTCGTCTCGGAGCCGATCATCATGGACGACATATCGGCAGGCGTCAGATCCTTGACCGAACCCTTGCCGGCCAGCTTGCCCGTACGCAGCACCGTGACGTCGTCGCAGAACTTCATCACTTCGCGGAACTTGTGCGTGATCATCAGCACCGTCAGCTCGCCGGCATTCACCAGCCCGCGGAGCATGCTCAGCACTTCGTCGGCTTCCTGCGGTGTGAGCACACTGGTCGGCTCGTCGAGGAACAACAGACGGTTCTTCAGGTAGAGCTGTTTGCAGATTTCAAGCTTCTGCTTCTCGCCGGCCGACAGCGATGACACCTGCCGCGTGATGTCGATGAAGAACGGCGTCGTCTTCATGAAGGCGCGGAGGTCGGTGTATTCCTTGTCCCAGTCGATAATGCGCGGAATGGTCGCCCGCGACAGAACCATGTTCTCGGCCACGGTCATGTTCTGCACCAGCGTGAAATGCTGGTAGACCATGCCGATGCCCAGCGCCAGGGCATCGCGCGGATTCTGAATCGCCACTTCCTTCGGACCGAGGATGACCTGCCCGTGATCGGGCCGGTAGTACCCCATGATGCATTTGACGAGCGTGCTCTTTCCCGCGCCGTTGCCGCCGAGCAGGGCATGGACAGAGCCCGGGGCGACCTTCATCGACACATCCTGCAATGCCAGCAGGTTGCCGAACCGCTTGCTCATCTGAACGACTTCCAGCCCGGGCGCCAGAGTCATCGGGTGGTCGGATGTTGGAGCGGAAACTGGTTCGGGCGTATCGGTCATGGGTTAAGGCGTCGGTCGGTCACCGTGCCGCGGTCAGTTCGGCCGGTATGCCGGCCATCGTGCGGGACGACGAACTGGTGAAGATCATGATGACGAGCGTGAACACGTACGGCGCGGCGGTGAACAGATATCTGCCGCTGTGAACGCCGACCGATTGCAGCGCCGGCGCGATCGCCCCGGCCGCGCCAAACAGCAGCGACGCGTAGAGGCACTTCATTGGGTTCCAGCGGGCGAAGATCACCAGCGCGACGGCCATCAAACCCTGACCACTTGAGAGTCCTTCGTTCCAGCTTCCGGGGTAGTAGAGAGAAAGAAACGACCCGCCGATGCCCGCCAGGAAGCCGCCCGCCGCGGTCGCGATCATGCGAACGCCGTTGACGGAGTATCCCATGGCGCGGGCGGCGTCGGCACTTTCGCCGACGGTGCGCAAGATCATGCCATAGCGGGTATTGCGAAGTCCCCACAGGATGAACGGCGCCAGTACGCAGCCGACCAGGAACAGCGCGTTCACCTCCAGTGCGTTCTGCACCTTCGTGTTGTCGCTCCAGAATCCGAAGGGAATCGCCTGCAGTCGCGGCGCGGTGGGCTTGATGTATGGCTTGCCGAGATAGAACGCCAACCCCGCGCCGAACAACATTAACGCGATGCCGACGGCGACATCGTTCACGCGGGGTTTGCTGCAGAGCCAGGCGTGCAGAATGCCGAACACCGCACCGGCCAGCCCGGCGGCGATCACGCCAATCCAGGGGGATACGGCCATCGCAAGTCCGCCGGGTGCGCCCAGTGCGACGCTCGTCTGGTATGAGATGGCGTAGCCCGCCATCGCACCCATAACCAGGGTGCCTTCGAGGCCGAGGTTGATGCGGCCGCTCCGCTCGGTCAGCGTCTCCCCAAGGCTGACGAAGATGAACGGCGTGCTGACGCGAATAGCGCCGGCCACCATTGCCAGCGGGACGCTCCAGAGGCCAAGTGAATCTTCGGTCACGACTTCGCCTCCCTTCGCTGCAGGAACTTCAGCCGGCCGTAGAGTGTTTCAAATACCAGGACAACCAGGAACAGAATGCCCTGGAATACCAACGCAGTGGCATCGGGCATCATCAGCGACTTTTGCAGGCGTCCTCCGCCGGCCGAAATGCCGCCGATCAGCACCGCCACGGGAATGATCGCCAGGGGATTGTGACGCGCGAGAAAGGCCACCAGGATCCCGGTGTATCCGTAGCCGACGGCGAGATTGGCATTGGCGCGCCCGTGAACGGCTGCGACTTCCGTCACACCGGCGATGCCGGCGGCGGCCCCGGCGAGAAAGCTGACAATCAGCGTGATGCTGGCGATCGACAGCCCGGCCATCTTCGCCGCCCGCGCGTTTCCGCCGACAATGCTCGCCGCGAAGCCCAGCGTCGTCCGATCCATCAGCACCCAGCAGATCAGGCAAGCGACGATGCCGATGACCAGACCCCAATGGACATCAATCCCGGGCAGCTTGCCGATGCGATTGGCGTCGCCGATGAAATGGCTGGAGGGATTGTTGAGGCTCGAAGGATCCCACATCGGCCCCTTGTCGACCATGTGGTTGAGGATCGCGACAGCGATATAGATCAGCAGCAGGCTGCAGATGGTTTCGTTGACGCCGCGAAACTGCTTGAGCGCGCCGGCGGCGGCAATCCAAAGCCCGCCGACCAGCGAACCGGCGAGAAACATGCACGAAATCGTAACCGCAGGCGAAGCGCCACTGACGGCTGTCGCGACGGCCGCCGCCGACAAGCCGCCCATCACCAGCGCCCCTTCGCCACCGATGATGACCATGCCCAGTCGGGCAGGCAGGGCCGTGCATAACCCGGTCAGAAGCAGCGGGGCGGCACGGGTCAGCGTATTACCCCAGGCGAACGATGTGCCGAAAGCCCCTTTGTACATCAACTCGTAAACTTCAAACGGACTGTGCCCCGCCAGCAGCACGAAGACGCCGAACAGCACCATCGAGACCAGGATGCCCAGCAACGTGATCGCGATCGATTCCAACGCCGCCCACGGCAGCACATTCAGCAATCGCTGCCCGATCGTCCGGCCGGGATCGCCGCCGTCGTTCAGCGGTTGAAGGGCCGGCAGCCCGTTGACGTCGACCTGGGACATATTGGACGTTTCTGTGCAGGACTCGGACGTAGACATCGCCGCGAGGATTATTCTTGCTTCGCAAGCTGCGACCGCGGTTCCCCTCCTCCGAACGAAGGAGGGGAACCTCAACCGTCGCACTTGTGTCGCCGCGTCAGTTCACAGCACCGTTCACGCCTTCAACCAGGTACCCCATCTTTTCGAGGATCGGATCGGTCTGGGCGATCTCTTTGCCGGCTTCGATCACGATCGCGCCCTTGTTGTCCTTCAGCGGCCCCTTGAAGATGACCAGCTTGCCTTCCATCGCCTTGGCCTTTGCCGCATCGGCGAGGGTTTTCGCTTCGGCGGAGACGGCCGGGCCGTAAGCACTTGGCTTGACGAAGCCGTCCTTCAGACCGCCACGCACGAGGTGCGGCAACGGCTTGTTTTCCTTCGTCGCGGTGACATAGTCGGTATAAACCTTTGCCCAGTTCCATTCCGAACCAGTCAGGTAGCCCTTGGGCGCCAAGGCAGAGCCATTGGCGTGATAGCCACAGGAGTAGATGCCGCGCTTCTCGGCGTTCTCGATGATGACCTTCGGGCTGTCGACGTGGCAGGTGATGACGTCAATCCCCTGGTTGACCAGGCTGTTGGTGGCTTCAGCTTCCTTGTTCGGGTCGAACCAGCCGCCGGTGAAGATGACCGTGGTGGTGACGGCGGGGTTGACCGACCGCGCTCCGAGCGTCAACGCGTTGATGTTCCGCAGTACCTGCGGAATGGGCTTGGCGGCGATAAAGCCGAGCTTGTTGGTCTTGGTCGTCTTCCCGGCGACGATGCCGGCGAGATACTGGCACTCGTCGATGTAGCCGAAGTAGCTGCCGGTATTGGCCGGGTGCTTGGCCTCATCAAACAGACCGCCGCAGTGACGGAACTGCAGGCTCGGGTACTTCTTGGCGACCGTGATCATGTGCGGATCGAAGTAGCCGAAACTCGTCGGGAAGATCAGCGTCGCGCCGTCTTCCTGGATCATGCCTTCCATGACCTTCTGGACGTCGTCGGTTTCTTTGACGTTCTCCTGGACGACGACCTTCACGCCCGGCAGCTTCTTGACGGCTTCGGCGCCTTCATTGTGGGCCTGGTTGTAACCAAAGTCGTCCTTGGTACCGACGTAGATGAACCCGATCGTCAGCGGCTTGGCTCCGCCGCCGCCGGCGGCCGTTTCGTCCTTCTTACAGCCGTGCATCAG
This sequence comes from Humisphaera borealis, assembly GCF_015169395.1. Taxonomy (GTDB): domain Bacteria; phylum Planctomycetota; class Phycisphaerae; order Tepidisphaerales; family Tepidisphaeraceae; genus Humisphaera; species Humisphaera borealis. Next base: position 6,552,526 of record NZ_CP063458.1, read on the forward strand.
GCCGAGCGAAATCGTCGCGGTCAGCGCCGCACCGGTGGCCCGGATGAACAGACGTCGCGACATCAGATTTCGAAACTTAGGCATCGTGGAGGTGTCCCGGAGAGTGTTGGAAACGAAGGTGCTTCGGACGGACCGATCGCACTCAGTGAAGGGTGCCCTTGCAACGCGGGTGCCACTTGCAACTCGGCGGGAATTCGACCCCCGGCAGGCCTGATTCAACGGAATTGGCCGGCATCGGGGTTGCGATGGGAATCCTGCGTGGGCACGGCGCGCTAGTGCGAAACGCGCCACGTGCGCCACGACTGTTGCGGTCCGTTACACGTTCCGAAGCCGCGAAGATGCAAACAAGTCGCCATTCCCGTAATCTCCCCTCCGTCATGCATACCGATTACGACGAAGCCGACGTCCGCCGGCTGATCGAACAACTTGCCAGCACGATCGCGGCATCTTTCCCTGCCGACCGACCCATCAATGTCGTCGGCATTCGCACCCGCGGCGAACTACTGGCCCACCGGCTGGTCGAACTGCTCGGCCTGAAGGGCTACGGCAAAGTCGGCCGCGGGACGCTCGACATCACCCTCTATCGCGACGACCTCTCGGAGATCGGCCCGCGACCCCTGGTCAAGCCGACACAACTCGCGATCCAGGTGGACGATGTGCCGCTGCTGCTGGTGGACGATGTGCTGTTCACCGGCCGCAGCATCCGCGCAGCCCTCAACCTGCTGAACGATTTTGGCCGGCCCAGCGTCATCCGGCTGGCGGTCCTCGTCGATCGTGGCGGTCGCGAACTGCCGATCCAGCCGGACTTCGTCGGCGTCAAGCTGGCAGACGTCCCCAAGGACTACCGCGTGAACGTCCGTCTGAAAGAGATCGACGGCGGCGACGAAATCGTGGTGGAGAAACGCTAGAGAGTAGGGTCCGCCTTGGCGGACGTGGAGCCTGAGGAGATTTCGGAATGCGGATTTCGGTATTCGGGTTGAAGCCGACGCACGGCCAGTCATCCGACTCCCGCAATCCGAATCCGTAATGCAATCGATGACCCAAACCGACACCTGGACTCGCAAACACCTCCTGACGCTCGAAGAGCTGTCCGCCGACGAGATCCGTTTCGTTCTCGACACGGCCCACTCCTTCAAGGAAGTCAGCACCCGCTCCGTGAAGAAAGTGCCGGCACTGCGCGGCAAGGTGGTGGTCAACGCGTTCTTCGAAGACTCCACCCGCACCCGCACCAGCTTCGAGCTGGCCGCCCAGCGCCTCGGCGCCGATGTCATCGCGTTTACTGAGAAAGGGTCGAGCGTCAGTAAGGGTGAAACGCTGGTAGACACCGCGCGAAACATCGAGGCGATGGGGGTCGACGTCATCGTCTGCCGCCATCAGGCCGCCGGCAGCGCGCAGGTGCTGGCCCGCACGCTCGGCTGCAGCATCGTGAACGCCGGCGACGGCGCACACGAGCACCCGACGCAGGGCCTGCTCGATCTCTACACAATCCGCGAGCGGTTCGGGCGGATCGAGGGGTTGAAGGTGGCGATCGTCGGCGACATCGCCAACAGCCGAGTGGCGCGGAGCGATCTGTGGGGGCTCAAGAAGATGGGTGCCGAGGTGATCCTCGTCGGCCCGCCGACGCTGCTGCCCAAGAGCTTCGAAAAGCTCGGGGCGCGGGTGGTTCACAGCCTTGACGAGGTGATTGGCGAGGTGGATGTCGTCAACATGCTTCGCGTGCAGTTCGAGCGGATCAAGAGCAGTCAGTTCCCCACGGTGCGCGAGTTCACGCGTTTCTTCGGCCTGACGTGGGACCGCTTCCAGAAGTGCAAGCCCGGCGTATTCGTGATGCACCCCGGCCCCATGAACCGCGGTATCGAGATCAGCAGCGACATCGCCGACGGCCCCCAGAGCGGCATCTTAAAGCAGGTAACCAACGGCTTGGCAGTGCGGATGGCGGTGCTGTACTTGGTGACGCAGACCTCGGGCAGATGAGAGGGCCGAGTTGCGAAAGTATTTGTCGGCAATTGTAGTGTTGCCGCGGTGTTTCGTGCGCCAAGAGCGCCAAGGAGCCAAGAGAGCCAAGGAATAGGAGGTGGCCAAATGCCATACGACAACGAACTGCTGCCCGGCCCGGACCTCCACGAACCTCCCGAGGAACTCGACATTTTGGTTCGCCGAGTCAACGGCGCGGCAATTGAAGTTCATCGCCGCTTGGGAGCAGGGCTGCCAGAAAGCTCCTACGAGAACGCGATGGCGATCGAGATGACCGAGCGAGGAATCCCCTTTGAGCGTCAGAAGCGGCTGGAGATCTTTTACAAGGGCGTTCGCGTGGGTTACGTCAAAGTGGACTTTCTGGTCGACGGGAAGCTGATCGTTGAACTGAAATCCGTTGTTGAGATCATGCCGCCGGATCGTAGACAGGTGAAGACGTATATGCGGATCATTCGACAGCCACTTGGCCTGCTCTTGAACTTCAATGTCGCCCTGATGCGCGAAGGCATCCATCGCATCATCGCGTCAGACTTCGATCCCTAATTCTTTCCTTCGCCTCTGCTTGGCTATCTTGGCTTCTTGGCGCTCTTGGCGCGATTAGAAATGCACAGAATCGATATGCCCACTCTCCTCATCCAAAACGGCACGATCCTCGACCCCTCCCAGAACCTCGAACGCAAGGGCGACCTGCTGTTGCGCGACGGTAAGGTGGAAGCAGTCGGTGATGTTGGCGCTGTCAATGCCGACCGCGTCATTGACGCCACCGGCCTGTACGTCACGCCGGGGCTGATCGACATTCACGTCCACTTCCGCGAGCCCGGCGACGAAGAAGAGGAGACGATCGCCTCCGGATCGGCCGCTTCGGTGGCAGGTGGGTTCACTACCGTCTGCTGCATGCCGAACACCAAGCCGGCGCTGGACAACGAGGCGCAGATCGAGTTCGTCTTCCGCGAATCGAAGAAGGCCAACCTCGCCAACGTCTACCCCATCGGCGCGATCACCAAGGGCCGTGAGGGCAAGGAACTCGCCGAGATCGGCACCATGCACGAACGCGGCGCGATCGCGTTCTCCGACGACGGCGTCGGCGTTGCCGATGCGTCGGTCATGCGAAAGGCGTTGCAATACTGCAAGATGTTCGATGCCCTGATCATGCAGCACTGCGAAGAGCCGTCGCTGTCGGGCGGGGCGATGCACGCGGGGCTCGTCTCGATGACGCTCGGCCTGCCCGGCATCCCCGCCGAGGCCGAGCAGCTCATGATCGGCCGCGATCTGCTGCTGGATCGCACCATCGGCTGCCGGTACCACGTGCAGCACATCAGCACCGCCGGCAGCGTCGAGCTCATCCGCCGGGCCAAGCGCGATAAGCAGCACTACGTGACCGCCGAGGTCGCGCCGCACCACCTGCTGCTGACGGACGAGGACTGCCGCACGTACGACACCAACTACAAAATGAACCCGCCGCTGCGGACGGCCGAGGACGTCGCGGCGTGCATTCGCGGCGTGGTCGACGGCACGATCAACATCCTCGCCACCGACCATGCGCCGCACCTGGCCGAAGAGAAAGAGCTGGAGTTCACCCGCGCCCCGTTCGGCATCATCGGCATCGAATGCGCCCTGCCCCTTTACATCAAGGCCCTCATCGAGCCCGGCCATATCGGCTGGCTGAAAATGGTCGACATGATGAGCACCGGCCACGCGCGCATCGTTCGACTGCCCAACAAGGGCACACTGAAGGTCGGTGCCGATGCCGACGTGACGCTGATCGATCCGAACCTCAAGTGGAAGATCGACGCCGAGCAGTTCGTCAGCAAGAGCCGTAATTGCCCCTTCCACGGCTGGGACGTCACCGGGCGTGCGGTCGCGACGATCGTCGCGGGGGACGTGAAGTGGGAACTGAAACGATAGTCGGGACCTGATGGCGAGCAGGATCACACGATGGTGCCGCGCCGACACCCTTCGGGTTGTGGGTCGGACTTCGATATCGCTTCGTCAACCATGAAAACCCCTTCACGTTCGGCGGGTCGTTATAAAGATCGGTCCCCGCGCCAACTGCCTCGCCCTCTCTGCCAGGGATAAACTCTTCCGGTGTTGTCCCAGCGGGTCTGCCCGCGGACAGTCCTTTGTTTGCCGTTTTCGGAGACAGACCATGGCGCAGCGACATCCCTTCGGGTTATCGAAACTGTTTGTTTCACTTTTCGTTCTAGGCGTTGGTCTGTTTCCCGTCGCGGCCGGGGCACAGGTTCGCGACTACGCGGAGATCTTTTCTCCCGAGGCCGAGCGACAAGCCCAGCAAACCATCCAGGAACTGAAGAAGAAGTTCAGTCGCGGCATGCTCGTCGAGACCTACGCCAGCGTGCCGGCAGAGAAAACTGCCGAACTGCAGCAGAAGGGTCGCGAACGGTTCGTCGCCGATTTCGCCGGCGAACGCGGCCGGGCCGAGGGGATCGACGGCATCGTGTTCGTCATCTTCATGGACGTCGGCCGGTTCGATGTGGTGATCGGCGACGTCACGAAGCGCGAAGGGCTCTTTACCGACAAAGATCGCCAGGACATGCGCGGCGGCATTACCGAGTCCCTCAAGGCCAAAAAGTATGACGACGTGCTGACGCGAACGGCGACCTTCGCGCTCAATCGCATGTCGGAACACCGGCCCCAAGGTGCCGCCGCTGGTGCGACGGCCGGCGGGGCGGGCGTTGTCGCCGGCGGGTCGTCATCCGCAGGTCGGCCAGCAGCCCCGGCGAACGTCCCTGCGCCATCGAGTGTTCCGCCGGCTGCGTCCAATCCGCCGGCCGGCGATTCAGGCCGTAGCTTTTCGATCAGCACGCTGCTCTGCATGGGCATCGCGATCTTCGCGCTGTTCATGATCATCCGCGGCATCATCCGTGGCCGGCAACAGGCCGCCGCCTACCGGCAGGGCCCGCAAGGCGGACCGGGTTACGGCGGACACCAGGGGTATGGCCAACCCGGCTACGGCCAACCGGGATACGGACAGCCCGGCTACGGCGGTGGCGGCAGTGGCTTCGGCACGGGCCTGCTCGGCGGTGTCCTCGGCGGCATGGCCGGTGGGTGGCTCGGCAACAAGGTCTTCGGGCAGACGCCCCCGCCCCCGACGGACTCCGGCGCGGCCTTCGGCAGCACGCCTCCCGGCGACAGCTCCATCCCCCACGACACCGGCTTCGACAGCGGCGGCGGTGGTGACTTCGGCTCTTCCTCCTCCGGCGGCTACGACTCCGGCGGCGATTCCGGCGGAAGCTTCGATTCCGGCGGCGACAGCGGCGGTGGGTTTGACGGCGGTGGCGGCGGCGACTTCTAACAACCCGCTTGCGGCATGGTTGCTTCAGCAACCATGTCCTGCAAAACTACGCGTCCCCGTGAGCCCAGCTCAACGGGCGGGAGCGTAGCTCAACGGTTAGAGCAGGGGACTCATAATCCCTTGGTTCTGGGTTCGAATCCCAGCGCTCCCAGTCCCCCATTTTGTACTACGTCGCATGACACCGCATTGCCTTGGTAATGCGGTGTTTGCGTTGATACCCCACTGGGCACACTCGGCACCCTACGATCACCTGCGGGTGATTGCTGTGCCGGATTCCGTGCCGCCTCTGTCGCCCTCCTGAAATGCTCGTCGGTCGTCTGCCGGTAGAACTCGTCGGCTACCGCTTCCGTGTGTCCCAGCCACCCGGCACACACGTGCGACGGGTACAAGTCGGCGAGTTCGGTCGCTCTGGTGGCTCGCATGTTCTGCCACGGCTTGGGCCAAGGCGTCAGCCCCGCCGCGGTGATATACCGAACCAACTGCGTTCGCAGGTTCATCGCCGCGTCCCGGTAGCGGCTGATTACGTAGATGCTGCCCTCGGGGGCCGCCGCGAAGACCGCATGAAAATGGGCCTCCAGCTCGGGGAACATCGGCACGACCCGTACGCCGCCGTCCTGATGGTGTTCCGTCTTGCTCGATCGAACGACGAAACGTTTCCCGTGAAAATCCACGTCGTTCCATGTCAGTGCCAATGCTTCTGACGGGATGCGGAGACCACCCCATCGTGCCAGGGCGATCAGCAGCTTCCATTGCGGGTCGTGCGCCGCGTCGATGACCTTCTGAACATCCGTTGCCGGGATGAACTTGCGTCGGGCGGGATTCCCACGCACCGTCCCCTTGATGTGAGAGAATGGGTTCTCTGAAATGAGCCGGCGGCGACGAGCCACCTCGAAGAAATGGCGAGCGTATCCGCACCACTTGGCGACGGTGGCCTTGGCGCGCGACTCCGATTGCAGGAATGCGCGGTAGGCGTCGGCATCGCTGGGCGTAACCGACGCGACGGCTTTGCCCTCGCCCAGGAACTTCACCAGCCAGCGGCGGGCCTGACGCATCACGATCATCGTCCCCGGTTTCACGTCACCCGCCCGCTGAAGAAGGTAGGAATCAGTGAAGGCACCGAGCTTGGTCGATTCCACCGCGACCCGCGGCTCCACCAGGCTGGCCCGAGCCAATCGGTCATGTAACTTGTCCCCAACATCGCCCACCCAGATCGCCGTCGGCCGGGGCAGGGGCTGCCCGTGGATCGTAGTAGCTGCCAAGGCTTCGATATGCCGGCAGATTTGCTCGGCGTCGCGTTCACTGCACTTGCCCAGCCGCACGGTCTTGCGGCTGCCGTCTGCAGCGACGAAAAGAACTCGCCGATATCCATTGGGTTCTGTTCCGATCGTTGCCATAGCTCACCGATCTTTCGTCTTGGCGGTAGTCCGCTTCGCCGGCCGGGTGATAATCTCCAGCCCCAGGGCTTCAGCCAGCCGTTCCATGTTCTCGAAACTCAAGCCCGCCTCACCGTTCAACAGCTTCGCCAGGTGCGACTGGTCGATGCCGGTTTCCTTCCACAGCCGATAGCGCGTTTTCTCGCTCGCCTTCATTGCCTTGCGAAGATCATCCAGCACGTTGCCCATGTCGAACATCATACATCATACCGGAATGCAATTCCAGCATTCTCCGTTCACAACAGCCCGTGGCGTTCAAGCCAGCCCCGATGTCCTGGGTGAATCCATACCGTCCGCCCGTCTGGCGTCAGATAGGGGACAAGCTGCGCCAGTTGCTCGGCCATCCGTCGGTCCAGCGCCGCGCGTTTCGCAACCTCAACCAGCAGTTTCGCCTTGTGGGTTTTCAGCCGAGCGGCCAGATCCGCGGTAACAGCTTCGTGGGGCCGGAAGCAAAGACGGTCTCCGTCCGCATGGAGCTGGATGCACAGAGCGTCCAGTTCGGCCAGCAGCCCCTCCACAGTGTCGGGGGTCACCGCGTTCATACTTCGCCCCAATCTCCGTCGTCGGCCTCGCCCGTGTCTACAGCGCCAACGTCTACGGAACCCGTTCCCTGCCCCGCCAAGGGAGGTTTCGTTGGCGCAGCGGTGCGGTTTAATGGACGCTGTGTAGACGCGGTCGGCGTGTTCAGGTGGAAGATTCGAGTCGGTCGGCCGCCCCGCGCACTGGGACCCTGTTGTTCCCACCGTCCCTCCCCGGCTTCGACCAGGGCCTGCAGTGCACCGCTGGCGTCGTCGGCGGTCGTGTACAGCCGGCTTGACTGTTGCAGGTCACGAACCGTCACGGTTCCACCCTTGCGCTGGATCAATTCCACCAGCCGTCGGCGGTCGCGCTGTTCATCGTCTTCACCCAGCGCGCCGTAAACCCGCCGGGCCTCTCCCTTGAACCAGTCCGTAACCGCAATGGCTCGCTCGATATGATCTCGACTGATGGCCGCGATGGGCTGGCCGGTTGTCGCAGCATCGACGCACGCGAACAGCAGCCCGATCCGAATGCAGATCCCCTTCAGTTTGCCGAAGTGTGCGGCCAGATCGTCGGCGTGAATATCTGCCACTTCGCGACCGTGTGCATCATGCCACGTGACATAGACCGTTTTGGCGTCAGGGGCCAGGGGAATCAGTCGAGGACGCGACTTGCCCTGATCGTCCGTGCCCGGCTGGATGTTCATCAACGCCCGCAACAGGTTCGCCCAATCCGTTGCCGTGGCGTCTGAAAGTTCCTCATCAGTCCAGACAACGGGCTGGGTAGGGGGCTGCACCAGCAGCAGGCGCGCCAGCAGTCCCGATTCCCGCTCGGCCGCGCCGAACACCCGGCGCAACGTGCCGGGCTGGATGCTTCCCAGCACGCTTACCGATCCCCGCTCGACAAAGATCGTCCCTGCGGCACCCTTGCGGTCGATCATGGAGGGCGCGGCATCAAAGAATGACAGCCAGACGGGTGCATCGCTGCCCTTTCCGCCTGCCGCGTAACGGTCGAAAGCGCCGACCCACGCGGCCAGTTCATCACGGACCAGCAGCAGCCCCAACGGGTTGTCCTGCAGAAGCACGCCCAGCTTTTCGCAGGTCACGTCCGAAACCATCAGCCGCTGCTCCGTCGGCGGCTCCGGTTCTACTGGCGGATCGCTGGGGCCGGTCCCTTTCTTCTGAGCGTCCTTCCAGCGGTTCCGCTCCACTTCATGGCGTTGCGAATCGGCCTCGTATGCGACCATGTCGTTGGCGAATTGCTGGCGTGCCTCCTTGTACATTTCGACCAAAGGGCGAGTCGCCAGTTTCAATACGGCACTCTTGGCTGTGCCGGATCGGGCGACGATGGCGCCCCAGAGGATTGCGGCTTCCGTCCATCCACGTTTCACTTGCGCGGCCACGCGATTGCCGATCGCTCCGGCCAGGACCACCAGCACCGTCAACGATGCACAGGCGGGGTCGGTACCCGTCGCCGCCGCAAGTTCAGTTACGAACCCACGCAGAGATTTGGGCAGGGCATCGGTGGGGAACGGCTTGAATCGCTCCACCGCCGGCGGGCGAGGTGCCGGGGCCTCCGGCTCGGCCGCGGTCAACAGCGCCGCCAGTTTTGTCTTGATCGCGTCGGGGTCTTCGCCACGGTCCACAACGTCGGCGATGTCGCCACCAACGGGCAGATCGGACCATGTGTCACGCAGGTCAATCACACGCACGCGGGCCGGCGGACTCAACTTCACCAGAATGGCCGAAACCTCGGCCGCGTACTTCGCGCCCGCCTTGTCCGCGTCGGGAACAATCACCACGTCGCGACCGGCCAGTGGCGTCCAATCCGATTTCCCCGCAGCTTGGGCACCGCCGGCGGACGTAGCTACCAGCAGCCCCAGACCGGCTGCCGAATCGGCTGCTTTCTCCCCCTCGGTGACATAGACGCGCTCGCCAGGCCGGGCAGTCAGGTCGGGCAGGTGGTACAGCGGGCGAGGTTCGGGCATGGCGCTAATGGTCCAGCCACCGATCGCACCAGGTCGCCGGCTCACCGGCCGAATGTCCTTCCCGCCGTTTGTCAGGTTCCACCGCACGACCATTCCCACCGGCTCCCCGTCGGCGTTGTAGTAATTCCACATCACCGCAAGGGGGCCCTTCCGGCGCTCAAGTTCCGCAACCGCTTCTGCCGCCGTGGCGAAGGTCAGCCCGGGCTTGTGCATTGGCTTAGCAGGCTTTCGCGTCGGGGGCGATTCGATCTTTTGCGGCATCAGATCCGCGAGCTGCAAGCCGAGCGCCGCCGTGATGGCGACTGGGGTACATCCTGCGTGGCAATGAACCAATGCGCCGCCGGCATCGCCTTCGCCGATGCTCAGGCTGGGCTGATCGTCGTCATGTGCCGGGCAGCGGACTGACCAGCCCGCACCGTTGCGCTTCGCGTCGGGCAACTTCGACAAGAGCAGTTCAAGCGGCGTCATTGGCTCCCCCTTCGGGCTTTGCCCCGTCCACCGCTTTGGTCGCCTGCGTCTGTTCATCCAACCAACGGACCAGTGCCGCCGTGGGATACATGATCCTCTTTCCCCGCCGAACGTGGGGCACGTCGCCGTCCTGCGTCCACTGCCACAGCGTCCGCTCGCAGACGCCCAAGGCCTTAGCCGCTTCACGCGGGCGAAGCGCCAGGCAGGGCGTGGTCGGGTCCCCGATACGATTCAGAAGGGGATTACTCATGATCCACCTCCTTAGCGGCGCGTGCCGCCCGATCGGCTAGTAATGCGACGACCTTCTTCCGATTGAAGCGGTACTTGTCGCCGACTTTCAGGTGGGGGATTCTGCCAGCGTCGGCCTCGGCCTTGATCCACTCTTTCGGAAGCTTCAAGGCGTCGGCCAATGCCGGCAGCGAAAGCAATTGATGATTGCCATTTCTCATGTCCCCCAGAATGCAAAGCTGAATGTGCGCCAAGCGTGCGCCAGACGTGCGCTAGACGTGATTCCCGCGGATTTGCGATTTTTTCTTCGGTGGGAGCGGACTTTGTGCCCCCGCAGCACGATTCCCCTTCTCCGGCGCAACCAGCCTATACCGCCCGTCTCCGCATCGTTGGATCATTGTGCCAAACGCTGGGTGGTTTCGGAATGCTACATCCATACGGAAGTCATCGCGTTCATCATCTACATGCTGCCGGATTGAATCCTGATGCAAGCCGAGGCCGGTCTTCTGCCATTCCTTCCACAATGCCTCGATCGCCGATGATTGCACACCCTTGGCGAAGGTGTATTCCGTCCCGAACCACCTCACGAATACAAAGTCCGTCGAGTGCGTGGCGTCTGGCGTGGAGGAGGAATCGGCCGTCAGACACCAATCGTAAAGCGACTGCCATTCGGCCAATGCGTCATTGAGTGGGGCCGGCAGGGGCGGGGCGCCTCTCCGTGCAGCTCGGATCTCCAACGCGAAATCACGCGCCTTGCGATTCGGCTCGGCCAGATATGACGGAGCACCTTCATTGAATTTCTCGGGCGCGGCGTCGAAGTACACGTTTCGTTGACGTTTCAGCCACCAAAGTAGGCGATCGCTAGAGTTGATCCTAGGTTCATCCGGAATGCTATACTCGCGGTGTAGGGCATGGATCTCGCCGGCCACGTCGGCGTTTTGCTCGAAACTCGGATTGGCCTTCCAACGCTCTTTCAACGTGGCCCACCGATGGTCGGATTGCATCAACGCCACGCGTTGGTCGTAGTCGAGATGATCTTGCCGGATCCAATCGCGAAGTCGCTGTTGCTCGGCCGTGTTCTGCTGCTCAACTTCGAGAAACGACGCTATTGCGACTTGTTCCTGATGAATTCTGACCTGCTGCTTCGCCGCGTTCTCAAGTTCGATCCACGGTTTCGACTCGTCATTCCGATCAGGCAAGTTCTGAGCCGATTGGCCGCGGCTCGTCGGTGCCTGCAGCGCGGCCCAGGCCATTCGCACCGTGTCCATCCACCGTCGTAATTCGGCTTCATCGCTCAGAATCGACGCTGCCGCCCAGCGTGAGATCGATTCGATGTCACCGGTCGCAGTGGCCCCCCACGGCCCAAACAGATTGAAGATCGGGTGTCGCATATGGGCACCTGCGTCCCACAACATCACCGCCATCAGCAGGATTGCCTTCGCCTTGCAGTCGTGATGTTCCTCACCATGGCTCTCTTTCAAAACGTTGATGGCCGCGCATACGCAACGGCCAAGAGACCAGTCTTTCGCGGTTGGCGGAGCCGACGCCTCTGCCAGAACTTCTCCAAATCGGACTCGTCGCGCCACCACATCTTCGATAAAGCGAGTTGCATACTCCGCATCAGAGCGGTGCGACTCCAATTGGACGGGATGGTCCTTATACCGTTCCCACGTCGTCAGTTTGTGCCACCCGAGTCGCTCGGGGCCGTACTCCGCCAAGAGAAACCTCGCTCCCTCTTGGTAGCCGTCGGACCTAGAAAGGATGTCCGCACGTATCGATGCCAGGAGCGTTACGTCATCAGGCGTGTAGTTGCCGGCCATGTCTCACCGTCAAGTTTGCCGGGTCGGCCCGGGTGCGGCCGGGGACGGTGAGTTCACCGACCGGCACCCAAGCCACTTGGCGGGGATCAGCCGCCCTTCCCGAGGGTCGCTGTTTTGACTTCCTAATCCTAAGCAAGCTCCCGTAGTAAGCCCCTGCGACATGCCATGCTTGACGCCAATCGCTCGACGCGTGATATTTGCCGAATTGGCCGGCAAACTGGCCGGCTAGATTGAGCAGATTATTTATGCTTTTCGATCCTGTCAATACTGGCTTCCTACTGACCCCTGAGCAGCAGGCTGTCGCTGCCGACGAGAAGGTGGGGTTCCATTTTGGGGGCAAGGGAACGCATACAAGTCGAACCATTATGTTGGACGAGTTGGCGAGCCTGCTGCGGGCTGCCGGCCCCGATTTCACACGCGCAGACTACCGCCGATTGATCGTTGAAGACAACTGCCTCGGAAAGCGTACGGGCGCCACCCGCCGGATCACTGACCAGAGGCTGTCAGAGCTTTATGCTCTAGATGGTGGCGTCGTCCTCTTCCGTGTGCTGCGTCAGCTTTGGGCTGGCGATGACCGCGGCCGGCCGCTTCTGGCGCTTCTCATGACGTTGGCCCGCGATCCCTTGCTCAGGTTCACGTCGCCGGCGGTGTTACGCCTGCAGCCGGGTGAGGAACTCGGACGCCAGTCGTTCACCGATGCGCTTAACCGCGGCACTGGCTCGCGGTTTAACGAGGCGGTGCTGGACAAAATCGTCCGCAATGCGGCGTCATCCTGGACTCAGTCCGGCCACCTTGAGGGCCGCAGTCGAAAGACCCGCCGTGCCGTCAGCCCCACGCCGGCCGTTGTGACCTTCGCCCTAGTGCTGGGCTATGCCCTCGGGGCGCGGGGCGCTGTGCTGTTCGAGACACTTTGGTCGAAGGTGTTGGATGCCAGCACCGACGAACTGCTCTTCTTGGCTATGGATGCAAAGCGCGTAGGCTACCTCGACCTGAAAGTGTCCGGCGGTGTCGTGGAGGTCTCCTTCTCACGACTGCTGACCGAGGAGGAAAGGCGGTTGATTCATGGGACGGATTGAAGACTTGGCCAGCCGCTACCAAAGCCATATCTCCGCGCCTTGGCAGCGCAACCTTGCCGGCGCCCAGCGGACGATCTTCGTCGTCCACGACAAGGCCGACGAGCGGAAGCTCCGGGCAAAGCTAGAGCTTTTCGAGTTGCATACGCGCCAAGCCGGCTGCGGCTGGAAGCTGTTTGATTTCACCTGTACCTTTGCCCGCTGGATGGCCGCGATGGACCCCGGCTATCGACAGGCGTACTTCGAGGTGCCCAGCGACTTGGCATCGAAGCTCCAGCCCGAGAACAACGAGTTCGCGCATTACGCCGCGGCGGAGTTGCGAAAGGTGCTGACAGCGGACGACGTGACGGCCGACACTGTGGTTGCCGTGCATGGCGTGGCGTCGCTGTTTGGTTTCACAAAGGCATCCCTGGTGCTTGAAGAGGTCAAGCATGACATTCGCGGGCGGCTCGTCCTGTTCTTCCCCGGCGAGTTTGACAACAACAATTATCGTCTGCTCGACGCTCGAGACGGCTGGAGCTACTTGGCCGTCCCCATCACGTTGCATAGCGGAGCCCTTGAACAATGAAGAATCGAGAAGTCTTCCAGCGTGATCCGGCCGCGACCAAGTTGCTTAACGATGGCGTTGCGGCAGTTGGTGAGGCGCGCACGCCTAAGGAACTTGAGACCCTCCGCTACGAGCTTGAGCAATTCGTCTGCGAAGGCCAGTACAAGGCGGGCATCGTCCGCATCTTGGAGTCCTATCTCGGCAGCGTGGACGCGACCGTCCAGCCGGCGGCGTGGATCAGCGGCTTTTACGGCAGCGGAAAGTCGCACTTGGAGAAGATGCTCCGTCACCTTTGGATCGACACCAAGTTCGACGATGGCGCGACCGCGCGTGGGCTGGCCCGGTTGCCGGCCGAGGTGACGGACCTGCTCAAGGAGTTGAGCACGCTGGGCAAGCGCTGCGGGGGGCTTCACGCCGCCGCCGGGACGCTGCCCTCCGGCGGCGGCAACAGCGTACGCCTCACCGTGCTGGCGATCATCTTCCGCTCCAAGGGCCTGCCAGAAACCTTGCCCCAGGCCCGCTTTTGCCTCTGGCTCCAAAAGGCGGGCATTTATGCCAAGGTGCGCAAGACCGTTGAAGCTGCTGGCAAGGACTTCCTCCGCGAACTGCAAGACCTATACGTAAGCCCGGTTCTGGCCAAGGCCCTACTCGCCGCTGATTCGGACTTTGCCCCCGACGACAAACAGGCCCGCGCCACCCTGCGTGCGCAGTTCCCCGTGGTGGCGGATGTATCGACAGCCGAGTTCATCGGCTACGTCCGCGAAGTGCTGGCGGACGGCGGTCAGACTCCGGCGACGGTGATCGTGCTCGACGAGGTGCAGCTTTTCATTGGCGACAGCGCCCAGCGGTCCACAGACGTGCAGGAAGTCGCCGAGGCCCTTTGCAAACAGCTCGACAGCCGGGTCATGTTGATCGGCGCCGGGCAGACCGCCCTGGCAGGCAGCCTTCCGCTGCTTCAGCGCCTGCGCGGCCGGTTCACCATCCCGGTGGAACTGTCCGACATCGACGTGGAAACCGTAACCCGCCGCGTGGTGCTCGCCAAGAAGGCCGACAAGGTCAAGGCCGTGCAGGAGTGCCTCGACTCTCACGCCGGCGAGATCGACCGGCAGTTGGCCGGCACCGCTATCGCCGTTCGCACTGAAGACCGCGGCATCATCGTGGAGGATTATCCACTCCTGCCGGTGCGCCGCCGGTTTTGGGAGAAGGCCCTCCAGGCAGTGGACGCTCCTGGCACTACGGCCCAGCTTCGCACCCAGTTGCGCATCGTCTATGACGCCGTGCGCGACACGGCCGAGCGTCCCTTGGGTAATGTGGTCCCTGCCGACTTCATCTTCGAGCAACTCCAGCCCGATTTGCTCCGCACTGGCGTCCTGCTGCGGGAAATCGACGAAACCATCCGCAAGCTCGACGACGGCACGCCCGACGGCAAACTTGCCCGCCGGCTCTGCGGCTTAATCTTCCTGGTTCGCAAACTCCCCCGCGAAGCCGCGGCCGACATTGGCGTCCGGGCCACGCCCGCGACGCTCGCCGATCTATTGGTCAGCGACCTGGGCAGCGACGGCGCCATGTACCGCAGGGAAGTCCCACGCATCCTCGACAGGCTGGTCCACGAGGGCAAGCTCATTAAGCTGGACGACGGCTACGGTCTGCAGACTCGCGAGAGCAGTGAGTGGGACCGCGAGTTCCGCAACCGGCAGACGAAATTGCTGGCCGACGTGTCCGGCATCGGCGGCAAGCGCTCGGCCCTGCTGGCGGCGGCGTTCAACGAGGCCGTCGGCGGTATCAAGCTGGTCCACGGCAAGAGCAAGGAGCCACGCAAGTTAGTACTGCATTTCGGCGACACTCCGCCGGCGACCAAGGGCCACGAGATCCCGGTGTGGGTCCGTGATGGCTGGGGCGAGGCCGAGTGCACGGTGGTCAATGACGCCCGTGCCGCCGGCGCCGACAGCCCCATCGTGTACGTCTTCGTGCCCAAGGCCAGCGCCGACGACTTGAAGAAGGCCATCATCGATTTCGAGTCCGCCAAGGCGACCATCGACTTCAAGGGCACCCCCAGTACCGCCGAAGGCCGCGAGGCCCGCGACGCGATGGGCGCCCGCATCCGCGAGGCCGAGGCCCGCCGTGACGAAATCATCGGCCAGGTGGTCGATGGGAGTAAGGTCTTTCAAGGCGGCGGGACCGAGATGTTCCAGCTCAACCTGGTGGAAAAAGTGAAGTCCGCAGCCGAGGCGTCGCTCGACCGGCTCTTCCCGAGCTTCCGCGATGCTGACCACGACCGCTGGGATAGTGTTATTAACCGCGCCAAGAACGGCGACGAAGACGCGCTCAAGGCCGTGGGCTTCACTGACAAACCCGAGAAACACCCAGTTTGCTCAGCAATATTGTCATCGGTCGGATCGGGCAAGAAGGGCAAGGATGTCCGCTCCGCGTTCGAGGACAGTCCCTACGGCTGGCCCCGCGACGCTGTGGATGCTGGCTTGATCGTACTGCACACCGTCGGGCACCTGCGGGCCATTTACAACAGCAACCCTCTGGCAGTTGGTCAATTGGATCAGGCCAAAGTTTCAACCACCGAGTTCCGCGTCGAGTCGGCCACGCTAGACGTGGCGCAGAAGATTAGGCTGCGGAAGCTTTACCAAACCGTCGGGATTACCTGCAAGCCCGGTGAAGAGGCAGTACAGGCCGGCCCGTTTCTGGTCAAATTAATTGAGTTGGCCAACCGATCGGGCGGCGACGCGCCAATGCCGGCCCGCCCGAACACCGTCCACATAGACAATCTCCGCGCCCTGGCAGGGAACGAGCAGCTCACGGAAATCCTCAAGGGGCACGACCCCCTCGCCAAGCAGGTGAAGGACTGGGCGGCCGCCGCGGACTTGGCCGCGAAGCGTAAGCCGGCGTGGGATACGCTCGGCAAATTGCTGGCTCATGCCGCGCCGCTCCCCGAAGCGACAGAACTCCAGACGCAGGCTGACGCCGTGCGCGAAGAACGCCGGCTGCTCGATGCCAGCGATCCTGTCCCAGCGATCCACAAGGCTGTGGCGTCGCTGCAGCGGGCGGCGGTTAACAAGGCGCATTCGGAATTCGTCACCCTCTTCAGCCGTGAGAAGGCCGCGCTGGAGGCCAACGACAACTGGAAGAAACTGACGCCGGCCCAGCAGCAGAAGATTCTGGCGGATGAGAGCATCGACGGCCTCCCGACATTGGACGTGAGTGACGACGCCGCCCTGCTCCGCTGCCTGGATGAATGCCCGCTCACCTCGTGGAAGACACGCACCAACGCGCTGCCCCAGCAGTTTTCCAGTGCCGGCCTCACAGCGGCCAAGCTTCTGGAACCCGCGACGCAGAGGGTTCACCTAACCAGCGCCACACTCAAGACGCCGTCGGAGGTCAAAGCTTGGCTCGCCAAGACTGAACTGGAACTTCTAGCCAAACTCACCGACGGTCCGGTGGTCGTCTCCTGATGGAGTGAATGGATGCCCGCACTACCCTCCAATCTGCGCAACAAGCTTGAGAACACGGTCGTCAAGGCCCGTGACATCGCCGAAGCCGGTGCTCGCGCTGCGCTGGAGGCGCTGGCGGTCCATGAGGCCAAGTTCTATCCCCACATGTCGCCGGCGCAGCAGACCCTGCGCAACCAGCTTCGCGCCCATGCCCGCCAGCTTGGCGATGCCCAGAACACCAGGGACCAGATCACCCTCAAACGCCTGGTCCACGAGTGCGCCTACGAACATTGGCACCGCATGCTGTTCGCCCGGTTCCTGGCCGAAAACGACCTTTTAATTGAGCCTGATAGCAAGATGCCCATCAGCCTCGCAGAGGCCGAGGAACTCGCCAAGCACGCCCGAACCGATACCTGGACCTACGCCAGCCGCTGTGCCCAGCAGATGCTGCCAGCCATCTTCCGGCCCGATGACCCAGTACTGCAGGTCACCCTCGCCACGGAGCACCGCGTCGAGTTGGAGTGGCTGGTCAATGGCCTGACCTCCGACACCTTCAAAGCCGACGATTCACTCGGCTGGGTCTACCAGTTCTGGCAGTCGGCCGAAAAAGAAAAGGTCAATAAGGCCGGCGAGAAGATCACCAGCGATACGCTGCCCTCCGTCACGCAGCTTTTCACCGAGCACTACATGGTGCTCTTCCTGCTCCATAACACCCTCGGCGCCTGGTGGGCCGGCCGGAAACTCAGCAGCACTGACCTTGCCGAGGCGCAGACCGAAGAGGAACTCCGGCGCAAGTTGGCTCTCCCTGGCGTGCAGTGGGAGTACCTCCGTTTCGTCCGCGGAGCAGACGGCAAGAGTGGGCCTTGGTGCCCGGCAGCTGGCACCTTTCCCGGCTGGCCGCAACGCACGGCCGACATCAAGCTCCTTGATCCCTGCTGCGGCTCCGGCCATTTTCTCGTCGCCGGGTTCGAGCTGCTGGTGCGACTGCGCATGGCGGAGGAAGGGATGCCGCTGAACATCGCTGTCGACGCGGTTCTCCAATTCAATGTCTTCGGTCTTGAGATCGATGCCCGATGTACGCAGATCGCGGTCTTCAGTCTTGCGCTGGCTTCCTGGAAACTCGTTGGATACCGGCAGTCACTTCCAAAGCCCAACGTCGCCTGCACCGGCCTCTCCGCCGGCGGTACGCGCGACCAGTGGCTCAAGATCCTCGAAGGTCAAGGCAACCTTGAGCTCCGCTTCTTCTTCGGCCAACTCTACGATTTGTTCAGCAAAGCTCCGACGCTCGGCTCGCTCATCAACCCGCATCGCTTCCTGGGCAGCGGCATGCTCGATAAGACGGGCATGGAGACGCTTTTGCGCCATCTGCAAATCGCCATCTCCGACGACCCCCGCGCCACACCCGACAAACACGAGATGGGCATCGCCGCCCAGGGCGTGGCCAAAGCCGCCGAACTGCTCGCCGACAAGTACACGCTGGTGGTCACCAACGTGCCCTATCTCGGGCGAGGCAAGCAGGATGAGATTCTCAAGGAGCATCTGGAGACGCAGTACCCGCTGGGCAAGGCCGACCTCGCCACGGCGTTCGTGCTGCGCTGTCTGGAGTTTTGTGACAAGGGAGGCTCGACGGCCCTCGTCACGCCGCAGAACTGGCTCTTCCAGGCAACCTACGCGAAGCTTCGAGAGACGCTGCTTGAACGGCGCGAGTTTGCGTTGATTGCTCGCCTCGGACCCAAGGGGTTCCAGACCCCAATGTGGGATTTCAATGTTCTCTTGTCTGTAATGACCGCTTCAAAGGCTGCGTCTGAGCACCAGATTTCTGACTTGGATGCTTCGGACGCTAATACGCCCGAAGCCAAGGCGGTAGCGATTCAGAATCGGTCTGAGATTGCGATAACTCCCCAAGCAGCCCAGTTGTTGAATCCGGACGCTGCAATCCTCTCGTCGTTGATGGACCCATCCGCACTGCTCTCCGCGGCCGCTGCGACATGGCAGGGGCTAGTGACGACGGATGACAACAAATTTCTTGCCGCGTTTTGGGAAGTGGGCGTCTCACAAGACGTTTGGGCACAGCTACAGACGCCTCCTGATACCACCGACTACTATGGTGGAAGATCGCATCTGATCCGCTGGTGCAATGGGCAAGGCGACTTGCACCATGCCTCTAATGCGCACAACTTCCCGAGTTCACGGATGCTCGGCCGACCGGGAATTGCACTGCGGCGTATGCCGCCTCACAAAGCGACGCTGTTCGAAGGTACGGTGTTTGACGATCACATCGCGCCCATCGTCCCGAGCGATCCGGCGCTCCTACCCGCGCTCTGGTGCTTCTGTACCTCAGAAGAGTACGCTGATGCGGTTCACAGGATCGACCAACAACTCAAGGTCGCAGTTGCCAGCTTCCTCAAGGTTCCCTTCGACCTCGCTCGCTGGCAGACGGTCGCGGCAGGGAGATTCCCCGACGGTCTGCCCGAGCCCGAGAGCGACGATCCGACGCAATGGCTCTTCCATGGCCGGCCGGCACAATCCACCGCGCCGCTACAGGTGGCGGTTGTGCGGCTGCTGGGCTACCGCTGGCCGGCGGAACTCGATGCACAAATGCGCCTCAGTCGGCGGGCACGAGACTTGGTCAAGCGGTGCGATGAGTTGCTTAAATTTGCCGACGACGATGGCATCGTCTGCATCCCTTCCGTGCGCGGCGAGGAACCCGCCACCGACCGGCTGCTGACGCTGCTTTCAGCCTGTGGCGTCAAGCCCCACCGGAACCTGGACGAGTGGCTTCGCGATGATTTCTTCCAAGAGCATTGCAAGTTGTTCCACCACCGGCCGTTCGTCTGGCACATCTGGGATGGCCGCAAACGCGATGGCTTCCACGCGCTGGTGAACTACCACAAGCTCGCCGACGGCAAAAGGGGAAAGAAACTGCTGGAAAGTCTGACGTATAGCTACCTCGGCGAATGGATCAACCGGCAGCAGGATGGCGTGAAGCGAGGTGAGGATGGCGCGGAAGATCGACTGGACGCGGCGACGGAACTTCAACAGCGGCTGGTAGCGATCATCGAAGGCGAGCCGCCGTTTGACCTGTTCGTCCGCTGGAAGCCGCTGGCGGAGCAGCCCATAGGCTGGGAGCCGGACATCGACGATGGCGTGCGGGTGAACATCCGCCCGTTCCTCGCGTCGGACCTGCCCAATGGCAAAACCGGCACTGGCGTCCTGCGGTGGAAGCCGAACATCAAGTGGGCTAAGGACCGCGGCAAGGAGCTCAAGCGCCCGATCCGCGAGTACCCGTGGTTCTGGGGCTGGGACGGCACGGTCAACTACGCCGGCGGCCCGCTGTCGGAGTTCACCGGCGAGCGGCATAACGACTGCCACTACACGACCGAGTTCAAGCGCCAAGCCCGCCAACAGGCCGCGGGCAAATCGTAACCCTTATCGAGGCAAACCCATGAGCATCAATATCGGGATTATCGACTCTCGCGTGCGAAAGCTGGCAGGAGACTTGGCGCCGGAGTTCGAGACGCGACTCAACATCAAGAACGACGAGCCGAAGAAGCAGTCCGCGGCGTTCGTTTATCTTGTGGCAAAGACTCTTCTCGACCTTTCGGAGCCAGAGGCACTCGATGTCTTGACCGAAGGCGGAGCCGACTTCGGCATCGACGCGATGCATGTTGGCGATGTTGAGGATGGCGAGTTCCTGGTGACCCTCTTTCAGGGCAAGTATAAGCAGAACCAAGAAGGTGCGAGCGCGTTTCCCCAGGGCGGTGCGGAGAAGATGGTACAGGCCATCAAGTACCTGTTCGACCCCAGAGCGACGATCACGACGAACGCACAGCTAACGAAGCGTGTGGAGGATGTCCGCTCGCTGGTTGGTGATGGGTATATCCCGAGGGTACGTGCCGTCCTGTGCAACAACGGGATCAAGTGGGATGTAAGGGCGCAGGAAGTCATCGACGCCGCCAAGTTCCCGCACGACCAAGTTACCTGGATGTATGTCAACCACGACGAGCTGGTCTTACTCATGCAGGCGGCAAAACAGGTGGACGACACCCTCCGCCTGGCTGGCAAGGCCATAGTTGAAGACCTCGACTTCTACCGTGTCCTGATTGGGAAGATCCCCGTTGCGGAGGTCGCTGCACTCTTTGCCCGACACGGCGACCTTCTTCTTGAGAGAAATGTGCGACGGTTCCTTGGGCTTCAGTCCAACCGCGTGAACCAACGTATCGCTTCCACGCTCATCACACCTATCGAACGGGGCAACTTTTACTTTTACAACAACGGCATCACGTTGCTGTGCAGGAAGTTCACGCACAACGCGCTTCAGGCCGACAACTTCCAGGTCCGTGTCGAGGGTCTCCAGGTCATTAACGGTGGCCAGACGTGCAAGACAATCGAGCACACGATGGCCACACTCGCCGCCGCCGAACCAGGTATTGAGAAGGCGTTTGTTCTAGTGCGGCTGTATCAACTTCCTTCCGATGCGGGAGACTTGGTGCGCAACATCACCTATGCGACGAACAGCCAGAATCCGGTCGATCTTCGTGACCTTCGGTCGAATGACATCCGCCAGAGAAACCTAGAGGCTGCAGTTGCGGACCTTGGTTATCAATACCGCCGCCACCGAAGCGATACGGCCTTCAAGACAACCGATATTAGCAGTGCAACGGCGGCGGAGGCGGTCCTCTCGGTATGGCGCCATCGACCACAGCAGGGCAAGTTCCAAGGGCGAGAGCACTTCGACAAACTTTACGACATGATATTCAGCGATGATCTCAATGGGGCACAGGTGGTCATTGCCACACTGCTATTTCGCATCGCCGAGAACAAACGGCGGCGCCCGCCGGCGGGCGCACCAGACTTCGTGGCCTATGGCTCGTGCTTCCTGGCCATGCTAATGGGCCAGTACCTCCTGAGTGACCTGGGCCTCACGTTGGCCCAACTCAATCACACAAAGTTCGTCGATGCCAAGGCCAAGTTGGAGCAGAACGAGGAAGCCTATTTCAAGAAGGCCACGGATGCGGTCGACGCGGCGCTGAAGAAACTCTACGGCGGGCAAACGGTATCGCTGCAACGCCTTGCCGCAACCTTCCGACGCGGCGACCTGATCCAGGAGCTTGGGGTGCCGGCATGACACGGGTCGTCGTCAAGGTTGCAGGGCGGCTCAAATCGATGGGCAACGCAGCCTCGGAAGGAAGCGAGCGGCAATGATTCCGATTTCGCAAAAACCTTCGACTTTGATTGAAGCCGTCCAGGCTTCGCTGGAATCCGCGGCGCGTCACGCCCCCGGTGAGGTGGCGCCAACGGCCATTTTGTGGCCCGACGCCGACGGTCAGTGGCTTCCGCTGATTCCACAGCTTCGGGCGTTGATGCCGCATCTGCTGGTCCTGGGTGACTACGAGCCTGACCAGCGGATCGGACCGGCGATCTGGCTCCGGTGTGTGATCGAACGGGCACTGCCTGAGGTTCCGTTGCCGGACCGCGCCGTGCCAGTGGTTTACCTGCCTGGAGTTGGCCGACAGACGCTTCGCTCAATTGAGGATTGCCCTGACCCAGTGGTTCCGCTGGTGGAGTTGCAATACCGCGGCGCTGTCTGGTGTCAGCGGAACGGCAAGGATTGGACCGTCGAAGCCTTTCTGGTGTCTGAAGACTCCAGCATGGAGCTGGATGTCGCCAAGGATAGCCAGACCCGTAGAGCGATGCTCGGTGCGCTGGCCCAGTTGGCCGTGACGCCGCTCTCACGACTGCGAGCCAAGCGGTTGGAGGCGGAGGATTTCGACAAGCTGATGATCGAAGACACCCCGCGGAACCTGCTTGAATGGATGAGCGATCCGCGGGGTGCACGGGAAAGATGGGATCAGGGACAATGGTCTGCGTTCCGTTCGCGGTGCAAAGCTGACTACAAGTTTGATCCTGAAAACGACGGGGAACTGGTCGCGGGCGAACGGCTCGGAATGCGCGAGGTGGAGTGGCTCGGCGTCTGGCAGCGCTTTGTCGAAGCACCGGCGCTCTATCCGGGCATGCCCGACCTGCTGCGGAAAGCGAAACCGTCCGGATTGGTTTTCGTGAAAGAGACATGGCCGAGCTTGAATGACGATGCCGAGCGGGCCCTGCGAAAGGCCCTGAGCCAGCTCACCAGTAAGAACCCCTCTGAGGCTCGTGCGACGGTGGCCAATTTGGAATCTGAGCATGGTGTTCGCCGGCAGTGGGTCTGGGCGAAGCTGGGCCAGAGTCCGCTAGCCAAGGCACTGGCGCACCTGGCGGCGCTAGTGACGCGCACGGCCGTCGGCCTGGGCGGTGACACACCCCAGGCGATGGCGGACTTGTATGCCCAGGGCGGCTATCTGGCAGACGACGCGGTGCTCCGGGCGCTGGCCGAGGTGAAGTCGGCCGAGGACTGCGAGGCCGTCTCCGCTGCCACCCGCGCGATTTATCTGTCTTGGGTGCAGGATGCAGCCGAGCACTTCCAGAAGGTGGTGGCGGCGACCCCGCTGCCGGCCAGGGGCAATGGCCGCGACCCGGTGGTCGAAGCCGATACGGGGACGTGCATTCTGTTTGTCGATGGGCTGCGCTTTGACTTGGGGCGGCGTCTGGCGGCACTGGCGGAAGATCGCAAGCTCCGCGTGGGCGACGGCCGGCGATGGGCCGCGGTCCCGACGGTAACGGCGACAGCCAAGCCGGCGGTGTCGCCGGTGGCGGGCCAGATCATCGGTCATCGGCTTGGCGAGGACTTCGCCCCGGAAACGGCAGACGTGGGCCAGCCCGCCACCACCGACCGCATCAGGAAACTCATGGCGGCGGCCGGCTATCAGTGCCTCGGTGCGTCCGAGGTGGGCAAGCCGCAAGACGGCGCCGGGCGGGCTTGGACGGAATATGGCGAGTTCGACAGCCTGGGCCACAACCTCCAAGTGAAACTCGCCAACCGGATCGACGAGCAGCTTGAGTTGCTGGTGGAACGGATCGACGCGCTCCTGGCTGCCGGCTGGCGTCAGGTCCGCGTCGTTACCGACCACGGCTGGTTGCTGGTGCCGGGCGGTCTGCCCAACACGCCGCTGCCCAAGTATCTCACCGAGAGCCGGTGGTCGCGATGTGCCACGGTGAAGGCCGGCTCGCACGTTTCGGTGCCGACGGCCGGCTGGTATTGGAATCCGACGGAAATCTTCGCGTTTGGCGCGGGCGTTTCGTGTTTCTCCAAGGGACACGAATACACGCACGGCGGCTTGAGTGTGCAGGAGTGCGTGATTCCCGACCTGATGTTTAGCTCGGATATCGGGACGGCGGGAATCAGCGCGAACATCACAGCGGTGCAGTGGCTTGGCATGCGATGCCGCGTGACCGTCGAGCCGGCCGGTGTATCGGCGAAGGCCGACGTGCGGACCAAGGTTGGCGACGCGGGTTCCAGCATCGTGACGCCCAAGGCGGTGGACACTGAGGGCAAGGTCGGGCTGCTGGTTGAAGATGAATCACTTGAAGGTACGACCGTCAGCGTCGTGTTATTGGATGCTTCTGGCCACGTTGTCGCCAAGCGGGCGACGAGCGTTGGCGGTGAGGAATGAACATGGAACTTGATGCCCTAGACAGAATCGCGGCGTCAGCCTTTGACGGCTTCCTAGTGCGGAAGGACTTGGTCCGCCGCTACAGCCGGCAGTACCCGGTGCCGACCTATGTGGTCGAATTCCTGCTCGGCCGCTACTGCGCCACGGTCAACGAAGCCGAAATCGCCGAGGGACTGCAGGTGGTGGAGCGGCAGCTTACCGACCGGGCCGTGCGCACGGGCCAGGAGGAGTTGTTCAAGGCCCGCGCCCGCGAGAAGGGCTCGGTTAAGCTTATCGACATCGTGAAGGCGAAGCTGGACTCGCGTAACGATTGCTTTCTGGCGGAACTGCCCAGCCTCCAGTTGGATGACGTTCGGATTGACGACAAGCTCGTCCACGAGCACGAGCGGATGCTCACCGACGGCTTCTATGCCGAGGTGACGCTCACTTACGATGCGGCCATCGCCCAGGAGAAGAACGGCCGACCCTTCGCCATAGACAGCCTCCGGGCGATCCAGCTTTCCAAGTCGGACGTGCTCAAAGTGATGGCCAAGGCACGGGCGCAGTTCACCACAAAGGAGTGGCGGGACTTCCTGATCCGCTCCATCGGTCTGGAGCCGGCGGCGCTGTCAGAACGGGCGCAGATTGTCACACTGCTCCGCATGGTCCCATTCGTCGAGCGCAACTACAACATGGTGGAGCTTGGACCTCGGGGTACAGGCAAGAGTCACCTTTTCCAGCAAATCTCGCCTTACTCGCACTTGGTTTCCGGTGGCAAGGCGACCGTGGCCAAGATGTTCGTCAACAACGCCAGTGGCCAGCGCGGGCTGGTCTGCCACTACGACGTGGTGTGCTTTGACGAGATCGCCGGCATTTCCTTCGACCAGAAGGACGGGGTCAACATCATGAAGGGCTACATGGCCTCCGGCGAGTTCTCCCGCGGCAAGGAGAGCATCCGGGCGTCGGGTAGCCTTGTCATGGTGGGAAACCTGGACGTGGACGTGGAGCAGCAGCAGCGGATTAGCCACCTGCTGGCCCCACTCCCGCCGGAGATGCGATACGACACGGCCTTTATGGACCGTCTGCATTCGTATGTGCCGGGCTGGGAGTTCCCCAAGGTCAACCCCAATGAGCAACTTACCGGGCACTTCGGGCTGGTGAGCGATTTCCTGTCCGAGTGCTGGACGAAGCTGCGCGAGTCCAGCCGCGTGTCGGTGCTGCAAGGCCGCGTGAATTGGGGCGGCGCCCTGAGCGGCCGCGATATTGAGGCGGTGACGCGGACCACAAGCGGGATGCTCAAGCTGCTGTTCCCCGATCCGACCATGCCCGTGCCGGACGAGGAGTTGGAGACAATCGTCCGCTTGGCTCTGGAATGCCGGCGGAGGGTGAAGGAGCAGCAGAAGCGGGTGCTCAAGTCCGAGTTCCGCAACACCCATTTCAGCTACTTCATGGGCACCGAGGGCGTGGAGCAATTCGTCTCGACGCCAGAGTTGCACAGCGAGGACCGCATCGAAAGCGATCCGCTGCCCCCCGGCCAGGTGTGGGCCATCAGTGCTGGCGATCAGGATGTCTCTCCGGGCCTCTACCGCATCGAGGTTACGGTTGGCCCCGGCGGGAGCGTCAGGATTCTGAATGCCCCGGTGCCGCCGGCGTTCCGCGAGAGTGTCCGCTATGGCGAGCAGAACCTCTATACCCGCGCGAAGGAACTGGTGGGCGACCGCGATCCACGGTCTCACGAGTTTTCAATACAGTTGCGGGCTGTCGACGCAGACAAGGCGGGCGCTGGGCTGGGCTTGGCAGTGCTGCTCGCGTTGTGCAGCGGCCTGCTGGAGCGATCCATCAAAGGCGGCTTGATCGTTGTGGGCGCCCTCAACCTGGGCGGATCGGTAGAGATGATCCCCAACCCCGTCGCCATCGCGGAACTGGCTGTGGAGAAGGGCGCGGCCACCGTGCTCATGCCGATCTCCGCTCGTAAGCAGCTTTTCAGCCTTTCCGACGACATGGCTACGAAGATCAGCATCGAATTCTACGCCGACGCGGCGGACGCATTTATCAAGGCGGTGATTGAGTAGCTATCCGAGTTGCTAGATCATCTCGTCCGGCCTTCAATGGCGTCGGCCAGCTTCGACCTAGACTCGTTCCCTGGCCAACCTCGGGCTTGCCAACTTGCGGACTCCAACTCGCCACCAGACCAGCGTCAGCACCTTGTCCCAATACCCGGTTGCCACGGAGCTCATCAGGAGGATGCCTTGGGCTTCCGCTCCCATACGTCGCACTTCTCCTGGACGGCTGCAACGATCGCGGGGAAGTCGGCGGGTCGGGTCGGATGATGCTCGTCGGCGAGCCAGTTTTTGTACCACTCGCTTGGCAGTAGCGGCCAAATCTCGCGAGGTAGGCCAAGCTCTGGGTATGCGCGGATCATCGATGCAACGTCATCGCAACATCCCGGCTTCGCCTCTGGCTCGGGTCGGATGCCGAGTTTTGCGTCTAGGGCAATTGCCTGAGCAGACTTACCGATCAGGCGGTCGAGAATCTCTCGGGCCGCAACCACATCTTCCGCTTTCGCCTGGGTGACCAGTACACAGACGATCTCCTGGACATCCGTGCCCGTGACCGATTCGAGCAGAATGGATCGAATCTCGGCAACGCGGCAGGCGGGCGGCGTTCCGGGACCGCGATTGCCGCCGGCCACGGTTCCGTCGCTGTTCCTGTGCTCATTGTGCCGGCACTGGTTTGTCCCGTCTCTCCCGTGCGTCCAAAGGCCAATCGTGATGCCGCCAGTCGTCCCCATGTCAACGAAACCTCCGCCCACGCTAGCGCCCGGCAGGTTGTGTAGACGTAGACGGTGTAGACAGCCCGCAGTTCTGAGCTACATCGTCGGGCCGGCGGTCGTCCAGTAGCCCCTTACGCCGTTCTCGATGATCTCCATGTTCCTGTACTTGAACTTGGGTAGTTCGCGGTGAAGTTCTTTCGCCAGGGCGAGCGTCTTGGGCATCAGGGCGTCGATCGCTGCCCGGTCTTTGATGGGATGAAGCCCATTGGCGCGGGCGATCTGCCGGCGAAGCCCCTCGAGGATCACGCAAGGCCGTCGTCGAGGCACATAGCCGCTGCAAGATATCCTCCTGCCGGCGGTGCGCGATGCTCGGCGTGACGAAGGTGGAATCTCTGTCATCAGGGCGTAGTGACCTCACCTGAAGCGGAAGGCCGACGCGAGCGAAAGAACGTCTTCGTGTCCCCAAGGCGCAAAGCCAGACACTGATAGGAAAATTGATTCCGCGTTGGCGAAGGTGGACGAGACTGGGGGTGCGGGGTTACCACATTCCCGCGAGGCGCTACGGGCGAAGCGGAATCGGTGAGGCTGAGGATGGCTTCCCGAGGTTCGTCAGATCGCCCGGCGACGCCGACGGCGGGTCAGCAGTCCCCCGGTGGCCACGGCAAGCAGTCCGAGGCTCGCCGGCTCGGGGACCACGTTGACGGCCGTCAGGGTGACATCGTTGTTGGCGTAGCTGATCGTGAACGTGCTGCCGAGGTTACCGGTTACGGTGCCGCCTTCGGTCAGCGCGACGCCACCGCTGGTGGCGGTGAAGAAGGTGCCGTTGACCGTTCCGGAGGCGGTGTTGTCAACGATGACAAAGACCTGTCCCGAGGTGATGTTGGGGAGCTCCAGAACCGACAGAGCAGCGTTGGGACTGATGGTCAATGTTGTCCCGGTACCGGTCAGGGCAAGCTGGTCGTAATCGGTGCCAGCGACGAGGTTGGAATCGGCACCAGCGTCGCCGAGTTCGACGCTGTACGTGGAGGCGTCGGCCAATGACACGGTTGCGCCCACGGTGAGTTTGCCGGGGCTGCTTCCCGGGGACAGTGTGCCGCCCCCGTTGACCGTGAGTGCGCCGGCGATGGTGCCCGAGCCACCGACAGTAGCACCACTGGCGACGGAGGTGGCCGACGCGGCCGCCAAAGATCCGTTGATCAATAGTGTGCCAACGGAGACGACGGTGTTCCCAGTATAGGTGTTGGCACCGAAGAGGGTGAGGGTTCCTGACCCGGTCTTGGTGAGCCCGCTCGTGCCGGTGCCGCTGATGACGCCCGAGTAGGTGGTGTTGCTGTTGTTGCCACCTGCGGTGAGGGTCGCGTCGGCTCCCAGCGAAACATTGCCGCCCGTAAGGCCGCCGCCGGCAAGAGAGCCGATGGTTTGGCTGAATCCATTGAGATCGAGGATGGCAGTAGAAACGTTTGCCAAAGTGACGGCCGAGCCATTACCGAAGGCTTGCCCTGATGCAGCAGCACCGACTTGCAGAGTACCGGCATTAATCACAGTCGAACCGGTGTAGGTGTTGGCGGCGAAGAGGGTCATCGTGCCGAGTCCGGTCTTCGTCAGCGAGCTGGCTTGGGCGACGTTACTGGCGTTGCCGCCGTTCTTGAGCACCGCCGAAACGGTCAGATCCGTGCTTGAGCTGGCTGTGGCATCCGCAACGTCAAACGTCGTGCCTGTGACGGTGTTCGCACCCAGATTGATGTCGCTGAACGTGCCGCTACCCGAGATCGTGGAAGCGACCGAACCGCCGACGGTCACTGTGCCGCGCAATGCCCAAGACGGGAAATTAGCGTTGGCACCACCCGTGCTTGTCAGCGTGCCGCCATTCAGTGTCAACGGCCCGAGCGTGGTGAAGCTGGTGCCGCCGGTCGTCATGGTGCCGCCGGCACTGATGACAATCGGTATCACCGGAGCACCGGTGGCGCTGGAACCCCAAGTGTCGTTGCGGCTCATGGTAAGCGTTGCGCCATTGCCAATGGTGATGGTGTTGGTCGCCGTGTTGGCGATGACACCCCCCGTACCGATGACCACGCTGCCCGCACTGATATCGGTCGCACCGGTGTAGGTGTTAGCGCCTGTGAGGGTCAGCGCGCCCAGGCCGCTCTTGGTCAGGCCGCCCGCGCCGCTCATGATGCCGGCGATACTCACGGCGAAGTTGTTGGTATCAATCAACCCGGTGCTGGTCAATGTGACCGTACGCGTGG
Source organism: Humisphaera borealis (assembly GCF_015169395.1). Taxonomy (GTDB): domain Bacteria; phylum Planctomycetota; class Phycisphaerae; order Tepidisphaerales; family Tepidisphaeraceae; genus Humisphaera; species Humisphaera borealis. The sequence continues at coordinate 6,581,876 of NZ_CP063458.1, forward strand.
CCGGCGAAGTGATGGCTCCGATGGCCCGCAGGGTACCGCCATTGAAGATGAGGGTGTTGCTGGCGACGCCGCTGCCTAGCGAACTCGAGGAATTGGCATTCAAGATACCGCCGCTGATCGTCGTCGTGCCGGTGTAGACGTTGACACCGCTCAGAGTAAGGGTGCCGGTGCCGGACTTGATGATGTTGCCGGTCGCTACTGCGCCGTTCACCTGACTCGTCGTCGATCCGATCACGCCGCTGAGAACACTCGTGGTCCCGTTCCCCGCAAAATTAAAACTGTTGTTCGCAACAGCACCACCGCGCCAAATGTAGGGCCCCGTGTTCGTTAAGTTACCGGTGAAGGTCACGATATTGGAGGCGGCGGAGTTGGAATGAATATAGCCGGCACCGGCAATGTCATACGCGTAGGTGACGCTATCCACCACCAGTCCACTGCCTGTATTGCCGGTAGCGCCCGAGCCTGGAGCCACCAGGTTGATCGGCCCGGTGCCTGCCCCAAGGGGCGTCGAACTGTTCAGATAGAGGAAAGCCCCGCCATTGACAGTGGTGCCGCCGCTATAGGTATTGGCGTTGTTCAGGGGCTGGGTATTGGCTTGGATCACAACGGCGACTTTGCCGCCGGGGGTCGCATTGAAATCCTTAATGACCACATTATTGCCCGCGACCGTGGCAGGTCCGGCAAGCGTCAGCGTGGAGGTGCCGCTGCCAGAGTCGTTGGCGACCACACCCGCTGTGGCCGTGGTTGCGTTGGTGCCCGCTCCGAACCTGATGTTCTGATTCGTGCCGTTCAGATCCAACACCGCCCCGGAGTCAAGGATGACAACAGATCCTGAATTGCCCGGAAGACCCGGCGTGCCCGAGCCGGTCAGCCTTAAGGTCCCCGCAACGATGGCAGTGACACCCGTGTAGGTGTTGCTGCCTGCAAGGGTCAAGAGTCCGGCACCTGTCTTGGTGAGGCCGGTGGCCCCGGTGTTGTCGGCAATGACAGACGAGATGGTCAGTCCGCCCGAGGTGTTGTTCTGGATGATCGCCAGATCTTTTGAAGCGGCGCCCGCGAGCGTGCCACCGGCGATGGTCGAGAGATTCGCCCCCACCGCGCTGTTGACCAGAATGCCACCGCTGATGAGGGTGTTGGTGGTGCCCGTGAGGGTAAGGGTATTTGCCGCGGCACTGTTAAAACGCAGGCTATTGGCAGAGAACGAAGCATCGAGCGCGCCAGGGCTGTTGTCGACATCGATGTTACCATTTAAGTAATTCGTAGCCGTGGTGCCAGCCACACTCGATTGTGTGTAGGTGCTCAACGCGCTAATGGCGACACCCGGACCATTGGCAACGGCCCAAGAGTTCCCATGCGTAAAGCCAGGCATAATCCCATTCACATTGCTCGCTGCCAGTGCCGCCACGGTGCCAGCACCTACGCTGGCAAAGTTCTGCGCGCCGCCCACGCCACGCACGACCGTGCCCAGATTGAGCGTGTTACCGGCGACCACCGATAGCTGTGATGGGACGTTGATGTTGGTCGTGGTGAAATCCTGGGTGGTATTGCCGGTGCGGGTGTAGCTCAGCGTACCTCCAGCCAGAGTGAGGGTGGGAGAAGCGAGGAACCCATTAGCCGTGCCACCACCAAGATCGAGCGTACCGGCGCTAACCGTGGTCACGCCGGTGTATGTATTGGTGCCGGTGAGCGCCCACGTGCCCGTGCCGGATTTGGTCAGCGAGGTGATGTTTGTAACGGAGTTGTCCGCAATGGCACCTGCGATTTCTCCTGTTCCCGCAGTTGATCCTGTGAGCGTCAGGGTTTTGCTGCCCGCACCGGTCGCCGATACGGGGCCTGTGAACTTTAGCAGACCCGTTCCGGACTGGCTGATGATCGCTCCGCCGGTGGTGCCCGGAAGGTCGAGATTCCGGTCAGTGGTGTTGCCGGTGCCGATGTAGGAGAGAGTGGTTGTGGTCGTGCCGGTGCCAATGGAGATCAATCCGTTCACTGCACTTGTCGCTACGCCGATGGAACTGTTGCCCGCACCGACGGCACTGATGGATGTAACGGCCAAGGTGCCGCCGCTGACAAAAGTCCTGCCGATAAAGGAATTGCCGTCATTGGAGAGGGTGAGGGTGCCGCCCCCACCTTTGGTAAAATCAATTTGCTGTGAGGCCGTGCCGGCGATCACATTGGTCAGATTGAGGTTCGTGGCAGCGGTGGAGACCGAGATGATAGGGTTGCCCGAAAGGGCACCGAATGTCAGGCCGCGGTCCGTGGTGGTGGTGCCGCCAGAGTAGGTCAGGGTTCCGCCCGTCATAACGAGGTTGGCAGAAGCATTGGAAGCCATCCCAAGCGAGCCGGCCACACCGCCGTTGCTGAAATTATTGATGGAGAGGGTGCCGGCGTTGATCGTCGTCACGCCGGTGTAAGTGTTTGCGCCAGAGAGCGTGAGCGTGCCCGTACCAGCTTTTGTGATGCCGAACGCGCCGGTCGCACCAACAACACCCCCGAAGGCAGCGTTGCTGCTGGTGGTGATTGTGCGGCTGGCCGCACCCAAGGCCATGTTGTCCGTAAACGTCAGCAGACCGTTGTTAGTGGCGTCGCCCAAGGTGAAGTCGCCACCGATAGTGATGCCGCCTGCGTACTTGCCAGACAGGTCGCGAGCGGTCGTGCTGTTGGAGCGAATGATGGTGCCACCGGCGATCGTAAGGGCACCTCCCTGCCCCATTGCATTGACGCCAGCGATCGCAACCGTACCGGCGTTCACCGTGAAACCACCGGCGAAGGTTCCGCCCGCAAGCGTGAGGATACCGTCGCCATTCTTGATGAGCCCCGTGCCCACGGCAGTTGAAAAGGCTTGAGTTCCGAAGTTCAGGTTTTTTCCGGTCGCGACGGTGATGGACGCGACCGTTCCACCCGTGCCAATCGTCCCGCTTGCAGTGACGTTAACGTTCTCGTTGGCGGTGATCGAAGAAAAGTTGGTGGTGGCCCCGGTTAATGCCAGGGCCGTTCCTCCGTTGTCTACGAACACGGCCGCGGAACCACTGACCCACGCCCCGGTGTAGGGACCACCCGCGCTGGCTCCCCAGAAGTTGCCCGTCCAGGCGTTGGTCGCGGTCGTTGACTTGTAAAATTGCTGCGCCTTGGCGGCCGGTGCGATCACCAACCCGGTCCCGATAATCGACATCGCGATGAGACGGGACGAGCGGCTACGACGTTGGGCTTTGAGCAAAGTCTTCATGTGAAAACGGATTACGAATCAAAGGAACTGACGCAAAATCGATACGAAAACCGAGATGCCAACCAAGAGCGGGACGGCCTGACCGTCAGACGACCGAGCGATGATTGGACAAACTCAGCCTCGAACAACCCCCAACGACCCACCACAATTCAACTAGGGGGTGCCCACTCAACGATGCCGTTCGGGCCACCAGCATCCAAGCAAAATTAACAGACTCTTACCTTTCTCCTGAAATCAATGCGATTGTCAAACAAAAAGCAGTAATAACCAGATGTATTGAAATCGATCGATTCGACGAAGTACGAAGAGAAATGAGCCGTCATCGTGTTGGCTGTCGCCTACCGTGACTGTTCCTACGGCCGGCGTAAGAAATGCCCACGCTGGATGGACCCGCGAACGGGGCGCGGCCATCTACACAACCCACGCCCCGCCCACCCCGCGCCAACAGAATCGCGGCCCGTGATAACGCCGGGCGGGTTCTGTAGACGTAGACAGCGTAGACAGCCCGACTCGCTAGCCGCACTCCGGGCCAGCCGCTACATCGTCGGGCCGGCGGTCGTCCAATGACCCCTTACGCCGTTCTCTATGATCTCCATGTTCCTGTATTTGAACTTGGGCAGCTCGCGGTGCAGCTCTTTTGCCAGGGCCAGCGTCTTGGGCATCAGGGCGTCGATCGCCGCCCGGTCTCTGATAGGATGAAGTCCGTTGGCGCGGGCGATCTGTCGGCGAAGCCCGGCGTAACGCTTTCGGTACAGCCGGCTCCCTGGTTTGGGTTGCCAACATTCCAACGGCGGATCGGGGTGGCGGCAAAGCCCACCTGTCGGTCGATGGGGCCAAGGATAGGCCTTGCACCGGCACTTGGGTCGACGCTTGTCGCGCACTTTGTGTTCAGCCCGAACCTTGGCCCAGGCTTCACGATTCTCCCGGTTGATCCCTCGCCAATGCTGGCGTAACGGCTCGAACACTCCAGCCCATTGTTTCGTCGGTCGTCCCATGTGAACCTCGCTCTCGGGAATCAAAAAACCTGCCCGGTTTCCCGGGCACGCTCGCGGTTTAGCAGCAGATCATTGAGTAGCCTTCACCAATGCCAGGATGCCGGCCCGGATGGCTGGGGCCAGCGTCGGCCAGGCATTCACCAGTTCGGCCAGATCTGCAGGCAGGGGCGGGGCCGGCTTTGTGGCAGGTGTGCCTGAATTCGTGCCGCGCTGGCCGGGAATGTTCGATTCTGCCGGGTTTTTGGGGTACTGTTCGTTTCCCAGCGCTCCCAGTCCTCGTGCGGGTCGGGCCGTTTTGGGTTGATTCGGCACGGTGTGGCATGGAGTCCGGACCGACGGTTCGTCGCACGCCAACTCAAGAACTTCAGAGGCGCCGCCCCCTTGATCAGCAAAATCCAACTCGTCGTGATGCATCTTTGCCTGGCGACAAGCGGGCTGGTGGCCGGGGCGGCCCAGACACCGGCCGGTCCGCCGGACCTGACGCGCGGCCCGGCCATCGATCGCAAGCTCACTTACAACCTCGGTGCGACGGGACTGCGCGGCTGGATCTACACCAAGCCCGCCAACTTCTTCGAAAGCCAGCAGGGTCGGACCACCACACCCAGCCGGCAGATCCTGGTTACCCATGTGGGTGCCGGGTCGCCGGCGGACGGCGTGGTGCGGGTGGACGATGTGATCCTCGGCACCGGCGGCACGCTCTTCAGCGACGATGCCCGCAAGAGCATCGCGCTCGCGATCCAGGAAGCCGAGAAGGAGACGTCCGGCGGCGTTCTGAAGCTGCGGCTCTGGCGATCCGGAATGACGCGCGACGTCCAGCTGAAGCTTCGCGTCCTGGGGACCTACAGCCCGACCGCGCCATTCAACTGCCCCAAATCCAAACGCATCTTCGACGACGCCTGTCGGATGCTGGAGAAGGAGCCGCTCAAGAACGACATCTGGGGTGCCGTCAACGGCCTGGCGCTGATGGCGGCCGGCAATCCCGAATCGATGCCGCGCGTCAGCGAGCTAGCCCGCAAGATGGCGCCGAAGTCTTTGAAGCTGGAACTTCGCGACGGCATGGTCGTGTGGGAATGGGCGTATCGCAACCTGTTCCTGTGCGAGTACTACCTGCTCACCGGCGACAAAGAGGTGCTGCACGCGATCAATGAGTACACGGTGTCGCTGGCCAAGGGCCAGAGCATGTACGGCACCTACGGACACGGCATCGCCCATCGCACGGCCGACGGCCAGCTTCATGGTTCCATTCCGCCGTACGGCCCGGTGAACGCGGCGGGGCTGGTCGCGAACGTGGCAATCGTCATGGGGAAGAAGTGCGGCGTGCGTGATCCGGAGGTCGATCAGGCGATCGAACGGGGGTCGAAATACTTCGCCTATTTCGTGGACAAGGGTGCCGTTCCCTACGGCGAGCATGCCCCCTGGCCCAACCATGACAACAACGGCAAGAACGCCATGGCGGCCGTGCTGTTTGCGCTCCAGGGAGACCAGGTCGGCCCGACGCAGTACTACGCCAGGATGGTGACCGCGTCGTACCAGAACCGCGAGTACGGCCACACCGGCCAGGGTTTCAGCTACCTCTGGGGCGCGCTGGGCGCCAATGCCGGCGGGCCGATGGCGACGGCAGGATTCTTTCAGCAGGCGTCGTGGCATCTGGACCTGGTCCGCCGGTCTGACGGCTCGTTCACCTACGACGGCGGCGAGCAATTCGGCCCCGGCGAAACCCACGACAACACCTACTACGGCAGGAGCGGCTACTACGGCCTGAGCCCCAACGCGACGTACGTCCTGACCTACGCCATTCCTCTCCGGAAACTCTGCATCACCGGTCGGGATGCGAAGCAGGCCAACTGGCTTGTTAAGAAGGATGTCGCAGACGCGATCGCGTCGGGGCGGTTCGACCTTGATCGCACCGGCAAGTCGGCTCGCGAACTCCTCACCTGGCTTGGCGACTGGTCGCCGGTCGTGCGGGGGTGGGCCGCCGAAGAGCTGGCCAAACGTCCCGAGGCCAAGGCGATGGTGCCGGAACTGATCGCCCTGGCCGAAGGTGCCGACGCCCGGCTGCGACAGGGTGCCTGCGAAACGCTCGGCTACCTTAAGAGTGCCGAGGCCCTCCCCGTTCTCGGAAGGCTGCTGACGCACGAAGACCGCTGGCTTCGCGTCAAAGCGGCCAACGCAATCAAGAACATGCGCGACGCGGCCAGGCCGGTGCTGCCCGACATGCTCAAGGCGGCTGCGAAGAATGCCGAGCCTCTCCAGCCCATTGAATGGGCCGACCCGGTGCAGATCTCGCAGACCGAGTTGGCCACCGCGATCTTCAAGGGCCTGATGCGCGACCCGAAGGGAACCGACCCTGCGTTGCTGTATCCGGCGATCCGCGCCATCGCCAACAGCCCCGACGGCATGGCCCGGGCCACGCTGCGAGATCTGTTCGAAAACAAGCTCACTGTCGAAGACGTCCAGGCGTTGGCGCCCGACGTCCTCGCCGCGGTCCGCACCCGCTGCCCGGCCGACACGATGTTCGGCAACGAGATTCGGATGGGCGCTTTCAAGGCGCTGACGAAGTATCGATTCAAAGAGGGCATCGAAGCCGGTGTCATTTTCGCAAGAACGCAGGGCGGTCACGGGAGTGAATCGCGCACCGGCGTGATCATGAAAGAGATCGCCGCCTACGGAACCGCCGCCCGCACCGCCATCCCACAATTGAAAGAGTTGATTACCGAGTTGAATGAGCAATGCCGAAAAGGGGACTTCCCGGCCGGCGAACTCAATCAACGGCGGGTGTCGGCCGTTGAGGCGGCGATCCGGGAGATCGAGTCGGCGACCACGCAACCGGAGCTTCGGACCGTCGCGCCGCCACGCTGAATCGCGATGGCTTTCGGTACCGCGTCTGGCGCGAACACCGATGCAGCTCCTTGCGATGACGCATTGAAGTTGCGACATTTGTGATATGGAACGCCGAGGTCCTCAGGGCCTGAAGTTCGCAGGTCTGTTCGCCGCAGGGGCAGCACTGACCGCCGGGCAACGACTGCTCCAGGCGGCTCGACTGCGCCACCGGCAGGACGGCTGGCGGCGCAGTGCGGGGGTTGTGCTGCGGGGGCCGGAATCGACGTTCATCCTGTCGGCGTTCGGGCTCAAGCTTCCTGACCCTCCTCACCCTGACCATCCCCACACCGACCCGCCCGCGCGGCTGGCGGCCGGCCTGCACGCGTTTCTCGCCGCCGAACCTGCGCCGCGCGTCCGCGTCCGCCGTGGCGCCGCCGCCGACCAGGCCGAGCCCTTCGATTCGGTCACGTATTCGCTTGGCGTGGACTCGTGGGTCGAGGGGGCGGAGCGGTTTCTTCCGCCCAGACGCTGGGACCAGTCGTTGCTGCGAACGCACGACTCGGTCGCCCATCTCCCGGCGTTTGCATTCGTCGCCCGGATCGGCCCGCGGGATCAGGTCGATCTGTGGGCGCGGGTCAATCATGTCGCGACCGATGGCGTACCGGCTCAGGAGCTGATCTCGCGCCTCGAAGCCCGCTGGGGGATCGCCGAGTCGGTCACCTTCCCAAACCCGACGACGTTCGCGCCCTTCGAATTGCCGCAACCGGTCGATGGCCGCGGCGATGCCGCCGCTTTGCAGACGTTTCTCGATCTATCGCCGCTCATCGCCTGGCGTGGGAAAGCAAACAAGTCGCTGCCCGAGCCCATCACCCTCTCGGCCGCGCTGATGTGGTGCCTTTCGCGCCATCCGACCTTCGCCAAGCTGCAGATGGGCACCACGGTTGACATTCCGCCGGTCGGCGATCTGGGCAGGGGCGTCGGGGTGATCTCGATCCGTCCGGGCGACTTTGAGAGTGGACCGACCGGACTGAAGGCATATGTAACGGCGTTCAACCGCGAGTTGTCGCTCGTCCGCCGGCGGGCCAGCGCCGGATGTCAGCTGCTCGATGCGACAGCTCCGATCCCGCCAGCCTGTGCCCGGGCGATGCTGCACCAGGCGCTGCGGCAGGGCAAGGCGTTTGGCACATTTGCTCTGTCAGTCCTGAAGGACGCGAAGGTGTTCGGCGCGCCGATCGGCGAGATCGGCCATGACGACGGGTTTCTGGCATTGGGAAGTGCGGCGCTGACCGCCAACAACGGCTCGAAGGTCGCGTGCGCGACGATCAAAGGGGCCGCGACGCGCATCGGCGGCCATCCGGCGGCGATCCGTGAGGCAATCTCGCGCATCGCGAACGATGATTGATACGCACTGTCATCGAATGGTGTGCGATCAGGGTGCACCTGCGGCCAGACCCGAGTGTAGACCTTCACCGGTCCCGCTGGTCTTCGGCGGATGAGGACTGCCCGATCAGGCCCACGTCCATCGCGAATCGCGTCAGCTCCGCCCGGTTGGCGAGCCCCAGCTTCTCCATCAGGCGTGCCCGGTACGATTCGACCGTCTTGACGCTCAGCAGCAGCCGATCGGCGATCGCCTGGTTGGTGTGACCTTCAGCGACCATGACCATGACTTCCCGCTCGCGCGCGCTGAGGGTCGCCAGCCGCGGATTCGGTTCGCTGCCTTTGCCGACGCTGGGCGCGACGGCAGCCTCGGAAGTGCTGTGCATGTCGACGAAGAGCCGGCCCCGATGGACCGTGCGGATGGCGGTGATCAGTTCCGCGTCGGCGGCGCTTTTGACCAGGTACCCCGATGCGCCGGCGGCGAGCGCCGTCCGGCAATACGCCGGGTCATCGTGCATGGTCAGAACAACAATTCGAATCGCCGGCCGGCCGGCGAGGATTCGAGAAATCGCGCCCAGCCCGGTGCCGCCGGGCATGGTCAGGTCGAGGGTCATGACGTCGGGCTTGGTGGAAGCGGCGAGTGCGACGGCGGTCGAAAAATCATTCGCTTCGCCGACGACTTCCATGTCCGGCTGCGCGGCGATCATCCAGCGCAGGCCGTTGCGCAGGATGGCATGGTCGTCGGCGATCAGGACGCGGATCTTCGGCTGCATGGTCTACGGTTCCAGGGGAATCCTCACGTGAATCGCCGTGCCACCCCGCGACGACTTTACACGAAACTCCCCATGAAGCAGGGCCACGCGCTCGCGAATGCCCCGCAACCCCAAGCCGCCTGACGGTGATTCCAGTAGCGGTGCCCCCGCGTCAAAACCCCGGCCGTCGTCCTCGATCAACAACGACAAAGCGCCATCAGCCACGGTGATGTCGACCGCCGCTCGTCGTGCCGCGGCATGCTTGGCGATGTTGTTCAGGGCCTCCTGGACGATGCGATACACGGAGATTTCGACCGTCGGATCCAACCGCCGGCTGACCTCGCTTTTCAGCCGGATCGCCACGTCGTGCACGCGCTCGAAATCTTTGCACAACCGCTCGACCGCCGGTCCGATGCCCAGGTCTTCCAGAACGGCGGGGCGAAGACCGCGGGCCAGCCGGCGGACTTCATCGTGCGCCTGCGCGCCGAGTTCCCGCAGATCGCGGGCGCGCTCCCGGGCGGAGGAAAGATCGGCCGCCGAATCGATCGACGATAGCCCGACCAGCAGTGCGGTCAGGTGCTGCCCGATGCTGTCGTGGAGGTCGCCGGCGATGCGTGCGCGTTCCTGCTCCTGCGATTCGAACATGCGCTTCAACAGTCGGCCGCGTTCCTCGAACAACTGGCGGAGCGGCAGAATCGCCAGCCACCAGACCGCCGGCGCGGTCGCAATGGTCAGCACGGCAGCGTCGAGGAGGCTTTCCATCAGCTCACCATGCAGCCAGGTCGGAAGCCGCGGAAGCAGCAGCATGATCGCGCCTTCGACACAGAACACGACAAGCAGAACAAGGCCGAATACCCGAACCGGTGAGAGTGGGGACAACGGGGAAAGTCCCAGCCGCGTTGACATGTCCGAATCTTCGGCGTTACGGCCGAATCCGCAACAGGGTTCTGACGATGGCCCATCGAAGCCCCGGGGATGACGACGGTCGGTGTCGTGGACCGCGCCTGCATCACCATGGTGGCCCTGCGACAGCAGGGGCGCTTCCATCAGGGTTGACGAGTTGCAGGTGTCCAAGACAGGCCTCACGCGACTGTGGCAAGGTGGCTCCTATGCTGGAGACCTACCTTTGCCCCTTCGCGGGTCTATCCCGGAGCAAGACAAACATCCCAACAGACGTTGCGCCGCCGTACTGGGAATCCCTCGGCCGACACGCGGAACAGGCCCGTGACTCCCGAGGGCAGGAATCACGGGCTGTTCGGCGGACTGGATCGAAGACGCTGCGGTCGTACGTCGCGGCCCAGAGTCGGTTCACATCAGTTCAGACCCCAGCGTTCATGATCCCAGACCGCCAGTAGATCATCCGAGCCGTCGGTGTCGCCGGCGTCCTTCAAAGACGACTGCGGCCGAATCAACGTCTGGGCGAACACAGGTGAAGCGGGGGCTTCTACCTTTGCCGAACCATGCTTGGCCGCGGGGCGGACGGGCGGAAGTTCGACCTTCTCCGACGCGGCCTCGCCAATCGAAGCTGCGACCGACGGGCGGGGGTCGGCAATGCCCTGCGCGTTGCGGTTGGCGGTCGCCAGCTGGAACGTCGCGCTGGCCGATTGCGATCCTGAAAGCCGTGCCGTCGCGCCGGCGTATTCGTACACCCGATCGGTGCCGGCATCGACGATCCAAAGGTCGCTGACATCGTTCGGATCGAGGGTCAGGCCCGTCGGCGTCCGGTTGGCCGAGTCGATCGTCCAGTTGCCTTCCAGCAAACCCAGCATGCTGTAGCGGAACACGCTGTCGAGCTTCGACCCGTCGTTCACCACCCACAGGTGGCTTCCGTCGGTGACAACATCCATGGCGTCACGATTGCTGCGGTTCAGCGAGAAGCTCGATGTCGCCGACACCTTGCCCGACAACCGGGCCGCCGCGCCGGCGAAGTAGAACACCTTGTCCGAATCGTTATCGACGACCCAGAGACTGACGCCGTCGGTGGTGATGCCCTCTGGCCTGCCGAGGCCCTTGGCCGTCCAGGATCCGAGCAGCTTGCCCGCCGGCGTGTAGACGAACACGTCTCCCTTCTCGTCTATCGTCCAGAGCCGCGTGCCGTCGGCTTTGGCGGCGATGCCACGCGGGTCGGCATTCTCCTTGTTCAGGCTCTTGCGGGTGGTCGCGGCCCCGGCGGCGTCGTAGCCGAAGGTGTCGGTCGTCGTGCCATCGACCACATAGAACTTCGTTCCGCCCGGCACGACGACCGGCGTCACAACGATCGTGACTGTCGCCGCGGCCGAGGCGGCCGTGCCGTCGATGGCGCTGTAGGTAAAGCTGTCGGTCCCGCTGTATCCGGCCGAGGGGGTGTACACAAAGCTGCCGCTGGCATTCAGCACCAGCGTGCCGTGGGCCGGACCGGTGACCTGAACGGCATTCAGCAGGTCGCCGTCGGTATCGGAGTCATTTCCGAGAAGACCAGGGGCTGAGACGGTCAGTGTTGCGCCCTGGGCAACCGAGTAGGCATCGTTGCCCGCCACGGGCGTGTCGTTGACCGCGGAAACGGTCAAACTCACGGTCGCTGCGCTCGAGCTAAGCGTGCCGTCGCTTGCGCGATAGGTGAAGCTGTCCGGGCCGTTGTAGTTCGCAGCCGGGGTGTAGGTGAACGACCCATCGGCATTCAGCGAGACAGTCCCGTGGGCGGGGCCGGTCACGATGCCGGCAGTCAGCGGGTCGCCGTCGGCGTCGGAATCGTTCGACAGCAGGCCCGGCGCGGAAATGTTCAGCGGCTGGTCCTCCGCCGTCGTGTAGACATCGTCGGCGGCGACCGGTGCATCATTCACGGCTGTCACACCCAGCGTCACCGTCGCCAGGTTGGAACTCACGGTGCCGTCGCTGGCGCGATACGTGAAGCTGTCGGGGCCGTTGTAGTTCGCCGCCGGGGTGTAGGTGAAGGAACCGTCGGCGTTCAGCGTGATCGTCCCGTGGACCGGGCCGGTCACGATGCCGGCGGTCAGCGGATCGCCGTCGGCGTCGGAATCGTTCGACAGCAGGCCCGGCGCGGAAATGTTCAGCGGCTGGTCCTCCGCCGTCGCGTAGACATCGTCGGCGGCGACCGGTGCATCGTTCACGGCGGCAATGCTGAGCGTCACCGTCGCCAGGTTGGAACTCGCGGTGCCGTCGCTGGCGCGATAGGTGAAACTGTCCGGGCCGTTGTAGTTCTCGGCCGGCGTGTAGCTGAATGAGCCGTCGGTATTCAACGAGACCGTACCATGGGTCGGCGCATCGACCAGCGTCACGGTCAGCGCGCTTCCCTCGATGTCCGAATCGTTCGACAACACGCCTGGAGGCGTGACGGTCAGCGTCGTGTCTTCCGACGTCGAATAGCTGTCGTTCCCGGCGGTCGGGGCATCGTTAACGGCGGCAATGTTCACGATAAAGGTCTGCGGCAGGCTGATGTCGATACCGCCGCCGACCGTGCCGCCGTTGTCATGCAGACTGACGGTGACGACCGCCGACCCGCTGGCGTTGGCGGCGGGTGTGTAGCTGAGCGTGCCGTCGGCCGACACCGTGGGCTGCACGCTGAAGAGCGCGTTGTTGTCGTTGGTCACGATAAAGTCGAGCACCTGGCCCGCTTCGCTCGCCGGCCCGGCGCTGATCGCCGTCGCCCAGCCGCTGACGATCTGGCTGGCGGCGTCTTCGAGCACGTTCTGGTCGGCACCCTTGACGAAACTCGGCGCGCTGTTGACCGCCACGGCACTGGTCGAGGCGCCGAAGTCGATCGAGTCTTCGAACTCGCCGTCTTCCAGTTCGCAATACTCGTAGCCGTCGCCGGGGATTGGCGTTCCGATGACGACTGGGATCGAACCCATCACCACGTTGGTTCCGGCCCGGACGAATTGCAGGTCTAACCGGCGCGGCGCGCCGTCGCCGATGAACTCGACGTCAAACGTCGCCGTCTGGCCGGCACCGATGCCGGTCAGCGTTCCGGTGTAATTGGTGATCCGCACCCGCGGATCGGACGCCTGCACGGTGAGATCGACCGCGACGTTGGTGACCGCATTCTGGATCGCGTTGACCACGCCATTGGCGACGCTGCCGGCAAAGCCCGAGGCGATCTGAAAGTAAAGCGGGTCGCCGGGGGCGATCGGGTCGGCCGTTCCGTTGTCGATGGTGGCGGTCGAGCGGTTGACCGCGCCCGTCAGCTTCGACAGCGACTCCAGCCCCTGCCGCGGGTCGAGCGTCGCCTGCGGATTGGTGCCCAGGCCGATGACCAAGGCTCCCAGGGCATTCAAACCGGTGACCGTTTCCTGAAGGCCCGCGCCGCTGTTGAACGGTGTCGTCGGACGAGACGTCTGCGTGAGCGCGCTGATCGGCAGCGATACGCCGCCCACGCCCGTAATCGTCGATTCGCCTTTGGGCTGGTAGGCAAAGCCGGTATCGGTCGCGGTCAGGATGATCGGCAGTGCGCCGGCCCGGAAGCCGCCGCCGCCGACATTGCCGGCGGCAGCCATGACCGAGTTGGCCGGGTCGGCGACGAACGACGCGAAGGAGGGCACGTCTCCGCTGAGGCCCGGCGACAACTGCGTGGACGCCAGCCCGGCGGGGCCGCTGTCGAGCACCGAGCCGTTGTTGTTGCCGTCAAAGCCCTTGCCGGTCACGAGCTGATACAGCGCTTCGATGTCGGTTTCCGGCTGGTCGCCGCCGTAGCCCGGGGTCGTGCGGTTCAGTGCGGCCTGGATCGCGGTCATATAGCCGGCGGAACTGGCGGCGACGATCGGCTGGTTCAGCGTGAACGGCCGGCCGGTGCCGTATTCCGACGCGAAGTTGCCGTACTCTTCGAGCCGGCCGACGCCGAAGCCCAGATCGATCCCGGGCATCGCGGTCTGCAACTGCGAGATGATCGTCGGGAACGCCGCCCGAACGATCGGGCTGTTGTTGACGAAGCTGCCGGTGTCGTCGAACAGGAGGAACACGTCAACCAGATTCGTCAGCGCGCCGGTGTTCGGCAGCGTCAGGCTGACCGTCTGGCGATGTTTCTGACCCTTGGCCAGCGAGATGTTGATGCTGCCGGGGCTGACATTGCCGACGGCGGGATTGCTCACGCCGGTCGGCCAGAGGATGCCGCCGGTCGTGCGAGGGAAGGTGCGCTTGTTTCCGCCGGACAGCACTTCGCGAACGACGTAAGCGCCGGGGGTGAGATCGGTGAAGACGTACGAGCCGTCGACCTTGGTGACGGCGGTGGGCTCGCCGGCGTCGAGGGTGTCGTCGCGGTCGAGGTCGACGAAGACCGTCACACCGGCCACGCCGGGCTCGCCGGCGTCTTTCACGCCGTCGTCGTTGCGGTCATCGAATCGGACGCCGCGGATCTCATTGGCCCGGAAGACCGCTGCCGTGTCCACGCCCGTGCGGTTTTCAGCGCCGGTGATGGTGACAGCGTGGCGCAGCTCGCCGGTGGGCGTGGCGCTCAGCGTCGCCGGCAGGATCGACCGGACTACGTGGGTGCCGCCGGCCAGGTGGGTGAAGCTGTAGGTGCCCGCCTCGTCGATCGACGGGGTAAAGAACAGATCGGTGGAGGTGACAGCCCTGGGTTCGCCGGCGTCGAGGTTGCCGTTGTCGTTGGTATCGAGATAGACCGTCATGCCCGCCAACCCGCGCTCGCCGGCGTCGCGCGTGCCGCTCTTGTTGGCGTCGGCGTAGACCGTGCCGCTGATCGACGATTCACGCAGCCGTGCGCTGCCGAAGTCTTGGGCCGTCACATCCTGGCCGTTCCGCAGCGAGATCGTGCGGACGTTCGTCACCGGTGCCGACGACCGCCAGCCGCTCGGCAACTGCACCACCACGCTCACGCTGCCTGGCGCGACACCGCTGATCCGGTAGCTGCCGTCGGCACCGCTGGTAGCGCTCAGCTCGGCGGCGTCGAGCACGCGGTTGGAATTACTGTCGATGAAGACCGTCCAGCCACTCACGCCGGGGTCGGCGAAGCTGCTCGTGACCAGGTCGAACTCGCGAATGCCGTTACCGTTGATGTCTTCCCACAACGTGCCGCTGACCGTGCCGGGCAGAACTGCCGAGATGGCGTAGTTGGCGAAATCGGGTGCGACGGACTCTGTTCCGCCGAACACCTTCACCGCGTAGTCGCCGGCGAAACCGGGCGATGTTTCCCAGCCGGCGGGCAACAGTTCAACGACGTCATACTCGCCGACCTGGAGCCCGCTGAATCGGTAGGTCCCCGTGGCGTCAGTCAGTGCCGTCGGCTCGGCGGCATCCTTGGCGCCGTTACCGTTGAGATCGAGATAGATCGTCCAGCCGACCAACGCCGGCTCGGCACCACCGCGAAGACCGTCGGCGTTCAGGTCGTTCCAGGCGCTGCCGCGGATCGAGCCGTTGGAGTTGCCGAAGTTGGCGAAGTCACGTGCGGTCGAAAGCAGTCCACCGGACACCGCCACCGTCTGCCGCAGATCGAACGTCGGGGAGGTGTTCCAGCCGGCAGGCAGAACTTCGGTCACCTCGTAGTCGCCGGCGTCGAGGCCGGTGAAAAGGTACACGCCGCTGGCGTTGGTGGTCGCGGTCGGTTCGCCGGCGTCGGCCGCGCGATTGTTGTTGAGGTCGAGGTAGACCGTCCAGCCTTCCAGGCCCGGCTCGGAGAAGCCGCCGGTCGTCGGGTCCGTCGCCCGAACGCCGTCACCGTTGAGATCGTTCCAGACCGTCCCCTGGATGGAGCCGTTAATCAGGCTGATGTTGGCAAAGTCGCTCGCCGTGGTGGTTCCGCCGTCCACCACCCTGACGGTTTGCTGCACGTCGTGCGTTTTGCTGACCTCCCAACCGGCCGGCAGAACCTGCGTCACTTCGTAGTCGCCGGGGGCGAAGTTGGTGAAGGTGTATTGGCCGTTGGCATCGGTCAGCGTCGAAGGCTCGCCGGCATCGGGCAGCAGGTTGCGGTTGTTGTCGATGAAGATCGTCCAGCCCGGCAGCCCGGGATCGGTGAACAGCCCGGTCGTCGCATCGGTCGCGCGGATGCCGTCGCCGTTCATGTCCTGCCAGACGCTGCCGACGATCGATCCGACGTGCGCCCGGAAGTTGAAGAAGTCGACCTTCGCCTCCTTGCCGTCCTCGATCAGCGTGTCTTTGCTGCTGGCGGTGCCGGCCGACGGCGTCCACCCGGCCGGGACGATCTCGCGAATGCTCCGCACGCCTAGGTAGGTACTGGTGATCAGGTAGTCGCCGTCCTTGTTTGTGACGCCCGCGGGTTCTCCCGCGTCCAGTCCGCCGTTGCGGTTGACGTCGACAAACACCGTCCAGCCGGGCAGGCCGTTCTCGCCGTTGTTCTTGATGCCGTCGTTGTTGACGTCGTCGTAGACGGTGCCGGCCACGTCGCCGCTGAGCAGCGCCCGGCCTTCCAGCAGCTCCACGCCCAGGCACGGCGGCAACGCGCGACGCGCGGCCCGGCGAATCAGCTTCCTGGGTTCGATCTTCGACGACTTGGAAACGGATGGGATCGGGCGGGTCATGGCGTTGTCCTCGTTCGCGAACTGGGATGAAAAGAGCGCACCTCTCTTCCACACGCAGAACCTACGACCCGGCCCCGGAGCATGATGCCGGGCAAATTATGGATTCCGGAGAGTTGCTGTCAGGTTTTCCCCGGCAGGTGGAGGGCTCTGACCGGCAACGGGGAGCTGCCGGGGTAGTCTGGATGAACTGCAGCGCCGACGACCGCGATGGGTCCGACGAGCGGCACGGTGTGACCAGGCGGTCCATCCAGTCCCGACGACAGTGTCTTCATGTCCCGAAACTTGGTGGCCCTGCCATCACCCCTTGTTGATCGCCCCGGTCGGGTGGGAGAACGCGGCAGATGGGAAACAATGCCTCAGCATGCCGAGCGACTTGTATCTGAAACTCGAGGGACCAGCAGGTCGCCCGCATCACGCAGTCGACTGGCGCGCTGGAATGAGCGAATAACCGCCGCCATCAACATCATCGCACCGGCCAGTCGCGCGCCATAGATCTGCGCATGATAGGGGGTAAACGTGAGCACAACGGCCGAAGCAAGCAACACCCACGTCAGGCGGTCACGGGGCGAATGGCACAACGCGGTCAGCACGACGACATACGGAACGGCCAGCGCCAGATAGTTGTACCTCCAGGCGAGTGGATTAAAGATCGTCATGTAGATGATCAGAAGCGCAAGGTGCGTCGCCCGGGCCCACGGGTTTTGCCGCGTTTTATAGACGAAAGCATAAAGCACGGCCGCCGATAGAATGCTCAGGCCCAGCCAGGCAAATCGGACCGAATGGATGTCCCAGGAGACGACATTGATGTGGTATCCGGTGGAAGAAAGTGTTCGCGCCATTTCGGCGAACATCGACTGATTCTGAAGCCGCCATGCCTGCGATGGAATCTCTGTGTCGCGCAAGTGTGCCGGCCACTGTGCGATCAATGTCGCATTGGAATCCCATCCAACCGAGAGCGCCGGAAGCGCGAGCAGAGCGGCAAGGCTCAGTAGCAGCGACGCGAGCGCCTGCCGCGGTCGGGGTGTAAACAGAAGATACGGAACGAAACATAGGGGCACCACCTTCAGGCAGATCGCGATGGCCAGCGCGGCTCCGGCCGCCCACGGTCGGTCGTGAACCGCCAGATAGAACGCCAGCACTGTAAACCCCAGAAAAATCACCGTGGTCTGACCGGTGTAGAGTTGCAACATCAAGTAGGGGAGGACCAGTACGAGCGATACCAGCGCGATCCAGGCAGGCACCCACTTGCTGACCGGCACATATGCCGCCAGCCGCGACACCATTGCCATCAAGGCGGCGAGAACGATGAAGTCGGATGCCAGGAACAGGATTCTGGCCGCGGTGACCGGGACCATGCTCAGTGTCTCGGCCGCGACGGCGATAATCGGCGCGTTCTTGAAGGTCAGCATCGGGCCCTCTTCAAGCGTGTAGATCGGTCGATGTTCGCGCATGGCAATGCCGGCGCGGTAGTACACGCCCCAGTCGCCGAGCATGTCCTTGGACGCGTGTAGCCCCACACGAATTGCGGAGTAGGTGAGAAACGCGATCAGCAGTATCGTTGCCACCTGTCGCGGAATGGACAACCCGGCGGCCCTGGCGATCCCCAGCCGAAACCTGGCATCGAACAACAGTCCCGCAGAAGCGCCACTGGCAGGAAGGGGAGTGGTCATGGTGGGCTCGTCGAACTCCTGGAACGCTCAGGTAGCGTTCCCGAAACCGCGGCAACCGCAGTTCAAACAGTTACGATCCGCGAAAAACGCGGACGGATCAATCGATGTTCGGTGCCAACGGTGAGTTGCGGCGGGAACTTGGACCCTTCGCCGGGTACCGGATGTCGGCTCCAAGCGTGTGGCCAGTTCGTTGGGGATCGCGCGGCCGAT
Organism: Humisphaera borealis; assembly: GCF_015169395.1. Classification (GTDB taxonomy): domain Bacteria; phylum Planctomycetota; class Phycisphaerae; order Tepidisphaerales; family Tepidisphaeraceae; genus Humisphaera; species Humisphaera borealis. The sequence goes on from NZ_CP063458.1 coordinate 6,600,410, forward strand.
TGAGGAAGGAGGGGACGATGAACAAGCCTGACGCCCCATTCTTGCCGCCCAACCTCCTATGGATCGGCATCGGTGCCGCTGTGCTGGTTTTCGTCTGCGTGCAGACGAACATGTCGCCGGGCATGTTCATTTACCTCGGGATTGGGATGGTCGTCGCCGGGTACTGGTTCTGGCGTGACAAGGCGCCGGATTCCGGCGGGCGGTCGGATATCGCGGCCGCCTTTCCTTTTCTGGCGATGTTCTGGCCGCTGCTGGTGGTGGCGCTGCTGTTCGGGAAAGAATTTGGCGGGCCGCGGTAGTTGGTCGAGCGTGGGGTGATCGCGGGGAAAGTTCAGGGCGCGGCGGACTACTTGACGGATCTTTCTTTCCTTTTCGGCGGTCCCGAATATAATACTAACATGTGTCGCCGCCACGCCGCGTGGGTTGGCAGACCTTCTACTTTGCGCGGCGGGGATGGGAGCCTTGCGAAGCGTTGGACGAATCTCGTCGGGTTCATTTGGCCGTCTTGGGTTCGTTCGGCGATATCGCCTTGGGTTCGTTCGGCAAGAGGACGTGGCAGTTGAGGATGAACGCCTGTGCGTCTGTGACGCACCTTGCACGGTTTGGAAAGCCGTGTCACGGACAGCGCTCGCGAGCAGCGATCTTGGGTTCGTTTGGCGATATCGCCTTGGGTTCGTTTGGCGGCGGAGGAGATAGGGATGTGCGATTCGAGCGGGTGCCTGAAGCATCATGCACCTTGCACGGGCTGGAAGCCACGTGTCACTGACGGGGTCGCTTGGCGGTGCGGTCTCGGGTTCGTTCGGCGATGTCGCCTTGGGTTCGTTTGGCAGTTCCGCCTTGGGTTCGTTCGGCGAAGTCGGGGACGCCTGCGCCGGGAACCCCGACCCTTAACGCTCTACCGGATGACCGGAGGACGGGACAGGACGCGTGATGCGCCTGCGGGGCGTGGCTGCCTGAGCTTCTTAAGGCGCGGTCGTTCGCCTATCGACTTTCCTTCCGGACTTCCCAACAATGGCCTTACGCAATGTCTGACTACCGACCCACCCTCGCGATCACCCTTGGCGAACCATCCGGCATCGGGCCGGAAGTTATCGTCAAGGCGCTGGCCGACCCCGTGCTGCGGCAGCGGGCCAAGTATGTCATCTACGGGATGAACGAGCTGCTGGCGTACGCCGCCGACCTGGCGGAGTTTGACGTATTCTGGTGGCGCGATCCGTACCAGGGTCGGCTGCGGAGCTATCCGCACGATGTCGTCGTCGTGGATTACGACAGCTACAACTTCCTCGGCACCGACATCCGCGGGCCGAGCAAGATGGGCGGCGAAGCGTCGATGCGGTTTTGCCTGGATGCCATCGACGCCGCGATGAACGGGCTGGTGGACGGCATCGTGACGGCGCCGATCGCCAAGGAATCGTGGAAGCTTGCGGGGTACGGCTATCCGGGGCACACCGAGCTCTTTGCCAGCCGAACGCAGGCCAAGCGCCATGCGATGATGTTTGCCGGCGGGCCGCTGAAGGTGGTGCTCTGCACGGTGCATGTACCGCTGAACGGCTTATGGGGAAAGCTCAACATTGGCGCAGTGTTTCATCCGATCGAGCTCATCCACCAGGCAATGGTCGAGTGGTTCGATACGCCGAACCCGCGCATCGCGGTGGCGGGGCTGAACCCGCATGCGAGCGAGAACGGGCAGTTCGGGGACGAGGAAGAGCGGATCATCACGCCGGCGATCCAGATGGCGCGCGAGCAGGGGATCGACGCGACCGGCCCGTATCCGCCGGACACAGTTTTCCTGGCGGCGAAGGACGGCAAGTACGACGCCGTCGTCGCGATGTACCACGACCAGGGGCTGATCCCGGTCAAGCTGCTGGCGTTTGATCGGGCGGTGAATGTGACGATCGGCCTGCCGATCATCCGGACCAGCCCGGACCATGGCACGGCGTTCGACATCGTCGGCAAGAACCGGGCGAACCCCGGGAGCATGCGGGCGGCAATCGAGCTGGCGATCGAGATGGCGGTGAAGAAGCACGATCGGCTGAAGTCGCACCCGCCGACGCCGATGTTCGGCGACGGCGCATCGTCGGGCGCAGGCAACGAGTAATGGCTCGCCGGCTGCGCCCGACGACATGATGCGGCGTCAGAAGTAGTAACGGTTCTGGCCGAGATAAAACTGGCGGCGTGAACTGGCGCTGGTGGCGGTGGGTTTCTGGCCGAGGTCGCTGTAACCCTTCCATTCCACGCGTCCGTCGATGAAGCCGACGTTCGACCCGCCGCCCTTGGCTTCTTTCGGGAGGTAGCCGCTGGGGTCGTCACCGATCAGGTGGTTGGACGGTGCCAGGACGTTCTGGTAGCTGCGGGCCATGTCGGTCACGAGGATGTCGTAGTAGGCCCGGTCGGTGAGTTTGACGGGGAAGATCGTCATGCCCGGCGGGACTTCCTCGAAGCCGGTGTAGGGTCCGATGGTTGCCGTGGAGCCTATGGGGTTGCCGGCCGGCTTGGCTTTGTTCAGCTCGGTCCGTCCGGCGAGGAACATGTAACCGAGAAAGCCGTAGCCGCTGTGGCCGGTATGCGACCAGACAAGCGGCGAGGCCATGCCGGGGTTGTCGTTTTCGGGGCTGGTGGGGCAGAAGAACATCTGCCGCGGCACGCCGTAGACGTCCTTGAGCATGTCGCGGAGCTCGGGGTGGACGAGTTGCAGCTCGTCCTTCGTCGCGGTGACGCCGCTCCGGTTGAACTCGCCTTTTTTGTTGCCGTAATCAGGCAGGCGGCCTTTATTGTCGTTGGCGTACATGATCAGGGCGGCACAGTGCTGGCGGACCTGTGCAGCACACTTGATGCGTTTGGCCTGCTCCTGGGCCCGAGACAGCGATGGCAGGAGGATGGACACGAGCAGGCCGATGATACCGATGACGACGAGAAGCTCGACCAGCGTGAAGCCCGTCGGCGGCAGACGTCGAAAGGGGGGTTTATCCGAAAGTCCGCAACAGGTCATATGACACACCTTTCGATACAGCAAGAGATGTTAATTATTGCCGAAAATGGTTTTACGTCGGTTTTTGAGTATAGGTGCACCACCTAACGGCGGGTCAAATCGCGGAGTGATTTAATCTGGGTTTCGCCGACCGTCCGGACCAAGCCGGGGCGGGGCGGGCTTGTTTATCCGGACGCTGCAGGAAGGAAAACGATCGATTGCGAATCGCCCTCCCCCCGATAGGATGCCCTCGTCGTTGCGCACTCCGGATTCGAGAGCGTTTGTCGCACGCGTACTGACATGGACAAACCGATCGACCCGACCCAGCCTGCTCTGCCCGACGCCGCCGGTTCGTCGCCGGGCCTGCGATTGTCCGTCGTGATACCGGTCTTTAATGAGGCCGGCACCATCCACGAACTGGTGGGGCGGGTGGTCGCGGCAAGGGTGCCGGCGGGACTTGTGAAGGAGATTGTCTGCGTCAACGACGCCTCGACGGACGGCACGGCGGCCCGGCTGGATGCGCTGCCCGCGATGTTCCCTGAAGTGCCCATCCGCGTGATTCACCTGCCGGTGAACCGCGGCAAGGGGGCGGCGGTTCGAGCAGGGTTCGCGGCGGCGACGGGTGATGTGGTGCTCATCCAGGATGCGGACCTGGAGTACGACCCCGACGACTATCCCACGCTGCTGGAGCCGATCGTCGAAGACCGCGCCGATGTCGTCTACGGCAGCCGATTTATCGGGTCTGAGCCGCACCGGGTGCATTATTTCTGGCACTCGGTGGCGAATCGGATGCTCACTTTGATGAGCAACATGATGACCAACCTCAACCTCACCGATATGGAGGTGGGGTACAAGGTCTTCCGGGCCTCGGTGCTGAAGCGGATTCCGCCGCTCAAGTGCGACCGGTTCGGCTTTGAACCCGAGGTGACGGCGAAGGTCGCCAGGCTGCGCCCGCGCGTGCGGGTGTACGAGGTCGGCGTGAGTTATCACGGCCGAAGCTACGAGGAAGGCAAGAAGATAACGTGGATCGACGGGATCAAGGCGGTCCTGACGATCCTGCGGTTTCGGATCTTTAAGTAAGCAGTACGCAGTATGCAGTAGGCAGAACATTCAGTGCGACAGGAAGAGGCGTGATCTTTTCTGCTTACTGCGTACTGCCTACTTCCGAAGGAACTGACTATGCGTGTTCTCATCTCCGGCGCGGCCGGCTTTCTGGCTTCTCACCTGACCGACTTGCTGCTCTCGCAGGGGCACGAGGTGGTCGGTCTGGACAACTTCATCACCGGCAAGAGCGAGAACATCGCCCACCTGACCGGCAATCCGAAGTACACGTTCATCAAGGCCGACGTCATTGAGCCGGTGAAGGTGGACGGGCCGATCGACCGGATCTATCACATGGCGTCGCCGGCGAGCCCGATCGGGTACGTGAAGCACCAGATCGCGACCGTGAAGGTCAACAGCCAGGGCACCTGGAACCTGCTGGAACTGTGCCTGGAGAAGAACGCCCGGTTCCTGATGGCCAGCACCAGCGAATGCTACGGCGACCCGCAGGTGAACCCGCAGCCGGAAACCTACTGGGGCAATGTCAATCCGATCGGCCTGCGCAGCATGTACGACGAGCCCAAGCGGTTCTCGGAAGCCTGCACGATGGCGTACCACCGCGAGCGCGGTGCGGACACGCGCATCATCCGCATCTTCAACACCTACGGCCCGCGCATGGATCCGCACGACGGCCGGGTGGTGATCAGCTTCATCCGCCAGGCGCTCAACAACGAGCCGCTGACGGTCTTTGGCGACGGCAAGCAGACGCGCAGCCTGTGTTACGTGAGCGACTTGGTGCGCGGCATTAACATGGTGATGGAGAGCGACTTCCACGAGCCGATCAATCTCGGCAATCCGCAGGAGTTGACGATCCTGGATATCGCCAAGGAAGTGCTGAGCCTGATCCCCGAGAGCCAAAGCAAGATCACCCACCACCCGATGCCGCCGGACGATCCGAAGGTGCGTAAGCCGGACATCACGCGGGCCAAGCAGATCCTGGGCTGGCAGCCGGTGGTGAGCCGGCGCGAAGGGCTGGCGAAGATGATCGAGTTTTACCGGGCGGGATTGAAGAAGTGAGCGAAGGCGTCCCGGTGCACCAAAGGAAAACCCACGGACGGCTGTCCGTGGGCGTTCCTCTCGCCGGATTGAGCGCTGCTGTGATCCTTGTCAGAACCGACGGGACCCGGCACCGAGCACAACGACGAAGACAATCGCATAGATGACGATGACGATCAGCGTCAGGATGCCGATGAACTTCCAGTACGACTTCTGGGCCTCCATCGCGGCTTCGAGGTCGGACTGTCGGCGGGAACGGCTGAGGTCGGCGATGCGTGACGCGTAGCGACCAAGGTACATCGCAGGGAAGAAGTACAGTAGCGACAGGAGCACCGTCCCAACGACGCTAAGCAAGCCGAGTGCGGCGACACCGCCTCCCCTTCGGGAAGACGAGGCAAAGCCGACGACGCCTAGGAGCTGGATCAGGCCTGCCAGTCCCATGATGCCCACGGCGATAAAGAGGAGGACGGAAAACAGGCGGACCCAAGGCTTGGTTTCGACCAGCGCGGCGATAATGCGGGGCGTGACGGATTCCCCAGTGCTCGGCCCTTGGTAATTCAGCGTTTCGGCCGGGGCGGCATATTGAGGCTGAACGACTGCCTCGGCGACTGGGGCAGCGTAGGCTTGTTGCCGGCGAGCCCCGAAGATGCCAGCCAGTTCGGGCACTTTCGCGGCGGGGAGCCACTGTGACATCCCTTCTCGCCAGACAAGCGTTTGCCCGTCGAACTGGCCTGCGGTGGCCCATTGTGAGATCTGTTCGAGCGCGACCGGACCTTGTTGTGCACCGTCAACCGAGTAGTACCACTGGCTCATCTGGACCCCTTTCCGAAGTGGAAATGTTCGTCGCCGAGCGACGCCGGGGGGTAACTTACCCGACGGAAAACCCCTGTCCAACCGCGGAACGCTGACGAATTATCACAAAATAGCTGTCCATGTCGGCAACCATCTTTCAAATAACGAGTTAGCAGAATTCCATCGCGTGTCGCCCTATATTTCAGTACATACTGAAACTTAGGAGACCCTTATGGCCATTGCGACCCCAGCGAGCAGTCCGACGAGCAGCGTTTTTGTACCCGTGGCTTTTCCGGCGACGCCTCGGACACCCGAGCAGCTTCTTCAAACCGCCCAGGACCTGTTCATCCGCCGATGGGGCGAGATGGGACAGACGTGGGGGATCAACCGCACGATGGCGGAGATCCACGCGTTCCTGTTCATCACCGGTTTGCCGCAGTGCACGGATGACGTGATGGACCGCCTGAACATCAGCCGTGGTAACGCCAGCATGAGCCTGCGTGCGCTGTGCGACTGGGGCATCGTCCGCCGGCTGCACAAGCGGGGCGAACGTCGTGAATATTTCGAAAGCCTGACGGACGTCTGGGAGATGTTCTCAATCATCCTCGCCGAGCGCAAGCGCCGCGAGATGGACCCGGTCCTGGAGACGATCAAGCAGTGCCAGAAGATGCTGGACGACAGCGACCTGGGCAAGAGCAACAAGGCCGAAGCCGTTCAGCTCACCCGCCAGCGGCTGGAGCACATGCAGGAGTTCATGGAGGTCACGAACAAGCTGTTCCAGCAGTTCATCGGCGGGGCCAAGAGCGGACTGACAAAGGTGGTGAAGGTGTTGCTGAAGGCGCTGCCGTAAGCTCAGGACGAGCCCTAAGCGAAGTCGGAAGTCGGAAGTCGGGAGTCAGAAGAATGCAGTTCTGAATCTGACTCTGACTCCCGACTTTGGACTTCCGACGCCAGCCGCCATCGGCGGCATCAGCGTCTCTCCGCTGCGATCGCATTCACGTATGCGTTCAGCATCCGGCACACTTCCAGGAGGATCGCGGTTTCATGGCTGGTATCCGCGTAGCCCAGATCTTTGACGAGCAGCATGTAGTAGCGGCATTCCTCGGCAGACCCTTGAGCGATGTTATAAAACCGTAATTTGTCTGCTTTCCCCCTCTTGATGAACCCCTCTGCGATGTTCGCCGGGATCGAGACCGCCGCCCGACGAAGCTGCGACGTCAATCCGAACAATTCGTCACGAGGAAATGCCGTCGTCCGTCGTCATCCGATAGACCGCGAGCACAAACTCGTGACTCTTCTGATGAACTAGCAAATCCAGAAACGACTTCGCATCCATTCCATCCCCGCATTCTTTTCTGACTTCTGACTCCAGCCGCCGCAGGCGGCCTTCCGCCGCTTCAGCGGCGCTGGTTTTCCAGCGTCGTGTTCAGCACTTCGCTGTCCACGCCCGCCGCGAGTCCTCGCGGCACGATGCTGAAGCTGAAGCCGTTCTGGTCGGTCGTCTGGTTGTAAAACGCCTTGACGACGATGAAGAGGGTGTCGAACTTGCGGATCACGGAGGCGGTGCTCACCACGTTCTCCCCCTGGCCGAAATCGAAGCTCTGTCCGATCGCGACGTTGTATCGACTGCTGATCTGGTAATCGATCGACGCGGTGGTGATGTTGCTGTTCAGTTCGTCGATGTACCGCGTGCCGACGTAATAGGTCATTCGCTCGTCGCGCTGAACGACCATCCCGATCGACGCCGTCGCCAGGCGCGACTTGTCGGCGTTCCACTGCACGTCGGCCAGCAGGGCAGTGGTGTCGGAAATGCGCCAGGTGGCGTCGGCGTTGATGCTGTTCCGCGCCACGCTCACTTCCGGCAGCGTCGGGAAGTACAGCCCGCGGAAACCGATCGGCTTTCGCTGGTCTTCCTCCGGCTGATTGGAGAACAGGTTCGCTTCCAGGTTCAGCGTGAAGAAGTCCACGCTGCGCCACCGGCCCGGCCCGCCGCGATAGGTCTGCCACCGCTGGTGCAACGCGAACTGCACCGCCGAGATGTCGTTGACCGGGTCGATCTGCTCGTCGAAGACGTAGACGTCGCCGCGGTCGACCGTGGTCGCGCTGGTGAAGACGTTGATCTCTGGCTCGATTACATGCCGCATGCGGTGGAGGTCGAACAGCCGGTTCTCGACCGTGTCGTCGACCTTCCAGAACGCCGTCGTGATGCGAGCGCCGACGCCGCCGTACAGGCGATGGATCATGCTGTCGTCCGGGGAATCGCTGTACGCCGTGTAACGCCCCATGACGTACGGCACCACGCGGAACGGGCCGGCGGAGAACGGGAAGTTCACCTGCTGCCGGAAGTCGCCGCGCCAGATGACGTCATCGGTCGTGCCAGTCGTGCCGAGCGACGGTTGCCCCGGCGGGTTTGACGCAAAGTATCCCTGCTCCTGAAGCGAATACCGCGACCCTTGAAAGTGCAACCCGCTGACGAGGTTGTTCGAGTAGAACGTGCCCGGCCCGATCGCGTCGCCGATCCGCCGATAGCCGATCTCCGGCAGGTGCTCGACTTCGAACTGCTCCTGCACCAAATCGCTGGTGGTCACCTGCTCGTTCGGCTGGAACTGGGCCAAGATCGTGAACGCCTCGGTCTCCTTCTGCCGCTTCAAGTAGAACGACACATCGTGCGGAAGCTCGCGATCGAACTGCCGCGGGAACCACTGTTCGAGGAACGTGGGGTCGGAGACGAAGCCGGCGCGAATCTGGGCCTGCCAGTTGTCCGGCAGGATGTGCTGGTGTTCCCACATCACATGGCCGCGAAGACGCTGCTCGCCTTCGATTTGCGTTGGCAGCGGCCGGCCGATGTCGTCGACGCCTTCGTCATAGACCGCGTAGCTCTTGAACTGCCCTTCGAAGTTCCAGGGCTGCTTGTCCTGACCGACGACCGAACCGCCCTGGTATTTGCCGTTAAACCCGCCGGCCGGTCCACGGTCTGAGTAGTAATCCACCTGGTACGACAGATCGAGATCACGCGGCGGCGACTTGCCGAACGTCTCGAACAAGCCCCACTCGGTCTGTGCCTCGACGCCAAATGAACTGGACTTACCGCCGCCGATGTTCCGCAGCGGCGTCTTGTTGTTCGACAGGTCGCCGCCGACGTAAGGCAGCCAGAAGAACGGCACGCCAAACGTTCGGAAGGTCGTGTTCTCGGCCTCGAAAATCGACCGCGTCTCTTCGCCTTCTTCTTTGCCGGGCTCCTGGCGGATGTAGATTTTCTCGGCCTTGATGCTGTAGGTCGGCACGGCAAAGGCGCTGGTGCTCAGCTCGGTCTTTTCCGTCTTGTACTCGCCGGCGGCGAGCTGGCGGATCGTCTTGGCGTGCACCGTGATCGGAATCTGCGCCTTGGGGTCGATCGTCCGCAGCACGGCATCGGTCAGCACGGCACGATCGGTCGTGAACTCGTAATAGACGCGCGCCGCCTCCAGCCGCTGCTCGCCGATCTTCCGCTGATCGGCAGGCGTGTAAACGATTCGCGCGTCGCCTTCGATATACGCCGCCGTCACCGCATCCTGGATCGCCTTGATCTGCCTGCCGTCCTTCTGAAGCTCCTTCAGGTCCTTCAACGGCGTAAACAGCACCACGCGCTGACCCTGCAATTCGATCAGGTCGCCATTGGGCCGGCGGTGCATCAACTTTACGCCCTTTGACAAGACCGCGGCGACGGTCCCGTCGTCGGACTGGATCAGCTCAAGCTCCGGCGCTTCGAAAAAGACGGGCGTTGCCGGCAGGACCGCGGCCGAACCGGCGGGATACGTCGTCGGCGCGATGGCCGGTCCGGTCGCGGCGACCAGCGGTGCCGCGGCGATCGGGACGGCAGGACGCGCCGGAGAGGTCGGCCCGGTCGATGCGGGGTCGCGCGAAGCGGGCGTCGATCCATCGGCCGGTGCCGGTCGCGTTGCCGGCGTCTGGTTCGCGCCGGCGACGGCGACCGCCGGTGCTGCCGCGACGGCGGGGGCCGCGCCGGGGTTGCGAATCGAGTCGGCCAGCTTGTACAGCTCGGACCCCGACTGGTCTTTCTCGGCGCGATCGACGGCCGTCAACCGAACCCGCCCGGCGACCGACGCGTTGACCAGCATCCGCTCGCCGCTGCGCACCGCGCCGTCGGCGATCACTTTGCCGTCGCCGACCAGCACGACCTGAACCTTCATCCGGTTCGGCTCGTTCCCCGCTTCGGGGCTCAGCCAGAGGACCGCCTGCTTCGCCGACAGCGTCGCCCGTTCCAATTCCAGCGAGACGGGCCCTTCGATGAGGATGACGTCGGCGTCTACCTGTCGCCAGGTGACGGCCGACTTTCCCGACATGAGCAGCTTTTCGCTCGGGGCCTGGTACTGCGCGACGGCGGGTGCCGGCATCAGCAGCGGCGCGAGGATCGCCGCCGGCGACGCCCAGGCGATCGCCAGCGCGAGCAACCGCCCGCGCCGCCGGCGCGTAGCGAGAGAAGAGGGATGTCGCTCAAAGCTCGTCGGCAAACCGATAACCCACCGCCATTGCAAAAGTTGAGGCGCAATATAGGAACCCGGTCCCGGCGGCGTCAAACCGGAGCATCGCCGCCATCAACGCAGGTTGACGCTGTTGCGGAGCGTTTCAGGTGCGAACCACTGTGTGCGACTTCTGTGGCGCGACGCAGTTTGCCGCGATGTGGACCGGGAGCGGCAGGCCCGAACCGCGGGCCTCTTTCAGTTTCTATTCTTCGTGTCGATTCGTGTTCTTCTTGCCTGAAAGGCCCGACCCACGTCTGACCGATTCACGACGCCACACCGCGCAGCTGCGTAGCAGCAAGACCGACGCAACCATAGGGCGAAACTGTAATGGCGGGCACAGTAGCCGACTTATGCCGGCACAGGCGGTCGTGCTGATCGTTGCCGTTGGGCGGGCACGTGACAATTCCGGCTGCGAGCAGGTGGACGATCGAACTCGCCCCGCTCGCGAGCCATTTCGGCTTGGCCGAGGAACTGGAGATGTCATGTCATACCGCACTATCGAATCGCTCGAGACGCGACGCCTGCTTAGCGCCGTACTCGCGACATTGGATCCGAGCACCAACACACTCAATGTCCTCGGCAGCGAGGTTGCCGACGTAATCCGCATTTCTCAGACATCGGGGACGCTGGTCGTCACCGAGAAGGTGGGTGCCGTTAGCAATGTGGTCTATCAGGGGCTCGCATCGGGCATAGGCCGCGTCTCCGTCGATGCAAAGGGCGGAGCCGACACAATACTTGCTGTCCGCGGCAATGTCGTGCCCGTCGTTCCGATGACCCTCCATGGTGGCGATGGACAGGATACCCTTCAGGGCGGCAATGGCGGCGACGCCCTCTTTGGCGACGGTGACAATGACGTCCTTTACTTCAGCGGTGGTGCCGACACTTACAACGGCGGTGCTGGCGTAGATGCCGCCAACTTCGGAGTGTCCCTCAACAGCCTCTTCGTTTCCGCTGACGGCGTTGCAGACGACGGCCTGGTCGGCTTGAGCATCAAGAGCAACGTGATGCCCGACGTCGAGGATCTCATCGGAGGACGCGGCCCTGACACCCTCAAATCATCGCCTTCTGCATCGCGAACCACGCTCAACGGCCTGGAAGGGGACGATACCCTCATCGGCGCAGACGGCGTCGACTTCCTAATCGGACTGACCGGCAATGACACGCTGAAGGGCAACGGGGCAAACGACTTCCTCTACGGCGGCGACGGGAATGACACGCTGCTTGGGGGCGAGGGCGACGACCAGCTCTACGGCGGAGCCGCCAACGATACACTCGACGGCAACGGGGGCCAGAACAGACTATGGGGCGATGGCGGCGTCGATCAGTTGACCGGCATCACGGGTGAAGACCTGCTCGACGGTGGCGGCGGAAACGACGTGCTGGCGGTCACCTTCAACCTCAGTAGTTTCGTTCGGAACCGAGGTCGCTCCGTCGCCGGCGCTGGGGCGTACGCCAACAGTTCGACAGGTATTGACAAGCTCAACCTGAAGCTGGACGTCGGGAGGTTTATCACCGACGGCGTTCGCCCGATCGTCGAAAAGATTCAGACCGTCACGAAGCCGCTTCAGCCGCTCGTCGACTTCTATGAAAGGCAGATTCCGGTAATCCAGATCTTCGATTCCAGTCAGACGTTTGGGAAGGTGCTCGACAGCAAGAGCCTGCTCGACGGCAAGCTCAATATCTTCGTCAAGGCGATCAAGCTCGTTAACGGGCTCAACTTTGATAGCCTCACCGGAGCACTAGACCTGGGTGCCTACAACGTCACTTACAGCGGCGTCACGCGGCTGGGCGGCGATCCGTTCAAGAACTCCTTTATTGCAGACTTGGTCAATAAGCTCGAGGGCGCAGGCTTGGCGTTCCCGATTTTCCAAGACTCGACCAACGCCGCCAAGATGGTGTTGGGCCAGAACATCGATCTGGTTACCTATACACTCCCGCCAATCGGTGCCACCTTCGCCGAGTTCCAGATTGCCAAGGCCAACTTCCAGATAGGTCCGGTGCCGGTGACGGCGGCGATCTACGGAATGGCAGGGTTCTCGGCCTCCGGCACGGTCGGATTCGATCTGACCGGCATTCGGTCGGGCAATCTTGTCGACGGCTTCTACGTGTCGTCGACGACCTCCGCATCGGTATGGATCGGCGTGAGCGCGACGGCAGGCATCGGCTTCAACTACGACGTCGCCAAGGCAAGCGTGGGTGTTTTCGGCGGGATCAAGGGCACACTTACCATGTCGATCAACGACCCCAACCACGACGGAAAGGTTCGCTTGAGCGAGTTTAACGCGAGCAAACCGTTCACGTTCTCGGCGGGTATCGGTTACAGCTTCGGCCTATACGCCGACTGGAAAATCCTGTGGTGGGGAGGGCACGCTGAACACACGATCGCCAGCGGCACGTTTGCTCTCGTCTGAATAGCTACACCGGCGGTCGGCTGAGCCGTTGCGGGGCCGGCTGACCGATCAACGAGTCGGAGCCTCGAACTGGTGCAGGACGGGCCTCCATCCGACGGCAAAGGATTGAGGCTCGTCCGGCACTATTCATCCCGTCGTATCGAGAAACGCGGCGTCGTTTTGCCACCGAATCCCCTTCGTTGCCTTCCGACGTCTCGCACTTTACTTTGCCGGTTGCGTCGCCGGCGTGCCGGGCAGCCTCAGCACGTTGTCCTTGTGCCCTTCGCGCACGGCAAGCTTCGCGATCAGGTCCTTCAGCTTGGCCTGCTCCTCGGGGTTCTCCGGCAACGGCTCCTTACCGAACGCCGGCAGCAGCTTGTCCCAGACGACGTTCAGCTCGGCCTGCATATCCTTGGTGTCGGCGGTGATCGCGACGACCGCATCCTGCTCGGGCATTACGACGCAGAACTGACCGAACGCGCCGTCGCCGCGGAAAGCGCCGTGGCGGCAGCGCCAGAACTGGAAGCCGTAGCCCTGGTCCCAGTCGCGGGTGGGGTCACTGCCGTTGGACGTTTGCCGCGCGGTCGCCATCTCGACCCATTTCTCGGGAACAAGCTGCTTGCCCTCCCACTTGCCCTTCTGCAGGTAAAGCTGGCCGAACTTGGCGACGTCTTCGGTGCGGATCATCAGGCCCCATCCGCCGGTGCTCACGCCCTGCGGGCTCGACAGCCAAGTGGGGTTCGCGATGCCAAGGGGTTCAAAAAGGCGAGGCTTGAGGTATTCCAGCACGGTCTGGCCAGTCACCTTTTGCACAATCGCGCTGCACATATACGTGCCCGGCGAGTTGTAGAGAAAGTGCGTACCCGGTTTGAACTCGACAGGGTGGTTCAGAAAGGTCTTCACCCAAGGCTCGTCGGCGGTGAACTTCGGCTCGGTCTGATGGCCGGTGGACATCATCAACAGGTCGCGCACGCGCATCGACTGCAGGTTCTTTGACGGCTTGGCCGGGGCGTCGTCCGGGAAGAACTTCAGCACCGGATCGTCGATGCTGAGCTTGCCCTCGGCGACCGCAAGGCCGACCGCTGTCGAAGTAAAGCTCTTGCTGAGCGAGTGCATGACGTGCGGCGTTTCGGCGGTCTGCGGCTTCCACCAGGCCTCGGCGATTACCTTGCCGTGACGGACGAGCACGAAGCCGTGCATGGTATCGACGCCCGCATCGGCCGCTTCGATGTATGCGCGGATGGCCGCCGACGAAACGCCCTGCGATTCGGGCGTCGCCCGCGGCAACGGCCCGGCGGCAAACGCCGAGGCGGCGCACGCGAAGACAACAAGAAACAGTGCAGACCGATGAGCGAGACGGTTGAGCGGGTTCATGATGGTTGTGAGATTACCCGAAGGGACTGCGAATGTTGGAGAGTTTTCATGACGACACCGTCAGTGACTCGGGCTTCCAGCCCATGCTGGCGACCTTGAAGTCGAAGGACGGTCGTAGGCGAAACCATCCACTCCCGCACAACGCGCACGGGCTGGAAGCCCGTGTCACTGACTGAGCCGCTGAAGTGCGAGCGTCCGTGTTCAGATCTGATGTGAACCGCGACCACTTGCCGCGTCGTCCAGAGGTAGGCCGCATCCATTGCAACCAGCGGAGGCGTTATGCGCAGAGCACGAACCATCGGGCGGACATCGGTGGAAACCTTGGAACGCCGGGCGCTTTTTGCGGCGACTCCGGGGGGCGGAGGCGGCCTCGATCCCTCGTTTGGCAACGGCGGGCAGCTGGTCGTCAATGTCGCCACGCAAAGCGATGCTGCGATTGACCAGGTTGCGCTGGACGATGGCTCTTCCTTGCTGCTGGGGCAGCACTTCCCTTCGCCGCAGTCGTCGGTGTTCAGCACGGTCAGCCGTGTCACGTCGGCAGGGGCGCTCGATCCCGCTTTTGGAGTGGGCGGCGTCGCCGAGCTGTCACAGCCCGGTGGGATGTCGATGGTCGTGACCCCCGCGGGACAAATCGTCGTCGCTGGCGCGACGCTCGGCGCGGGCACGCCGTCGGCCGACGGCCCTGAAGATTTACTGCTGCAACGACTGAACGCCGACGGCTCGGTGGACACCACGTTCGGCACCGGCGGCATAACAACCACCGACACGGCCCATCGGCAGGACGCCGCCGTCAAACTACTGCAACAGGCCGACGGCAAGCTGGTCGTCGTCGGGTACGAACAGAAAGCGTTCCTGTCGCGGGTGCAGCAGTCGCCGCACATCATCGTCACCCGTTACGACGCTGACGGGCATCTTGACGGCACGTTCGGCACGAACGGCGTCGTCGTCACCGACCTGCCCAGGTTCGACATCGAGCGGGCGGCATCCGCCGCGCTCCAGGCCGACGGCAAGATCGTCGTGGTCGGCACCGCCGCCGAGCGCGAGGCCGGGTTCAACGTCGAAGCCTCGCCGGCGCGCATCCTTGTCCTGCGATACAACGCCAACGGCACGCTCGACAACACCTTCAGCAAGGACGGCGTGGCGGTCAGCCGCCGGCGGGGGGCGGCCAGCGATGTGCGGGTCGAAGCCAATCGTATTCTCGTCAGCGCCAGCCGAACCGTGGCCGGCGGGCGGGTGGCATCGGTGCTGGCGTTCAAGCTCAACGGCGCGGTCAGCGCCGGATTCGGTGCCAACGGCGTCGCGACAGCGGACTATCGGAAACTGCTCGGCACCGCAGCCCGCAACGACACCGCCGACCGTCTGGCGATCGACAGCACCGGAAAGATCGTCCTCGCCGGGCGCGCCGGCACCGACGCAATCGGCGTCGCCCGCCTCACTGCCAAAGGCCGGGCCGACCCGTCGTTCGGGACCAGGGGAAAGTCGGTCACGGTGTTCACGGCCGTTAACAACGTAACGATGGCCGTCCAGATCGACGACAAAATCCTGACTGCGTCAGGGGGCACCGACATTACAATCGCCCGACTACTGGCCGTGGCCGGTGACTGACCCGATCGCCTGGAGACGACGATGACCCGTGGCCCGGTCCGGATGCTGATTCTCATCGTCTGCTGTGTGCCCGCCATCAGCACGGCCGGTGCCGCGCCGGCCACACGGCCCGCCGCACCGGCGAAGATCCTCTTCGACACCGACATGGACAGCGACTGCGATGACGTGGGCGCGCTCGCGATGCTGCACGCGCTGGCCGACCTGGGTGAGGCAGAGATTCTCGCGACGGTGGTCTCGGCGAAAAACCCCTGGTCGGCGCCGTGCGTCGACGCCATCAACACTTGGTACGGCCGGCCGGATCTGCCCATCGGCAGGCCGAAGCAGCCGAACGCGGTCAACTCTTCGTCCAAGTACGCCCGGCAGATTGCGGAGGAGTACCAGCACGATCTGAAGTCGGGCGCCGACGCCCCGGACGCTGTGCGCGTTTATGTCGATGTGCTTTCGAAACAGCCGGAGCGGAGCGTCGTCATCCTGACCGTGGGCGATCTAACCAACATTGCGGCGCTGCTCAGTCTGCCGGCCGATGGCGATCGGCCGAGCGGGATCGACCTCGTGAAGTCCAAGGTCAAAGTCTGGGTCTGCATGGGCGGCAACTTCATCGGTCGGCCGGCGAAGGACGACATGAAGCTGGGGAACAACAACTTCTCGCTCGACGCGGCGTCGTCGCTGTACGCCATCACGCACTGGCCGGTGGAGCTGACGTTTGTCGGTCGGGAGATCGGCTCGGTCCCGAGCGGGCTGAAAGCCGGCGCAAAACTCGCCGCCTTGCCGAAAGATCACCCCGTACGACGGGGGTATGAACTGTACTTCGGCGGGGCTCCGAAAGACCGTCACATTGCCGACCAAACCGCCGTGCTGTACGCGGTGCGCGGCCTGCGCGACTACTGGGACATCGAAGCCAACGGCACCATGGACCTTCAGCCGGATATGACATTCACGTGGCAGCCAGGCGGCGGGAAGCAAAGCTACCTTCTGAAACGGAAGCCCGACGGGAAGCCCAACGACCGGGCGATCGAGCAGGCGGTCGAGCAGTTGATGATGCATCCGCGACGAGGGCCAGTGCCGCAGTGATGGCGTGGTGCGGGGGCTGGAAGGGCCGCCGCCCGAGCGGCAACCGCTTTCAAAACAAACTTTCCGATGACTCCGGGCCGATGAGACGGTATCGTTAGCCCGTTTGGCCGGCTGTTCGACCAAATCTGCTTGCCTCCTGGAATCGACCACCGTAGTGGGAGTTCGTCTATGCTGAAACGTCACGCGACCGGGTCGTTGTTCCTGGTCCCTTCGTGCCTGCTGCTGGTATTGGGACTGGTTGCGACCGCACTGGCCGAGCCGGCTACGAAGCCGGTCGGGAAGAAGATGCCGACGCCGGAAAAGCCCACGCCGGATAAGTCGGACCCGACCAAGCCCGCGACGCAGCCCGACAACAGCAAGAGCGACTTCCCCTCGCCGGCCGAGCTGATGAAACAGCTCAAGGCCGATCGCGAGAAGAAGTCGAAGATGGCGCAGGTCGCGTTTTTCGACCTGTCCGAGCCCATGGGCGAAACCGAGGCCTCATTCAGCCTCTTCGGCGACTACCGCCTGAACCTCCGCACCTTCCTAGAACGGCTCGAAAAGATCCGTACCGATGCGCAGGTCAAAGGCGTGCTGATCTTCCTCGGCGACCCCGGCATCAGCCTGTCGCAGGCCCAGGAAATCCGCGACGCACTGGCCGCGATCGTCAAGGCCGGCAAGCCGGTCTTCATTCACGCCGACGGCTACGATACGACGCTTTACACCATGGCGACCGGCGCCAGCGACATCTGCCTGCTTGAAGGCGGCGAGCTCATGCTCCCGGGCATCGGTATCGAATCGATGTTCCTCCGCGGCCTGTTCGACAAGGTCGGCGTCAAGGCCGACTACGTGCAGATCGGCGAATACAAAGGCGCAGACGAGCAGTACACCCGCACGCAGGCTTCGGAAGAACTTCGCGGCGAGATGAAGGCGCTCGTCGAAGGCCTCTACAACGAAGTCGTCAACGGCATCGTCAAGTTCCGCAAGGTCGATGCCGACGTGGTCAAGACCACCATCGACGACTCAATGGCATCCGGCAAAACCGCCAAGGCGCGCAAGCTGGTGGACCACCTGATCGACCAGGACGGCGTTCGGGCCCTGCTGGAAAAGAAGCTCGGCAACGAAGTGCTGCTCAACCCCGCCTACGGCATGGAGCAGCGCGCACCCGTTGATTTCAGCAACCCGTTCGGGCTGCTGGCGTCGCTGATGAAGAAGTCCGAAGACGACAAGCCGACCGAGAAGGACTCCGTCGCGATCATCTACGCCGAGGGCGTGATCGTCGATGGCGAAGCCGATGACGGCATCCTCAGCCAGGGGGGAAACATCGGGTCCACCAACATGCGGCAGGCGTTCCGGGCGGCGCTGAGGGACGACAACATCAAGGCGGTGGTCATTCGCATCGATTCGCCCGGCGGCAGCGCGCTGGCGAGCGAAGTGATGTGGCAGGCCGCGCGCCGGCTGGCAGAGAAAAAGCCGGTCGTGATCTCCATCGGCGGAATGGCGGCCAGCGGCGGGTACTACCTGGCATCGGCCGGCGACACCATCTACGCCGACCCCACCGCGATCGTCGGTTCGATCGGCGTGGTCGGCGGCAAGTTCGTGATGGCCGACCTCTTCGAGAAGCTGGGCGTCAAGTCCGAGACCTTCGCCAAGGGCCGCAACGCCGACCTGTTCAGCATGAATCAGCCGTTCACCGATCGTCAGCGCGTGATGGTGACCACCTGGATGAAGTCGACCTACGACCAGTTCACCGACCGTATCCTGACGACGCGCAAGGGCAAGATTGCGGATATCGACCGCGTGGCCCGTGGCCGTATCTTCGTCGCCAGCCGGGCCAAGGAATTGGGCATGGTCGACGAGATCGGCGGTCTGCGCGATGCGATCGCCGCGGCGGCAACCAAGGGCGGTCTCAAGGCCGGCGCTTACGACGTACGGCAGGTTCCCAGCCCCAAGACCCTCGGCGACTACCTCAGCGGCAACGGTTCCAACGGCCCGCAGGCGGCGATCAACATCAAGCCGAAAATCGAGATCAAGATCGACAGCTTTTTGGGCGCGCTCAACCCCTCGCTCCGCAGGCAGGCACTTCAGCAGATCCAGATGATGCATCTGCTGCAGGATCGACCGGTCATCCTGATCAGCCCGTACACGATCACGGTGAAGTGAGCGACGTGTCGAAATCGACAAGATGAAGCCGCACGCCATGACCGGAGCCTCGGGTCGCGACAAGATGATTGTCGGTCGACCCGGGGCTCCGAGTCATTTCATGCGATCGGTTACTCGTGCAGTTCCCTCAGGTTATCGTGGTTGCACGTCACTGGATTCGCCGGGTTAGGTGAATGCCGTGAACTCGACGCGGAAATCGTCCAAACCTTTGCCGCCGGCGCTGGTCAATCTTCAAGCAGACGTTTGAAAGGACTGCACCCACATGACCGACGCATTCATCCAAACCCTTGAAGACCGCAAGTTTTTTGCAGCCCACGTTTCGCTGACGCCGTCTGAAGTCGTCAACCCTCACCTGACCGCGACGACGCTTCCCAACAAGGCCGAATTGAAGGCCGCCCAGAAAGCCGCCAAGGCGCAGAAGCCGGCGAAGGTCGCCGATGCGCCGCTGGTTCGATCAACCGATCTCGTCGGCGAATGGGAAGGCCACATCAAGGTGAAGTACTTCCTTTTCAGCAAGAAGTACGACTTTGACATGAGCATCTTCCACCAGACCGACAACAGCATCTCCGGCCGGATCGAGATCGACGGGCACGATTTCGAGGGGACGTTTTACGGAAAGATCAACGAGAAGAATGGCCGGTTCCGCTACAAGCTCGATGACGACGGCGAAGAGGTGACGATCAAGGGCCAGCTAGGCAAAAAGGGCCTCATCATCGGCGGCGGCAGCGTCAAAGCCGAAGACTGGGGCTGGGATTGGGGCTGGGATATCAAGGGCAGCTTCGAGGTAGACAGGATCGCGTAAGCCGAACGTGTGGCCGCGATGAGCATCGAAGACGGCGGGTCCACGAATAGACACGAATGCTCACGAATGAAGAAGGGCAGGGGCCGCGCGGTTTGTCCGCCAGTCCTCATCCTTCTCTATTCGTGAGCATTCGTGTTCATTCGTGGACCACTCTTGCGCGTGCGCCCGTGCAACATTACAAGCCCGCCGTCAGCACTTGCGCCGCCGCGTGGAACACCGCGGCGATGCGGATCGCGTCGTTCACCTGGTCTTCGGTGACGTTGTGCCCCATCAGGGCCTTCTCGTGCGACTGCACGCACATCTCGCAACCATGAATCGCGCTGACGGCAAGTGAATAGAGCTCGAAATCGACCTTCGTCGATGTCGGCTGCATGATCCGGTTCATGCGCAGGCGCGGCGGCTTCTGGCCGTAGCTGGGCTTGTCGACCATGTGCCGAAAGCGGTAGTAGATGTTGTTCATCGCCATCAGCACCGCTGATGCGGCGGCGTCTTCCAGCACCCTGGGCTCGACATGGTTCCGCGCGTCGGCGAGGGTTGCTTCCTTCAGTTGCGGGCTGTTGCACGCTATCGCGCTCGCCACCGCCACGCCCCAGCGCTGATCGACCGACAACGACGAATCGGATAGCACGCTCGACAGGTTGAGCTTGATGTCCTTGGCGTATTCCGGGAACGACTGGCGGAGCGCCTCGAGTGCTTCGAGCATGACAACCTCACAGGAATGACGAATGATGAAAATCGAATGGCGAATGAAGTTCGAATGACGAACGAACAAATGACGAAATGCGGCAGGACAATGAGTGCGGCGAACTGACGAACAAGGCAGCCATCCGGTCGCGCCTTCGTCATTCACTCGTCATTCACTTGTCATCCGCATTCCGTCATTCGTCATTGAGCCGCACCGCGACCTCTACGCTACCTTCAGGGTCGCGTCCCCGTCTTTCCAGTTGCAGGGGCAGAGTTCATCGGTCTGGAGTGCATCGAGCACGCGGATGACTTCGTCCACGTTGCGACCGACCTTCAGGTCGTTGACGCTCGCCCAGCGGATGACACCCTGGGGATCGACGATGTAGGTCGCGCGAAGGGCGACGCCTTCCTCGGGGTGAAGAATGCCGCAGGCGGTGGTCAGCTCGCGCTTGGTGTCGGCGACCATCGGGATCGGCAGGCCGCGGAGGTCGTTGTGATCTTTCCGCCAGGCCAGGTGAACAAACTGGGTGTCGGTGCTGACGCCAAGAACCTGGGTATCGCGGTCGGTGAACTCGCCGTTCTTCCTGCCGAACTCGGCGATCTCGGTCGGGCAGACGAAGGTGAAGTCCATCGGCCAGAAGAAGACGACGAGCCACTTGCCCGGGAAACTGTCGCTGGACAGCTCGGCAAACTCCTTGCCTTTTTCAATGCTGACCACGGACTGGAGCTTGAACTGAGGGAACTGATCGCGAACACCAAGCATGACGAGACTCCATTGATCGTAAATAACCCGGGCGGAGACCGGCACGGGCAACTCATTGCACGTGTATCAGTCAGGACTCACGTCCACCGGTCCGCACGCCTCTTTTTCATCCGCCGGAAAGCCAGGTCGTCCGCAGGACGCGAACGAGCACCACTTTGGAAGTGGCAGAAAGTATCCCACCGAGGTCAGCAGTTCAAACGGGTGCGGCTGAATGGCTTCAATAGGCATTCCCTATTGAAAGCCCTGTGGTTCGGGGCGCAACGGAGGGTAGGTGTCGGCACGGCTCCAGGTGCCTTCCTGTGTAACAATCTGCCTTGTCTGCGTTTAAGGGGTGTGGCGGCGTGCGCCATTGGCGAGGAAACCGAAGCGAATGCGAACCCGGACGGTCGGAATCATCGGTGGCGGGCCCGGCGGGCTGATGACCGCCTACGCGCTTCAAAAAGCCGCGAACTGTCCCGTTCGCATCACCCTGTTCGAAGCGAGCGATCGCGTGGGGGGCAAGATTCTGACCCCCCAGTTCGCGCGTGCCTCGGTTCACTACGAAGCCGGTGCCGCCGAGTTTTATGACTATTCACTGTTCGACGACGACCCGCTGAAGGAGCTGATCGCAGAGATGGGGCTGAGCATTCGGGCGATGGGCGGGCCGGCGACGATCCTGAATGGGCAGATCGTGTCCAACCTGGACGATGTCCGGTCGCACCTGGGACCGCGGGCCGCGTCGGCGTTGTCGGCGTTTGATCGGCTCGCCAAAGATCGCATGACGCCTCAGGAGTTTTACCATTCCGATCACCCGGACGGCTCGGCATCGGAAGCCATCGAAGCGCGGTTCGACACCATGCTCGCCGCCGTCGCCGAGCCGGAGGCCCGCCGGTACATCGAGCAGTTGATTCACAGCGACCTGGCGACCGAACCGTGCCTGACAAGCACGTCCTACGGACTGCAGAACTACCTGATGAATGACCCGGCGTACATGCGGATCTACGGCATCGAAGGGGGCAACGAACAACTGCCCCGCGCGCTGGCGTCGCGGATCGACGCCACGTTCTGCCTTGGGCACAAGGTCGTCGGCGTCGCCGGCACCGACGACGGCAGATTGCGTGTCGAGAGCGATCACAACGGGCTTCGCCGACGGGACGAATTCGACTTCGTCGTGGTGGCGCTTCCCCATGGTCACCTGCGATCGATCGAGTTCCGCGGCGATCGGCTGGCGGCGGCGATGCAGAAGCACCACGCCTACTACGACCATCCCGCCCACTACCTGCGCATCACCGCACTGTTCGAACGGCCCTTCTGGCGCGAGTGCTTCACCGATTCGTACTGGATGCTCGATCGGTTTGGCGGCTGCTGCCTGTATGACGAGTCTTCCCGTGAGCCGGCGGGAACCCACGGCGTGCTTGGATGGCTCCTGGGCGGGACCGCCGCCGAGCAGATGAGCCGACAGACAGACGAACAACTGATCGCCGAGGCGATCGATTCGCTGCCCTCGTTTCTCGCTCACGGCCGGGACTACTTCATTGAGGCGCGGGTGCATCGCTGGGTCGGCGCAGTCAACGCGATGCCCGGCGGCGCCGCCGCCCGCAGCCTCGACCGCCGGCACCAGCCCGAGCCGACCGACCACCCGAACCTGTTCGTCGTCGGCGACTACATGCTCGATTCGACGCTCAACGGCGTGCTGGATTCGGCCCAGTACGTTGCAGCCTGGCTCGCGACAACAATGCTCGAAAACGCCGAAACGCTTCACGCTGAAAGGTAGCCGATGGTCGTTCACGAGACTGCCGAGACCCTGGCAACAGGTTCCCCGCTGAAAGGTTGTTTGCCACACGGATTGCCCGAAAACGCGGAGGTCCTGGATATCGCGTTCCTCGCCGATCGCTCGGCCGAGCAGATCGTCGTGCTCGAGTTCCCGCATGCCATCCGGTGCCGTGCCGTCCGCGTCGCGCCCCCGGCCGACGGATCCGCCGGCGGCGCGTCCCCGAACATCGATCTGTCCGTTCTGGCGATTCCGACGAGCGATCACCAGGACGAAGTTCTGTTGCGGGCGGCGGGCACGTGGGTCGGTCAAGGCGGAGCGGTCGCCGCGGAACAGGTCCAGCTCATGACGCTGCAAGGCGCCCAGATCCTCTGGTGCGGGCCACGCGTCGCCGTCATGGCGCAACCCGAACGCATTCAAACCGTCCGCGCCGCGATGATCGAGGCGTTTTATTACCAGACGGAACTGGCCGACATCGAACGCACCCTCGGCGAAGCCTGGCCACAACTGGAAGGCGACATGCCGCTGGCGTTCGAGTTCAACAATCGGGCGATCAGTCGCCGTAACCAGCTTCTCCAGCGTTTCCAGCAGGTCCTGAAGATCCGCGTACGCTTGGCCAGGCTCGGGCCGCTGGTGCACAGCCCCCACGTGCATCCGGCCACGCTGGCAAGCCAGATCGGCGAGCGGTTCCGGGAACGCACCCGGATGGTTCACCGGCACGAGGCCCTGGGCGAGCAGTTGGAAGTGTTTGAAAAGGTCTACGAATCGTGCGGCCAGCGGGTCAGTGATTTCATGCTCAGCCGGTCGAGCACGACGCTGGAGTGGGTCATCATCGTGCTGCTGGTCGTGCAACTGGTTCTCAACGGGGTCGAGTACCTTGTGGGCCTGAGTCCGTGAACGCCAGCCTCGGCCGTCCCTTCCCCCGCGCCTGATCGACCGCAGCGACCGCAAACCCGCCGTGCGTGCCGCCTCGACAGGCTATTGATTGTTCTGAAATCTGGCTAACTCATGCGCTACGGCTCGATCGACATCCTTCGGACGGTCGCCATCTTCGTGATGGTCTTCGTTCACTTCGGCGAGAATCTTTCCGGGTACACGCTGCCGATTGCGGGGCTGGGCGCGCCGCTGTTCGCGTTCCTTTCCGGCGTCAGCTATGTGCTCTGGGTGAACGGCCAGCACGCCCGCGGCGCAAGCGAACTTAAGATCACCAAGGTCTCCGTGCGGCGCGGACTGTTCGTCTTCGTGACCGGCTTTGTCTTTAACGTGTTCGTCTGGCTTCCCGAGGATACCTTCAACTGGGACGTGTTGACGTTCATCGGTGCGGCGCTGTTGTTGCTCAACCTGCTCCGCAAACTTCCGCTGTCGATCTCAGTTCTCGTTGCCGTGCTGGCACTGGGAATCAGTCCGATCCTTCGCGGTTTGGCGCATTACCCGTCGTACTGGGTGAACGGTTACTACGACGCCGATCTGACCCTGTCCGATGTGCTGATCGGCTTCTTCACGACCGGCTACTTTCCGCTATTCCCGTGGATCGCCTACTCGATCGCCGGGCTGGTGACGGCGACCCTGATGTTCCCGCCCGCCGACAGCGCCTTGGACGCCACGCCGGGCGTGGGACTGTCACCTGCGGGGCCGGCGACATTGCCCGCGACCCCATCGTGGCGGTCGGTCTTGATGGTGGGGTTGGGGATGATCGCGACATCGGCGGTGCTGCTGGCGGTCCGGCCGTTCGTGCCGACGCCGGTCGGCAAGCACCTCCTGGGCGGCTGGACGATGTTCCCGCCGACGATCGAATACGTGCTCGCGACCATGGGAATGGCGTTGTCGCTGTTCGGGGTCGGGCATCGGTGGATCGACGACAATCCACGGATCTTGCGGCACACAGGCCTGCTGAGCATCGCCAAGACCTTCAGCCGATACTCCCTGACGATCTACGTGCTGCACCATGTCGTTCACCTGTGGCCACTCTGGATTTACGGCCTGGCGATGGGACAGGAGCCGACCCATTACTGGAAGATCGCGATGCCGATGTCGATGTCGATGCCGCTGGCGGCTCTGTTTCTGGGGTGCTGCTATGCGTGGTTCCGCTGGGTCGGTTCTGATGAACGGCGGGGGATCGAGTCGATGATGCGATGGGTGTGCGATTAGCCCCCTTGTCCCCTCGGTCGATTTCAGTACGATCGCCTGACCAACCAAGCGCCGTGAATTGAACGCATGATGCCACCCCAGAGGACCTGAGCATGTTCGGCTTCCGCAAAAGCGAAGAGCCGCTGGCGGGTCCGCGCGTCAGCAGCAAGTACTGCACGGACAAGTTCAGCGGGAAATACCCGCACGTGGGCCTGTACGACTGCCGCGACCGTAAGGTATGGGTCTGCAAGCCTTTGGGTGGCCAGGCGATCCGTACGTCGCACGCCCGCCTCATCACCGGTGCCGACAACGCCACCAGCACCGTCTGGAAAGACCGCTTCATCTGCTTCTGGTTCTACACCCCCGACACCGGCGAAGGTTTTATCCACGGCTACCCGATTGACTGGGAAGAAGCTCACCTGCTGGTTCGTATCGACCCCAACTGGGACTACGACCGCCAGAAGTACATCCAGCCCGAACTGACCGACCACGTCGAGGCGAACCTGGAACGGCAGTTCAAGCACGGCGAGCGGATATTCGAGTTCTTCAAGGCGGGAAAGCACCCGTACCCCATCAGCCTGCACTACATTGGCCAGCGCGCGACCGATTCGCTGTTCTACGTGAAGCGTGCGGAAAAGACGTAGGGGCCGCCCTGGCGGACGGGGCGTAAGGGCGATTCAGCGCGTCCCGCCGATTCAGAGTTCCGCGTCCGCCAAGGCGGACCCTACTTTGCGGCTTGATCCGAAAACCGCTTTCGGAAGAATGCGACCGGCGGACGAATACCCGCCGGAAGAAGAAAGAAAGAATCATGGCAGATCCCATTGCAGCATTGGTCCCCAACATTCGCACGTTCCAGGTCTTTCCGGATGTGCCCGATCCGCTCGAGCCGCTGCTGGAGATGGCCAAGAATCTCTGGTGGGTCTGGAACCCCGACGCCGCCGAGCTTTTCCGCCGGCTCGACCACCTGCTCTGGGAAGAGGTCCATCACAATCCAGTGAAACTGCTGGGCGCGATCGAGCAGCAGCGGCTTCTGCACCGATCCACCGACGAGGGCTACCTCGCCCAGATGCGCAGGGTTTACGCCGCGTTCAGGGAACACGTCGAAACCAAGGGATGGTTCGCCGAGGCACACCCCGACAAGGCCAACCTCAAGATCGCCTACTTCTCGGCCGAGTTCGGCATTCACGAATCGCTGCCGATCTACTCCGGCGGCCTGGGCATCCTGGCCGGCGACCACCTCAAATCAGCCAGCGAGCTGGGTATGCCGCTGATCGGCGTCGGCCTGCTCTACCGCAACGGCTATTTCCAGCAGTACCTGTCGGCCGACGGCTGGCAGCAGGAAGCGTATCCCGAGCTCGACTTCTACAACCTCGCGATCGAACAGTGCTTCCTGCCCGACAAGTCGCCCGTCCGCGTCCGCGTCGACCTGCCGGACAACGCCGTCTTCTGCCACGTCTGGAAAGCCAGCGTCGGCCGTATCTCGCTCTACCTGATGGACACCAATCTGCCGGAAAATAGCCCGGCCGATCGCGACATCACCGCCCGTCTTTACGGCTCGGGTAACGAACTCCGCATCAAGCAGGAGATCGTGCTGGGTATCGGCGGCGTCCGCGCGCTGTCGGCGATGGGCATCGCGCCCACCGTCTTCCACATGAACGAAGGACACTCGGCCTTCCTGGCGCTGGAGCGCATCCGCGTCCTGCTCGAAAACAGCGCAATGAGCTTCGATCAGGCCCGCCAGTTCGTGATGGCGACCAACGTCTTCACCACCCACACGCCCGTCCCTGCCGGCATCGACTTCTTCAGCCCCGAAGTCATGCTCAAGTACTTCCGGCCGATGATCCCGCAGCTCAAGCTCGATGACGAAGGCTTCCTGGCTCTCGGCCGCGAAGACGTCGGCAACAAGAAGCAGGGCTTCAGCATGGCGTTGCTGGCGATCCGGCTCGCCGACCACATGAACGGCGTCTCCGAACTGCACGGCGACGTCTCCCGCCGCATGTGGCACAATGTCTGGCCGCAGGTACCGCCGCCGGAAGTGCCGATCAAGCACGTCACCAACGGCATTCACGTGCGGTCGTGGCTCAGCAGCGATATCGCATTCACGCTCGACCGCTACATGCCCGAAGGCTGGCTCAAGCGGCCGGCGGATTTCTCGACCTGGGACAATGTCAGCCAGGTGCCGGACGAGGAAATCTGGCGCGCCCACGAGCGCGGCCGCGAAAAACTCGTCGCCTGGGCCCGGCAGACGCTCAAGGCTCAGCTCGCCAAGCGCGGCGCCAGTTACGAGGATCTGACCGTCGCCGAGCAGGTGCTGGACCCCGAGGCGCTGACGTTCGGCTTCGCCCGCCGATTCGCAACCTATAAGCGCGGCACGCTGCTGTTCCGCGAGCCCGAACGGCTCAAGAAGCTGCTGGAAGACAACAAGCGGCCGATCCAGTTCGTCTTCGCCGGCAAGGCCCACCCGGCCGACCACGAAGGCAAAGAACTCATCAAGGCGATCGTGCATTTCGCCCGCGAATCGGGCGCGCGCCGCCGCATTGTGTTCATCGAGAACTACGACATGAGCGTGGCCCGCTACCTGGTGCAGGGCGTGGACGTCTGGCTCAATACGCCTCGCCGTCCGTACGAAGCCAGCGGCACCAGCGGCATGAAAGCCGCCGCCAACGGCGTGCTCAACTGCTCGATCCTCGACGGCTGGTGGGTCGAAGGCTACTCGGCCGATCTCGGCTGGGCGATCGGCCGGGGCGAAGACTACTCCGACCCCAACTATCAGGACCACGTCGAAAGCCAGGCGCTCTACGACCTGCTGGAGAAGGAAATCATCCCGACGTTCTACAATCGCACGGTGAACAACATCCCGCGCGACTGGATCGGCCGGATGAAGAACTGCATGCGGAAGCTGGCGCCGGTGTTCAATACCAACCGCATGGTCAAGGAGTACGCCGACAAGTTCTACATGCCCGCCGACACCCGCGGCGCGGCGTTGTCGGCCAACGGCATGGCCCGCGCCGCCGGCCTGGCGCAGACGAAAGACCTGCTGCGCGGCAAGTGGCCGGGCATCAGGGTTGTCGGCGTCCACACCAGCGGCAACGGGCACTTCCGCGTCGGCGAGAGCATGCAGGTCGAGGCAATGATCGACATGCCCGGACTGAGCCCCAAGGACGTCCAAGTGCAGCTGTACTGCGGTCGCATCAACGCCCGCGGCGAGATCGAAGACCCGGCCCCTCTGGTGATGCAGCACACCAAGACCGTCGCCAACGACCGCCACGTGTACGTCGGCAAGTTCGACTGCCGCGTCAGCGGCCGCCAGGGATTTGCGGTGCGCATTCTGCCCGGCGAAAGCGACCTGGCGTCGCCGTTCGAGCCGGGGTTGATTCTGTGGAATTAACCGAAGCGGTCATGCGAAAAAAGTAGCGGGTCGCGAAGCATTCAAAGCATTAGCTTGGGCCAATCATTGCCCGCAACTTTACGCCGCCTGGCGCGTCTCTGTGTTGGTCAACCAACCCGGAGCCGCGTCATGAAACGCTTCTGCACTGTTCTCGTCGTCGGCGGGTTCTCCGCCGCTCTTGCCTTCGGTCAAGCCACCAAGCCGTCCGAGCCGGCACCAAAGCCGTCAAAGGCGGATTCGGTCGCTAGGGATCGGTCGAACGTTGATGAGCCCAAACCCGCCGCGGACGCGGTGAAATTGGTCAAGCGTCGGCTGCCCAACGAGCCCGTTCCCGGGTCGGAGAACGGCAAGTGGACGACCTACGACGCCATGCACAAGTTCTTCGTCGAACGCTTCGTCGAGAGTGAGGGCTTCGGATTCAGCCGCATGATCTCACAGCGCGATCTCGCGCGGTCGAACGCGCTGTATGTCGACGGCCAGAGTTATCGCGTCGGCGCGGTTCGTCTCATCAGCCCCGGCGAACCCGACAAGGAAGGCAAGGTCGGTAAGCCATTTGCCTATGAGCCCACCGAGAAGGTCAAGATGCGCGGCAGAGACCCAATGCGCAACGCACTGAAAGAGTCAGACAAAAAAGCGCTCGGCCCTTTCGAGACCGAGGCAATGGCCAAACTGCGGGCGGGGGAGCAGACGGTGATGGGCGCCGAAGGCGGCAAGCCGATGCTGATCGGCGCGATCCGTGCGACCACCGACTGCCTCGAATGCCACAAGGTGAAGGAAGGCACGCTGCTGGGGGCGTTCCGTTATCCGCTGGAGCGGACGGAGAAACCCGCCGCCGAAGCACCGGCCGAGAAATGAACTTCGGAGGTCGCTGCTTTTGCGCTGATCGCCTCCGCCGACCGAAGGAGGGGGCGAGAGCGTCACCGTTTTGCCTGTGGCGATTCCACCTCGATCTCGTACTTCTTCCCGTCCGATGTCGCCCGTAACCACCCGTGAATGCCCGTGGCATACACCTGGCTGCCGACGGCACCGTAAACCTTCCACGCCGGCAGGCCCCTGGCGTAACGCGGGAAGACGCTGCAGAACGTCACTTTCGGCCTGGCCGCCTCGGCGAATTCTTTCGTCGCATGCAGGCCGTGGCCGGGTGCGATCAGGATGTCGCACTTGAGCGCGTCGGCCGGCAGGGACGGGAGCAGCGACCGCACCTGGTCTTCCGCCTGGATGTCGCCGGGCAGCAGAAACGTCACGTCGCCGTGCTTGATGCGGATGCCCAGCGAGTTGGCATTCACCAGGTAATGCGCCGGCGGATCGTTCTTGGCCCGTACTTCGGGGTACGCCTGCGTGAAGAACTCCTTCGGCGGGGCGGTCACTTCAACCGTCAATGCGTCGTCCAGGGCGATCTTGTCACCGGTATGGGCTTCCTGCCAGGCGTTACGCTTCTGGAACGTTTCCCGCAGCTTCTCGTATTGGCCGAGTTCCGACGTATACGCCGGCGGCGACGCGGCGGGGAACTTGTAACCCGAATCAACAATCCGCCGGATGGGGATGTTGTCGACAAGCCAGAGCAGTCCGCCGAAATGATCGAAATGGGCGTGACTGATGAAGATCGTGTCGATCTCCTTGATGCCGGCCTTCTTGAGAAACGGCGCGACAAGGTCGCGCCCGGAGTTCGCGCCGCCCACCCAGCCATCCGGGGCCGCACGGTCGGGATAGGCCGCGCCCGTGTCGTAAAGACAAACCTTGCCCGACGGAAGCTGCATCACGACCAGCAGTCCGGCGCCGCGCTGCACGTCCGGAATGTTGAGACAGGTCACCACCAGGGTACCGGGACGAACCGGAGCCGGCGCAGTGGCAGGCGCGGTCGCCGGGGCGGCGTTGCACGTGAAGGCCGTCAATAGAACGGCGGCGAGCATGATCAGCCCCATGGCGGCAAATCGTCGGCCGAACGCAGCGGGTCGATGGATGGATGCCATATACCCCGGCATTACCAGGGCGACGTGTACGGCGTTTATCCCGATCACGGTCGCGGCCGCATCTCCCCGGCAAAAGAATCGGGGTTGGGTGGCAGGCCACCCAACCCCGAAGCAACGTCAGCCAAATGCGGCTACACGATCTCGATGAAGTTGATCTTCGTGTCACCCGTCGCAGCAGCACCGATGCCGAGCGTCAGGCGACCGTCGGCGACCGTCACCTGTGTCTTGCGGGCGATGAACGTCGCAGGGCCCAGCGGAACCCCGCTGAAGAACGTCGTACCCTCGATGTTGATCGTGCTGGTGCTGCTGCCACCGGCGTCGCCGACGCTGATCGTCACCGTATAGGTGCCGTTGGGAACGTCCAGCTCCCAGGTCGCACCTGCCTTGACGGCGACGTGCGTATCCAGCAACTGGTTCGCGTTCATGTTGCGGTCGAAGACCGAGTCGATGTGCGACGTGCTCCAGCCATAGTTCTGGCCGTTGCCCCGGTCGGCGAAGGTCAGGCCTGAATCCACCAGGTAGCTCGGAACGGTCGTCGCGGCCGACGGCTGGAAGTTGATCAGCACCGGCGGCGAGACCGGCGGCGGCACGGTCGGCGGGGCGACGAAGTTCAGCGTCACCTCGTACGATCCGCCCACCGTTCCGGTGGCACCGGCACCGCTGTAGGCGATCGCCTTGATCACATGCGTACCGAGCGGGGCTGTCCAGGGGAGGAAGTCCAGCCCGAGGTCGCCACCAATCGCATGGGGCAGACTCGTCTCCACTTTCACTTCGACGCCATCGACCAGGAACTGCACTGAACCGACCGTTCCGGTTTCGATCGCGTGCAGGTTGATTCCCGGCGAGCCGACCTGGATCGTCTGATCGGCAACGACGGCACCGATGTTCGCATCCATGTCAGCGTTCACCAGCATCAGCCCCGTAACGCCAAACGTCGGCGTCGGAGGCACAGTCGGCGGAACGGTGGGAGGTACAGTCGGCGGCACCGTCGGCGGAACGGTTGGAGGTACTGTGGGCGGCACCGTCGGTGGAACGGTAGGCGGTACGGTCGGTGGGACCGTGGGCGGCGTCGTCGGGGGAACGACCGGGGGCGGTACCGCGGTTACTTCGATGAAATCGAGCCGCGTCGCGTTCGTCGTCGTCCCGCCGAACGCCAGCGTCAATCGCCCGTCGGCGACGGTGATGGTCGCCGTCTTGTTGCTGAACACATTCTTCGCCAGGCTCTGGTAAACGAACAGATTGGTCGACCCTTCGACCCAAACGTTGTTCTTACTGGCGGCACCGGAGTCGCCGACCCCGATCTTCACCGTGTACTTGCCGTTCGGGACGGCCAATTCCCATTTCGCGCCGGCTTTGACGCCGACATTGGTATCGAGCAGTTGGTTGCTGTTGAGGTTCCGGTCGATCACGTTGCCGGCGTGGGTAACAGTCCAGCCGTACGACTGGCCGTTGCCCCGGCTGCCATACAGGGCACCGGCGTCCACCAGGTAACCCGAAACCGTCGGTGCCGTTGACGGCTGGAAGTTGACCTTCACCGGCGGGGGGACCGACGGCGGAACGGTGGGAGGTACTGTCGGCGGCACCGTGGGCGGCACGGTTGGCGGAACAGTGGGAGGCACGGTGGGTGGCACCGTTGGCGGTACGGTTGGGGGTACCGTTGGCGCGACGAATGTCAGCGTCACGTCGTACGTCGAGGCGACGCTGCCGGTCGCATCCTGTCCCGTGTAGGCGACCACTTCGATCAGGTGCGTGCCGAGCGGGGCATTCCACGCCAGGAAATCCGGCGCGGCGTCGCCACCGATCGCATATGGCGCATTGTTCTCGACCTTTACCTCCTGCCCGTCGATCAGGAACTGCACGGAACCTACGGTCCCGGTGGTGATCGCATGCAGATTGATCCCGGTCGTGGCGACCTCGATCGTTTCGTTGGCGATCACCGCACCGACATTGGCGTCAGTCGTCGCGTTCACCAGCATCAGGCCGGAGATCGTTGCCGGCACTGTCGGGGGCACGGTGGGCGGAACCGTCGGCGGAACGGTGGGGGGCGATGTCACGGTGGAACCGATCCGCACATAGTTGAGCCGCGTCAGGCCCGCCGTGGACTGCCCGCCGACCGACAGCGTCAGCTTGCCGTCGGTCACGTTGACGGTCGCAGTGCGCGCCAGGAAGTTGTTCTTCGCCAGCGGAACGTACGCGAAAAGGTTGTTGGCGCCTTCAATCCAGATGTTGTTAGTCGACGCGATCCCGGCGTCGCCGACGCCGACGGTCACCGTGTACTGGCCGTTGGGAACGGCGTACTCCCACTTGCCGCCGACCTTGAGGCCGACATTGGTGTCGAGCAGCTGGTTGCTGTTGAGGTTCCGGTCCACCACGACGTCGGTGTGACTGGTCGTCACCCAGCCGTAGGTGCTGCCGTTACCGCGACTGCCGTAGAGTGAGCCGCTGTCCACCAGGTAGCCCGAGACGGTCGGCGCGGCGGCCGGCTGGAAGTTGACCTGAGCCGTTGTGACTGTCGGCGGTACCGTCGGAGGGACGGTGGGGGGCACTGTCGGGGGGACAATGGGCGGCGGCACCGCCACGATGTTGAACGTCAGCGCGTATTCCAGCGAATTGCCCACTTCGCCGGTCGCTGCGGCGCCGGTGTATACCGTCACCTTGACGGTGTGCGTGCCGGCCGGTGGCAGCCACGGGTCGATCGCCGCTCCGTTGCCCGTTCCGATGACATACGGCGCAGTTCCCTCGATCCGCTCCTGAACGCCGTCCACTTCGAACTTCACCGACCCGACATCGCCGGCCGTGACGGCGCGCAGGCTGATGTTGGGCAGTCCCACCTGGACGGTGTCGCCGGTGGTGAGCAGCCCGATATCGGCATCGGTGTCGGCGTTGACGAGCATCAGGCCCGTCACCTGCATGATCGGGCGCGTGTAGACGTCCGTCTCGGTGGCGGCCGTGGTCAGGTTGCCGGCGCGATCGGTGCCGGCGCCCTCGGGCAGCGACATCACGTAAGCGCCGTCGCCGACCAGGTACGGCGACAGCCCTTTCAGCAGCAGCTTGGAGCTTGTCGGCGTGAATGGCAGCGACTTGTCGAGCAGCGTGACCGGACCGGTGATCAGGTTCGCGCCGCCGTCCTTGGTGAGCAGCAGATCCGCCGCGTCAATTCCGAAGACCTGTTCAGGCGTTTCGTCGAGCCGTCCGGCGAAGAAGTTGAGCTGGAACTCGTCCAGCAGCGGGGAAGTCAGCCGGGGGCGTTTCCAGATCGAGGCCGCAGGTCGCACGGTATCGACGGTGATCGTCAGAGGTGCCGACAGCACAAAACCACTGCCGTCGTTGACGCGGACGGTCACGATGCGGGCGCCGTCGCGGACCGAGGGTGCCGTCAGCGAATAGGCGCCGGTTGCGTCCACCGTCTGGCCTGCCACGACGACACCATCCACCAGCAGCGACACCTGGGCGTTGGGCGCGACGATGCCGGTGAAGGTCGGTGATGCGTCGTTGGTGACGTTGTCGGTGCTGTCGATCCCCGAATCGCTGGCCACGTCCAGATCGGGTGCGGCAATCGTCGACACGCCGACCGCCGGCGGACGGATCAGCGCGTACATGTTCTTGTTGAGGTCGCGCATCTTGTCGGTCAACGCCTTGTAGGGGTTGGCCGACTGGTCGGGGTAGTCGATCGGGACGATGCCGCGATTGGATTCCGACGGGTCGGAGTGGGTGCCGAAGGTGCTCTTGTTGGTGTCGGCGAAGGTGAGCCACGACGTGCCGACCCCGTGGGCCGACTCGAACATCGAGAGCATGATCGACTGGTAGTAGGCCCCGCGGTCGCCTTGGGTTTGGACGGACAGGCCGTAGCCGTCGTTGTTGGTCAGCCCCGAATCGACACCCTTGGTGTAGAACTCGCTGAGCATGAACGGCATGTCGTAGGTGGCCGCCATCGAACCGATCGCGGCCCCGGGGAGCATGTCGTTGTAGTAGTTCACCGACATGACATCGACGTACGGCTTGGCCGACTGCCACAGGTACGCCTTGCCGACGTCGCCACCCAGCAGCCGAGTGCCCAGGATCATGTGGTTCGGGTCGAACCTGCGGATCGCCTCGCCGGTGACACGGAAGTAGGTGTCCGACACGTAGGAGAGGAAGGCGGTGCGGTCGGCGGCGGTGGGGGTGGTGCGGCCGCGGGCGGCAAGCCAGCTGCTGGCGGCGGCGCGGTTGACGTCGCCGGCAGGCAGGGAGAGGTAATTGTCGAGCGTCGAAGTCTCGAAGGGCAGTTCGTTGTCGGTGTAGTACCCGACCAGGTAGGGGTCGTTCGCCGGGTAAAGACCCGGAAACTTGGAATAGATCTCGGTCGAGAAGTAGTTCTCGCAGAACGTCTTGAACCGCGGGTCAAAGACCGGCAAGGCGCCGTTCGCGTAGTTGTCGTGGCCGATGCCCGGCGACGTCACGCCGAGGAAGTCACCGAACTCGCTCATCAGCGCCAGCGTGATGCTGTAGTTCATCGGCGCGTTGGCGTATTCGAGCTCGGCGGGCGAGCTCCACGACCCTGCGCTGTAGACGCCGATCTCGTTTAGCCAGCCCTTGCTCCAGCGGAACCAGTTTTCGCGGCCAGTGTTGCCCGCGCCGAACTTCTGGGTGAAGACCGTGGAATTGTTGGGCTGGATGGACGGGGTGACATTGGTGACGGAGTTATCGAAGTAGAGATATCCGTCGGGATCGACCATGTACCACTTGCCGTCGATCTTGGCCGTCCGGAAGTAGCCGGTTGCCGCGACCTGGTACGACGTATCGCCGCCATACCGGCTGCGCGGGGTCACACCGAGATCGACGCCGGGCTTGAGTATCTTGGCGGCATAGCCCGCCCAGGGGTTATTGGACCGTCGGCGGGCCTGGATGGTGGTCGATTGGATGGAAGCGGTTAGGGTCGAGCTGGGGGCCGCGCCGACACCCACGCCCGAAAACGCGCCAGCCGTCGGGCCGACAAAAGTGCCGGGCGTGGTCGATCCACCCAGGTAGACGGGAAGGCCGGCGTCGCCGTCGAGGACAACCCGGGGCTCCAGAGACTCAATACCGCGGTACGAAGAATAGCTCATGGCAACGTTCCCGCCGGCTCAGCGGATGCAAACCTGGTCTCAATGCGCTGCGGGTGAGGAACAATCATCAACCACACACACCGAGCCAGTTGGATAATGGATTCGACAGTCCCGTCGCTCGCGGCCGGCGAGCGACACTCACGTAGAGACCCCGTCCGGAGACTTTCCCATCGCAGGCCCGATTTACCAACACAAAAATGGTCGCTTTACCCCGTGAAATGGGGTTATCTGGCCCTTGCCCGAATGATACGAGGCTTCCAGCTTCACTGACGTCTAGTAAACCAGCTTTTTCCGGCTTTCGCCCGAATCACTCGCTTGCCTAACCGCGACCGGCAGACCATCGATTTGTGTATTGTAGCCCGCGAATCATCCGTAGAACCAAAAAGCGTCCCCAGGGGTGGACAATCTTTCAACGTGGCAGCTTCGGTGAGGACCTGTACCCCACATTTACGCTGCGCCAACGCAGTTTGTTTCTTTCCTGCACAGACCAATCATCTCGCCCGACCGATGCGTTCGGCCGAACTCGTGGCACTGTCGCTACAATCCGCCTGACTGACATGACACCGATGATCGACCGATTTTCCCGCCCGATCAGCTATCTGCGGCTGAGCGTCACCGACCGTTGCAACTTTCGGTGCGTCTACTGCATGCCGGCGGAGGGCATCAAGACCATCCCCAAGGCCGACATTCTGACCTTCGAGGAGATCGCCCGCGTTGTTGAGGTCGGTGTGTCGCTGGGGCTGACCAAGCTTCGGCTGACCGGAGGGGAGCCCACCGTTCGGGCAGACCTGCCGGTGCTGGTGCGGATGCTGCGGGAGATCAGGGGCCTGGGGGAGATCTCCATGACCACCAACGCGGCAAGGCTGGCCGAACTGGCTGGGCCGCTGAGGTCGGCGGGTCTGGACCGCGTGAACATCTCGCTCGACACGCTCGACCGCGACCGCGCCGCCGCCATCGCCCGCCGCGACATTCTGCCGGAGGTGATGGCGGGTATCGAAGCCGCCATTGCCGCCGGCCTGACACCCCTCAAGTTCAACGCCGTCGTCATGCGCGGCCACAACGACCAGGACTTATGCGACCTGGCTGCCTTCGCGCATGAACGAGGCGCGCAGATGCGTTTCATCGAATACATGCCGATGGGCGATGCCAGACTCGACATCGATGACAGTTCCACGCGCGCCACGATGACCGCCGCCGAGATGCGCGTCCGACTGGCCGAACGGTTCGACCTGGTGCCCGAGCCGTCGCCGACGGCCGATGGGAAAGCCGTGCCGTCCACCGGCGACGCCACGCCTCCGGCCGATCTGCACGACCCGGCACGTGGCTGGTACTGCCGCCGGACCGGAACACGGGTCGGGTTCATCACCTCCATGAGCGACCACTTCTGCGACACCTGCAACCGCATGCGCCTCACCGCCGAGGGGGCGCTTCGACCCTGCCTGCATCAGGACGCGGAAGTCGACGTGCGGTCGCTTCTACGCACCGGCGGCAGCGACGCCCGAATAGCCGACGCCTACCGCCAGGCGGCAGCACTGAAATGGGAAGGGCACCGCATGACGCAGCTGGTGCCGCTCTACAGCCGGCGGGAGATGGTGGCGATCGGTGGATAGGAACGCCGGCACCGTGCCGAATGGGATCCACAAGGGAAACCATGAAGCCCGCACATCGGTGGTTCCGCTAGTGACTAATTCCCGGTAGCATCCCGCGCCAAACCGTGGCGCCGCGATCAAGGCGGCCGGTTCGGCATCGCTTCACAGGGAGATCCGCACTTGTTTACTGTTCTCACAACGTTCGTCGCGCTGGCCGCCGCTTCAGTCGGCGGGGCCGAAGGCCTGCATACCCTGCTCTCCGGCGAGGCACTGATCGCTTTCCTGACGCTCGCCGCGCTGGAAATCGTCCTTGGCATCGACAACGTCGTCTTCATCTCCATCCTCGTCGGGCGCCTCCCTGTTGATCAGCAACCCAAAGCCCGCAAGCTCGGCCTGGGCCTGGCGATGGGCATGCGCATCCTGCTGCTGCTGGCAATCGGCTGGATCATGGGCCTGAAGTCCGACCTGGTGACCATCCCCGCGTTCTGGACCGGCGTGGAAGGCGATTCCCACGGCGTGTCCGGGCGCGACCTGATCCTGCTCATCGGCGGATTGTTCCTCATCTACAAGAGCACCCACGAGATCCACAACAAGCTCGAAGGCGAGGAACACCACGCCAGCGAAGGTGGCAAGGCCGGCGCGGCTTTCGGCAAGGTGATCATCCAGATCATCCTGATCGACATCGTCTTCTCGCTCGACTCGGTCATCACCGCCGTCGGCATGGTCAAGACCGCGCCCGGCAAGGAATGGGTGGGCATGACGGTGATGATCTCGGCGGTGGTGGTATCGGTCGGCGTGATGCTGTTCGCGTCGGCCGCCATCGCCCGGTTCGTTGACCGCCATCCGACCATCAAGATGCTGGCGCTTTCGTTCCTGCTGCTGATCGGCGTGACGCTGATCGCCGAGGGTCTGCACTTCCACGTGCCCAAGGGCTATGTCTACTTCGCAATGGCGTTCTCGCTGGGCGTGGAACTGCTGAACATGAAGCTCCGCAAGAAGTCGCCGACGCCGGTGAAGCTGCACAGCGCGCTGGTGGCGGACGAAGCGGTGGTGGAGACAAAAGCACCCGCGGTGTAGCCGGCGGGCTTGCCCGCCGGGTAACAACTTGCCCGCCGAGGAACGCCGCGCGTCCGCCAAGGCGGACCCTACTTGCTGAGACGCCACTTCAGGATCGGCCGCAGGACGAACACCGTCGCCAGGTAGATGCACGCCGTGCCCAATGCCATCACCAGCCCGAGGCTCTTGAGGCCGCGATGGCTCGCCATCAGCCAGAAGAACGCGAAGCTCGCCGACGTCACGTAGCCACACATGAGCAGGGCCCAGTCGCTGGTATCCCAGCCGATCCAGGCGCGGTGCTTGTGCTTTAACGCCTCGCGGTAGCGGTGGACCATGAATACGCCGTACTCGTGTCCCGCGCCGATGAGGATCGGCAGGCCGAAGAAGTTGGCCAGGTTCCACGAGACATCCAGCAGGGACATCAGGCCGATGAGCATCGGCAGCCCGAACGCCAGCACGCTGATCGCCAGCAGCGTCTGCGGCAGATTGCGTAGATCCAGCAGGACCAGCAGGACGATCAACCCCAGCGCGTACGCCGTCGCCGTCAGGAACGACCGCTGCACACTCTCGGTCGAGTGCAGGATGTTCACAGCAATTCCCGTCGGCGGCGGGACGCCAGTGGCGGCAGCGGAACGCTTCTCGATGTCCGTCACGAACCGCTGCAGGTGCTCGCGCTGCCAGAGGTCCTGCTTCGGATAGATGTACAGGGCATACGTCCCGTCGTCGGCGACCAGATGGCCCTTGAGTTCCGGCGGCAGTCCTTCGACTCGCACCGGGCCGGGGTTGAACGTCGCGAGCTGGCCGCGCAATTGTCCGACAAACGCCGACTGCCACGCCGAGAGGCGCACCGCGGCGGCGTCGCCTTGCCCGGCCTTGACGGCAGCATCGAGACGATCGGCGGCGGCGCGGATTTGCCCCGCCGCGGTCGCGACCGCCGGTCGCTCGGCCGGCGGGGCGGTCTTGCCGGCGGCTTCGAACTGCCCGGCGACCGCTTTCAGCGACGCGACCAGTTTCGGCACGTCGCCCGCCACGATCGCCGCGGGCTCAGACCACTGCACCTGCCGCGTCTGGCCCGCATTCTTCGCCAGCCAGTCGCGGGCGTCGTACGCATCGAGGATGCTTTCGGTACCGGCAACCTCGGGCGAGTCGGCGATCGCCGACCGGGCCCGGCGGAGTGTTTCCAGGTCGCTCGACAGCACAACCGCCGACCAGGTCTGCAGCTTCCGAACGAGCTGCACCGACGGCAGGTTCGGTGCCTGCAACCCGAGTAGCCCCGCGTCGAACCGGGCCTGAATCGCGAACGGCAGCAACGCCAGCACGCCGACCAGCCAGAGCAGCGGCGTAAGGATGTACCGCCGAAGACGCGGGGACGGCTCTGTCAGTGACACGGGCTTCCAGCCCGTGCGTTGTGCGCCACGCTCTGGCGATTCGCGACCGCCGACGCCTTGATCAATCCGCACGGGCTGGAAGCCCGTGTCACTGACAGCCCCGACCTCCATCCCAAGATCCGTCGTCGAGCGTTTCCGCACGAACACCGTCAACAGCGCCGGCAAAACCGTGTACCCGCACGCCAAACAGATCAGCAGTCCGCCGCCGGCGATGACGCCCAGATCGGCCGCGCCCTGGAACGGCGTGAAGTACGCGACCAGGAACGCGCCCGCCGCCCCCAGGCACGCCGTCGTGATCGGGGCGGCGACCTGCCGGAAGACGGCGATCCACACCGTTCGCACGCTACCGCGACGCACCACCTCCACGCGGTACCGCGACAGCACCTGCACCAGGTAATCCATGCCGATGCCGATCAGCGCGATGAAGAACACGATCGACAGCAGGTTCAGTTCGCCGACGGCGATCGCCGCCCAGCCGAAGGTGATGCCGATCGCCGTGCAGAGCGCGATCGTCGCCGCAACGGCCCGCCACAGCGACCGGAACATCACGACCAACCCGATGAAGACGGCGGAGAGTGCGACGATTTCCGACCGCGTCGAATCACGATCGGTCGTCCGCATTTCGTCGGCCTCCAGCGCCGGCCGGCCGGTGATGCCGACGCGGAACTCGGGATAGCCGCCGGCCACGCCCGCGACCGCGCCGCGGATCGCCTCCACCGTTTCAGAAACGCCGGTGAGAGAACTGTAGTTCTGCTTCGGGTAGACCTGGATGAGCAGGAGATTCCGCGATCGATCTGTTTCATCCGGCACGAAGAAGTAACCGAGGTCGCGTGGCGATTGCGCTCCGAGCAGTTCCAGATCGGGCAGCCCCTTTCCCGGAACCAGCGGCAGCGCGGGCTCATTCACCGACCGCCCCCAGCTCTCGGCGATCACGCCGACGAACGGCGCGGCCTCTGTTGGCGACTGCTTCTGCCCGACGAGCCCGGCGAAGCGGCTCAGCAGCATCGCGTTCAGAAACCGCTGCGCCGGCGGCCCTTCACCCGGCGGCTGCTCGGCCCAGATCCGGACCATCGGCAGGAACCGGTTCACCTCCGCCAGCCTCGCCGGAATCAGCTCCGCTCGTTCGTACAGCAACCCCTGATCGCCGAGCTGATCGGACGGCACCCGCGCATAGACACGGCGAACGACTTCCGGCATCGCCCGCAGCTTCGCCGCGATTGCGTCGGCGGCGGCGGTCCATCGCCCGGTGAC
Source organism: Humisphaera borealis (assembly GCF_015169395.1). Taxonomy (GTDB): domain Bacteria; phylum Planctomycetota; class Phycisphaerae; order Tepidisphaerales; family Tepidisphaeraceae; genus Humisphaera; species Humisphaera borealis. The sequence continues at coordinate 6,641,224 of NZ_CP063458.1, forward strand.
CGGCGGAGGGCTCGCGTCAGCAGCCTCCACCACGACATACACCGCCTCGTTCTCGGGGAACTTCTCGACGAATTGCAGGTACTGCCGGAAGAACGGCACATCCCGCGAGAACAGCTTGTTCTGGTCGCTCGACAGCGGAAGGCGAAACACACCCAGCAGCACCCCGGTGAAGAGCAAAAGTCCCGCGACAACCAGCGTCAGCCTCGGCCGTGTGACAACCGTCAACACGATCTGAAGGGGGAGACGATGGAAGAAGCGGGAGGACATTTTTGCTCCCTCTCCCCCGTAGTCGGGGGAGAGGGCTGGGGTGAGGGGCCGAACGTCATGGGTCGCGACCCTCCAAAAAGACTACATCTGTCATCCTGAGGCACTCCGAAGGATGACAACGATCGCACCGATATCCGCGAAACCGCAAGCGGCGGCGGCTCACGCCGTCATCGTCCGCTTCGCCAGCCCCATCACCGTGTTCCACGCCGCCCCGGGCACGCGCTTGGTGTCTTCCAGCACGTCCGTCAGCGCCGTCAGGAACCAGTCGCAGTCTTCCTTCGTGATTGTGATCGGCGGCAGGAACTTGATGACCTCCGTGTGATAGCCCGCCACCTGCGACAGGATTCGGTGCTTCTGCAAAAGCGGGATGATGATCATCTGTCCGAACACGCCGAAGTTCAGCTTGTGCAGCATGTCCCACGCCATCTTCAGCTTGAAGGACTCCTTCGGCCGGGCGAAGTCCAGCGCGAACATCAGCCCCTTGCCGCGGACGTCGGAAACAAACGGACACGTTGGCGCGATCTCCTTGAGCCGGGTCATCAGGTAGTCGCCCATCGCGGCGGCGTTTTCGACGAGCTTCTCTTCCTCGATCACGTAGAGGCTCGCCAGCGCCGCCGCCATCGCCAGGTCGTTCTGGCCGAACGTGTTGCTGTGGACGACACACCGCTCCATGCCGTTGAAGACGCAGTCCATGATCTTCGGTCGGGTGATGATCGCACCGACGGGCACATACCCCGCCGACAGCGCCTTGGCGGTGCAGAGGATGTCGGGCTCGACATCGGGAAAGTGCTGGAAGCAGAACCACTTGCCCGTCCGGCCGAGGCCCGACTGCACCTCATCGAGCACCAGCAGCGTGCCGTACTTGCGGCACAGCCGTTGCGCCTCCAGCAGGTACCCGTCGGCGACAACATCACACGTCTTGCCCTGCACAGGCTCCACCACGAACGCGGCGGCCTGTTTCGTGCTCAGCGCCTTCTCCAGGGCCGCCAGGTCGTTAAACGGCACCTTCTGGTTGCCCGGCAGCAGATCGCCGAAGCGCTCGCGGAAGAAGTTTTCGCCGTTGAGCGACAGCGCCCCGGTCGTCAGGCCGTGGAACGAATGGTCGCAGTGGATGATGTCGCGCCGCCCGGTAAAGCACCGTGCGAACTTGATCGCCCCTTCAATGGTCTCCGTGCCGCTGTTACAGAAAAACACGCGCGACAGTTCGCCGCCGGCGATATGCGCCAGCTTCTGCGCCGCCAGCCCGCTGAGCAGGCTGCAATCCATGCGGACCAGGTTCGGCATGTCGCGATCGAGCAACTGCTTGATGATCGACTTCACCTTCGGGTGGTTCCGCCCCAGCGCGAACACGCCCCAGCCGGTGAGAAGATCGAGGTACTTGTTCCCCTCGGCGTCCCAGAGGTAGCAACCTTCGCCGCGGACATAGCCTTTATCGAAGCCAATCGTGCGCAGCATTTTCACGAAAACAGGGTTGAGGTGCTGCGTGTGAAGGTCGTACTGCTGGCCGGTGTGCCGATCGAGCCAGGCGAAAAAATCTTGGTGCATGGGTGGGCGGATTATAGGGGGCGAAAATCCGGATCACCACGGCGGTTCATGAACATCGGGGAAGAGATCACCACGGAGGCACGGAGGGCAACTCCGTGTCTCCGTGCCTCCGTGGTGATCTCCTCTCTTTTTCGCTCAAGAGATGCTCACCACGCCCGCCCCGACCGATGCGTTGTTCGTCGCATCCGATTCTCCCGGCACGCCGTCGATCGTTGCGACCAGCACATACTGTCCGGCGGCCAGGTCGGCGGGGAGGGTGAACTTCAGCTTCACCGTCTTGCCCCGGCCGGCGGGCAGGAGCAGGCGCCTGGTCTGGGTGAATACGCTCGTCCCGACCGATGCCGCCTCGGCCGCCGTCGCGCCCTCGGCCACGCTTGCCTGCGGAACCGCCCACACCCGCAGCAGCAGGTCCGACGTCGAACTCCGGTTCCCGTCGTTCAGCACGCCCACCGGCAGCGAGACGGCTTTCCCGTGCGTCGCCGTAAGCGGCGACGCGCCGACCTGCGTCCGCACGTCAACGAAGCCCGGGCGAACCGTCGCCGGCAGTCCCGACACGGCGACGTTGTTCGCTTCGTTGGTTTCGGGAAGCACGTTCGACGGATCGACATTCGCCAGGACGTAGTAGTTGCCGTCGAGCCCGTCGGGCCAGGCGACGTTCAGCTTGACGGTCTTCCCCTTGCCCGGGGCGATGCGGATGTTGACGGTCGCCTCGGCGACGACCGGGTCGCCGCTGCCGATGGCGGCTTCCGATTCGGGCGAGAGGTGCAGTCGAACCGTCATCGCGCCGCGGGCGGTATCGAGGCCGACATTCAGAACTTTGACACTGACTTTCGATGTCGTTCCGCCGACCGCGGCGAACGGCGTCGCGCCGAACTGCGGCAGCAGGTCGATCGGGCCCATCGGCTTGGTGACTTTCGGCGGTTTGAAGGGGCTGGGGTTTCCGGGCGTCCCCGGCGTGCCACCACCCGTACCGCCGCCGTCGCTTCCACCCCCATTGTTGCCGCCACCGTCGGTTCCACCGCCGTTGGTTCCGCCATCTGTCCCGCCGTCCGTGCCACCACCCGTCGCGACGACACGGATCACCGCCGGCTCGCTGGTCGCCACGCCACGATCGTTGATCACCCGCACGGTATAGACAGTCCCGTCGTCGGCAACATCAAACGGGCCGACGGTCAGTGTCGTCTTCGTCGCCCCCGGAATGTCTTGGCCGTTCGCTGCCCATTGATACGTCAGCGGGGCAAACCCGCCGGCGCTGACGCTGAGCTTGATCGACTGCCCCGGCGACAGCGTAGCGCCCGCGGGCTGATTGACGATCGAAGGCGACCCGGTCGCGCGATACCGGATGAGCTGCCCGCCGGCATCGCCGACGCCCTGCGCGATGACGAACAGGTCGCCGGGAATCGTGTAGGCGATGTCCACGGGCCGGATGACGTCGGTGGCAAACGGGCTGACCACGCCGGTGGGAGCCAGCTTCTCGATCCCCATCACCTGGATGATGTTCTTGTCGCGGTCGGCGAAGAAGTAATCGCCGGCGTAGGGCATCGGGAAGGTGAGCGAGCCGGGGTTGAACAGCACGCCGCCGGCAATGTGCCCGCCGGCGATCGCTTCGGGGTCGGTCGGGGCGTGAGGGATGGTATGTACCGGGCCGATGGGGTTGCTGCCGACCGGCGTCTGCGAGCCGCCTTCGACGGTCGGCCAGCCGTAGTTCCCTCCGGCGACGCCGACGTTGATCTCCTCGGCGGATGTCTCGCCGGGGTCGTTGATGAAGACGATGCCGTTCTGAGACTGAACGGTAAACTTCGCCGGGTCGCGCAGGCCGTACGCCCAGACGTACTTCTGCCATCCCTCGGCGGTCGCGAAGGGGTTGTTCGACGGCACGGTGCCGTCCGGGCGGATGCGCAGGATTTTGCCGAACGGACTGCCGAGATCGCCGGCCTGGGCTTTTTTACCGCCGTCGCCGATTCCGACGAGCAAGGTTCCGTCGAAGGCAAACTTGAGCCCGCCGCCAATGTTCTTCGTCGCTGTTTCCCACTTGGGCAGGTCGAGCAGCACCGTTTCGGAGACCAGTTCGCGGCCGGAGAAGTAGAACCGGCTGACGCGCTGCACGACATCGCTCGATCCGCGCTGCTTGTAGCTGTAGTTGAGGTAGACGTACCGGTTGCGGTCGAAGTTCTTATCGATCGCAATCCCGAGCAGCCCGAGCTCGCCGTCGGTCGCGATGTCTTCCAGCACGACAGTCGGCTGAGACTCCAACTGGCCGTTCTCATACAGGCGGACTCGGCCGGCCTTCTCGGCGATGAAGATTGGCGGTGCCTGCGGCGCGGGGCTGATCGCGATCGCCGTCGGCAGGCGCAGTTCCGACCCGACCACGTCCTCGGCGAAGCCGCTGCTGACGGTCAGGAGCCGGCGTGGCTCGAGGGGTTGGATCAGGTTGCGGACGAAGGACATCCGGGACTGGCCTCTGAAATCAAAGCAAAAAGGACGATGGTGGCTCCGCCTGGAGAAACAATAAGGACGGACGCCGAGAGTCTACAACGGATTTCATGGATGGGTGAGGAAAAAGGGGGAGCCTCTTTCGTGGAGAACGCCAAGGCCCAAAGTTCGGCCGACCCGCAAAAAAGACAGAGGAAGCCACAGAGACACGGAGACACAGAGGGCCGATTGCCTACGCCGATGTTTCGTGAATCAAACTCGACTTCCCACAAAGCAGTGTATTAGTCGAAAAGCCCTCTTTGTCTCGGTGCCTCTGTGGCTCCTTCTGTTTTGGTTCCGGCTCGAGCATGCTTTACGTCGTTGCGTTCCGCGGATCACCGATACTCGTCGTTTTCTTCGCGCAATCCACCTTCCACCTGTCCTGTCGTGGACAATTGCGGTATCCTCTTGCGGATGGAAGACTTGGTCCTTCCGGATACCGAAAGCGGGTCGGGCTTTGAGCCCACCCGCCTCCGACAGTTCACGATCTTTCTCGAGAATCGTGTCGGCCGGCTGCAGCATCTGGTTCGGGCGCTGGAGCACGGGCCTTACGACATCCTCACCATCGCGGTCGAAGAATCCGCCGACTCGGCACTGGTTCGGCTCATCTGCAAAGACCCCGACCAGTGCCGCGACAACCTCAAAGCCGATGGCTTTGCCTATACCGAGTCGGAAGTCCTTGCCGTCGAATTGCCCCTTCGGGTCAAGCTGCCGTTGATGGCGGTCACCGCGGCGCTGCTGACGGCCGAGATCAACATCCACTACATGTACCCGCTGCTGCAGTGCCCCCGCGGCCCGGCGTTGATCCTGTACGTCGAAGACCCCACCCTGGCCGCACAGTTGCTGGTCCGGAAGCGGTTCACCCTGCTGGGCCCAAGCGACTTTGGCGGACCCGACATCGGGCCGACCACGATCGACCCGGATCTGAACTAGCAATCTCGCCGACATCGCCGGGATGCAACTCGATGTTCGATTTCAACACGAAGGACACGAAGTCACCAAGGACACAAAGAAAACGCGAGGTATGATTCGCACCCAACGGCTGTTCCATTCGGGAGGTGTTTCTTCCTGACCTTCGTGACTTCGTGCACTTCGTGTTGAAACCGAACGCCGGTTTGCTGCCGTTCGGCAATGCGGACCGAAGACCAGCCCACTTGAATTCGTCCGCCTGATCGCCCACAACAGCATCCCTTCGCCGACCGCCCGCGCGGACGTATCCGCCGGCCGACGAACGGGTTCACGCCTTTTTCCGCCCACCGGTTCATGCCCAACATTTACGACATCGCATGGAAAACGCTGCTGCTCCTGGCGGCACCGGCGATCGCGTTCATGCCGCGTTTCAGGCGGAAGGCCGCCCGCGCGTTTCGCGAGCGGATGGGCCATGACGTTCCGTTCGCGCCGGCGGACGCGCCGCCATGCGTGATGGTTCACGCCGTCAGCCTCGGCGAAATCAACGCCACCCGGGCGCTGGTCGATCAGCTCAAGGCGGCCCGGCCGGATCTGCGATTCCTGGTCACCGTCACCACCGACACCGGCTTTGCCCGCGGCAAGGAGATGTACGGCGGCAGGGGGGATGTCACCGTCGTGCGCTACCCGCTCGACCTGTCGGCCGGCATCCGCCGACTGCTGGACCGCCAGCGGCCCGGCGTCGTCGTGCTGATGGAGCTGGAAGTCTGGCCGAACTTCACCTGGCACTGCCGCCAGCGGGGCATCCCGGTGGTGTTGGTCAACGGCAGGCTGACCGATTCGAGCTTCAAGCAGTACCGGTGGCTGGGGCCGGTCGGCCGGGCCATGTTCGGCCGGCTTGCCGAGGTCTGCGTGCAGGACATCGTCTACCGCGACCGCTTCCGCACGCTCGGCGTGAAGCCGGAGGCGATCGAGGTCACCGGCACGATGAAGTTCGACAACGCGCAGGTCGCCGACCGCATTGCCGGCGACCGCGAGCTGGCGGCCGAGGTCGGCCTGCACCCCGGTCGCGAGCCGATCTGGGTCTGCGGCTCGACCGGTCCCGGCGAAGAGCGGATCGTCCTGGACGCGTACCGCACCCTGCTGACGACCCAGCCGATGCTGCGGCTGGTGATCGTGCCGCGGCATCCCGAGCGGTTCGACGCCGTCGCCAGGCTGATCGCCGAGTGCGGGTTCGACGTCTTCCGCCGGTCGCACAGCCGACAGGTCGCGCCGGCGGCGATGACGAGCCGTCCGCTGCCGACGGCGGCGTCGCCGTCGGCGGTCGTACTCGGCGATACGGTGGGGGAGCTGCGCAAGTTCTACAGCATTGCCGATGTCGTCTTCGTCGGCCGGACGCTGGTCGATCTCGGCCAGCGGCAGCGGGGTAGCGACATGATCGAACCCGCCGCCCTGGCCAAGCCGGTGATTGTCGGGAAGTGGACCGACAACTTCGCCGACGCGATGCGCCACCTGAAGCGGGCGGAAGGGATCATCGAGATCGAAGCGGGTGTAGACCTGGCGCGGGCGGTGTCGCGCGTGCTGAACTACCCCAGCGAATCCCGCGACCTGGGCGAACACGCCCGTGAAGTCGTCAAGTCGCAACAGGGTTCAACGGCAAGGCACGTGGAAGTGATCCTGCGGCAACTGGCGACGCGCACGTAGGGTCCGCCTTGGCGGACGCGAAGCCATGAATCGCCAAGACGCCGTGTCGGGATGTGGCCATTTCTCCGCGCGGCATCCCCCGCGTCCGCCAAGGCGGACCCTACAGTCTCTCCGCTCTCGTCATTCGCCAGGTTGCCCTCCGTGTCTCCGTGCCTCCGTGGTGATCTCTTCGTCCCGCACAGACCAACTCGCGCACGCCCGCTACAATCCCCCACGCCGATGGCCAAACAACGCACCCAGTTTCTCTGTAACAACTGCGGCTCGGTTCATCCGAAGTGGATGGGCAAATGCCCCGACTGCGGCACGTGGGACAGCTTGGAGCAGTACAACGCCCCGACCGCCGACCCGCACGCCGACAAGCGGCTGCCCAAGGGCATCGTCGGGCAGACCGGCGACGTGGCGACGGCGGCGCGGCCGCTGACGTTGTCTGAAATCGACGACGCCGACAGCCCGCGCCGGCCGACCAACATCGGCGAGTTCGATCGCGTCCTGGGCGGCGGCATCGTGCCGGGCTCGGCGATTCTTGTCGGCGGCGAACCGGGGATCGGCAAATCGACACTGTTGCTGCAGGTCGCGCAGGCGTTGTCCGGCGGCGGGGCACACGCGGACCGCGCGATGCAGAACGCCGATCTCAAGGCACTCGAACCCCCGGCTCGAAACGTGAAGTCCGACATTCGGACCGCGGCGAAAGTCCTCTACGTCACCAGCGAAGAATCCGCCCGGCAGACCAAGCTCCGCGCGTCGCGCCTCGGCGTGGCGACGGACCACCTGCTCGTGCTCGCCGAGACGAACGTTGAGCGGATCATCAACCAGGTGCACAAGGTCAAGCCGGACGTGCTGGTCGTCGACTCGATCCAGATGATTTACAAGCCCGACCTGCCCGCCGCCCCGGGGTCGGTCACGCAGTTGCGAAGCTGCTGCATGGACCTGGTCTACCTCGCGAAGATGAGCGGGACGGCGATCATCTTTGTCGGCCATGTGACCAAGGCCGGCACGCTCGCGGGGCCGAAGATCATCGAGCACATCGTCGATACCGTCGTCTACTTTGAAGGCGACCGCTACCACGCGCACCGCGTCGTGCGGTGCGTGAAGAACCGCTTCGGCTCGACCCAGGAAGTCGGCCTGTTCGAGATGACCGGCGAAGGTTTGCGCGAGGTCACCGACCCCGGCAACCTGTTCGTCGAACAGTACGGCCCCGGCGGAACACCATCCGGCAGCGTGGTGACGGCCTGCATGCAGGGCAGCCGCACGCTGCTGGTGGAAGTGCAGGCGCTGACGGCGTCGAGCGTGATCGGTGCGGCCAAGCGGAAGGTGAGCGGCGTGCCCGGCGACCGGGTGGCGATGATCATCGCCGTCCTGGAGAAACGCGCCGACATGCGCCTGGCGGCGGACGACGTGTTCGTCAATGTCGCCGGCGGGGTGAAGGTGGTCGAGCCGGCGGCGGACCTGGCGATCGCGCTGGCGATTGCGTCGGCCCACATGAACCGGCCGCTTCCGCCGGGCGCGCTGGCGATCGGCGAGCTGGGGCTCGGCGGGGAAGTGCGAATGGTGCCGCAACTGGAGAACCGCCTGCGCGAAGCCGCCCGCCTGGGCATCACCCACGCCGTCATCCCCGCCAATGGCGGATCGATCCCCAAGCTGGGCGGCATGGCGCTGCACGAAGTCAGAAGGCTGGGACAGGCGCTGGCGGATTTGTAGCCGGTTACGCAGGCCGGGCGATGGCAACCGGGATGGGCAGTACGCCGTTCCCCAGTGCAATGAGTTCGGCGAACTTCTCGGCGGGGACGGGCGGGCTGAAGAGGTAGCCCTGCATCTGGTCGCAGCCCATGCGGACGAGCAACTGCTGCTGGGCGTCGGTCTCGACGCCTTCGGCGAGCACGTTCATGCCGAGGCTTCGGCCCATCGAAATGATCGCCCGGGTGACGGCCGCTCCGCTGCCCTGTAGCGGCCCGGATGCGGGGGCGCCTGGTCCGCGGCGTTCGCCGCTCATGCCGGCGACGAACGAGCGATCCACCTTCAGCGTGTCGATCGTCAGACGATGCAGGTACGCCAGCGACGAATACCCCGTGCCGAAATCGTCGATCGCGACGGCAACGCCCATCTGCCGCAACGTGCTGATGCGCCGGGCGGCGTCGTCTGCGTCCTGCATGAGGACAGTTTCGGTCAGCTCCAGCTCGAGCATGCCGGGCAGGAGGTGATAGGTGTTGATGACCGAGGAGACTTCCTCGATGAAGCGGTCGTCGGCGAACTGCACCGCCGACACGTTCACCGCGACCCGGGGGGAACGGTTGCCCATCTGGTCGCGCCATTTCCGGGCCTGCGCCGCGGCCTGCCGCAGCGCCCATCGGCCGAACGGGATGATCAGTCCGTTGCGTTCGGCGGCGGCGATGAAGCGGTCGGGGGGCACGCGGCCGAGTGACGGATCGGTCCAGCGGGCCAGCGCCTCGGCACCGACCACCCGGCCGTGCTGATCGACCTGCGGCTGGTAGTGCAGTTCGAGCTTGCCGCCGGCCGGATCGGCACCGGCGTCGCCGCCGAGGGCCTGCGACATCAGCGCGAACTCGACGGCCCGGCGGAACCGGGTTTCCAGTTCCATCGCGGCCAGGCCGCCGGATTCTTCCTGCGGCTTGAAGAACTGCACCGTGTTGCGGCCGCAGGTCTTGGACCGGTGCAGCGCCACCTCGGCCGCCTGCAGCAGTTCCGTCGGGTCTTCGCTGTCGATCGGGAACAGGCTGACACCCACGTTCAGCCCGACCGAGACTTCGCGCCCGCAGATCTTGGCCGGCGTGGTCACCAGGGAGATGACCTTATGCGCCAAGGCGTTGACGTCCCTGGTGCCGTTGGCGATGGAGCCGACGACGGCGAAGGTGTCGCCCCCGAGACGCGCCACAGTGTCGCTGCGCCGCAGCCCGCCCTGGAGTCGATCGGCGAGCTTGCGCATCAGGTCGTCACCGGCACCCCGGCCGAGGGATTCGTTGATCGCCCGCAAACCGTCGAGATCGAGCAACAGCACGGCGGTGGTCGTGTTCTGACGCCGGGAGACTTCCGTCGCCTGCGTGAGGCGGTCCTTCAGCAGCGTGGCATTGGGCAGGCCGGTCAGGGCATCGTGCATGAGCTGCCGCACGGCCCGGTCGGCGATCCGGGCGCAGCCGATGGCGAACCCGGCCAGCTCGGCGGCGAGAGTGGCGACGGAACGCTCGGCTTCGTCGGGGGGCGCGGCGTCGCCGATCAACGTCACGAGCGAGCCAACGACCGCTTCGTCCTGATCCTTGCCCGGCAGGGGCAGGTGCCACAGAACCGGCGACGAATCCGGGGCTGACGTCGAACTTTCGGCCAGCAGCCCCGACGCCCACGGCGGCGCCACGGCCAGTGGCTCCACCAGTTCGACCGACGCCGGCCACTGCGACCCGCGAAGGGCCGCCGACTCGACGGTGTCGGCGACCATGGCGTCGCCGCCGCGACCGGCCACCGCGGCAATACCCGCGGCGGCGTGTCCCCCGTCGCCGTCCGGCTCGACTGCATCCCCCGATTCCTGGGTGAAGACGATGCACGCGGTCAGCCGCGGGGTTTCGCGCTCGATCATCTCGATCAGCGTTCCCAGCGTGTGCGACAGCAGTTCGTGGCGGGCCACCGATTCGTACACCTGCCGGCGGAGCCGCTCCATCGCCAGCTCCTGGCGCAGCTTCACCGAGTCGTCGGCGACTTCGGCGGCGGGCGAAGGATGTAGGGCCGTCGTGGACATGTACTCGTTCGATCTGCTGTCGCCGCCACGGTGCGTCGCGATCGCGGCGTCATCGGCACGTCACCGCGCCAAAGCGGGATACGAAGGTGACATCGGAAAAAATGGGGCGGCGATTAACCGCGCCACGGTCGATTGGGTCACACGGCGGGGCGGTCCGGTCTCAAGTCCGATAGTTATCGCGATGATCGCAATCCACTGCGTGCCGCGGCCAGAAGGGGACTATCGTGCGGCAGCCTGGGGGTCGATCGAACGCAGGTACTCGAACGAGTAGATGCCGCTGGAGTGCCCGTCCGACCAGTCGATACGCAGCGCATAGCCCCCGACCAGTTCCGCCGACGACGCCGACAACGGCTGCTCGACCGTACCCGGCAGCACCCGCAGCGACAGCCGGTTCTTCGGGGCGGCGGCCTGCTCCTGGCGCGACTGCTTGCACGTGGCGCAGGGACACAGCGTTCGCAGAACGCTGATCGGATAAACGCTCGTCCGCCCGTCCTGCCAGTCAATGGTCAGCTGCGACTGCTTCTGAAGGTCCAGGCGTACCGGCGTGGTCGAAGGCGTCATACTGAGAAGTATAGGAGGCGGTGGACCGACCGGTAGGAGAGAAGCGGCCGGTGCCACGGGTCGGCCGAGGGCAATCGCATCTCCTTTTGTCGATGGTTGTGTTTTGTACGGGTTGCGCTTTCTAACTTCTCTCGCTATCACTCCTTCACCGGTCGCGAAGCTTCGCTGGTAACAACTTTCATCTCCTGAAACGGAGCTTCGCCATGGATGGCCCTGCGACCAGTGGTACCCTGCGCGCGTTTTCCAACCTCCCCGATCCTCGCGGCTGCAACGTGATTCACAAACTCCACGACATCCTCGTCATCTCCGTCTGCGCCGTTATCTGCGGCGCCGACGGCTGGGTCGACGTTGAACTCTATGGCAAGAGCAAGCTCTCCTGGCTTCGAACCTTCCTGGATCTTCCCCACGGCATCCCCTCTCACGACACCTTCGGTCGCGTCTTCGCCAAGCTCCATCCCGACGCCTTCGAGCAGTGTTTCAACGCCTGGGTCGGCGCGATCGCACAGTCCGCCGGCGGACGACTGATCGCGATCGACGGCAAGGCCATCCGCCGGTCCTTCGAACACGCCTGGGCCAGGAACAACATGACCCACATGGTCAGCGCGTTCGTCGACGCCCACCGGATGGTCTTCGGCCAGGTCGCCGTGGATGACAAGAGCAATGAGATCGAGGCGATCCCGCGGCTTTTGGGCCTGTTAGACATTCAGGACGCGACGGTGACGATCGATGCCGCCGGCTGCCAGACGCAGATCGCCAGACAGATCGTCGATGCCGGCGGCAACTACGTGCTGTCGGTGAAGGAGAACCAGCCGACGCTGCACGCGAAGGTCAGGAAGCTGCTGGACGAAGCGATCCTGGGCGGCATGAAGGACGTGAGCCACGGCGTCCACGAGGAGTTCGACGCCGACCACGGCCGGCTGGACACCCGCAAAGTGTGGGTGATGGACGAAGTGCACTGGCTCGGCGACCTATGTCAGCAGTGGCCGGGACTGGCCGGCGTGATCGCGGTCGAACGCAAGCGGGAGGTGCTTGCCGGCAAGAGCAGCGTCGAGCGGCATTACTTCATCAGCAGCGTCGCAGGGACCGACGCCAGGGCGATGGCGGCGGCGATCCGCGGCCACTGGGCCATCGAGAACAAGCTGCACTGGCAACTGGACGTGAGCTCCCGCGAGGACGAGCGGCGGATCCGCAAAGGCTATGGTGCGGAGAACTACTCCCGGTTGTGCCGGCTGACGCTCAATCTTCTCAAGCGGGACAGGAGCATCAAAAACGGGATCCACGGGAAACGGTTAAAGGCAGGTTGGGACGAGCACTACCTGCTCCGTCTGCTAACGACCTGAACATGCAATCGCCCTGCGGGTCGGCCGTACCCGGCAGACCCGTGCGGGGTGGTCGCTCGCCGACCGGCACGGGTCTGCGGAGTACCGCCGACCCGTGGCACCAATCCCGACGTCCGGCATTTGCGCCATTACTGAGCGCTGGATAAGTTTAGCGCGAGTTCCGCGCCTTCGAAGCACGAGCGGAGCAACGCCTGATTGCCGCCTACGTCGTCCAAGTGTCGCTTGGCCTCGGCGTGAAGTTTCTCCAACTCCCCAATCGTGTGGTTCGCCATCCGGTGGTACTTCGTCAGGCTCCATACGCCTTCCACCGCATTGAGCTGCGGCGCGTAGGTCGGCAGATAGTGCAATCTTAAACGCGGGTACTCCGCCGCCAGTTCCTTCACGATTGGCGACTTGTGTGCCGAGAGGTTGTCCCAGACCACATCGATCGTTTTGTCAGGATACTCGACAAGCACGCGGTGCAGGAACGCCGCCGCCTGCTCGCCGCGGACGTAGCTGTCGGGATGGAAGTCGCACACGAGATCGATCTTCGCCGTGGCGGCGTGCAAGACCACGGCCCCCAGCACGCTGACTTTCTGCTGCCGCCGATTGCGGTAGGCGACGACCGGCGTCTGAGCGATCGGGGCCCAAGTCTTCTTGACGTTCGGCGTCATCATGAAGCCGACCTCGTCGGCCATCAGAATCACTCCGCCGGACTCGATACTTTTTTAGAAGTTCCGGCCAGAACTCCGCCCGCCAGGCGGCCACCTTCACCGGGTCGTGCTCGCGTGCCCGACGTTGGGGCTTCTGATGGGAAAAGCCCATGTCTTTCAGCATGACGCCGATGTGGTCGTGGTGGTACTTCACCTGGAACTCACGCTCGATCAGGTCGGCGATCAGCTGTTGGGTCCAGAGATACTTGTCGAATCCGCACTCCCTGGGCGTCTTGAGCAGCAACCCGGCAAGAGTCTTACGCTGGGCCTCATTCAGCCGCGACGGGCGTCCGGGTGGTTTGCGCGACACCAGTGCGTCACGGCCGCCCTTGCGGTATGCCCGCCGCCAGGCTCGGACGGTCTGGTCGTCGACCCCAAGGTCTTTGGCGATTTCGGCCGGCTCGCGATCCTGCTCGAACATGTTGGCCGCGATGCTCCGGACCCGATCCCACTCCTGGCGTGTTCCTTTCTTTCGCATGGCGCGGATTTACCATCGATCCGCAGAGGGCGCAAGGGGTTGCGCGCTATGAAAATCTAGCGGTCAGTAATGCCCCGACTAGACACCCGCCGCCATGGCTCTTACGCTCCGACGGCGTACCGTTCGTGGCTCGTGTCGCCTTCCAATGGAGTCGCTCTCATGGCCAAGGTTCGAAAGGCCGTCATCACCGCCGCCGGACGCGGCACACGCCAGTACCCGGCATCGACCGCCGTCCAGAAGGAGATGTTCCCCCTCGTCGACCGCGACGGGCTGACCAAGCCGGTGATCCAGATCATCGGGGAGGAATGCATCGAATCGGGGATCGAGGAAATCTGCATCATCACCCAGCCCGGCGAGGAAAAGCAGTACCGCGAATACTTCCGCCGCATGACCGACCTGGAAAGCCGCAGCTTCCGCGGCAAGGACTGGGCGATCCTCGAAAGCGAAAAGCTCGGTTCATTCGGCGAGCGCGTTCATTTTGCCGAACAGCACTCGCCGGAGGGCTTCGGGCATGCGGTGTACCAGGCCAAGGCGTTCGTGGGAGATGAGCCCTTCCTGCTGCTGCTGGGGGATCACATCTACGTCAGCGATCTGAAGGAACGGTGCGCCCGGCAGGTGATCCGGGTTTTCGAGCAATACATGCTCGACGCCGCGTCGGCCGTCCAGCCGACGCTCGAGAAGCTGCTGCACCTGTTCGGCGTCATCAAGGGCGATCCGATCGACGCCAACAAGGGGATCTACCGCGCCGGCCTGATCCACGAGAAGCCCAAACCCGAGTACGCCCGCGAGCACCTGGCCACGCCGGGCCTGCCGGCAGGCAACTACCTCGCCCACTTCGGCATGCACGTGTTTTCGCCGCGGATCTTTGACTCGCTCGAGTACCTGTTCAAGAACAACCTCCGCGAGAAGGGGGAGTTCCAGCTGACGGCCGCTCAGGAACACCTCCGGCAGCAGACGGACAAGTACTGGGCCGTCACCTGTGCCGGACAGCGGTATGACACCGGCATCCCCTACGGGCTGATGGAAACCCAGTTGGCGCTGGCGCTCAATGGCGTCCACCGGACCGAGATCTGCGAGGCGATCGCCCGAATCCTGGCAATGCAGGTGAAGTCATAGCCCAACAAACGACGTTCGGCGGAGCACCACAGTTTGGCGCATAGATCGACAATCGTACTACGTTCTACGTCATGGGGTGCTGCAGAACGCTGAAAATGAGAAACTTTTCGATGTGGAGGGGTTGAGGCCTTCCGTTCAACCCCCCGACTTGGCTATATTGCCCACTGTCGCGACTCACCTCCGCGCGACGCGATCGATGGGAACCAGGGAAGGTTTTGATAGGGTGTCCGCATGTCCGAAGTTGTATCTCGTGACGCGGCCGGCGCAGCTTCTATGGAGTCGCAAGGCGCGCAGGCCCAAGCCGCAGAACTCATTGCCGACGCCAACCTCGCGTCGCGTCGCTTTGACGTGCCCGCAGGCGGCAGCATTTACGAGCCGTCCACACCGGCCCAATCCCTCTACCTTCTGCACTCAGGACAGGTACGCGTCCTCCTGCAGACTCCGGGCGAGGGCGAACGGGCCGTGCGGCTGCTCGAAATTCTCGGCCCTGGCGACTGGTTCGGCGCACCGGCGCTGATCGGCGGCCGCAACTACGGCACCCGGGCGACGGCCGTCACCGCCGTCACCGCCTCGGAAGTGCCCGCCGACCGTGTCTTTGAAGCCCTCGCCCAGCAGACCGAAATCGCCGCCTCGCTCATTCGCGCCCTCGCCGGCAAGCTTCAGACCGCCTACACCGAGGCCGCCGGCCTGGTCTTCGACGACACCAACCAGCGGCTGATCAAGACGCTCCTGCAGTTCAGCCGTTCCGCCGCCGCCACCGAGCAGGACGAAGGCGTGGAGCTGCGCATCACCCACCAGCAGCTCGCCCAGGCGATCGGCGCGGCTCGGGAAACCGTCAGCCTCGCCCTCACCCAGCTCCGCCAGAAGAACCTGCTCCGCACCGGCCGCAACCGGCTGTCGTTCAACCGCGACGCGCTGGAGAACTTCTACAAAGGCCAGTCATCGCCCGAAATCGCCGAAGAGGCGAAGTAAGGACGCCCCCGGCATCCAGCCGACTTCCTTCGTGGCCCTTCGCGTGGATTCGTGGCTAAGCGCCGTCGTTGCTAAGAATTCCCCTCGCCGACCAGTTTCGTCCGGATCCCCTCCGGAATCGCGATCGACCGCATCTTCCCACCTTCCAGCACGCAACAGACGCTGGTCGTCTTACCGAGCGCAACCTGCTTGTCCCCCAGCAGGTAGTCCACCTCGTAATTGAACGACTTTTCCCCCACCTTGGTCACCCGCAGCTTCAGCTCGACCTGGTCCTCAAACCGCACCGGCCCGAAAAAGTCGCACGCCACCGACACCCTCGGCCAGCCGATGTGCAACCCCTCGTGGTGCATCGAAACGCTCAGGCCCACCGACCGGAAAAAGGCGTGCTCCACCTCCTCCATCCAGCGGAAGAAGTTCGAAAAATGCACGATCCCGGCCATGTCCGTCTCGGAAAACTGGACGAAATGCCGGACAGAGAACTCGGTCGCCATGCCGAGATTATAGCCGGCCAAGCGGGGACCGGGAGCCCACAACCGCACCCCGCGTGGCCGATCCGCATTCAAGAACGAAGAGAACGCGAAGGCGCGAAGGCACGAAGAAGCCGCGAAGAACGACCGAGCCTTCGCGTTTCCGTCGTTGGTATCACCCGATGTCATGTTTTTACGGCACGCCTTTCGTCTGCCGGCAAGACGAATCTCAGTGCCAGGAGCGCCAAGAAGCCAAGGTAGCCAAGAGAATCTCTTACTTGGCATCTTGGCATCTTGGCATCTTGGCGCTCTTGGCGCTCTTGGCGCGAAACCCAAGGTGAGGCGAACGTGCAAACTCGTGACAAGCCGATGGTCTGCCAGCCTTCGCGGCTTCTTCGCGCCTTCGCGCCTTCGCGTTCTCTTTGATTCGGTGACGACTCGGCTACGCCCGGGCTTATCCCCACATTCCTGCTACACCCCGGCCGATCGGCGACTTATACTATCTTGGCCCGATAGCCGGCCCGGATTCTCCGGGCGTCCATGGCCCCGCCCCGGAGGATTCGCGATGGCATCCGTCTGGAACCGATCGTCCCAGGTGCTCCGCAAAGCACCGGTGACCGCGATGTTGCTGGCCTGGACCGCCGGCGCGATGGCCCAGGCAGTGCCAATCACGCCGGGTACCCGCCCGGCACTACCGGCCACGGCACCCACCACCAAGCCGGCCCTCCCGGCGACCAAGCCCGTCAAGCCCGAAGACGTCCTCCCCACGACCGCCGACCTGCACCTGCTCTTCGAGCAGGAAAAGTACACCGACCTGCTTAGGCATTTTCCGCGGCTGCTCTCCCTGCGCGGCAAGGCCGCCGAGCCGTACAACAAGTGGGAGTTGTACATGCTCAAGTTCGAGACCCACATGCGGATGAAAGCGTCGGCCCCGGCGCTGGCCACCCTCCGCGACGCCAGCGAGATTACCGACGATGCCACCAAGCTCGCCTGGTGCAAATCGGTCGATCTGCTCATCAAGCGGTCCAAGACGTTCCTGTATCAGCCGTCGCCGATGAAGAAGGAAAAGCCGCCGGCGATCGACATCATCGACGCCGAAAGCCGCAAGGTCGCGCTCAAGGCCCTCCTCGCCGACGAGCTGGCCGTCGTCAAACCCAAGGTCGAGAAGGCGATGGACGGCCGGTCGATCGTCTCGATCGCCGAAGCCGTCCAGGCCCTGCAGGGGTTCGACGTGCTGGAACTGGCGGCCGGCGGCGGCAACGAAGAATCCAAGGCGATGATCGCCGAGCTCCGCACCCGCGGCATCGCCCTGATGGCCAAAACCGTCATCCAGATGCAGGCCAACCAGACGCAGATCGACAAGAACGCCACCGAGTTGATCCGCTACGTGGTGAGCATTCCGAATTTCAACGGCGGGTTTTCGCAGCAGGTGCGTTACCGGAAGCGCGGCCTCGAACAGCGCGACATCAACGACCTCAAGCAGATGATCAAGACCACCGAGCAGATCATCCCCAACGCCAAGGGCCTGGCCAAGGCGACCGGCGGACAGGTGCGCGAGGTGGAAGACCTCATCACCGCCGCCGAAGACCTCCTCCGCAAAACCGAGCGAACGCTGAACGCCGACTACAGCGATACGCAGTAGGGCGGGCATGTGCCTTACTGCCTCGGCGGCCGAGTCGCATCCGAATCGAAGAGAACACGAAGGCGCGAAGGACACGAAGGCGCACGAAGCGGAGCGGACAAAGCGGAGCGAAACACGCGGCTTACGCCTCCCATTGTCATCCTGAGGTACTGCGAAGGACCTGGTATCGAAGGCGGAAAGCGACCATGAGGACCAGACCGCTGTGCAAGGCGTCCGACGAACTGGATTGCTCTCCATCTCCTTACAAGGTCCTTCGGAGGAACATCAGAGGTAGTGACCTGTTGAGAGCCGCGCACGAAGTAAGCGGGACATTGCCGGCAACGGCAGCACTCCCGCTTACTTCGTGCGCGGCTCCTTAAAAAGTCACACCCTCCCAGGATGACAACGGGAGGATATTGTTCCTTGGTTCAATCTTCTTTGTGCCGCTTCGTGACTTCGTGCCTTCGTGTTCTCTTCGCCTTGCAGACGGGCCATGCCTGCATCACTCCATGCCGCGCCTCCTCTCCGCCATCCTCATCGCCTGTTGCCTGGTGGCGATCGCCCGGCCGGTTTCGGCGCAGAAGCTGAAGATCGGCCCCGACGCCGGCCCGCCGCCGGGCGCGACCAAGACCGTTGACCCAGACGCCGCCGAGAAAGACGCCCTCAAGGCCGCCGGGCTCGCCCCCGGCGATGCGCCCGCCAGCCGCCCGGCCACCGGCCCCAGCGACCCGCGCCTGCTCTACCCCGATGTCTCGTTCAAGCGGACGGCCTCCAAGCGTCCCGACCCTCAGCCACAGCGCATTCCGCCTCACATCCTCGCCGACGACGAGGTCGAAGCCTCCATCCGCCTCGCAACCGAACTCATGATCGCCCAGGTCCGCCCCGACAACGGACGCCTCCGCGGCCGCGGCGGAATCGCCGGCGAATACCAGGCCCTCGAATGCGGCCTGCAATCGCTCGCGGTCTACGCGCTGCTCCAGGCCGGCAAGGCGATAGACGAACCCCGCCTGCAGATCAACGCACCGCTGACCAAGGCGATGCTCGACGGCCTGAAGCGCATGAACGCCGATGGCGGCCTCCACCAGACCTACGCGCGCTCGCTCCGCGCGATGGCGCTGTCGGTCTTCAACCGCGAGGAAGACCGCGCCCAGCTCACCCAGGACGTCAACTGCCTGACCCAGGGCCACGTCGAAGGCGGCTACGGCTACCTCTCGGCCGTCCCGCAGAGCACCGGCTACCAGTTCGCCGGCACCGCGCCCACCGGCATCGCCAACTGGATCGACCACTCCAACACGCAATACGGCCTGCTCGGCGTCTGGTGCGGCGCGGAGGCATCGGTCGAAATCTCTCCCGCCTACTGGCAGTCCGCCGTCGACCACTGGTCCAAGACGCAGTCGGTCAACGGCGGGTGGGCGTACCGCTCGGCGATCCGGCTGGAACGCGCCGGCCAGAGCCTGCGGCCGCCGCCCGGCCTCACCACGCTCTCAATGAACGCCGCCGGCACGGCGAGCCTCTTCGTCGCCGGCGAATACGCCGAGCAGGAATCGGCCGGCGGGTTCAAGGTCGGCCGGGAGCCGTTCAGCGAATCGCTCCGGCTCGCGCTCAAGTGGTGGGAGAACGCCAACGCCGTCAATCTCAAAAGCATCAACGCGACCAAGGACGGCCAGAAACACTGGGGCTACACGCTCTACGGCATCGAGCGGGTGGGACTCGCATCGGGGTTCAAGTTCTTCGGCGAGTACGACTGGTTCCGCCACCTCGGCCGTCACGTCATCGACCAGCAGCGCCCCGATGGCTCATGGGGCGACCTGGTCGATACCTCCTACGCGCTGCTGTTCCTGTCGCGCGGCAGGCACCCGCTGCTGATGAACAAGCTGCGGTTCGACGGCAAGGATGAGATCCAGAGCGACTACTGGGCCAACCGCCCGCACGACATCAGCTACCTGTCGCGCTATGCCAGCAAGCAGGTGGAACGCGAGATGAACTGGCAGGTGGTGCCGCTGAAGCGCGACCACACCGACTGGCTCGACGCCCCGATCCTGTACATCGCCAGCCACAAGAAGCCGCGCTTCACCGACGCCGACATCGACAAGCTGCGCAAGTATGTCGAGGCCGGCGGGATGATCTTCACCAACGCCGACGCCGACGATTTTTCCGGCGACCCGCTCGCCAAGCTCGCCGCCGGCGGGGCCGGGCCCAACGAGTTCGACAAGTACATCGTCACGCTCGCCGGTAAGCTCTTTCCGCAATACGCGTTCGAAGAACTCTCCGCGACCCATCCGATCTACTCGTCGCTCTACAAGGTGATCCCCGGCGACAAGGGCCTGCCGAAACTCAAAGGCGTCAGCAACGGCAGCCGGCTGCTGCTGGTGCACTCGTCGAAAGACCTGGCCCTGGGCTGGCAACGACGCGACATGAAAAAGGGCCTGCCCGCGTATCAGCTCGGGATGAACCTGTTCGTGTACGCCAACGGCAAGAGCGGCTTTCGTCATCGGCTGGAAAGCTGGGACGTGCCCGAGCTTTCCAAGCCGCCGCTGGGCAAAGTGCCGGTCGCCCGCCTGCAGTACAAGGGAAACTGGAACCCCGAGCCCGGCGCGTGGGATCGCTTCGGCCGGCTGCTGGCCTGGAAAACCGGCACCGGGATCGACCTGAAAACGATCGAGACGGCCAAGCTCAAACCCGCGGACGCGAAGGTGGTCCACCTGACCGGCACCGCCGCCTGGAAACCGACCGCGGCGGAAGTCGCGGCGATCAAGGCGTACGTCGAGGCCGGCGGCGTGCTGCTGATCGACGACACCGGCGGGGCGGGCGCGTTCGCCGCGTCGGCCGAGACAACGGTCGTCGGCGCACTGACCTCGCCGCAGAGATCACCCGCCGGCGAGACGCACCCGCTCATGACCGGCGAAGAACCCGGCACCGCCGCAATCGGCAAAATGCACCTCAGAAACTGGACCAGCGAAAAAGGCCCCGGCCCCCGCGGCTCGGCGATCCACGTCATCCGCGCCGGAAAAGGCACCGTCATTCTCAGCTACATCGACCTCACCACGGGGTTACTCGGAATCCAGACTTGGGGCATCAACGGCTACGACCCGACGAGCTGCGAACAACTGGTCCGCAATGTGATCCTGCGTTCGCTCGACGAGTGACCACGCTCCGCTCCGCGTCGCGGCTAACCGGGATACGAACCGACATCGCGACGTCACACGGTTGACCCTGTGAACGCGGTGGACACGATGAACACGGTTAGCCGCGACGCGAAGCGGAGCGCTCGGCACACGACGCGCAGACGCGCCCTCACAGCGCGCGAAATCGCCCCCGGCGCAGCATCAACCGTTCCTTCGAAGAAAAGCATAAACCATGATCGTCGGCTACCACATCATCTTCGGCGCCTACGGTTTCTGGCTCCCCAACGACCCCCGCGGGAGCTGGTCCGATTTCGTCGGTTCGTGGGACCTCTTCCGCTACGGTCCGGCGACCAAAACGAACGAGCGGCGCTCCCTCGCGTACGACGCTCACGATCATGATGTCCGTGTCTCCGCGAAGAAGTCGCTCAAACATCCTGCGGTCGAGTTCACCGGGGTTCAGGCCCGCGCCGTCGCTCGCGGATTCTCCAGTTACGTGCAAAGGTCCGACTTGAAGATCTGGGCGTGCGCTGTCCTTCCCGATCACGTCCACCTCGTCGTCGCGCGGCCCGCGATCAGGGTCGAGCAGCTGGTCATCCAACTCAAGGGAGACGCGACGCAGCAGTTGATCAGGGAGAACATTCACCCGCTGGAAGGACGACAGCAACCCGGAACCCGACCCCCCAAGTGCTGGGCCCGCGGAGAATGGAAAGTCTTCCTCGATCCCGAAGACGTGCCCCGCGCGATTCAGTACGTCGAGGAGAACCCGCTCAAGGAAGGGAAGCGGAAACAGGAATGGTCGTTTGTGGTTCCGTATGAGGAGTGAGGGGACGCGACGGTGAAACGCGCCGACCTTCGGATGCCGCTCGTCACGGTTCCGCGCGAATGAGTACGTTTCGCGATCCCTCGCGCTCCGCTCCGCGTCGCGGCTAACCGGGATACGGATCGTCATCGCGACGTCGCGTTCCGACACGTTCAACACGGTGACCACCGTGACCACGTTCACGATGGTGACGACGATGACGAAGATGCTCGCGGTTAGCCGCGACGCGGAGCGGAGCGCGTCTGCGACGCGGAAGCCCGCCCACGAACACCCGCGACCGTGACCGTCACGACCCGGACGTCTCAAGCACACACACCCTCTTTCTCTGGACCTTCACCGCGCCGGATTTTTTGTTTGGTTTTTGTTCGCACATCCGTACACTTATAGAACATTCTTTTCCCCGGCGTACGCCGCCGGGATGGGAGGTTTCTATGCGCAAGTCGAGTGATGTCATGCCGTCGCAGCAGCAGCCTGCGGTGTCGAGCGAGTCCCGGGGTCCCAAGGGGTCCGGGGATTTCGGGGAGTCCAAAGCATCCAGGTTCTCCGCCGCCCAGCGGGATGCGATTCTTGCCGGGGTGCCGCCGGTCGGGATGTTTCAGCCGTTCGTGTCGCCGGCGCCGGAGGTGTGCGGGGGGTTTGGGTCGGATCGCGGCGCTGCCGCGGGGCCGGTGATGGACGGGTCGCCGACCTCCGACCCTTGCGACGACGCGCAGCAGCGTCGGTCGCGGGCGGAGCAGGCGCGGATCAATGGCGCCCGGTCGCGCGGGCCGGTGACGTCGGCGGGTAAAGCCGTCAGCTCGCAGAACGCGCTCAAGCACGGTTTGTGCGCCCGGGGTGTTCTGATTCCGGGCGAGGACCCGGCGATTTACCAAGCGTTTGTGGATGATTTTATCGAAGAGCTGAACGCCGTCGGATCGCTGCAGGTGACGCTGGCCGAGCGGGCGGCGGAGCTGGCGTGGAAGCTCAAGCGGGTGCCGGTGCTGGAGACGTCCATCTTCGCCGGGCGACGCGAAGGGCGCAAGCTAGATGATCTTGCGCTCGGCGGTTTGGGCGATCTGATCCAGGAGATGCTGAGCGACGACGACACGATGCTCGTCCGCCTGCAGCGGTACGAGCTGCGGCTGGAGCGGTCGATGCGCGGGTGCCTGAGAGAGTTACGCGAGGTGCAGCGGCATGCGGTGCTGTACGGCGCCAGAGAGCGGGGGAACCCGCGGACGGATGAGGTCGCGGGGGACGGCGTGATCGATGACTTCGCGATCGACGGTGCGGCAGTGGACGGTGGCACGATGGATGGTGTCACGTCGGGTGAGGTCGCTATTGATGGGGCGCTGACGCCGGTGTCTGAGGTAGTCCGAAGACCCGGATGCCCCGCGCCGATCGCACCGGGAATCCGGGTCTTCGGGGTACCTCAGACACATGCGTGCATCGGGATGGGCGCGTCGTTGCTCGGTGCCGCGCCGGGTTCGTTCGTCGCGCTGGGTTCGTTTAGCGCGTTGGGTTCGTTCGGCAATTTCACGAGCGGCGGATTCCTGGGTTCGTTCGGCGAATGACCACAGTCTGTTTGAAGAATGCCCATCGTGCCCAACGCCGGTAACGATTGCGAAGATGTCGGTGGGATGCCCCCTGATGTTCGATTTCAACACGAAGGGCACGAAGTCACGAAGGACACGAAGAAGACCATCAATGCGCTGTTTCCGACCGCTGATCCAAGTGACCAGTGGCATCTTCGTGGCCTTCGTGACTTCGTGCTCTTCGTGTTGAAATCGACTTTCGGAGCGATTCGATTCGCGCAATGTCGTGGCTGATGCGTCCCCTCATCCGTCACTGCGGCGCCTGCCGGCCGGGCTTCAGCAGGGTGATCTTCACCTTGTCGCTGGGGATCAGCTTGCCGGCGTTGATGCGCTCTTCGGGGTCGAACGCGTGTTTGACGGCGACGAATTGTGCCATCGTCAGTTCGTCGAACAGGTAGGGCATGAGGTGGATTTTCTCGACGCCGACGCCGTGCTCGCCGGTGACGGTGCCGCCGAGATCGATGCAGTATTGGAGGATTTTCTCGGCCGCCGCGAGCGTGTTCTGCACCTCGGCTTCGATGCGGTCGTCGTAGAGGAAGATGGGATGGATGTTGCCGTCGCCGGCGTGGAAGACGTTGTTGATGTTCAGGCCGTATTCGCGGCCGATCTCGTCGATCTTCCGAAGCACCTGCGCGAGCATGCTGCGCGGCACGCATGCGTCCTGCGTGCAGTAGCTGTGGCTGATTTTGCCGATGGCACCGAACGCCTGCTTGCGGGCCTTCCAGAGCATGGCCCGGCGGGCGGGGTCGCCGCTGGTTTGAATGCCGAAGGCGTGGTGCCGGTTGAAGATCGCGGTCACGTCGGCGGCCTGGGCGTCGAGCAGGTCGGGGATGCCGTCGATCTCGGTGAGGATCAGCGCCGCGGCTTCGGGAGGAAAACCGAAATGATACGCGTCTTCGATCACCTGGATCATGCGGCCGTCCATCATCTCCATCGCGGCGGGCAGCATGCCGGCGGCGATGACATCGCTGACGGCTTCGCAGGCGTCGGCGGTGGAGGGGAACATGCCGACGACGGTGCGGAAGTTCGTCGCCCGCGGAACCAGCCGCACCCACAGTTTGGTGATGATGCCGAAGGTGCCTTCGCTGCCGCAGATGAGGCCGGGCAGGTCGAAGTGGCCGGATTCGTAGCACCCGTTCTGCCCCCCGGTGATGAGGACTTCGCCGGAAGGCAGGACCATCTCGAGGCCGAGCACGTGGTTGGAGGAGACGAAGTCTTTGAGGGTGTGGATGCCGCCGGCGTTGGTGGAGGCGTTGCCGCCGATGGTGCTGGCGCGCTGGCTGGAGGGATCGGGGGCGAAGTGCCAGGGCGCGCCGCCAGGCACGGCGGCGACGGCATCGGACAGTTGGATGTTGCGAACACCCGCTTCGACATGGGCCACGCGGTTGGGCAGGTCGATCGCGAGGATGCGGTTCATGCGGGTCGTCGAGACGATGACGCCGTTCTCGAACGCGACGCACCCGCCGGCCAGCCCGGTGCCCGACCCGCGCGGCACGATCTGCACGCCGGCCTCGCCGATCGCTTTGACGACGGCGACGACCTGTGCGGTGGTGGTCGGGAAGACGACGGCGGCAGGGCGGGCGCGGGCGATGGTGAAGCCGTCGGCCTCGTAGACGAAGAGCGAAGCCGGATCGGCCAGCACCCCGCCGGCGGGGACGAGGGAGGTCAGACGGTCGATCAGGGAGGCGGTGGCGGGCATGGTGGTGTAGAGATTGTTCGGCGCGGGAGGGGAAATGTCACGCGGGCTGCATCCATGTTTGAGCGAACCTCGGCCGTTGTTTGTTATCGACTCCTGCTGATACAGAGAGGTATACTGAGCACCATGGTGGCGTCTCACTTCGAAGCTGAAATTCTCCGTCGAGTGCTCCGTCCGGACGACGGCGATCTGCCGGCGGAAGCGGCTCGCGAGCTTCTTAAGCTGGGGTTCACGGAACAGGACCATCGCCGGATGGAAGTGCTTTCCACGCGGTCCAACGAGGGGACTCTGACGGATGTCGAGCGAGAAGAGTTGGACGGATATGCGAACGTGAGCCACTTCATCGCGTTCGTCCATTCGAAAGCGAGGCTCTCCCTGAAGCGTCATGGCACGAACGCAGCCTGAAAATGATGGACGCTGCAGTCGACAAAATGGTTCGCGACCGCGCCCTGAACCGTTGCGAGTACTGCCACATGCCGCAACCGTTTTACTCGGAACGGTTTCAGATCGACCATGTCGTCGCCAGGCAGCATAGCGGGACTAGCGAGGCGATCAATCTCGCGCTGGCGTGTATCGACTGCAACCTGCACAAAGGCCCGAATATCTCGAGCGTTGATCCGGTGACAGGGACTCGAGTCGATCTGTTTAACCCGCGATCGGATATCTGGGTGGAGCATTTTGAATGGGCAGGCGTTCAGTTGGTTGGGCGAACCGCGATGGGAAGGGCGACTATTCGGCTTTTACAGATCAACTCGCCGCGCCGATCGGTTGTTCGTGAGACGCTGATGGAAGAAGGGGTATTCCCGTTGGATGACCGATAAATGTGATTTTTCACACACAGCACTTTGGAGATACATGTTGTGAAGTGGGTGTGCCCCATGGACATCCGCTTCCCACTTCACACAATACCCCAATTCGCCCGATAGAAGGCGAACCGGGCCATTGTGACGCCCGGCGGACGACAGCGGCACCGAACGCCGCTCGCGAACTTTAGTTAGGAAACGATTCGATGGCAGACGAACCCACCCCCGGCGAACAGCAACAGCAGGTCCAGCTCATGCTCGACGAGAGCCAGATGAAGACCAGCTTCGCCAACGCGTACCGCATTCACACCACCGCCGAAGAAGTGGTCCTCGACTACGGCTTCAACATGGCCAACCCCAACCCGCAGGGCGGCGGGCAGCAGCTTTTGTTCAAGGTGACCGACCGCATCATCCTGAGCTACCCGAACGTCAAGCGTCTGGCGATGTCGCTCCAGCAGCTCGTGCGTCAGTACGAGCAGCGCATGGGTGAGATCCCGACGAACCCGGGTCAGCCGAAGGCTGCCGGACCTCGGTAACACGACCGCTTGATCGAGACAACAGGAATGCCCGGTTCGGCGACGCAGGAATGTGGATCGCCGACCGGGCATTTCTGCGCGCCGGTCGGTGCCACGGGTCGGCCGTACTCGGCAACCCGTGCGATCGCGCGACATTGCGGTCCAGCACAGGTCTGCGGAGTACCGCCGACCTGTGGCACCAAGCACTACGCCACGCGAGCCGTCCGCTGTTCGCCGCCGAGTTGTTCGAGGATCTGCTCCGCGGTGACCGGTTCGTTCCCGACCTGCTGCACTTCGATCGCGGCCGCGAGGGACCCGACCAGCGCCGCCGCCTGCAGCGATCCGCCGGCGGCGAGGGTGAGGGTGGCGGCGGCGAGGAGGGCATCGCCTGCCCCCAGGGCGTCGACGCAGTCGGTCGCCAGCGACGGGACGTGCTCGCTCCGCAGCCGGGCACCTTCCGGCAGGCCGGTGCGGTCGAACGTCACCAGGCCCTGCTTGCCGAGGGTGATCATCGCCTGGCGGGCCTGGGTGGCTTCGAGCAGGTTCCAGACGACCGCGCCGATGCCGCTGCTGAAATCGTGCTGTATCTCGCGGACTTCCCGTTCGGTGGGGCAGAGCAGGTCGAAGTTCCGGAACCGCGTCAGGTTGCTCTGCCGACCGCTGACGTCGGCCGACAGGATCGGCACCTTCGCCCGCAGTTCCGGCAGGACCAGGTCGAGCAGGCCGGAGGTGATCGTGCCGTAGC
Source organism: Humisphaera borealis (assembly GCF_015169395.1). Taxonomy (GTDB): domain Bacteria; phylum Planctomycetota; class Phycisphaerae; order Tepidisphaerales; family Tepidisphaeraceae; genus Humisphaera; species Humisphaera borealis. The sequence continues at coordinate 6,668,382 of NZ_CP063458.1, forward strand.
CGAAATCGGCAAAGATGACGGCATCGGCACCCTCGGCGGCGGACAGGATGCGCTCGGCCAGTTGCAGATCGACCCGGCTGTCGGCCGGCAGGGGGGCACCGTCATCGACCTTGAACAGCTTGGTCTGGTCGACCACGTACCGGTGCTTGCATACGGTTGACCGACGGACGCGCGGGGCCTGCACGTCGACACCGGCGGCAGTCATTCGCATGACGGCGGCGGCGGAGGTCTCGTCGTTGGCCAGGCAGGTAACCAGCGTCGGCGACGCGCCCATGCCGGCCAGGTGGAGGGCGATCACGCCGGCCGCGCCGTCGTAGTCCTTCTGCTGCATCGCGCGGAGGGACATCATTGGCGCTTCGCCGGCGACGCCGGTCGCGAGGCAGAAGTGGTAGCGGTCGAGCATGTAGTCGCCGACGACGACCACCTTCCGTCCGGCCGCCCGGGCGAGCAGGCGGTGGATCGAGCCGTCGTCCAGGCTGTAGCGGTCGCGGAAGCGGGAGAGCTTTTCGTCGTTGAACCGGTCGTGCGATTTGATCCGGCCGATGAGCGTGGTGGACGAGTAGACGACTTCCCCGCTGGAGAAAATCACCCGCCCGCCGCCCCGGGTGACGACTTCCTTCTCGGCGATGAAGCGGGGGTCGGCGCTTTTCTCGTACTCGCGCCCCTTCACGTAAATGTCGGGCTGGAGGACCTCCAGCAGTTCGACGGCGGTGGGGTCGGCGTTGACGTAGACGGCATCGACGCATTCGAGTGCCGCCAGCGATCCGGCCCGCAGTTCCTGCGGGATCAGCGGGCGATCGGCGCCTTTGTTGACCTGTCCGTCGGCCGACACCGAGACGATCAGGACGTCGCCCAGCGAGCGGGCGTACTGAAGGTGGGCGATGTGCCCGGGATGGACGATGTCGAAGCAGCCGTGGCAATGGACGACGGTCTTGCCCGACAGCCGGGCCTGTTCGCGGAACGCGAGCAGGGCATCGAGCGGGACGGTCTTGCGGTTGGTGATCATCCGTGAAACTCCGGCGCAGGGTGGCAGGGCGGGATGCCATGCCACATAGGGGCACTCATCGGCATTCCCGGCCCAACGGCAGCAATGATTATCGGACCGAGCCGCCCCGGATTCGCTAACGACAGCAATGGCCAATGTCCGATAACCATGAAGGACGAAAGACTGTCGTCCGCCCATGAGCACCGTAACCCGCACATCCGCCGCCATCCTGGATGACCTGGTCTCCGCCCTTCGGCGGGGAGACCTGGAGCGGGCAGAGCGTGCGTTTGCCGAAGGGGCGATCGACAGCCAGAGCGTGCTTCGCTTGGCCGACCTCAATGTCCGTCGGCAGCGCTGGGCCGATGCAGCCTGGCTGTTCGACCGGGCCGGCGAGCTGCCGGCCGGGGCCGCGTTCAAGCGGAACCTCTGCAGGAACATGGCCTGCCTGGCCGAGCACCGGCCGTCGGTGTGTGCGTTGCTGGCAGGATTGCAGCCGTCGGCCGACGTCACGATCGCCGCCAGCTCGACCGGACATCCGACCCTCGCCGCCCGTCAGTCCGGCGGCGAACTGGCGATCCTGTCGGCCGGGAACCGCCCGCTTGCCGCCGCCGAAGTAGCGTTGCAACAGCTCCGCCCCGCGCTGGCGAAGGGGTTGGCGATCGGCCTGGCCGGTATCGGCGACGGGTATCTGCTCTACCGGATCGCGATCGAAGAGACCAAGCTGCTTCTGACCACCCAAGTGCCTGTGTTCGTCATCGAGCCCAACCCGCAGATCGCGCTGCACGCGATGATGATCCACGACTATTCCGGCCAGCAGGGGCCGATCGCGCAACAGCGGTTCAACTGGTATGTGGGTCCGGAATGGCTCGGCCAGCTCCGACAAACCGCAGCACTCGATCCCTACCTCGGCACGCCCGCCGTCACCATCGGCTTCACGGCAGATGCGGCTGCGGTTCGGGAGGGCCTCGCAACGCTCGCAAAGGAAATAGACGACCGCGACACCGCCGCCCGCGCCAACATCGATGCCTACTACGCCAGCTACGATCCCTCGCAATTGGCAAGCCTCCTGGCTCCCGACGCGCCGCGCAAGCCGCGTGTGATGCTGCCGACCACGCGATTCTCGACCGTTCTGCAGTACTCCAATCAGGACGTCGCCGACGCATTCGAGCAACTGGGCTGGGACGTACTCGTGCCCATCGAGCCGTCGCCGGCACACCGCCTGTACCAGTGTGGCCTTCGTCGGGATATCGAAGCGTTCAAGCCCGACTTGGTGCTGCAGATCGATCACCTGCGCCACGAACACAACGGCATGTTCCCCACGAACCTGCCGTTCGCCTGCTGGGCACAGGACCACCTGCCCAATCTCGTCGGCGACGCGGGCAAGCACGTGGGCCCGACCGACTTTGTGCTGACCGATGGCGTGCCGACCTACGTCCGAGACTTTCAGTACTCCGCCTCGCAATGCATCGGCCTCACGAAGCTCACGAGCGTCAAGCAGCCGTCCGGCACGACACGCGATGTCCTGGAGCGCGTTGAAGACGTCGTCTTCGTCTCCAACGCGTCGCGTACCTGCGACAGCCTGCTCGCCGAAAAGCTGGCCGAGAAGATGCACCCCGTCTGCCGGGACGCGGTGGAAAACGCGGCCAGCCAGCTCCTGGAAAGCTTCAAGGGCACCACACCGATCACGACCTACGTACGCGTTCGCGAGCTGGTCGAACGCGTGACCTCCGCGTCTGGCTTCGGCTTCGACCGCGACGCGGTCCGCACCATCGCGTCCTGGCTCTATCACCCGTACTGCGACGCGATCTACCGTCAGCAGGCCATGGGCTGGGCCGCCGATGCCTGCCGCGAACTGGGGCTGTCGTTCGGGCTGTACGGCAAGGGATGGGAAAGCCACCCAACCCTGTCGGCGTTCGCTCGCGGCCCGATCGTCAACGGCCCGGCGCTGCACGAACTAACTCGCCGTTCGCTGGTCAATCTGCAGGTCGTCCCCTACCTGTGCCTTCACCAGCGCGTGCTGGACGGCCTGAGTGCCGGCGGATTCTTCCTCATTCGCGAGCACATCTCCGATGTCGCCCCGCAGGCGATGATCGACCTGCTGGTCGCCCATGGTGCCGGCGATGCCATGTCAGTCCCCGCGGCCCGATCGGCGCTCGCGGATGCTGACCCTGTCGTGCAGGCAGAATTTGAGTCGATCCTTCAATCGTGCCGTGACTGCCTGTGCAACAGCGGCGTGGAAGACCCGATCGAATACGCCCAGTCACTTCGACAGATCGGATTCCTCGTCCCCGGCATCGGCGTGTTGCCACAGTTTGCCGAGGTGGCGTTCACCGATGCCGATTCGCTGCGCCAGCGGCTTCGAAGGTTTATGCAGAACTCCGACGAACGCCGCGAGCTGGCCGAGCTCCAGCGACAGAGTGTGACCGATCGGTTCACGTACGCCGCGGGCATTCGCCGGGTCGTTGCGACGATCGCGGAACGCCTGTCCGGCGGATTGCCGAATCGTCTTACCCAGAACATCAACGTGGAAGCCTTAGCCGCATGAAGTTGAGCTACGTCATCGTCACCCGCAATCGCTGCCAGGCACTGCTCCGCACGCTGGACCTGCTTGAGCGAAACACCGGCCTGCCGCGACATTCGTGGGAGGTTATTGTCATCGACAACGCCTCGGACGACGACACCGTCTCGCGGGTGGCGCGACTGGCGGATCGTGTTCGGTTGGTCCGGCTCGACGAGAACGAAGGCATCCCCGCCCGCAACCGTGGACTTCCGTTGATGAAAGGCAAGTACGTCGTCTTCCTGGATGACGACAGCTATCCGATGCCGGGAGCAATCCCCGCCGCCCTGCAATACCTCGCCAAGCATACAAAGACCGCTGGTCTGGTCGCCCGGGTCGTCCTGCCGGACGGCACGGCCGAAGCACCGGCATTCCCGGCCGTCACGATCGGGGGTGCGACGGTCCTGCGGAGCGACATCATCCGGTCGGTCGGCGGCTTTGCTCCCGAGTTCTTCCGCCAAGCCGAAGAGTACGACCTGAGCTTCCGTCTCTGGGCCAAGGGGTACAAGGTCGAGAGGTTCGAAGACATCGTTTTCGGACACGACAAGGTTCCCGGTGGCCGCAGCCCGGCCCTGGTTCACCGGATGGATCTTCGGAACAACCTGATCCTGGTCGAGCGATATCTGCCCCGGCCGCTCCGTAAGATCTACCGGCACGAGTTCATCCAGCGTTACGCCATCCTCGCGACGTCCGAGGGCCACCACGACGCCGCCAACGCCGCCCTGCACGACGCCCGCGTCTGGGCCCGACGGGAGGCGAAGGTCGGGCGAAAAACACTGACCGATGAAACCGTCGAAAAGATCTTCGAGCTTGGCTCTCAGGCCCGCGCCGTAAGCGCCTGGGCTAAAAAGCATGCGATACGGACGGTCGCGATCGCCGACTGGAGCAAGAACATCTACGCCACCTGGAACGCCTGCCGAGCGGCTGGGCTTCAGATTGTCGGCGTCGCCGAGAACAGTCCGGCGTTCGCCGGCAAGACCTACCGGGGTGCTCCGGTCCTTCGGGATGACGACGCAGCCTATCGCATGCTCGATGGCGTGGTGCTGTCGACCATCAGCCCGGCGAAGGTCGGCCCGCGCATGGAGGCGCTGGTTCGACGCTTCGCCGTCCCGACGCTGCCGCTGTGGCAGCCCCGGTTCCTCGCCGAGGACCCCTCGATTCCACAATCCAAACGCATATCCGCGTGAAACGGAGTTCCACGTGTCCGCACCCGCCCACATCTCGCCGTCCATCAAGCCCGTCCTGCCGCCGCTTCGCATCGGCGACCCCGTCCTGGCGGCGACGCTGGAACTGGTCTACCTGCGGCCCTTCTTCGAATCCCTCCCTGCCGAGAAGCGGTCAGCGGTCGACATCGGCGCACACCGCGGCGAAGTGACCGGCGAACTCCTTGCGCAGGGTTTCCGCGTGATCGCGGTCGAACCGCAGGGCTGGCTGGCCGACCGACTGTCACAGCGATTCGCCGCAGAGATCGAGTCCGGACAGTTCGTCCTCGAACGCTGCGCCGCCTCCGACAAGCAGGGTACCGCGATCCTTCATGTCGGCTCGGCCAGCACGATCAGCTCGCTGGAAGAAGATTGGACAACCGTCGCGTTCCCCGAGTTCTTCCAGTCGCCGACACGCGTGGAAGTGCCGTTGCTGCCAGCCGGCGAACTGATGCGGCGACACGGCATGAAACACGCAAGCTTCGCCAAGATTGACGTTGAAGGGCACGAACTGCCCGCACTGCGCGGCCTGCTCGCCGGCGCGATCGCGGCCGAGCCGCCGGCGGCCATCATGTTCGAAGCCAGCCACGCCTTCCCCGAACAGGCCGAAGCCTGCCTGAAGTTCCTGGCGTCCAACGGCTACACGAAGTTTGACCTGTTCATCCGCTGGGGCGTAGACCCTGTCGCCGCCGAACGTTCGCTGTCGGCCGAACTTCCCGATGCGTGGCGCGCCTGCGAAGGCCGAAACTTCTACGCCAACTTCGTCGCTTATCACGCCAGCGCCTCGACGATCGCCGAGAACTCCGACCCAATCGCCTTCATCCGCCAGTACCAGATGCTCAAGTCGATCGACCTGCTAAGGTCTTTACCAGTGACGCCGGGTGTTCCGAACGGGCGAAGGGCGACGATGGCCTCCCTTCGCGAAGACATTCTTTCCGGAGACTGGACCGCTTTCCCACAGCACAAGCTCTCGCGACATATCGCGTTCTCGCCCGCACCGGCCGAGCAGCCAGGCCAGTCGACCGCAGCGAGCCGGATCGTCGAAGTCGGTGCCGGGTTCGGGCAGCGAGCGCTCGAAGCGGTGCGAGCCAACCCGCAGCTGGCATACACGATCGTCGACCTTCCCGAGCGCCTGGCCGTCCAGCACTTTCATCTGACGCTGAGTGCGCCGCGCATGGTCGTCCGCGTCGCCGACCGGCTGAACGATCGCCCGACCCCGGGCGAGGTGCTGCTGGTGCCGCCAGGATTGGCATCGGCGGCGACCTTTAAGAACGCCGACGTGCGTCCCGGTCAGGGCTGGGGCGATCTCCCCACGGACCTGCTGGAACTCGCCGAGTCGGCCGTCGTCTGCGGCGCGGACTAGGCAAGCTCTCGTGGCATCGGCATGTCCTCATGCTCGTGTCCTTCGGGCGACATCCCCACCCATGTCCATCAGCAAACAGCCATCCTCGCTCGCCGCAATGTCCTGGCGAAAGCGCGTCCGGAACTTCTTCCGTCGCCGAGTGACGATTGACCGCACCGCCAGGCTGACGCCGAAGCACAACATCCGGCTCGGACGTCGCGCGTTGATCTGTGAGTACGTCATCATCCGCGCCGGCGACGCCCCGGTGCTGATCGGCGCCTTCTCACAGATCGGTCCGTTCACGGTCATTCTCGCCGGGTCCGGCGTATCGATCGGCGAAGCGGTGATGATCGGACCGCACTGCGTGCTGGCCGCCGGGAATCACGACTACCGCCAGCTTGATCTGCGGATGCGTTCGGCGGGCGCGCTGTCGCGCGGGCCGATCGTGATCGAGGACGATGTCTGGATCGGCGCGAACGTCACCATCACCGACGGCGTGCGTATCGGCCAGGGCGCGGTCGTCGGTGCCAATGCGGTCGTCACGCGTGACGTCGACCCGTTCGATATCGTCGCCGGCGTTCCAGCACGGGTGATCGGAAACCGCAAGCAGTTGGCCGAAGAGCGCCTTGAGTCGGCCGCCTGAGGTGAAGCGACCAGGACCAGATCGGCACTATGACCACCGCAACCCCTCCAGCCCGCCGCGAGACCCATGTCGGCCGCTCCAACGAAGCGACCCGCATCGCTTGGATCGAGCGCACGCTCGCGGCCCTTCCGACGGGCGGACGAATCCTGGATGCCGGTGCCGGCGAACGGCCGTTCCGAAAGTTCTGCGGGCACCTGCAGTACGTCAGCCAGGACTTTTCCGGGTACGACGGGCAAGGCGATGGCGTTGGACTGCAAACCAAAACCTGGGATCAGGATGGGTTGGATCTTGTCTGCGACATCACCGCGATTCCCCAGCCCGATGCCAGCTTCGACGCCGTGCTTTGTACCGAAGTGCTCGAGCACGTACCCGACCCGGTGTCAGCACTGCGGGAACTCAGCCGGCTCGTTCGGCCCGGCGGACACCTGGTGCTAACGGCTCCGTTCTGCAGCCTGACGCACTTCGCGCCGTTTCATTTTGCGTCCGGCTTGAATCGCTACTTCTACCAGCACCATCTTCCTGCGATGGGTTGGGAGATCATCGAGATTGGTGAGAACGGCAACTTCTTTGAGTTCGTCGCCCAAGAGCTTCGCCGTGTGCGGAGCACCGCCCGTCGCTACGCCGGCACGGAACTGACGGAGCACGAGAGTGACACCGTTCACGACGCGCTGCTGATGCTCGAACGCTTGAGCGCCGCCGATCGCGGATCGAATGACCTGCTCTGCTTCGGGCTGCACGTTCTGGCACGCAGGAAGTAGGGCGGGCAGTGCCCGCGCAACAAAACCATGCACCCCAAGTTCCTCGACATCCTCTGCTGCCCTGAAACCGGCGAGTCACTCGTGCTGCGCGAAGCCCGCTACGATCGCCACGGCATGGTGCGAGCGGGAATGCTCGCCTCCGCGTCCGGCCGCTGCTACCCGATTGTGCGCGGCGTTCCGCGCTTCGTTTCCGCCGAGCACTACGCAGGAAGTTTCGGATTCGAGTGGACCCGCTGGCCGCGCGTGCAGTTCGAGGATCAGAACACCGGCAGGCCGATGGCTGGGCACACCACCCGCATGTGGGAGCGGATCACCGGCATCGCCGGCGACCAGCCGGCGGAAATCGCCGGCAAGACCGTCGTCGATTTCGGTTGTGGCCCGGGACGATTCCTGGATGTCGTGCGGCGGAAAGGCGGCGTCGCGGTTGGGATCGACCTAAGCGTCGCCGTCGATGCGGCCCGCAGAAACTTTCGCGACGACACCGACGTCCTGATTGTCCAGGGCGATCTGGCCAAACCGCCTTTCAAACCCGGCGTGTTCGATGGCGGCTTTACCATCGGCGTGCTGCACCACACGCCAAGCCCGCAAGCGGGTCTGGCGGCAATGGCGCGAACATTAAAGCCGAAAGCCTGGGCCGCCTGCTGCGTCTATCCCCGCGGCGACTTCTACGATTTTCCATCCGTCGCGCGCTTTCGCCGGCTGCACCATCTGCTCAAGCCGCTGGTCGGTTATCGCTTCGCGATGGGCTGGAGCTACGTCGCCGCGCATGTCATCGCGCCAATGCTGACCGCCGCCCGTCGAGCCGGATGGCGGAAGACGACCGACTACATTGAGCAGCACATCCTTGTCGCGCTACGGCTGAAGGACGTCCGCTGGCGGATCCTGGACGTGTTTGATGCGATCACGCCGGATATGGCGTCGACGCATACCAGTCAAGAGGTTTTGCAATGGATGAAGGCCGCAGGGCTGGGCGTAGCCGCGGTGACACCCTGGTGCCCGACCAGTGTGGCGGGTGTTCGAACGGCGTCGTCTGGCTTCCTCTCCCCTGTACTCGGGGGAGAGGGTTGCGGCGAGGGGCCGAACGTCGGGCGTCGTCCCCTTTCCCAGATCGAACAGGCAAAGTCCACCAAGACGGTCGCCGCCTGACGTTCGGCCCCTCACCCCGACCCTCTCCTCTGAGTACTGAGGAGCGGGAGAAAATGACTCATGCGTATCTTCTTCGCCGCCGCCGACTCTCCGAACGCCTGGGCGCTTCCGGCGTCGCAAATCTGGAAGGCGAACCTCTACGCGCCGCTGGTCGATCTCGGTCATGACGTGGTCCGCTTCGACTACAATTATCAACCCCACAACGGCCACCTCGATCCGACCGATCCGACGCAAATGCGGGTGATCGACCGTCTCCGGCCGCTGCTGGGGTGCGAGCTTCTCCGCCAGTTGCGCAAGGCCCACGCCCAGAAGCCGATCGACGTGCTCTTCACCTACTTCTACTCGGCGTACATCGAACCGGAGGTCATCCGCGAGATTCGGCGGATGGGCATCTGCACGCTGAACTGGTACTGCAACGGTTCCTTCCAGTTTCATCTCGTCTCCGACATCGCGCCGGCGTACGACTACTGCCTGGTGCCCGAAAAGTTCCGGCTGCCCGACTACCGCGCCGCCGGTGCGACGCCGATCTATTGCCAGGAAGCTGCAAACCCCAACGTCTACAAGCCGGCCGCTGTGCCGCACGAGTTTGACGTGACTTTCGTCGGTCAGCGGTATGGGAATCGGCCCGATTTCGTGAAGCGGTTGATCGCCGGCGGAATCGACGTACGCGTGTGGGGGCCACGCTGGACGGAGCCAATGGGCAAGAAGTTTGACCCGACGGCCGCGACAGACGTGATGCAGGGCAAACGCGGCGCCGTAGCCCAAGCCACGGCGGCCATGCCGGCTGCAATCGCTGATCCCGACCAAGAGCTTCTGCGCCGCGCTGGAGACGCGCTATCCGACGACGACCTCGTCACAATGTACAGCCGCAGCCGCATCAGCCTGGGTTTCTCTGCCGTCGCGCAGCGCCCGAAGCCCGGCGAAGATCCGATCCGTCAGGTTCGCCTCCGCGACTTCGAAGCGCCGATGAGCGGGGCGTTCTACCTGACCGAGCACCTCGACGAACTTTGCGAGTTCTTCGAGCCCGACAGGGAAATCGTCACCTTCCGCACGGCCGAAGAACTGACGGACAAGGCCGCGTATTACCTCAAACACCCCACGGAGCGCGAGAAGATTCGCGAAGCCGGCAGGCGTCGGGCGCTCGCCGAGCACACATGGCACGAGCGATTCAGAATGGTGTTCAGGACGATCGGCCTGCCCGAAACAGGAACGGACGGATTGCGTCGGGTAGGCTGAGTCAAACCCATGTGCGGCATCGCGGCCATTCTCGCAGACTCCGAAACATCGCTCGATCCGCAGGCGATTGCGCGAATGACCGCCGCCCTCGTTCATCGTGGGCCTGATGATCAGCGCACGCTGCGCCTTCCCGGCTGCGATCTGGGCCACACCCGATTGAGCATCCTCGATCTCGCCGGCGGCGCTCAGCCGATGGCGCATCCCTCTGGCCGATGGACGATCGTCTTCAACGGCGAAATCTACAATCACGCCGAGCTACGTCAGCAGCTTGAAGGGCGCGGGGTCGCATTCCGTACCCGCTCCGATACGGAAGTGCTGCTGCATGCCTACGTCGAGTTCGGCCCGGCCTGTCTGAACCGGCTGAACGGCCAGTTCGCATTCGCGGTCTGGGATCGCGACCGGCGGGAACTTTTTGCCGCGAGAGACCGCTTCGGCGAGAAGCCACTGTACTGGGCGCGGTCGCCGCAGGGACATGTGCTGCTCGGGTCGGAGATCAAGGCGATCGAGGCAAGCGGACTGGTGTCGCCACGTATCGACCTGATGTCGGTCGAGATGTACCTGGGCCTGTACTATGTCCCGCCGGATCGAACGATCTATCGGAACGTCCACACGCTGCCGCCCGGGCATGCGATCATCTGGCGCCACGGGGAAAGCTGTGTTTGCGACGACGTCCGTGCCTACCGATGGTGGACGCCCCGGCTCTCTCACCTGAAGCTCGATCGCCAAGATGCCGTCGGCGAGATTCGTCGGCTGCTGGGTGCGGCGGTCTCGCGCCAGATGGTGGCGGACGTTCCCGTGGGCGCGTTCCTCAGCGGCGGACTGGACTCGTCGACGATCGTCGCGCTGATGTCGGATTCGTCGAAGACTCAGGCGTCTGTGCGTATTCCCGAGGAGCCAGATTCTGGACGACTCCGATCGGCAGTCCGCACCTTCGCCGCCGGATTCGGAGAGTTGATCGATGAGCTCCCCTTCGCACGCGAAGTCGCCGAGCGTTACCGCACCGACCATCATGAATCGCAAATTGAGCGGATCGATGTGGCGGCCGAGTTGACGACGATGGCGACGGTTTACGATGAGCCGTTCGGCGACTCTTCGAATATCCCCACGTCGCTCATCAGCCGACAGGCGCGGCAGGGGGTGAAGGTCGTACTCTCCGGCGACGGCGGCGACGAGCTTTTCGGCGGCTACGCCTGGTACGAGCCCGCGATCGCACGCTGTGCGGCATCGACACAACGATCCACCGGAAGCTCGATCGGCGAGCCCGGCCGGGCAGACTCGTCGTATGTCTTGAATCGGGGCGAGTGCCGAACGGCGCAACTGATAGCCGCCCCCCCGCGGAGGCCGCTGACCGATCCGTGGGCCGAGCATGTGGCCCGCACCGGACCGATCGGCGATGACCGGCGGGGGCTCTGGGCGCATCGCGGCCAGCCTGCGGTGCTAGAGACACTCCGCCAGTGCTATGACCCGCGTCACGGTCAGGGGCTCGACGTCGCGACGCGATTTGACGTCGGTTGCTATCTGGCAGGCGACATCCTGGTCAAGGTGGATCGGGCGGCGATGTCGTGTGGGCTGGAGACACGAGCACCGTTCCTGGATGCCGACCTGACCGAGTTCGTACTCGGCCTGCCGTGGCAGATGCGGTTTGGCACGGACGGCGGCACGTCACCGTCCGGCGACGCGCCACCACTCAAGGGCCTCCTCCGCGAGGCTTGCGCCGATCTCTGGCCGGCGTCGATTCGGAAACGCAACAAGCAGGGTTTTGGCGCTCCCGTCCGTCATTGGCTGCAACGTCCTGAAGTGGATGAGGTCTGGCGACGCGTGACCCGACCGGGCGGGGCACTGGCGGCGCTGCTTCCCGGTGTGGCTGACGCGGATATCACCAACGCGCTTCGCCCCCAGAGAAAGTGGTCGGTGCTCTGCCTCGGCACCTGGCTGGAACAGCGGGAAGGCTGCCTGGCAGACTTGCGGTAGTCGTGGCATACCATGACGGCCGAGACGGCCGTGCCACGGAGGAAGAGAGTTGTCATGTCGCTTTCGCCCCCAGGCTCGCCTGTCGTCTCGGTGATCATCGCCGTGCACAACGAAGAGCGGTTCGTCGGCGATGCCATCGACAGCATACTTAGCCAGACACTTTCCCCTCTAGAATTGATCGTTATCGATGACGCTTCCTCGGACGCCACACCGGTAATCCTGCAGCGCATTGCCGACACTCGAATTCAAGTCGTTCGCAACGAAGTCAATCTTGGCCTGACGGCGTCTTTGAATCGGGGGCTCGCCGCGGCACGCGGTGCGTTTGTCGCCCGCCTCGACGGCGACGATATCGCGCGGCCGGATCGGCTGGCACTTCAGGTTGATTTCCTTGAGCGACATCCGGACGTCGGCATTGTCGGCAGTTCTCGCCGGGTGGTGGATGAGCAAGGCACCTTCCTCTACGAAGCGACCGCAATTCCCGATGACGCCGCGATTCGCTGGCGACTTCTGCTGGGCAATCCGCTGGCGCATCCGACGGTGATGATCCGCCGATCCGTCCTCGATAAGCACGAGCTGCGTTACGACGAATCGTTTCGCACCGCGCAGGACTACGAATTGTGGACGCGCCTCGCCGCCGTGACGAAGACGGCCAATCTCGTGGAGCCGCTGGTGACCTATCGCCGGCGGCAGACGGGAATCAGCGTGTCGCGGCGCGACGAGCAGCTCGCGACACACGATCGCATCGCCGGGCTCGCATTCGAGCGGTTATTGCCGGGGTTTGAGATCAGTACCGAAGAGGTACGGCAGTTGCGCGGGCGGTACGGCGGGCAGAGCGTGCGCGAGCCTGAGATGGACCCGGCGGAGCCGAAGTGGCAGGAACTGTTGGAGGCGGTACGGCGGGAATTCGACCGGCAGTCGCGCTCGTTCCTCTAGCTGGAAATGGAAGAGTGCACCTGCGGTGCGACCGCTAAACAGAAGCGTTCCCTGTTTAGCGGTCGCACCCCAGGTGCACTCTTTAATCTGTTGTCACAAGAACACGGGCTCGAAATGAAAGCCGGTCACTCCGGGGTGCCCTTGGTCATGTCGTAGACCCACTCCTGGATCGTCGGCTTCCAGGTTTGCAGCTCATCGGCCTTGAAGAACAGGCCCAGTTCCTTGGTCGCCGCTTCGGGGGAGTCGGAGCCGTGGATGAGGTTGTACGCGTTGGACACGCCGTAGTCGCCGCGGATGGTGCCGGGCTCGGCCTTGGAGCCGAAGGTCGCACCCATCATCTTGCGGGCGATGACAATTGCGTCTTTGCCCGCCAGCGCCAGCACGACCACCGGCGAGCAGGTCATGAACCGCACCAGGCCTTCGTAGAACGGCTTGCCCTTGTGCGGGGCATAGTGCTGCTCGGCGATCGAGGCGGGAATGGTCATCAGCTTCATGCCGACGATCTGCAGGCCCTTCTTTTCGAATCGCGACGTGATCTCGCCAATCAGGCCACGCTGAACGGCATCGGGCTTCAGGATGATGAGCGTCTTTTCCATGGTTCTTCCTTTTCCTCGGTTCCTTACGTTGGGAGGGAGGTTTTAGCGGAAAACCCGCGGAAAGTGAACTGGATTGCGAACGGAAGAGAGGATCATCACGGAGTAACGCAGACATCTCTCCTCAGCCAGTTACAGCCCGGCCGAGTCCAGCGAGTTGCTGTTGACGTTGATTCCGCACTCGATCTTGTCGGTGCCGGACCAGCGGCCGGCGCGGGGATCTTCGCCGGGCTTGACCGCACGCGTGCAGGATTCAGGGTTGCAACCAATCGACAGGTAGCCCTTCTCGTACAGCGGGTGGTACGGAAGTTCGTTCTGCTTCATGTACAGATAGATGTCGCGCGTCGACCAGTTAAGCAGCGGCGAAACGGCGTAGCAGCGGTAGCGCTTGCTCCACTCGACGAACGGCTTTTCCTTGCGCGTATCGGCCTGATTCCGCCGAATGCCACGAAGCCACGCCGATGGCCGCAGCTCGGCCATCGCGCGTTCCATGGGCTCATTCTTGTTGGTGTTGCAGCAACGATCAACGTCGTTCCGCCAACTGGCGTTGCCTTCACCATTCTGGCCAAGCCAGGCGATCGGGTCGTTTTTCGTGCGGTAGACCCAGACGTTCAGGTCGAGCCGCCGGCGTAGCGCCTCCATGTGCTGCCACGTCTCCGGGAAGAGATACCCGGTATCGATCATGATGACCTTGATGTCGGGCTTGACGCGCGTCGCCAGATGCAGCAACAGCGCGGATTCGGCGCCGAAGGAGGACGTCATCACCAGTTCACCGCCGAACTGCGCCGATGCCCAGCGACAGATGCCGGCCGGGTCCTGCGATTCCAGCATCGGATTGATCGCTTCGAGGTCCAGCGGGTCGGTCGAAACTTGCGGCTTGTCGGGGGCAATGACGGTCATGGGACACGTGACGGATAGAGAGACTATTGAGGAACCTACTGATTGGGATGCACGATCGCCGACGGTTGTGACATGGTGAGTCAGGCCGTACAGCGTTCGGCGATCGCTTCCTTCAATCCGTCGAAGAAAGCCCGCGGGATTCTGCGGCCGCGAGCGGTGCCGAGATCGATATCCTTCTTGTTCGTGCCGTGAAAGTCGCTTCCGCCGGTCGTGACCAGATCGTAGCGCTTCGCCAGGCCGGTGTATTGCTCGACCAGCTTCTGGTCGTGATCACTGTGGATGACCTCGATACCGCCGAGGCCATGGTCGACCAGGTCTTTTAGTACGGTCTCCAGCTGGGCGTCGTTCGTGTATTTGAGCTGGACCGGGTGAGCGAGCACCGAGATACCCCCGGAGTCATGGATCATCTGAAGGGCGGTGTGCGGCGAGAGCCGCTCCTTGTCGAAATAGGCCAGGCCGCCGGGGGCGAGATACTTGTCGAACGCCTGCTTGATCGAGTTGACGTAACCCTTTCGCAACAGGATCGCGGCAATGTGCGGCCGGCCGATGGGCTTTCGCTTGGGCTCGCCGCCGTCGGCGGTCGCGACGGGAACCTTGGCTTCGATCTCGACTTCTTCCATCGTGATCGCGACGTTGAGTTCCTGCAGCCTGGCGATGATCCTCGGATTTCGGTCGTCGCGCCCGCCGAGCAGCGTGGCCGTCAGGTCCCGCAGCACAGTGCTTTCGGGGTTTACGCCATAACCAAGGATGTGCATGGTGCCCGGCGCGTACTCGGCGGAGATTTCGATGCCGGTAATGAAGTCGATACCTGCAGACCTGGCGGCGGCGGCCGCCTCGGCAACGCCGTTAATCGTGTCGTGGTCGGTGAGGGCCAGGCCGGTCAGTTCGCGGAGTGCGGCCAGACGGACGACTTCCGCCGGCGGCAGGGTGCCGTCGGACGCGGTGGAGTGGCAGTGGAGATCGACGTAGGTTTGGGTCATTGAATTAATCCGGCACGATCATCGTCACCCGCATATCCGGCACAAATCCGGCGTCCGCGTAGAAACCGCGAAGGTCGTCCTCGCAGATCAGTGCCACGAACTGACCCGGTAATCCGTCTTTCAGCGATCGCATGAGCGCCTTGCCGATGCCGCGTCCGCGGTAGGCCGGAGCGACGCAGACGTCGAAGATCGTCGCGCAGCGGACGCCGTCGGTGACGGCCCGGGCCATGCCGACGAGTTTGTCACCATCGTACGCCAGCCGCACGACACTGTTCGCGAAAGCCCTCGCGTACTGCTCGGGCGTGCGGCCGTTGCAGAAGTCCGCGGCGACGTTGAACGCCTTGAGCATTTCTCCGCTGACGCCTTCGAGGTTGTCGCGGATGGTGAGCATGGGGCCGCGCGTCCGCCAAGGCGGACCCTACGTCACGCCAGGTACCCGTGCTTCTCCAGGTGCTCCAGCACCCGCGCCGCCGCTTCCTGCGGCGACAGGTTCTCTGTCTGAAGCACGATCTCGGGCTTCTCCGGCGGCTCGTACGGGTCGTCGATGCCGGTGAAGTTTTTGATCTCGCCGGCCCGAGCCTTCTTGTAGAGGCCCTTAGGGTCGCGCTTCTCGGCACCGGCAAGCGACACCTCGATGTACACCTCCACGAAATCGCCGGCTGGCATCAGTTCGCGGACGGCGTCGCGGTCGCGGCGGTAAGGGCTGACGAAACTCGCCAGCACGATCACGCCGGCGTCGGTGAACAGCCGGGCCACTTCGCCGATCCGCCGGATGTTCTCGGCGCGATCCTCGGCGGAGAAGCCGAGGTTCTTGTTCAGCCCGTGGCGAACGTTGTCGCCATCGAGCCTGTACGCGAGCCGTCCGCGGTCGAGCAGCATCTGCTCGACGAGGCAGGCGATCGTGCTCTTGCCCGCGCCGCTGAGGCCCGTAAACCAGAGCGTCACGCCGCGCTGACGCAGCAGCCGCTGCCGATCGGTGCGGCTGACGGTGCCGTCATGCCATTTGATGTTGGTGGCTTTGGAATCGGACATGAGCCTACTGCGTTCCAGCTACAGTTTGTGGCACGGGAAGGTACTCATGCCCGTGTCTTGCGTGAAAACAACACCCACGGGCAAGAGTACTTGCCCATGCCACCCAGACTGCATCCGTTACGATCACTCCTCCTCAAACAACGGCGTGCTCAGATACCGCTCGCCGAAGCTGCACATGATCGTCACGATCAGCTTGCCCTTGTTCTCAGGTCGGGCAGCGACTTTTGCCGCGGCCGCCACATTCGCGCCGCTGCTGATGCCACCGAAGATGCCTTCTTCCTTGTGCAGCCGCTTGGCCCACTCGAACGCCTCTTCGTCCGTGATCTGCACGACCTCATCGACGATGTCCAGATGCAGGTTGCCCGGGACGAAGCCGGCACCAATGCCCTGCACCTTGTGCTTGCCGGGCTTCACCGGGTCGCCGGCGCGGGTCTGTGTGATGACCGGCGACGCGACGGGCTCGACGGCGATCGCCTTGAAGCTCGGCTTGCGCGGCTTGATGACCTCCGACACACCGGTGATCGTCCCGCCGGTGCCGACGCCGGCCACCAGGAAGTCGACCTTGCCTTCGGTATCGGCCCAGATTTCCTCGGCGGTCGTGGCGCGGTGGATCGCCGGGTTGGCCGGGTTCATGAACTGCTGCGGCATGAAGCTCTTGGGGTACTGCTTCAGGATCTCCTCGGCCTTACCGATCGCGCCGCGCATGCCGTCGGCGGCGGGGGTGAGGACGACCTGAGCGCCCAGCGCCTTCAGCAGCCGACGACGTTCGATGCTCATGCTTTCGGGCATGGTCAGGATCAGCTTGTACCCCTTGGCGGCACAGACGAACGCCAGCGCGATGCCGGTGTTGCCGCTGGTGGGTTCGACAATGACGGTCTCGTGATCCACCTTGCCGGCCTTCTCGGCCGCTTCGATCATCGCGACGCCGATGCGGTCCTTCACGCTCGACAGCGGGTTGAAGAACTCGCATTTGACGACGACGGTCGCGCCGCCGGCGGGGATGATGCGGTTGAGCTTCACCAGCGGCGTTCCGCCGATGGTGTCGAGGATGTTGTCGTAGATCTTGCCGTGGGGTTTGAGGGGCATGGGTTTATCCGCCGAATGAAGGGAACTCCGCATCTTGAAGGGTGCGAAGAGAAACGATCAACCGCGACTCGATAACCTCAAGTGTATGATCCGCGTGGAAGTAGAGCACTGTTTCACCACGAATTCCGAACATCGCCTGCTCCGGATGTTTAACCGGAAACTCTCGACCATCCACGGTCACCATCACGAACTGAATAAATGGTTTCTGCTCAGAAAACTGGATGATCGTTTCATTACTCAAACACGTCTCCCTGAGCTGGCAGAGGCGGTCGCTAGTAACCTGTTTCGGTTGACTTCAAGCGTGTTCACGTTGAGGTCAATTGCCGCGACGGCTTCCGGACGAATTCGCTCGAACCAACTGTCGAGTGTTTGGAACGCAAGCAACTTGCCATCAGGAGCAATTGCCAAGGCATTCGGACGATCAACCGGCAGCTTTCGTCCGTCCGCCAACACGAGATTGAATGCTCTGAACGGCTCGGCGCGGCGATATCTCCGAATCTCTTCGATGTCCATGAAATCACCTCAAGTCAGTCGTTTACTTTAACACGACTCATGGGCCTTGGGCTCATACCTGCCGAATCTCCTGCTTCGCAAACTGCTTCGTTTCGCCTTCCAGCACCCAACTGGTCATGTCCGTCGCCTTGCCCTTGGTGATCGCCACGATCACATAGCTGTAGAACTCCCAGGCGTGTTCGCGGTCGTATTCACTGGGCCGGGCCGGGTGGTCGGGGTGGCTGTGGTAGTAGCCGAGCAGCGTCAGGCCTTCCTTCTCCGCCGCTCGCTCGGCTTTCATCTGCTCGCGCGGGTCGATCGAGAACCGGTGGTACTGCTCGTCGGCCTCGAAGACGTTCTTGCCGACGATCAGTTTCTCGGTCAGCCGACGGACGTTGCCGGCGGCGTCTTTCACCTCGCGGCCGAAGATCATGCCGCAGATCTCGTTCGGATAGCCGACCTCGCCTTCGGATTCGATCTGGCGGAACAACGCGGTCGGGAGGATGAGGGGAGGGACGGGCATGATTCTGAATGACTCGTTAAAATCTGTCTTTTCTGGAACCCTGCTCGCGAAGTTCGAACGCTCAGTGGGGCAAAAACCGCTCGGAAGTGGCTTGCCCTTCGCCGTGGTACAGAAACTCGTATGACGATCCGCTAGACACCGCGGCGAAGGGCAAGCCGTTGCGACGCCGTTGGCGCGTTCGATCGTCCTGTCAGGTTCCGATCACGGCCACGTCACCGCATCGCCGGTCGTCGGCTCACTCCAGAACTCTTCGCTCAGATACTTCGCCGCCGAGTCACACAGCACCGTCACCACGACGGCGTCCTTCTGTCCGGCGTCCATCGCCTGTCGTGCAATCCGCATCGCCGCGTCCATATTCGCGCCGCTGCTGACGCCGACCAAATAGCCTTCCTCGCGGGCCAGCCGAAGCACCATGCGGTGGGCGTCTTCCGTCGCGACATCAATCTGGGCGTCGGCCAGCGACGGGTTGTAGATCCCCGGCACAATCGCCGACTCCATGTGCTTCAGGCCTTCCAGGCCATGCAGCGGGCCGTCGGGCTGCATGCTGATACAGCGGATCTTCGGGTTCAACTCGCGCAACCGACGCGTCGTGCCCATGAACGTGCCGCTGGTGCCCATGCCGGCGACGAAGTGCGTCACCCGCCCGCCGGTCTGCCGCCAGATCTCGTTCGCCGTCGTCTCGTAGTGCGCCCGCCAGTTGGCGTCGTTGTTGTACTGGTCGGGATAGAAGTACTTTTCCGGGTCGGCTTCGACGATTCGCTTCACCGCACGCTGGGCACCATCGGTGCTCTCGGTCGGGTCGGTCAGCACCAGTTCAACGCCGTACGCGATCAAGGTCTGCTTCCGCTCCCGGCTGGCGTTCTGCGGGAGACAGAGCTTCACCTTGTAGCCGCGCTGGGCACAGATCATCGCGTAGGCAATGCCGGTGTTGCCGCTGGTGGCGTCGATGAGGATTTTCTTCTTCGTCAGCAGGCCCCGGCGTTCGCCGTCGAGGATCATCGACAACGCCGCCCGGTCCTTCACGCTGCCGCCGGGGTTGTACCACTCGGCCTTGGCGTAAACCTCGACGGGCGCGACGTCACGACCCAGCTTCGGGAATGCGAGCAGGGGCGTATTCCCGATCAGGTCACTCAACTGGGCGGGCGACGACTGGATGTCCGGCAAAGTCTCCAACACTTTATTTCCTACTCATCCTATGGGTTTGGGCGGGGAAAGGCAAGAACCATCGCTTCATTTGTGAAGACGCCCACGGACAGCGGTCCGTGGGGTTCCCGAACTTCTCAACCCGACAGACCCACGGACGGCTGTCCGTGGGCGTCCTTTGTGGGCTTACTTGATCGACGCTTGTCACGCTCGTTCAGGCACCAACCCACTTCGCATAGACCGCACGGGCCCGCGCCGGATCGTTGACGCCGTGAACAATTGCCCGACCGTCGGGAAAAACCGTCAGCGAAACACCCGGCTCGCTTCCAAGGTCGCACTTTAGCAGATGAGCCGTCCTCTGCACGCGCCCGATGGCAGTCAACCGGTGTTCCAACATCACCAGGTCCATCCGACCGGCGACAGCCGGGCGAACCTGAACGGCGTTTCGCCCGCAGAGCGACGTCGAGCTGCCGTTACCGGCGGGGGCGTCGAGGAAATCGAAACGCCGCTGACCGCACGTCGGGCAGTCGTGCCGGCGAGCGTCGTCCAAGGAAGTCGCGCCGTAGCGCCCCCGCCAAAGGTCGACCCGGACGAGCTGATTGGGCGGCGTCGCTCCGACAAGGATCTGAATCGCCACCGTCGCCTGCATCGCCGCCACGATCGCCGCCGCCGCGCCGAGTACGCCGGCGGTATCGCAGGTCGCCAGTTCGCCGGGACTGGGCGGCTCTGGGAAGACACACCGCAGGCAGGCCGTCTGCCCGGGCAGGACAGGCATGACACGCCCCTCGACGCCTACGCACGCGCCGTACACCCACGGGATGTTGTGCTTGATCGCGACGTCATTGATGAGGTAGCGCGTTTCGACGTTGTCGGTGCCGTCGAGAAGGAGATCAACAGAAGGTGACTGCGAAGAATCGGGTGGCACGGGCAAAGGTACTCCTTTGCCCATGGTCGACGCTGCAGGGTGTTCGGCATGGGCAAGCGAGTACGCCTGCCCATGCCACCCTGCGCCATTGCCGCCGGACGCTCCGATCAATTCTTCAATGTTGCCCGTATGAACGTCCGCGACGATCGGTTCGATCGTCACTTCACTGTTGACGCGCGCAAGTCGGGAAGCTGCCGCGACCGCCTTGGGACTGCCGATGTCGGCTTCATCGAACAACACCTGCCGTTGCAGGTTGGTGATCTCAACGAGGTCGCGATCGACGATGCTCAGGAACCCGACGCCCGCGCGGACGAGTTGCTCGGCGATCGTCGTACCCAGCGCGCCGCACCCCACCAGCAGGACGCGCGCTGCCGCCAGACGGCGCTGGCCTGGTGCGCCGATCTGAGGGAGGAGAGACTGACGGTGGTAGCGGGACATTCCGGAGTTCAAAAGCAAATCGTCGCGCGTCAATGCGGCGGGCAAGCCCGCCGGCTAAACCGAACGCCCGCCTTGCCGGTCGGGTCGCCCCGACTATAGTAGTTCTCCCTTACGAAGGAGCGAGATGCCAGTCGATACGCAGCAGATCCTGTCCGAAGCCGAGAAGCTGGGCCAACTTGTGGCCACCCACCCGGCGGTCGCTCGCTTTAAGGACGCCCAGAAAGCCGTCGCCGGCGACCCCGAAGCCGGACGCCTGCTGCAGGAGTTCGACCGCACGCTCGACGCCCTCGGCCGCCAGGAACAGGCCGGCATGCCCGTCACCGACGCACAGCGCATGCAGCTCGAATCCCTTCAAACCCGTATTTCGTCGCACCTGAAGATCAAGGCGCTCAACCTGGCCCAGGTCGAGTTCGTCGATATCCTGCGGAAAGTCACCCAGACCATCCAGGCCCAGGTGCAGGGGACCGGCGGCGGGGCGGCACAGCCCGCACCAGCGCCGGCATCGAAGATCCTGATGTGATGAACCGCGGATCAGGGGCGGGGAATCGAGCCAGAGGTTAGAAGCGCCTTCGTCACCTTCTGAACCCATGAACACCGGCTCCACCCGGCAGATCGAACGCTTCGCCCGACTCGCGCTGGTCGGCGCCCTGATCGTCGGTTGCTGGCTGGTCCTTCGATTTTTCTTCGACGCGATCCTCTTCGCGATCGTCATCGCAATCTCAACGCGTCCGGCCTTCAAATGGCTGAACAACCGCCTTAAGGGGCGTCGCACGCTCTCAAGCCTGCTTTGCTGTGTAGGTGTTGTGCTCGCACTGGTGGGGCCGGCGTCGCTGCTGGCAGTTTCCGCCGCCGACGCGGGCACGACGCTGCTCGATCAGGTTCGAACCCGGCTGAGTGCCGGGCCCATCGAGCCCCCGTCCTGGATTCCCGGCATTCCGCTCATCGGTCCCTCGATCGCGGACAACTGGCGCAACCTCGCCGGCAGCCGGATGGAGCTCGTCCGCGCACTCCAGTCGATCGCCGCGCCCTTTCGCGATGCCGCAATCAACGCCGGCGGGGTGTTTGCCGCCGGCGTCGTGCAGTTGGTCATCGCGGTCTTCCTGCTTTTCTTTCTCTATCGCGACGGCGAGAAGATGTCCGTACGCTTCGAGCGCGCGTTCGAACGGGTGGCGGGCCCCGACGCCGCCGAGCTGATCGGGATCGCCCAGAACACCGTCCGCAGCGTGATGCTCGGCATGGTCGGCACCGCCGTGGCACAGAGCGTGGTGGCGACCGTCGGCTTCGCGATCGCCGGCGTTCCCGGCGCGCTCTTGCTGGGGGCGGCGACGTTCGTCACCTCTCCCGTCCCGTTCGGCCCGCCCCTCGTCTGGGGCGGCGCGGCGATCTGGCTCTATGCCAACGGCGACACCGGCTGGGCCATTTTCATGGTGATCTACGGCGCGGTCGTAATCAGTTCTGTCGACAACATCCTCAAACCCCTGCTGATCTCCCGTGGCAGCGGCCTGACACTCGCGCCCACTCTGCTGGGCGTGCTGGGCGGCGTGATCGCGTTCGGGTTCATGGGCCTGTTCATCGGACCGACCGTCATCGCCCTGGCGATCAACCTCGGCAAGAAGTGGCTCGACCAGCACAGCGACGAACCGGATTCCTTGCCCTCCGCCGCCGACCCGGCTCTTCCGCCTGCCGAGCAATCATCGAGTGGATAAAGTGCCCGGCGTGGTCCATAGCGCGGCGCACGGCGCGGCGCACAGCATGGTCCCCCACGGGCTTACAACAACCCCGCGACTTTGTACTTTGCCCAAACAGCACCGGGGACGATATCCTCCCCGACATCGACCGATCCTGCGCGACCGAAGGAGTGAACACCGTGGCCCGCTGGCTCCTCAAAACCGAACCCGGCACCTACAGCTTTGACGACCTCGTCAAAGACAGGAAGACGGTCTGGAACGGCGTCACCAATACGACCGCACTGAAGCACATACGCACCATGGCCAAGGGGGATGAGGTCATCATCTATCACACCGGAGACGAACGTACCGCCGTCGGTACCGCGACGATCACCTCCAAGCCCTATCCGGATCCCGAAGCGGACGACGAAAAGCTGGTGGTCGTGGACATAAAGGCCGGCAAACCGCTTGCATCCCCGGTGACGCTCGCGACGATAAAGGCCGACAAGGCATTCGCCGGCTGGGACCTGCTTCGTATCGGCCGGCTCAGCGTCGTGCCGGTCCCCGATGCGATGTGGGACCGCCTGATGGAACTGGCCGAGTAGGGTATTCGACGGTCTGGTGAGCTGGTAACAGGCTGTATCCTAACGAACCTCTGTCATTAACAGTCCAAGACCGGGAGGAACACATGGCTGAACAAAATCGTGAAGACCCCATCACCGGAAATCCGCTTCCGCACCGAGAGGCCGACGACACCGAGCAGATTTACTTCCAGGGCTCGCCGATGCTTCGCGCCGAAATCGCGACCGGCTGGCTCTGGATCCTGATCGGCCTGGTGGTGATCGCCATCCCCATCGCCTGGGGCGTTCTGGCCAAGGCCGGCAGCGGGCCGATCTGGTGGGTCTATCTCGCCGGCGCGGTCATCGGACTGATCATTATTCTCGTCCCCTGGATCAAGACCAAGGCGATCGCGTTCAAGATCACCAACTACCGGATTGACGTCGAGCGAGGCATCATTGCTCGCCGGATCAACACGATGGAGCTGTGGCATGTTGACGACATCAGCTTCGACCAAGGCTTCATCGAACGCGTGCTGGGTGTGGGCACGATCTTCGTCTACAGCAACGACAAGACCACCCCGAAGCTGCGGATCCACGGCCTGCCCAGCCCGCGGCCGCTCTTCGACTCGCTCAAGCAGCGGATCATCGCCGTCAAGCGGCAACGCGGCGTGATCAAGATGGATGTTGGCTGATCAGCTCGGCGTGACGAACAATCAGGAGGACAGGCATCTCCGATTGCCTGTCCTTCTTTCGCATCCGGAGCCGTGACCATGACTCAATCCACCGCCCCGACCTCCCGAACCGGCAAACCAAGGCGACGCCACCGACGTATCGCCGCCGTCTTATTGGTGGGCTACAGCATGTTGTGGATCTTCGGCGGATGCGCGGACATGTTCCTGCTCCATCCCACGACCGGGACGATTGCCACCGACGGCGCAACGCGAATGGAGATTCCTGTCGCGGGAACGACGCCGGTCGAAGTCTACGCCCGGCGGGTGAACGTCAGTCCCGGCAAGGAGCCGCAGGCTTTCATCCTGGTGTTCGACGGCAACGGCGGCCGCGCCGAAAATGCCGTCTTCTGGGGCGACGACCTTGCCCGCCAGCACGCGGTCGAAGTCTGGTCGATGAACTATCCCGGCTTCGGCGGCTCGCCGGGCAAGGCCAGGCTGAGCGGCATCGCCGCTTCGGCACTGGCGACGTACGACGCGATCAAGCAGAAGGCCGGCGACCGCCCGGTGGTCGTCTGGGGGGCGAGCATGGGCTCGACCGCAGCGTTGCACATTGCCGCCCATCGGCCGGTGGTCGGACTCGTGCTGACGAACCCGCCGCCGTTGCGGCAGCTCATTCTCGGGCGGTACGGGTGGTGGAATCTCTGGATACTGGCATTGCCGGTCTCGAGTGGAATCCCGTCCGATCTCGACAACGTCGCCAACGCCGCAACGGTCAAGTGCCCGGCGGTAATCGTCACGGCCCAGGACGACTTCACGGTGCCCGCCGGCTATCAGCAGAAGGTCATCGACGCCTACGCCGGCCCGAAGCAGCTCGTTCCCCTTCCCAATGCCGGCCACAACACACCGGCCGGCCAGTCGAATCCGACGGCTTGGTATGCGGCGATCGACTGGCTCTGGACACAGGTGGGCGTGGGGAACTAGGCCTAGGTGCCGGCGGGTGCCCGGGCGGAAAGATTCCGGGGCGGGCTCTAATGGGGACCGAAAGCAAACGTTATAACAGACACTTTGCTCACTGGTCTTCGGAGGATTCATGGAACGCCTGCTCGCTCTCCTATTGGTCGTTGTCACTGTTCCGCTGACGTCATCCGCCGCGCCGACCCCTCAGGAGGAGATCGCCGATCAGGTTCCCAAGGCCGTTGCGATCCTGAATAAGTGGCAGGCGGCCGACCCTGTACCAGCCGACCGCCGGCTTCACCTGGTCTACTGGACGCCCGCCGATCGCGAGCCGGCGCCACGGTATCGCGAACGCCTCAGTGCGATCTTTCTCGACATCCAGAAGTACTACCTCTCCGAAATGAAGCGGATGGGCTTCGGCGAGAGGACGATCAAGCTGCACACCGAGCCAGGCGGACTGCTGAAGATTCATCTCGTGAAAGGGGCCAAGCCCTACGAGAAGTACGACGTCAAGAGCGGCAGCGAGATCCGAAAGGAGTGCCTGCCGGTGCTGAAGGCCGCCGGAATCGACGCCGACAGCGAAACGATCGTGATCTTCTGCAACATGAGTAACTACGATGCCGCCGCCGGCACCGTTAATCAGAACAGCCCGTATTACGCCGGCGGTTCCAAGCGCGGTGGGACGGCGTGGCAGGTGGACTCCCCCATTCTCGACCTCGCGCTGCTCGACAAGAAGGAGCCGATGGTGAAGGACGGGCAGTACGGCCGAATCTCTGTCGGCAAGTACAACTCAATCTTCATCGGCGGCGTAGCGCACGAACTGGGACACGCGCTCAGCCTTCCTCACAACGCCGAGCGCCCCGATCAGAAGACCGCGTTCGGCACCGCACTGATGGGCAGCGGCAACCGCACCTACGGCGACGACCGTCGCGGCGAGGGACGTGGGTCCTTCATCACGCTCGCCCATGGCTTGCGGCTGGCGTCACTGCCGCTCTTTTCCGGATCGGCCAAGGGCATCGACCTCAAAGCAAGCGCCAGGCTGAGCGACATTGAGATCACCCCGGCAGAGAAGTCGTTCACCTTCAAGGCCCGGGTAACGGCTGACCCGCCTTGCTATGCGGTGGTCGGCTACATGGATCCGGCCGGCGGCAACGATTACGACGCAACGACCTGCACCGCCGTCCCGGACGCCGACGGCACGTTCACACTGCGATGCGACGCGCTCCGCAAAGGCAAAGCCGGCGAATTGCGCATCGTCGCATTGCAGGCCAACGGCGGGGGCATTGGCGATAAGACATATACCGTCGCTTACAACGTTGACGACAGCGGCAAGGTCGATCTCGGGTCGGCGATCGGCATGTTGAAGCTGGCTGGCATCGCCAAGGCGGTCAACGCCGGCAATGCCGCGGCCGCCAGGGACGAAATCGCGCGCCTGCAGAAGGAAAACGCCGACGCACGCACCCTGGAGATCGCCCGCACGTTGTACGGAACGATCGACTTCAAGTCCGGGCCGTCCCCGGCGGAACTCGAGGGCGAGACCTGCCATCTGAGCGAGGCGAGCTGGACCACCGCCCGCGTCGGCTGGGGCCGACCGACCGCCAACCGCCTGCCCGGTGATTCGGCGATCATTCGCGCCGGTGGCAAACTCTTTGTGCGCGGCCTCTACGCCCACGCGCCATCGGCATATGCCTGGAACCTCGACCGCAAGTGGAAGACGTTCACCGCACAAGCCGGCATGGCCGACGGCAACGACGGATCCGTCGTCTTCGTCGTTCTCGGGGACGGTCGGGAACTCTGGCGATCGGCGACAGTCAAGGCACTTGGGGTGGTCCCGGTCAGCGTGTCGGTGGAGGGCGTAAAGTCCCTGGAGCTTCGCGTGGAAAACGCCGGCGACGGCAACGCGAGCGACTGGGGCGTTTGGCTCGAGCCGACCCTGCGGCGGGGCTGAAGTCCGGCGTTACCCGCCACGCACGCTACACGAACGCAAGCACCAGCACCTGTGCCGCCAGCACACGCATCAGCATGACCAGCGGGTAGACCGCCGCATAAGCAATGCCCGGCGATTCTGACTGCGTGACGGCACCGGCGAACTGAAGCGCCGGCGGGTCGGTCATGCTGCCGGCGAGCAGGCCACAGAGAGACATGAAGTCGAGCTTCATCCAGCTGCGGGCGACAAAGCCGACCAGCAACAGCGGCACGGCCGTGATCACCGCCCCACACGCCAGCCAGTACAAACCTGGACCATCGGTAAGGGTGTGGAAGAAGTGCCCACCTGATTTGACGCCGACACTCGCCAGGAACAGGCAGATGCCTAGTTCACGCAGCGCCAGGTTTGCGCTCTGCGGCATGTACCAGACGAGCGGCCCGAGATGGCCGAGCCGGCTGAGGATCAGGGCGGCCGCAAGCGGGCCGCCGGCCAGGCCGAGCTTGACCGGCGCGGGCAGGCCAGGAAACGCGACCGGAATGCTCCCGAGGATTACCCCCAGGGCAATTCCGATGAAGATCGGCACCACCTGCGGGTGATTAAGCTGCTTGACGGAATTCCCGAGGTGTTGTGACGCCGCCTTGGCCGACTCCTCTTCCCCCACGACCGTAAGCACGTCGCCGAATTGAAGCCGCACACCGGGCGATGGAGGCAGTTCGACGTCGCCGCGGCGGACACGCGTCGCCCGAAGGCCGTAGCGATGATCCAGATTCAGTTCATCGACGGTCCGCCCGAGCACCTCCTTGCGGGTGATCAGGATCGTCTTCATCGCAAACTGCTTCGACGCCGAAACAAGATCCACCGTGCTTTCGCCGCCGACGACCATCTTGAGATCTTCCACCGCGTCCGGCGGGCCGACCGCCAGGAGAATGTCGCCCTGAAGGACGACCGTCTCGGGGTAGGCGATCCGCACCACGCCGTCCACCTTGTGAAGAATCCGGGAGATGACGACTTCGCCGCGGTCGGCAACGGGAATCTGCAGCAGCGCCCGGCCGTCGATGTTGGGATTGGTGACTTCGAGCGCAACGCGTGAGAGCGGCGGGGCGGGAGGATTGCGCTCGGCGATAATCTTTGCCTCGCGATCGAGATCGATCTTGAAGATGCTCCTGAACAGCAGCATCGTGAGGATGATTCCGACAATGCCGAACGGGTAGGCGATTGCGTATCCGGCGACCGCTGACGAGGAGGATGAGAAGCCCTTGGCTTCGCGAAGTGCCTGACCTGCCGCAGCAAGGCTTGGAGTATTGGTCGTGCCACCGGCGAACAGCCCCACGGCGCTTTCCATGGGTACGCCACCCACCTTGCAGACGACGATCGTCAGCAGAACGCCGAGCAGCACGATCGACGCGGCGGCGACGTTAAGCGGCAGCCCCTGCTTTCGGAGGGAGGCAAGGAACCCGGGACCGGCCTGTGCGCCGATGGTGTAGACGAACAGAATCAGTCCGAAGTCGCGGGAGAATTCGATCACCTGCTCGCTCAGCGCCTTGTCGCCGAGCCAGTGCCCGAAGGTCAGCCCCGCGAACAGCACGCCCCCGATCCCGAGAGACACGCCTCGAAATCGCAACGCGCCCAGGGCCAGCCCGAGCACCGCGACGACGCACAAAGCAAAAACGGTCAGCGCGACCGATTCGGGTTTCAGGAGGGAAAAGAACCAATCTCGAAAGACGTGCATGGCGACAACATTTCCGATCAGCGAGTAATGCGCGGTTCCTGCTGATCAACCTATCGGCAGATTGTTAAGGCAGCTGCCACGATCCGCGTCGGTGTGACAACCCGTTTCCGATATCGGATTTCGACCTACCGGAAACAGCCGCACATCGGACACCGATCATTTCAACACGATGCCGGCATCCTTCAGAGCCGTGTTCATCGCGATCGCCAGATCGCTGCGCGTGGCCGACCAGCTTTCGAACTCGTTTGTCCAGGCGCGCAGCTCGAACTTGATGGCGTCCCCGCCCAGGCCCAGGAGCGTGGCGCGCGGCGGAGGTTCTTCGGCCACCTTGGGATGTACCGCAGTCACCTTCGCCCAGAGCGCGATCACCTGGCGCGGCTCGGCCGCGCCGCCGACGGCAATCTCGAGCTCGATGTCGCGACCGCGGCCGGACAGCGTCCAGTTGGTGAGCGGATCGGAGATCAGGCGGCCATTGGGCATGATGATCTCGGCCCCGCTGCCCAGGCGGATGACGCTGGCGCGAATACCGATTCGTCGGACCGACCCGGTGTCGCCGCCGATCTGAATGACGTCGCCCACCTTGATCGGGCGTTCGAAAAGCAGGATCAGACCGGAGACAAAATTGTTGAAGATGTTCTGCAAGCCGAAGCCCAGACCCACGCCAAACGCGCCGGCGAGAATCGTGAACTTGGTCATGTCGTAGCCCAGCATCTGCACGGCCGTCGTAAAACCGATCAGCAGGATGATGTAGTGCAGCATGGTCGACACGGCATAAGGCAGGCCGCGGGCCATGTGGAAGCGGGGGTACACATCTTCCTGGAGAACGAAGCGGATAAACTTGGATATCAGCAGCGACGCCCACACCGTCAGCAAGAACGCCACCACCTGCCCCAGCGACAGCGAAAACGTGCCGACCGACAGTGTCGCGGTGAGAACGGACATCACGGCGTCAACGAAGATCTCCCGAACCGTCAGCATGTCGAGCGTGCCCAGCACCCATGCCACCAGCGCCAACCAGTTGACCAGTCGGCAGGTGCGGACCCAGACCAGCCTGCGGTTCTTGTTGATCGCCTGAAGCAGTGCCACCGGTCGCGTGCGGACGATCGCCATCACCAGTCCTTCGATGATGCGCGTGGCTGCGTAAAGGATGACCGCAAGATACGCGCTGCCGAGGACGGCATGACCCAGCAGCGTGCCCAGGCCCACATAGCCGAGGGCCGTTGCCAGCGACGCCACGATGAACAGGATCGCGAACGCACGACAGGTCAGGACAATCAGTGCTTCGACCGTTTCGGAGTAGTTGATCGCGGCGCGCACCCGGCCGGAACGGATGTACCAGATCAGCAGCCCCGCGCCGGCGACCATCTCGGCCAGCAGCAGTAACTGGTAGATGCGCGGTTCGGTCGCCGCGACCTCGCGGCACCGGTCAATCGTGAAGAAAATGCCGAGCGCGAACAGGATGGGAAGCAGCCGACGATCGAGCAGACGCCGCACGACGATGATCGTCGGTGCCAGCGCCAGTGCGACCACGATCGTCCAGAGCAGCCGGGGCGCGTGCGGGTACAGCCAACCTGAGAAAATCAGCGCCGTAATGGTTGCCGTCGCCACCGGCGACTCGAATGCAAGCGCCGACCGCTGCAGGCTGGGGTCTTCGACGGCCCAGCGCCGCGCCCAGCGGCGGATGCGGAAGAAGACCGGAATCAGCAGAAGCCAGATCCCTGCCTGCAACGCAAAAGCCATCGACCGCCTCAAGCTGTAGGCTCGAAACGCGTTCCACTGGGTTTCGATGGTCTGCTGCGTATCGGCGTTGACGGCACCCCGGCCGGTCCAGTCCCAGATCGCGGGATTGTCGCGCGTCAGTAGCCTGCTCCGCGCCGCAGCCAGCGCGTTGGCGACGGCGGCCTGCGAATTGCCGACGCGGACAGCAGTTTCGCGGACGCGGCTTTGCACGCTTAGAACCTTGGTTCGCCGTGCCTCGACCGTCTCTCTGGCCTGCTTGAGCGCCGCCACGACTGACTCGGCCTGCTGGATCAGTTCCGGCGGCTCCCTGCTGGCGCGGATGCTGTCGAGCGTGGGGAGCCAGAAGTTGTTCGACATCCCCGCGAGCGTCGACGCATTGTCCTGCAACAGCTTGGCCCGGATCGCCAGGTCTTCCTTCCACTCGTTGAGCTGCTCTGCCAGACCCTTCCATTCGGATTCCAGGCTGCGCAGGTCGCTCAGCGAAGGCGTGGCGCGAAGGAGTCTGGACGTTTCGGCAGACCGCGCGTCGACATCGCGAATCAGCTCCACCAGTTTCTCGTCGATTAACGGCACGATATTGTCGGCCGCCGACTCCGATTCGATTCCCTTGGCGATCTGAGCGTCAGGATCGGCCTTGACGTTGATGTCGGCAATCGGAATGGGCGGGGGAGGCACCACGACCGCGGGCTGGGTCGCGACCGCCGCGGGTACCGTTGCGGGGAGGGCCGGTGTCGTGGCGGGCTGTGTATCAGGCGCCGCCGGAGGAACGGACGCCGGGACCGACGCCGGCGAAGTCGCGGGCGCGGTCGACTGCGCCCGCACGTCGATCGCGACGAGGGTAAGAGCCAGAAGCAGGCAACGTGTAGCGAACCAAGATCTATCGGGCATGCCACCGTAGCTTAGCGGGAATCGAAGCGTAGTCGACGCCGGAAACAGCCACGCAAGCGGTGCGATCGACCACAGGATCGCAGCATTTCGCTCGCGCGTATTCGCCGGACCCGCCTCAGAAGAGCGAATCCGTCTCGTCGGCGTTCTTCGCTGCCTTGGTGGATGACCCTTCAGACTTGGATCGCCCGGACTTCGGCCGCACGCTCTTTGGCCGCTCGGGCTTCGGCGGCTCAGGGGATGAACTCTGCGTTGGGGCCGGCGTCTCGACCGCCGCCGCCGCGCCATCGACAGGAGCCGCGGCCCGGGCGCGCTCGATGAACTGCTCCTCGGTCAGCACTTCAACGCCCAATTCGCGGGCCTTTTCGAGCTTGCTGCCGGCCTCTTCGCCGGCGACAACGAAACTCGTCTTCTTGCTCACGCTGCCGGATGCCTTGCCGCCGAGCTGAACGATCAGTTCTTCGATCTGCTGTCGCGTCATCGTCTTCATCGAACCGGTGACGACGATCGTCTTGCCGGCAAAGAGCTGGCTCGCGACATCGGCGGCCTTCTTGACGTCCTGCTTCGGATCGACCCCCGCCGCCTGCAAGGCCCTGACGACTGCCAGGCTGGACTCGTTATGAAAAAAGTCGCGAACGCTGTCGGCGATGACATCGCCGATCTCGTTTACCGCCGACAGTTGCTCGGCCGTCGCCGACGCGATCGCATCGAGACTGCCGAACGCGCCGGCGATGACGTGCGCCACGCGGTTGCCGACGTGGTGAATGCCCAATCCCGCCAGCAATCGTTCGAGCTTCTGCCCTTTGCTCTTCTGAATGTTCTCGACCACCTTGTTCGCGACCTTCTCACCGACGGTCCGCGTCACGAGCTTCTCCCCCTGTTCGACCTCCGACGTCATGCCGGAAAGGTCCTCGGCTTTGAGCTGATACAGGTCGGCGAATGTGCGAACCAGGCCCTTGTCCACAAGCTGCTCCACCAGCTTGTCGCCGACGCCTTCAATATCCATCTGGCTGCGATTGCAGTACCACAGGAGCCGGCCTTTGATCTGGTCGGGGCAATCCTGGTTGGGGCAATACAGGTCGATGCCGCTCGCCAAGACCTCAATCTTCCCTGCGCAAATCGGGCAGGCCGCGGGCAGCTTCGCCTTCTTCACGCGAACTCGCTCGAAGTACTCACTGCATTCGTGGTTGAGACACCGGTAAGCGGCCGTGTCTTCCGGCAAGGCCTCGCGTTCGACATCTGTCTGGCAGGTGGGGCACTGCGTCGGCTCGCCAACGGTCTTCGCCCCCGCCGGCCGCTTCTCTTTGATCGCCTGCACGAGATAGGGAATAACTTCGCCGGCACGCTCGATGACGACCGTATCGCCGAGGTGCAGGTCGAGCTTTCGAATCTGGTCGATGTTGTGCAGCGTGACGTTGCTGACCGTGACGCCGCCGATGAAGACCGGCTCGACGCGGCCGACCGGGGTCAGGCTGCCGCCCTTGCCCACCTGCCAGTCGACGCTGTTCAGGATGGTCGGCTGCTGCTCGGTCTCGTACTTGTAGGCAATCACCCAGCGCGGCGCTTTGCTCGTTGCACCAAGGCGGTCGCGCTGGTCGAACGCGTCCACCTTCATGACGATGCCGTCGGTCATGTAGGGCAGTGTCGGGCGGATTTTTTCGAACGCGTGGATCTGTTCGATCGCCTCGTCCACGTTCGCGACATGCTTTACTTCCTTCGGCAGCGGCAATCCCCAAGCCCGAAGCAGTTGCATCCATTCCCAGTAGCTTCTTGCCGGGTTCGGCTCCACCTGCCCCAGGCCGTGCGCCAGGAACCGCAGCTTGCGCCTGGCGACGATCTTGGGGTCAAGCCGGCGCAGTGTGCCTGCGGTGAGGTTTCGCGGGTTGGCGTACGGCGCTTCGCCGTCGGCGACGATCTCCTTGTTCACCAACTGAAAGTCTGCGTTGTCCATGTAGACTTCGCCGCGGACTTCGACAATCGCCGGTACAGTATGCGCTTCGGACGATGTCAGCCGCAGCGGGATCGCGCCGATCGTGCGGGCGTTGATGGTGACGTCATCGCCGACGTTTCCCCGGCCGCGCGTCGCCGCCAGCACGAGCACGCCTTCCTCGTATCGCAGGCTGATCGACGTGCCGTCGATCTTCGGCTCCAGTACGTAGGCCGGCTGAGCATCGTCGAGCGATTTCTTCACCCTCTCGTCGAAGGCGCGCACCTCCTGCTCCGAGTAGGTGTTCTCGATGCTCATCATCGGCACGGCGTGGCTCACCGGCTTGAGCGCCGTCTGCACGTCGCCACCGACACGCTGCGTCGGCGAATCGGCGGTCAGAAGCTCCGGGTGCTGCTTTTCGAGATCGATCAGTTCCTGAAGGAGCTTGTCGAATTCGCGGTCAGAAATCTCCGGCCGGGCCTGCTGGTAATAGAGCTGGTTGTGATGGTTGATCTGCTGTCGCAGGTCGGCGATTTTCTTTTCGACGGATGCTGCCATGGGCGGTGTTCCCCGTGAGCCTTCGCCTTCGCCTGCGGGCCATTACCACGCCGCGGAAGTGCAGCGGCATGGTAGCCGCTTTCGTTGCAAAGGCACGAGGCGCTTTCGCGTGGCGGACTGCGGAACGTCACGCGATTTCGACGATCAGATCAAGTTCGACTGTCAGCGTCGTCGCGACTGCGTCTACATTGGCCGCTCGCCTCATTCGCTTACTGCGCGAACACCCACCCCTTCGGGGATGGCGCTAAAGGCGGACATCGAACGCTCGCACAGTAAGTACAATACTGGTTGTGCGACGCCGTTTAGACTGACGTCACTCCAACCCCAGGGAACGCGCTCATGATCAACCGTCGCACGTTTCTCGCCGCCGCCGCGGCGCTTCCGTTTGCCTCCCGATCGCGCACGCTCGCCGGCAGTGTCTCCGCGCGCGGGTCTGTCGTCTCCATCGATGGCCGCGCCTTTCACATCAACGGCAAGCCGACGTACGCCGGGCGAACCTGGGAAGGCAAGAAGATCGAAGGCCTGCTGATGAACAGCCGGATGGTGCAGGCGACTTTCGACGACGAGAACCCCGAAACGCGAAAGCTCTGGGCCTACGCCGACGGCTCGTTCGATGCCGACCGCAACACCAACGAGTTCATCGCCGCCATGCCCGAGTGGCGGCGGCACGGCCTGCTCGGCATCGGCCTGAATCTGCAGGGTGGCAGCCCGCAGGGCTACTCGAAGGACCAGCCGTGGGTGAACTCCGCGTTCGACTTCAACACCGGCGCGCTCAAACCGGCGTACATGGCCCGCGTCGGCCGCATCCTCGACAAGGCCGACGAACTGGGCATGGTGCCCATCGTCGGGCTCTTCTATTTCGGCCAGTCGCCACGATTGAAGGACGAGCAAACGGTCATCGCCGCGACCGATGCCGCCACCGACTGGCTGATCGATAAGGGATACACGAACGTGCTCGTGGAGATCGCCAACGAGTGCAACGTGAAACACACGCACGAAATCATCCGGCCGGCCCGGGCCCACGAGTTGATCGAACGCGTGCAACAGCGAAGCAAAGGCAAACTCAAGACACCGGCGGGGCGGCTGCTGGTCAGCACAAGCTACGGCGGGGGCACACTGCCGGGAGAGAATGTCGCAAAGGTCGCCGACTTCCTGCTCCTCCACGGCAACGGCATCAAGGAGCCGGCCAAAGCGGCCGACCTCGTGCGGCGAACGCGCGCCCTCAAGGCGTATCGCGATCAGCCGATCTTCTACAACGAAGACGACCACTTCGATTTCGACAAACCGGTAAACAACTTCACCGCCGCCACCGGCGAATACGCCGGCTGGGGCTATTTCGACTACCGCCTGAAAGGGGAAACCGCGTTCGAGGAGGGATATCAGAGCGTGCCGGTGAGCTGGGGCATCACGTCGGAAAGGAAGGAGGGGTTCTTCGGGTTGCTCAAGCGTATGACGCAAGGCACTCCGTAGGGTCCGCCTTGGCGGACGCGAGGGGTCGCAGGCGACCCGGGCCGGCGCTACGCGTCCGCCAAGGCGGACCCTACTTCAGCTCAAAGCACACCAGTTCCTTGGGGCCCTTGGCATACAGCCTGCCCGCATATAGCAACGGCGTCGACCAGACCTGCCTTACATCATCGAACGCCTGAAACTGGCTGAGCAACTGAATTCCGGTCGGAGACACGCGGGTCAGGCTCAGTTTTCCCTCTTCGCTCATGACGATCATCTTGTCGCCGGCGGCTTTGACGATCGATCCGCCCATGCCGGGGTTGAGCGCGCTGTCGTCAGCCTTCCACCGGCGACCGCCATCGGGCCAGGCAATCGCGATCAGGGAGCCGGGATCGCTGTTGCCGATGAGGGTGTCGCCGTCCAGGATCAGCCCCTGGAACTTGCTCTTGATATCCTTCTTCGCCCAGAGCTTCTGCGCCGCCGCGGGGGAGAGCTTGAGCATCATCCCGCCCATGCCATAGGCGCTGCTGACATAGAGATGCCGGTCGCGGTAGACCGGGGTGGTCGAGTTCACGCCGTAGCTGGTGTTCCAGGCTTCCCGCCAGATCGTAGCGCCGGTCTGGGGGTTCATTCCCAGGACGGCGTCGGCGGCGAAGACGACGAGCTGTTTCGTGCCATCGACATCGACGACCATCGGATGGGCATAGCTCCCTGATCCCGTCGCCTGGCTCTTCCAGGCGAGTTCGCCGGTCTCGACACTCAGGGCGACGGCGATGCTCGCGCCGCCGCCGGCCTGCACGATAACCTTGCCGTCGTAGATCAGCGGGCTCGACGCGGTTCCCCATTGCGGCGTCTCTCCGCCGACGGCCGCCAGCGCGTTTTTCTTCCAGACCGGCTTGCCGGACCTGATATCCCGGCACGCCACTTCGCCCAATCCGCCATAGGTATAGATGCGATCGCCCACCACGGCTGGCGTGGCGCGCGTGCCTTCGTAATCCTTCGTCCAACCGGCGTCGGATTCGTCGGTCCAGACCAGTTCCCCGGTCTGGGCGTTGAAGCAGCTCAGGTTGTCCTTGCCCTTGTTGAGCGAGAACAGATACAGGCGGTCCCCGACAGCGATCGGACTGGAGAAGCCCAATCCGACATCGGCCGTCCAGAGCCGCTTGAGGCCTTCCGTCGGCCAGGCGTCGCCGACCGCTTCACGGCTGATGCCGTCGCCACGAGGGCCGCGCCAGGCCGGCCAATCTTCGACGGCGGCGAACTTCTCGCCTTCGGCCGGCTTGTAGGTCTGCCGCACGCCGATGGACGTGTTGAGGTCCTGTCCCCGACATCCGCCCAGCCGCCCCAACAGCAGCGCGCCGCTGACGCAGGCCAGGACAACCGTCACGCTGATCCACCAGACGTTCTTCATCGCAAAAATCTCCCAAGGCAAGTCGGGGAATGATAGGTCAAGTGGTGGGGCAATGGACAGCCGTGACGGAAGATCGTGAGTCCCCCTTGTCCTCCTAAGGTACCTCAGGAGGATATGTGATTTCTTAAGGAGCCGCGCACGGAGTGTACTCACGGAGTAAGCGGAACCGCAGAAGGTTCGGGGCTCCTTCCCGCTTACTCCGTGAGTACACTCCGTGCGCGGCTCCTTAAGAAATCACATACTCTCAGGCTGACAAAACTTGCGATCCCGCCTGCATCACTCCCCCCGCAGGTCGTAACAGATGATCCTCGGATCCTTCTTCGATCGGCCGTCCGGGTTGTTCTGGCAGATGTACAAAAGTCCATGGCTCAGCACCGGCGGCGTCCAGGTCTCTGACGCCGCGAACAACCAGGCGCGCTGCTTTTCCTTGAACTCTTTCGGCGTCAGCTCCACTCGCAGCAGATGGCCGAACTCGCCGAGCATCCACATCTTTCCGTCGGCCTGCAGCAGGTGCGCGCGGTACGTCCCGGCGATCAGCAGGCGTTCGCCGACGGGTTCCTTCCATTCCGGCTGCATCTTCCACTGCTCTTTGCCGGTCGCGGCATCGACGCAGGCCAGGAATGCGTCGTTCGGTCCGTGCCCGTCCACGCCGTACAGGAATCCGTCCTGGTGAATTGCCACCATGAAGTGCGTGCCGAATCCCTTGTTTTCCCACAGTAGCTTGGGTTTGAAATCGGGCGTAATCTCAAGCATCGCGCCGCCGGACCCGTAGCACTCGGAAATGAAGACGCGGTTGCCGATCACGAGGGGGTTGGACGCGTTAACCGATTCGCGCCGATCGCCGCGCCAGGGGAAGGCAAAGTCGAGCTTTCCGTCGGCCGGATCGATGCAGAGCAGCCCACCGGTGACCGGCTCGCCAATGTTGGTCTCGCCGCCCGCGAAGACCAATACGCGCCGCTTGCCATGCAGGGTCGCCGGCACCGGCGACGCATAGCTCATCGCCCAGTCTTTTCCGGTGCCCCACACGAGCCCGCCCGACTTGCAGTCCAGCGCGATCACGCACGGGCCATCGGGCACCGCGCCGGCGTTGATGATCAGCTTGTCCCCTTCGATCAACGGCGTACTGCCGAGCCCGAAGAAGCCGGCGCGCAGCTTGAACTCCTTCCGCAGGTCACGCGACCACCGCAACCGGCCGGTCGTCAATTCCAGGCAGTGCAGTTTGCCTTCGTTGCCGAACACGTAGACCGAATCGTGGCCAATGACGGGCGTGGCGCGCGGGCCGTCCGAGTAGCCGTAGCGGTCGCGGTAAGCCGTGGCGTAATCGAACTGCCAGTAGCGCTCGCCGCTGGTGGCCGCGACGCAGTCCACGGTGTCGCGGTCGCCCACGCGATGAAACAGGATCAGGCGGTCGCCGATGACGGCGGGAGCCGCGTAGCCGGACCCCTTGTTCATCTCCCAGACCGCACGCGGGCCAGCCGCCGGCCAGGCGTCGAGCAGTTTGGTCTCCGGGATGACCATGTTGTGGTTCGGCCCGAGGAAGCTGGCCGAGTCCTCCGTCCTGGCACCAGCGGCGAGAGGCCGGGGCGCGGCGTGGAACGTGGCCTGGCCGTTGGGCTTGGCCGGCGGCGCGTCCATCGCCGCCAATGTGTGAACGGTCGGCGGAGCCGGATCGGCCGCGCGGACATGGTTTGCATTTGCAATCGATCCTAGGATTGCAAATGCAGTGAAGATCACTCGTCGTGACATGGCTGCTCCTTGACGCCGATCCTATCAGGCCGCCACCACCAGAACAGGTCGTCGCCCTTACCGGCGCAGCCGCACGCGAATCGGCCCCTTCGCGGCACTCAGATCAACTACCCGCCCGCGCTGCGTGATATCGACCAGGCCCCGATCCACCAGCCGCCTGGCCGCCCGCCGGGCATCCTCCATGAGCTCCCGCCAGCCGGCCGGATCGACAAGTCGCGCCGCTTCCGAAGGGCAAACCGTCGCGCCGACAGTCCGGCACGCCAGCAGATCGAGCAGGGCACGCTCGAGCTTCAGATCGACTTCGCCCACCCCTCTGCGCCGACACGCGTCGGAGCAATATTTCACGCCACCCCAATCGCGAGCCCATTTCTTCCGCCAAGTGATCCTGCGGCCGCAGGCGACACAGGCCTTTTCCGGCAGGGTTTCACGCGACGGGTTTGCCATGGCAACACAATAGTCGCGGGCGACAAGGGGCGCCCCGACCATCTTCCATCCTCGTCGACGATGCGCAAAACGTCGTCCGATGAATTGCGTAACGGCTGGCACCCTAACATCTGCGCCTCGGCCGCGACAATTTGCCGTGGTGCGACTTTGGGTATCCTGTCGCGAGCATGTCCAAGGTTTGTGGATAACCCGGTCACAACCTACAACCCGTAGTGTGTCCGCAGACAGATTCGACAACCCCGCCGCCCCCCTTCATTCGCACCAGATCCGCGTGGATACAGCCGAAGAGCTGGTCACCGTGCAGATCGGCGGCGAAGGGTCTGTTCCCGGGGGATTCGCCAAGTTTTTCAATCGAGTGGTCGATTCCGAGGCGTGGGCCCACCTCTCCGACGCCGGGCGTGCCGCTTACATTCCGATGGTTCGCTTCGCGGACCACCGCAATCAGTACCGAGTGCAAATCGGCCAGGCCTCGCTGATGAAGTACGCCGGGCTGTCTCGGTCGTCGATCAAGCGCGCGATCAAGGACCTACTGCAGAGCAAACTGCTTGTACTCGTGGAGCAGGGCGGGGTTACGCCTGACGGGCGGAACGAATCCAACCTCTACCAGCTGATGGTCCCGGTCGACCCACGACCCCGACTTGGCACACCTGAAACGCCAACGGCGATCCCGTGGACCCACCGCAGCGCGGCAGGCATGGCAAGGGACGAAGCTCTCCGTCCGAACCCCCTCCCGGTCCAGCCGCGAACCCCCTCCCGGTTCGAAGTCGAACCCACCGCCGGGCCCGCCGAGAACCCGGTGGCGGGTCGGTCGCGAACCCCGTCCGGGGCGCGAAGAACCCACCCGGGTACGGTCACCGCTGACCCCCAATTAAGAAGCATCAAAGAAGTAGAAGACAACAACACGTCGTCACGCCTACCCCAACCTGTGGTACCCGTTCGGGAAGCGTCTACCGATGCTGCTGCTCTTTTGGTGGAGAATGGCGTAGAGGCACCAGTCGCTCGGAAGCTCGCCGGCGAGTTTCCCGTTTCGCGAATCGTCGATGTCATCGACACGATGAGGTTCCGCGCCGCACGCGGCAAGTGCGATAACCCCGGC
The DNA here is from genome assembly GCF_015169395.1 of Humisphaera borealis. Lineage (GTDB taxonomy): Bacteria > Planctomycetota > Phycisphaerae > Tepidisphaerales > Tepidisphaeraceae > Humisphaera > Humisphaera borealis. The sequence continues at coordinate 6,708,028 of NZ_CP063458.1, forward strand.
GGATTCATCCGAGATGCGCTGGTCAAGCAGTGGCAAACGCCCCGTGCGGTGGTCGATGCCCGGGCCAAGGCCGAGGCCGCGGAGAAGTCCCGCATCGCGTCGGAACGGCAACGTCAGGCCGAGCAGGCAAAGGTCGCGACGGTGAACGCCGAGGACCGTCAGACCGAGCAGCTCATCGCCGCGCTGGACGACGACGAGCTGGAAATGCTCGCGATGGAGGTCCTGAAGAAGTACGACGGCAACACGGCCGTCCTGGCCGTCCTCACCCGCAAGCCGCCACGGCAGTGCCGCCTGATGAAGATGGAGATCGCGGGGATGCTGGGGCGGGGTTGAATGCTGTTTGCCGGCCTGGCTTGGCGGGCCGAAGATTCACCACGAAGCCGGGAAGGGCCATGAAGAACTACGGGCCCGCGCAGTCGCTCCATCTGTCATCCTGAGCGCAGCAAGGAACAACTCTTCTTCGTGCCCCTTCGTGTCGTTTATTCCTTCGTGGTGAATCTTCAGGCCGCTGAACCGGCGAGGTTCACGCCAAGACCTGCTTCACCACGTCCCCGCTCACATCCGTCAGCCGGAAGTTCCGCCCCATAAACGGGTAGGTCAGCCGCTTGTGGTCGAGGCCGAGCAGGTGCAGCGCGGTGGCGTGCAGGTCGGGGACGCTGACTCCGTTCTCGACGACGTTGTAGCCGAAGTCGTCCGTCACGCCGTGGACCACGCCACCCTTCACGCCGCCGCCGGCCAGCCAGACGCTGAACGCGCGGGCGTGATGGTCGCGCCCCTTGCCGGCCTCGGCGGTGGGAGTGCGGCCGAACTCGCCGCCCCAGATCACCAGTGTGCTGTCGAGCATACCGCGGCTCTTGAGGTCGCGCAGCAGCCCGGCGATGGGCACATCGGTCTCGGCGCAATGCAGGTCGTGGTTCTTCTTGAGGTCGTCGTGCGCGTCCCACGCCTTGGGGCCTTCGTTGCCGCCGCTGTAGAGCTGCACGTACCGCACGCCACGCTCGACCAGCCGGCGGGCCAGCAGGCAGTTCCGCCCGAAGTGCTGCGATACCTTGTTGTCGATGCCGTAAAGGCTTTGCGTGGCGGCGGATTCTTTGCTGAGGTCCACCGCCTCGGCGGCGTGGGACTGCATGTGATACGCCAGCTCGTAGCTGGCGATCCGCGCCGCCAGCGCGCTTTCGCCGGGGTTCTCGGCCAAGTGCTTTTCGTTCCACTTGGAGAGTAAGTCGAGCCGGGCGCGCTGCTGCTGATCGCTCACGCCGGCCGGCGGATTAAGGTATGCGATCGGCGTCGCGCCCGACCGGAACGGCACGCCCTGGTAGTTGGCGGGCATGAAGCCGTTGGACCAGTTCATCGCGCCGTTGACCGGCGCGCCCTGGTGGTCCATCAGCACGACGAACGACGGCAGGTTGGCGTTCTCGGTCCCCAGCCCGTACGTCACCCACGACCCCATCGCCGGCCGCCCGGCGAAGCGCGACCCCGACTGCATCTGGAACAGCGCCGGCCCGTGGTTGTTGCTCTCGCAGTGCATCGACCGGATGACCGCCAGCTCGTCGGCGAGCTTGGCGACCTCGGGGTATTTCTCGGAGATGTCGATCCCGGCCGAGCCGTACTTCTTGAACGCGTACGGAGACGGCATGGCGGCGTTCTTGGTCTTGCCCGCCATGAACGCGTCTTCAGGCCGAAAGGTAGGGATCGGTTTGCCGGCGTATTTTTCGAGCGTGGGCTTGGGGTCAAAGAGATCGATGTGGCTCGGCCCGCCGTACATGAACAGGAAGATGACGGCCTTGGCTTTCGCCGCGTAGTGGGGAACATTCGCGCCGCTGATGGATGCCGCCGAAGCCAGCGGGACACCGTTCTCGGCGGCGCGCGCCGCATCGGCACCCATCATGCCGCGCAGGGCAAACAGCCCAAACCCCGCGCCGGTGTTGGCGAGCCATTGTCGGCGTGTCCAATTCAACATCGCGTCTCTTTCCCCCTCTCCCCTGTACTCGGGGGAGAGGGTTGGGGTGAGGGGCCGAACCGAGACAACGGGAGTCTTTAAGGAGCCGCGCACGGAGTGTACTCACGAAGTAAGCGGGAACCGTGACGGTCCGGGCCCCATCCCGCTTACTGCGTGAGTACACTCCGTGCGCGGCTCCTCAAGAAATCACAACCTCTGAGGTACTCCGAAGAACCTACGCACAGGGCAGAGCAGGATCAATCCACATACACAAACTCATTACTGTTCATCAGCACGTGGCACAAATCCGCCAGCGCCAGCTTCGCCGATTCATCCCGCTTGCCGGCTTCCTTATGCATCGCCGTCTGCTGCGCGACGAACGCCGTCGCGTCCTTCAATCGCTCGGCGTCGATCGGGCGGGCCAGGGCCAGTTCGTACGCGAGCGCGATCTGGCCGGGGATGTCGTTGGGCACCGCGCGCTGGACTCGTACTGCGAAGTACCGCGCCTGCTCGTTCACGAACTCATCGTTCATCAGTACCAGCGCCTGCGTCGGCACCGTGCTCACGCCTCGCTCACTGCACATCTGGCTGTTTTCCGGGGCGTCGAAGAGTTCGAGGATCGGCAGCCGCAACTGTCGCTTGGCGTAAACATAGACGCTCCGCCGCCAGTGCTCGCTCGACTCCTTCGTCACGGTCGGCCACTTGTTGCGCTGGCTGGCGACGAGCAGTTCCGGCGGGATTCGCGGCTTGATGCCGGGGCCGCCCATCGTGTCATTCAGGTTCCCCGAGACCGCCAGCACCGCGTCGCGAACCGCCTCGGCCTCGAGCCGGCGTTTGCCCATCCGCCATAGCAGCCGGTTCTCAGGGTCGGCAGCGAACGCGCCCTCGCTGAACTGCGACGACTGCTGGTACGTCGCCGACGTCATGATGAGCCGGTGCATCGGCTTGAGCTGTCCGCCGCGGGCGACGAGTTCCGTCGCGAGCCAGTCGAGCAGGAGCGGATGGGTCGGCCGTTCGCCGCTGAGGCCGAAGTTGCTCGTCGTCGGCACGATGCCCCGGCCGAAATGATGCTGCCAGAGGCGATTGGCCATCACGCGCCAGGTCAGCGGGTGGTCCGGCGACGCGAGCCATCGCGCCAGCTCCGCCCGGCGGCCGGTGGAGGGCGCGTCCTTCGCCGGCTCGGCAAAGTGGGCGGCGACCGACGCCAGCGCGACGGGCACGCCGGGCTGCACTTCCGGGCCGATGTTCTTCCAGTCGCCGCGCCACAGCAGGTTCGTCTTGCGCGTTTTGGCCGAGGTTTCGACCATCGCCATGATCGCCGGGGCTTTGGGGTCGGGCTTGGCGGGTTTGGTAGCGGGTTTGGTAGCGGGCGCGGTGGTCGCCCCGGGAGCGCGGAGCCCCAGCTCCGCATTTTTGCCGGCGGAGCTGGGGCTCCGCGTTCCCAGGACCGGCCTGCCCGCGGCATCGAGCGAGACTTCTTTCTTCGTCGCGCTGTTAAAGACCGCCAGCAGCCGGTAGTAATCGGTCTGCGGGATGGGGTCGTACTTGTGGTCGTGGCAGCGGGCGCAGCCGATCGTCAGGCCGAGAAAGACTGCCGACGAGGTGGAGATCAGGTCGTCGAGTTCATCGAGGCGGTGCTTCTCGGCCTCCTGGCCCATGTTGTCTTCGTTGCTCGGCCCGTTGCGGCAGAAGCCCGTCGCGGCAAGCGCGCCAGCGTCTCCTGGTGCAACTTCATCACCGGCGAGCTGCTCGGCGATAAACCGGCCGTACGGCTTGTCGGCATTGAAGCTGGCGATCACGTAGTCGCGATAACGCCAGGCATTGGGGCGATCGAGGTCGTTGTGAAAGCCGGAGGAGTCGGCGTACCGCGCCAGGTCGAGCCAGTGACGCGCCCACCGCTCGCCATACCGTGGCGAAGCCAGCAGCCGGTCGATCAGCTTCTCGTAGGCGTCGGCGGAATCGTCGGCGACGAACGCGCGAACCTCTTGCGGCGTCGGTGGCAGGCCGGTCAGGTCGAACGTCGCCCTGCGGATGAGCGTCACCCGATCCGCCGTCGGCGACGGCTTCAATCCCCTGGCCTCCAGCTCGGCCAATACGAACGCATCGATCGAATTGCGCGCCCACGCCTTGTCCTTCGTGGCTGGCGGATCGACGCGTTTCATGGGCTGAAACGACCAGTGATTCTGCGAGGGTAATGTCGTCGGCGCGGCCGGCGGCGCAGTGGCCTTCAGGCCGTTAATCCATTGGGCGATCGTGGCAATATCATCCGCCGCCAACTGCTTCTTCGGCGGCATGTGCGGGTCGGACTTGGCGTCGAGCAGCTGAACCAGCAGGCTCTGCGAAGCCGCCCCGGCGACAACGACGGGGCCGGAACTCGCGCCTTCGAGCACCTTCGCGCGCGAGGTCAGGTCCAGACCCGACTTCTTCTTCGCGCCACCGTGGCACTCGACACAGTGGGCGGCCAGGACGGGTTGGACGGATTTGTCGAAGGCGGGATCGATGTCGGCGGCGCGGGTGGCGGACGACAACGCACTGAAGGCGAATATGATCAGGCAGGCGCGGAAAGTGTCTGTCCGTAGTCGATGCACACACGCTGCTACCGGGGGTTGGGTGGAAGCGTTGCCCAGGATCGGTTAGCCGCGACCCGAAGGGGAGCGCGACGAACACCAACGACCACCACCGTCCAGCGACGTCCGACTTCCGCGCCGTCGCGCTCCCCTTCGGGTCGCGGCTAACCAGGCTCACAACCCCGTCACCACCACCGGCGGTTTGCCTTCGCGGTCAATCCGTTCCATCGGCACGCCGTACACCCTCTCGAGCAGTGTCGGCTGAAGGACTTGCGATACCGTTCCTTCGGCGGCCACCCGGCCGTCGGCGAGGAGCACCAACCGGTCGGCAAACATGCCGGCGAGGTTGAGGTCGTGAGACGCCAGCAGCACGCCAATGCCGCGTTCCCGCGCCCACCGCCGCAGCAGGCGGGCGAGCTCGACCTGGTGCTTGAGGTCGAGAAAGGTGTTGGGCTCGTCGAGAAGCATCGCGCGGGGTTCTTGCACGAGGCACCGGCCGAGGAAGACACGCTGTCGCTGCCCGCCGGAGAGTGCCGACATGCGACGGCCGAGCAGTTCGGTCAGTTCCAGGTCGGCCGCCGAGCGCTCAACGACTTCGGCATCGCGCGGGGATTCGAGCCCGAACGCGCCCCAGTAGGGCGACCGGCCCAGCGAGAGCGCATCACGCACGGTTTGCGTTGCATCCCACAACGGCGTTTGTGGAAGATAGGCCGCCGTTCGGGCCAAGGCGCGCGGTTGCCACTGCGGCAGCGGTTTACCGTCCCAGGTGATCGATCCCGTGGTGGTCGCGAGTTGCCCCAGAAGGCACCGCAGCAGCGTGCTCTTGCCCGAACCGTTGGGTCCCAGGAGTGCAACAATCTCACCGGCGGCGAGCGAGAGGGACAGCTCGCGCAGCACAGGCGTCGCGCCGTAAGAGGAGGTGAGATTGGTTGCGTTGAGTAGTGTCAGATGACAGTTCTCCTTTTAGCGCCATCCCCGAAGGGGTGGGCTCGGCGCAGATTGCGCGACGATCAGAATGAACCCGACAGCGCTCATCATTCCCGTCGATCCATCTCGAACTTCTCTATCCGTCGCACGGGTCGCGCCGATCCCACCCCTTCGGGGATGGCGCTAAAAAGGGTAGTCACATCGGTGACCGATCCACTCATCACCCGCGGCGCGTCTTCAGCAACAGCATCAGGAAAAACGGTCCACCAACCAATCCCGTGAGAACGCCGACCGGCAGTGCCGTCCCCGCAGCGCCGGGACGGGAGAGCACTCTCGTCGCTGCATCGGCGACCGCAAGCAATCCGGCACCCAGCGCCGTGGCCAGCGGCAGCAGCTTGCGGGGGTCGTTGCCGACGAGCAGTCTCGCCAGGTGCGGGCAGACGAGGCCGACGAAACCGATCGGCCCGCTGACCGACACCGCCGCCGCCGTCACCAGGCTCGCGACGATCAGCGCGGTCCACCGCAGGCGGTTCACGCGAACGCCCAGGGCTTCGGCCTCGGCGTCGGACAGGGCGGCGACATGCAGCTTGCCGCCGGCGTAGAGCATGACCGCCCAGCCGATCGCCACGCAAACGGCGGCGGCGACCTTGTGGCCGGTTGGCAGCGTCTGCTGCAAGCCGCCGACGAGCAGCGCGAGCGGTCCGCCGGGGGTGGCGGGGTCTTTCACGAGCGCGTTGAGCAGCAGGAAGACGGCACCGTTGACGGCATTGACGATCACGCCGACGAGCAGAAGCGTGACGGGTTCCAGCCGGCCGCGCTGCGTCGCCAGCAGAAAGACGATGGCTACCGTTGCCACCGCGCCGACGAAAGCGAACACCTGCTGGCCGAGATACTGCTCGCCGGCCATGAACGCGAGCAGGGCGGTCGCCGCGGGAAACTGCCAGAGGTACGAGAACAGCGTCGCACCGGAACTGACGCCAAGCAGGTAAGGGTCTGCGAGCGGGTTTCTAAGAACCGCCTGGTAGACGACGCCGGCCGAAGCGAGCGCCGCGCCGACGAGCGAGGCGAGAAGCACGCCGTCCAGGCGAATGCGGTAGATCACACGGTCGGCAGGCCAGGCAATCTGTCCGGTCGACCCGACGGCCAGGCACGCCGCGGCGAGCAGCATCCAGACGGCGACGCTAAGCAGCAGTGTGACGAAGAGGCGGCGTCCGCTCCACCGCGCATCGCCGGAGGCGAGGGAGGTCATGCGGCCTCCGGCGTGGAAGAGATCACCACGGAGGCACGGAGACACGGAGGGCAGCGCGCAGCATGTCGCTCCCACTTGTCATCCTGAGTCCTCACGCGGCGCGACGCACCCGCGTGCGATGAAAACATCTCCGGTGCCACGGGTCGGCGGTACTCCGCAGACCCGTGCGCGAGTCGGGCCAAGACACGGGTCTCCGGAGTACCGGCGACCCGTGGCACCGGTTCGCGAGTCACTTTCAGAACAGGTACCCCGAATGGCCCCAGGATGACAGATGGCAACATGCTCCAGGTTGCCCTCCGTGTCTCCGTGCCTCCGTGGTGATCTCTTTCCTCGTTTGCCGACTTCTCCGGATGCAATGCCGCCGCAAACCGCTCGGCGATGTTGCCCACGTTCAGTCCCGGCCAGAGCAGATATTCCTCGGTCAGATAATGGACCTGTCCCGCGTTCTGTGCCGCGACCGGCATCGTCTGCCAGAAGTCCCTGGCCTTGGCGACCACCTGTGGCGACGCGGCGGGAAGCAGGTTCAACACGGCATCGGGGTTCAGGTTCAGCAGCAGCTCGCGGTCGAGGGTGGGATAGCTGTTGTCGTCGTAGCCGGGACCGGAAAGCACGTTCTTCCCGCCGGCGATCGTCAGGACGTCGTCCAGAAAGTTCCCGCCGCCGACGGCTTCCAGCGGGGTGTCGGTTCGGCTGATGAGCGTCCGCACCGGCGGCTTGCCGGCGACGCGCGCCGCGACCGCCGTCAGTTGCGCGCGGAGCTTTGTCGCGGCGGCCGTCGCCTTGGCAGGTTCGCCGATCGCCGTGCCGAGTTGGTCAAGTGCCTTATAGATATGGTCCAGGCGGTTGATCTCGACGTTGATCAGCCGAATGCCATAGCCCGCCGCCCGGTCGGCCAGGCCGGTGGGCATCTTGTCGGCGCGGAACTGGACGATCAGCACGGCCGGCCGAAGCTCGGCGATCTTCTCCCAGTCGATGGTCCGATAATCACCGACGCCCGGCAGGTCGCGCGTTTCGCCGCGGGTCTGATCGAAGTTGCTGACGGCGACCAGGTGGTCTTTGGCACCCATGCCCACGATCAGGTCTGTCGCCGCCGGCGAGATGGAGGCGACCGTCACTTTGCCCGGCGAGGTGGCGGGGTTCTGCGCCGATCTGCGGTCGCAACCGACGACGGCCCCCACGACGACGACCAGGCAGAAACAAAGTACCACCACCGAGCCCCAAGCCCCGCGGCAACCGGCGGCAGAGCTTTGATTTAGGGTCGGAATCGCCATTGCCGCAGAGCGTAGAAGCGATCGAGGCATGGTGTCAAACCGAGGTGCGACCAGGGATCGGCGCAGACACTCCAAGGGTCATGCAGCTTGCAAGAGCCCGAGGTACTCCGAAGCGCCGGATTCTCGTCGTGATCGAGCCCTGTGAATCCGGGTCCTCGGAGTACCTCAGACCCCGGCGTCGCAACGGCGCGAATGGTGCGAGACTTCACGCAGTTCCGCGCAATCCAACTTTCACACGATTCCATTCAAGAATCCCGGTTGTCGTGGACCGATAGTTTTCAGCATGACAACCCTCAGCACACTCATCGGAGCGTCTCATCCGTCCTTCGGTCTCGGCGGGTCGGCTGGGGCGAAGTCTGGTTTCTGGAAGCGTATCGGCGGCGTCTTCCGGTGGCGCCGTAACAGCGCGGCCGAACTCGGATCCGAACGAAGCACTGCCGAGTCGGAAGCCAACGACGAACAGACCGAGGTCGCCGTCGCGGCCGCCGCGATGAACAAGGTCGTCGATGACGACGAACTCGACGCGCTCGGTTTTGAGCTGCAGCCTCACGGTGCCCACACGATTGACGAAGACCTCGACGCCGGGTTCGGCGACCTGCTTCCCCCGGAACCGCCGTCCCGCCGCCAGGTCCGCACCAACAGCAAGCCCGACTCGGCGGTTGACGAAGTCCGTGCCGGCATGAGCGCACTGGCGTCGCTGCTCACCGGCATCCAGCAGCACATGGAGAAGCAGGACGCCCGCCAGGAAGAGCTCGCCGAGCGGCAACGCGAAGTCGTCGCCTGCCTGAGCCACCTGCCGATGGCGTCGGCGATCCAGAATGAATCGCTGTCGGCGATTCGCGAACAAATCACCCAGGGCGTCGCCACGCAGACGCGCCTCTGCTCGGCCCTCGAGCGCCTCGGCGGCCTGCAGGAGACGACCGGCGACGCGCTGACGTCGATCACCCGGCGCATCGACCAGATGGACGCCCGCGACGCGAATTTCGCCAGCAGCATGGAGAAGGTGTGCGATGCGATGCAGACCGTCAGCCGGGCGAGCGAAACCGGCGCGATCGTGCTGGAACGCGTCCGCAACACCCTCGCCAGCCAGCAGGACGGCATCAGCACCACCCTCGACAAGCACCAGAACCGGTTCAACGCACTGATGGCGGTTGCGATCGCGGTCTCTGTCGCCGCACTGGCGGTGGTCGCGGGTGTGGGATATTTGGTGCTGTCTAAGCTGTGACTTTTGGCGCATCCAGCATTGGTGGGGCAGTCATTCTTGTCTGCCGCGTTCCCGCGATGCCGGCATTCCTGCCTGCTTGAGCGGGAACGCGTCCCATCGGCGAATCACACGTCGCTTCGATGATCTCGACCGGGCAGGAATGCCCGGCCCCCGGTCATCGAGGCAGGCAGGAATGCCTGCCCCACCGGGGTTCCACTACATCGCGCGTAATACTTCCCCGATCGCCTCGACCACATCCCGCGCCAGGACACTGCGCGGTCCGAGCTTCTTCCCGGCGATCTCACCCGCCCGGCCGTGAATCCACGCGCCAAGGCTTGCCGCTTCGAAGCGTTCCATGCCCTGGCCGATGAGCGAGCCGATGATTCCCGCCAGCACGTCGCCGGTGCCGCCCTTGGACAGACTGCTGTCGCCGGTGGTGTTGACGTAAACCCGCCGGCCGTCGGCGATGACGGTTCGCTTTCCCTTCAACAGCACGACCTGCTTGAACGCCCGCGCGGCGGCGACGGCGACGCGCAGTCGGCCGGCGTCGTCGGTCGGAACCCGGGGCGGTCCGCCGGCAGGATCGCTCCCGCCGATCAGCGGCATCAGCCGGGCCATCTCGCCGGGGTGCGGCGTGAGGACGGCGCGGAGCGACGTCGTCGCCGGCCATTCCCCGCTGGCGGCGATCAGATTCAGGGCGTCGGCATCCAGCACTGCGGGTTTATCGACCGTCAGCAGTCGCCACAGCCGCAGCCGCGCCAGGCGCGCGGTCCCCATCCCCGGGCCGACCACCAGGACGTCGGCCTTGTTGGCCGCCTCGGCCAGCATCGTTCGGTTCGGGTTCTCGCCCAGCGGAAGGGATGTCAGTTCCGGCGTGATCGACAGCGCGAAGGGTACCATCGCCCGCGGAAGCGCCAGTTGCACCAGACCCGACCCCGTCCGCAGCGCCGCCGTCCCGGCGAGCACCGGAGCGCCCAGCATCGCATCGGATCCGCCGACCACCAGCACCCGGCCGAACAGGCCCTTGTGGCCGTCGTCCGGCCGATCGGGCAGCGGCGGGGGATTGGGGACAACTTCAAGATCGGTCGGCATTTCATCGCTCATGGCCTAGGATGGTATCAATTGCCGATGCCGACGCGGGAGCGTTCACGGATCAAGAAAACCATATGCGAGGATATGTCTCAATGAACCGTCGATACTTTGCCAAGCTGCTCGTGCTCGCATCCACTGCCCTTGTGACCGTCCCCGCCTTCGCCCAGGACCGCGAAAAGGGTGTCGGCGACTTTCCGAAGCTCTCGGCCGACCGCGACTGGCCCTGGTGGCGCGGGCCGACGCGCAACGGCATCGCCGCCGAAGCCCCCAACGCGAACCTGCCGACACAGTGGAGCGAGACCGAAAACGTGATCTGGAAGGCCGATGTTCCCGGCCGCGGGCATGCCTCTCCCATCGTCGTGGACGGCAAGATCTACCTGACGACGGCCGACGAGCAGAAGCAGGCGCAGTCGATCGTCGCGTTCGACGCTGCGACCGGCCGCCAGCTCTGGAAGTCCGACATCAGCCAGGGCGGGTTCCCGCCGGAGATTCACAAGAAAAACACCCACGCCTCGCCCACCGTCGCCTGCGACGGGGAGCGGCTGTTTGTCACGCTGCATCACACCAAGGCGGTGCACTGCATCGCGACGGACCTGACCGGCAAGGTGCTTTGGAAGACGACGTTCGCCGCGTTCGACCCCGGCCAGTATCCGTTCGGCTATGCGCCGTCGCCGGTGGTCTACCGCGATACCGTCATCGTCGCCGCCGAGTCGGACGGCGAACGGTGCATTGCCGCACTCGACCGGGCGACCGGCAAGCAGGTCTGGAAGACGGCTCGAACCACCAACACCAGCTACAGCACGCCGTCCATCGGGTTCGTCGCCGGCCGCGATCAGCTCCTGATGAGCGGCGGCGATCAGATCACCGGGTATGACCCGGCGACCGGCAAGCAGCTCTGGACCGCCCCGGGCACCGCCGCCGCCACCTGCGGCACGGCGGTCTGGGAAGGCGACATCGTCATTGCCAGCGGCGGGTTTCCCAAGAGCAACACCAGCGCCGTCAAGGCCGACGGCAGCGGCAAGGTCGTCTGGAGCGTTCCGCAGAAACTCTACGAGCAGTCGCTGATGGCCTACCATGGGCACGTCTACGGTCTGCTCGGCAACGGCATGCTCTATTGCTGGCGGACCGCCGACGGCAAGGAGATGTGGAAGCAACGGTTCCTCGGCCCGGTGAGCGCGTCGGGCGTCGTCGCCGGCGGGCACATCTACTGGGCTAATGAGCGCGGTACCGTCTACGTCTTCAAAGCCAACCCCGAAAAACTCGAAATGGTCGCCCAGAACGTGCTCGGCGATGAATCGATGGCCAGCCCCGCGATCGCCGGCGGCCGGATCTACCTGCGCGTCGCCCACAACGGCGACGGCGGGCGCAAGGAAACCCTGTATTGCATCGGGAAGAAAGAGTGAACGGCCCGATGTGAGTGAACGCCTCGCTGGCCACAGCACGTCTTGCCGATGTTTTGCCGTACCTCGCCAACCGATTGTTCCCGCTGCTGGTCGCGACCACCTTTGTTGCCATCGTCGGACACTCGGCCCGGGCCGATGACGAAAGCTATTCGGAGCTTGTCCGCCGCGTTCATGAGCTCGAAGCACAGGTCGAAAAGCTCGAGACCCGCGATCGCGTGGAAAGGTTCGAAACCGCCCGGATCGATCGCACGATCGACGCCATCGCCCGCGACGCCGAACGCCGCAGCCAATTGCTCCTCCAGTCCGGCGCGACGGCCGGCTACCGCAACGGCTTTTTCATCTCCAGCGACGACGGCAACTTTCGGTTCCATCCCAGCCTGCTGTTTCAGTTTCGGGGCGTCAGCAACACCAACGACACCGACAGCCAGTCCGGCTTCGAAGTACGCCGCACCCGGCTGCGGCTCGACGGCCACCTCTTTTCCCCCGATCTGACTTACGGCTTGATCTGGGATACGGCGCGGCAGGGGGGTGCCGTCAGCCTGCTGGACGCCTGGGCGGCGTATCGATTTGCGCCCGACTGGCAATTCAAGATCGGGCAGTTCCGCGAGTCGTGGTTCCACGAGTGGGATGTCGCCCCGCAGAACCAGTTGACCGCCGAGCGCAGCCTGGTCGCCCAGGAGGTCGGCGGCAACCTCACCGATCGCGTGCAGGGGCTGAGCCTGACCTACGGCGGCGTGGGGACGAACCCGATCCGGGTCGAGGTCGCACTGCACGATGGGGCCAATTCGCAGAACACCGACTTCCGCGACAATGTCGGGCTTACTGCGAACGCCGCCAACTTCGGCGTCGGCGGGCGGTTCGAATACCGGATCGCCGGCGACTGGAGTTCCTACGCCGATTTCTCCGCCCGCGAAAACAAGCAGCCGCTGCTGGTGCTGGGCGGCGGGTTTGATTTCACCCAGCGAGGCGACCTCGATACCACCCTCGCCACGGTCGATGCGACATTCGAGACCGCCACCGGCTGGTGCCTCTACGCCTCGGCGACCGGCAAGTTTGCCGACACCGCACAGGGCCAGCGCCGCGACTACGGTTTTCTCGCGCAGGCGGGTTATCTGCTGACGCCCGAGTGGGAGGCCTTCGCCCGGTATGACGTGCTGTTCCCGGACGGCGACGAAGCCGGGCCGTCGCAATACGCCGAGATCACCGTCGGCGTGAATCGCTATCTAGGCCCCGGCGGATCGGCCGGCCACCGCGCCAAGATCACCCTGGACGCCGGATGTCTTCCGGACGGAGCCCCCTCCAACCTGACCGGCATCGGTGCGATCGCAGGGCACGAACGGCAGTTCATCATTCGTGCGCAGTTTCAATTGCAGATCTGAGAGACGTCGCAAGCGACCGCCGTCCTGTCTTTGCCACCGGGTCACGTTCCCTGCTGCGTTGACGTAGTCGCCGGCCGGGCGAGAAGCCGGCGGACTGGGCGGCGTGGGTGAACAAGCCGATCGAGGCGGCGGAGATGGACGCGACGAAGCTGAGCGTCGCACGGGGCAGGCCGTACGGCTCGGCGAAGTGGACCGCAGCGACGGCGAAGAAGCTGGCGCTGGAGTAGACACTCCGCAACCGCGGCCGGCCGCGGAAGGCACGGGAGGACGACTAACAGAGTGATGTCTGATCTCTCCGTTGGCGTTTCCCTCTCTTCTTTTTCTTAGGTGCTGGACAGCCTCTTTTCATCTTTGGCCGTACGGTGAGCTTCCCTAAGTTCGTCGCCAAGGCTCTTAATCTTTATCTCCAGATCTTCGTCGGACATATTAGCGGAAGGCGGATACCATGGCTCGAACTTCCTTTCGCGCTCAGCCTTTGTCTTTGCAATTATGTCGATAGCCTCTTTCACTAGTTCTCCGCTAAAGCCAAATAACGGAAGAACGTTGTAGCCAGCCTTGAAGGATAAAATGGCTACGACAGCGCCTACTAGAAGGCCAAGAGTTGGCGGAAGTATCACCGTCCAAACGGATTTCTCCTTTTCGAGCAAATCCCCAAGCGGAGCGGAAACAATGTCCAAGCCTTTCTTCTTTACCGCGACCACGGCATGTGGTGATTCTGCACCCTCAAAAATATACTCACCGAGAAATACTGGGTTTGTTCGATTTACCACCTTGAGATTGTATTCAATTCTAACAGAGCTTGCAGGGCCAGTAGCGGGCTGTGTCTGAGGCGTTATGGGCAGTATAGGCGTAGGGCTTGGCGGCGTAGTTGCTTTGTCTTGCAACAACTTCGGCCGTTGACCATCTTTGCCGGTGAATGCGACTTCGACGGCTACGTCTTCATAGTCCAAATCACTCTTATTGAAAAGGTAGACACTTACTGTGCTCACATTGTCCACAGGCTTGCCGTCGATGGCTATGTGGAGTGACTTGCCTTGTAGATCGGGCTTGCGAAAGAGGCTAGGCGATGACGCGACTGAATAGGTGAGCTCACGCATCCGGCCACTGTGCTGAGTCAAGCCACAGGTGACTGGGATGGTGACGAATGCCGTAAGTATCACCCCAATGATGGTGGTGATGAATGGGTTGTGGTGCCACTTCGATCCCCGTGCCGATGGCGAGGTCGATGCCGACTTATCTGATTCTTCCACCATGCTAGGGAGTGTACCAACAATGGATCAGTGGGCAACGCTTGTCCACCATTGACGACATCTATGACCATTGAGCTGGGTAGAATAGACGGCGTCAAAGTACGGAATCGCTCCCCCATGGTCTCGTTCTGAAGGCCGGCTGCGACGCCCAGAGGTCGCCCATTACTGTGTCGCTTGGCGGCGCGAAGGGCTCGTGTCATCCCGTTCTTGCATAACGAGTCAAGCGTGGGCGGGAGGGTGTAGATCTCTCCCGCCACTCATGTCTCTGTTGAATCGAGGTCGCTCTTTTGCATGCGAATCAAAGTTTTCTTCTGTACGACTAGGCCGCGCGAGCGGCCGACCGCCATCGCCTGCGTCCAGTTGACTTCTCGGAACCGTTGCAAAAGCTGACGTTTGCGGTCGCGGTTAATCCAACCAACAAATTGGACGCGTCCCCGGACTTGGCTCTCAGTGTAAAAGGGTCCGTCAAAATGGCGGTCGTTCGAGAGTTCACCCGCATCCGCAAGTTGGCGCTCTAATTCCAATACATACTGTTCGCGCACATCAAGCCGACCGTTTCTTACACGAAGCTGCGTGATTGTCATTTCGTCCTCAGAGAGCCGTCCGAATCGACTCTTCTCCAACTGGAGCTCGAATCCGTTGCCGGTGACGATCCGTTCGAGCAAAGCAGATACTCCGCATGACTCAGGTGACAGATCGAACGATCCCGAGATGGCGATGTCGTCAACGAATCTCGAATACGAAAGTCCCATACTTCGGCATGCCCCGGCGATTCGCGCGTCAATCGGATGAAACAGTTGATCGGCAAGAATGGGGCTCGTCGGCAGTCCGAGCGCCAACTTATAGTCGTAGGTGGTGAGCTTCGTGCAAAGACGGCTAACATCTGGCGAGCAATTCAGTCGCTTGCTGAAGAGCTGATAGACCCGCCTGTGACCGATGGAGGGGTAAAAGTTGCTGATATCCGCTGAGAACAAGTAGTTTGCGTTGAGATGGCACGACGCATTGGTCTTGATGTTGCGACCACTGATTCCCCCATGACTGTACGGCGACACGTTAAGTACAGGCAGCAGAACAACACGAAGCAAACGTGTTTGAATCTGCTTCAGCTTCCCCTTTACATTCAGCACTTCGCGTTGCTTGTTCGGCCGCGTCGGATCGTTGAGGAGCAACGTCTCTATCCAATCGTCGGGCCTGTCCGCGACGTCGCGAAGTACCGAGAGCGAGACGCCGAGCCTATATGCTAGATTCTTTGGCGTCTTTAGATTCAGCATGAACCTCTCCCCGGTCGAAAAGGCCTAGTTGTGACCGAAACGCCGATGCAAGGCTCTGCGCGGCGTCGCGCACGGGTGCCGGAAGTGCGTTTACGTCCCCGTGAAGGCACCAGGTGACGACGAACAAGTCAGCGTCAAACACGTCCCGGTACCGCGCAGCAAGTTCAATTGACGGGAGAGCCTTCCCTTTCTCCACGTTACATAGATGAACTGGCGAGATATCGAGGAGGTCTGCCGCTCTCTTCTGGCTCAGGCCGCGAGCTTCTCGGATCTGCTTGGCTGTCTCTCCAAGACGATTCATTTCGGCCTCGTTTTTTGGTTTGGGAGGTCTTATTCGTGTTCAATAATCCCGCCAATCAGGCACATCGCTTTCGACGTTTCGGACAATGCCGTTGCAATGTCGGGCACATCGAGGGTCAACGCGTCAGTGACGTTATCACGGATCCGATATAAGACCTCCCGACTAGTTTGCCCCGTATCCAAGTCTTCCAAAGCAGACCAGAATTCAATGATCTGCTGTTGGACCTCCGATACGGGTGACGATCTGGCAAGAAAACTTCTCATCTATTCTCCTATGAGGGGAACTAGGAGTTCCACAACGGAACCCACCACTCAAAGGACTGCCTGACGCGAGTACACGACGAGACAGTGCTAGGAGATGACGCCACGACCCGGACACGACGACCGAGTGGGTCGGCACGTGTGGGGAATGGGTCCCGGCGCAATTCTCATTGCGCCGTTTCAGGCCCTTAGCGGGCAACGTCCAGACATCGGACGTGCATAGGAGAGAAGCCAGATTGTCGACGGTAATTAAACCATCGCTTTAATAAACTGCAAGTACCAAATACGGATTGTGGATAAGTTTTTCCGCAATACAGCATGTAGTGGTTGGGTTGATCCAGCCTTTGAGCGGTGGCGCCTTTGGTGCTGACGAGCGAAAATCCTGGAAAAGCGATCATCGATCGACGACATCGGCTGATTAATGGGCTACAATTAGGTGCTCTATTAACATAAGGAGGCTACTATGCGTGACGAGTTTGGGCGCGTGAAGGTCTGTACGGATGGGACAGCCGGGCCGTACGTGATGATTTCTCCGTCGCTTGATGAGCGTGTGTCTGAGGCGTTAAGGGCGGCTGGGATCACGTTCATTGTTGACCGAGACGCCGTCCGGGTTGACGGTCAGCCCGCCGCCGTCGTTTTCAATTTTGGGACCAATGGCGCGCCGCCCGGGCAAATCCAAGCTGTCCTTGACGAAATTGAATGACGAACGGGAGGATTCGCAATTGGAAGACTACGTAAAACGAGAACACGGCACCTACAAAGGTCATCGTATCCGGGAGGTAATGAAAGGGACCAACTCGACGCACAGTGGTCTGAACGACTTCGAGGTATCCATTCCATCACCACCAGGCAATATCCCTGATACCTGGATTCCTCAGATCAAGTGTCATGCCACGCTTGAGCAAGCAAAGGCGTGGATTGACAAACAGCAGAAGTAGGGGTTTCACATCGCCGTTTGTTCGAGAGAAGTGTGGGCGGAAATGGAGAGATCGGGCATCACTGTTCCTATTTGGGCAGCGGAAGGGGCGGGGGTAGGGACCCTCCCGCTTGAACCTTCCGCAACCGATTTGTAGCCTGAACCTGATGCGATCCATCTCCCTGACACTGGCGATGTTGATGGTCTTGGCGGGGTGTGCGACGGGTGGCAAAGCGGGTGGCACCAACCATGGCTCTGGGGGTGACCCATCGCCGCGGCCGGTCGCGATCGACCCGGCGAAGGTGATCGACCTGTCTTACGCGTTCGGCGACCAGACGATCTACTGGCCGACCGCCGAGCCGTTTAAGCTGCGGCGGGTTGCCTACGGCCGCACGCCGGGCGGGTACTTCTACGCCGCCAACAACATCAGCATGGCCGAGCACGGCGGAACGCACATGGATGCGCCGATCCATTTCGCCGAGGGCAAACGGACCAGCGGCGAGCTTCCGCTGTCCAACTGCATCGGCCCGGCCGCCGTCATCGACGTGCGGGCCGCCGACGCCGACTACCTTCTGACCGTTGACGACCCGCTGGGCTGGGAGCGGGCGCACGGCCGGCTCCCGCGCGGCGCGATCGTCATCATGCACAGCGGCTGGGGCGAGCGGTGGTCGGACAAGAAGCGGTACCTGGGCACCGACGTGCCGCTGGACGTGGCCTGGGACCGCCGAGCGCTTGCCGGCATGTCGAAGAGCCGAGCAGGCGCTCGGCGGTCCCGGGGGGCGAATCACGATTGGCTCATTGAACGTAGTTCTCATACGAGCACTCTTCTTCGGGTGCTTCGTGCCTTCGTGCCCTTCGTGGTGAAACCGGACTTCCAGAAAGCGGCGGGCGAAAAAAGGTTTGCAACTTTTCGCCTGCTACTTAACATATACCGTACAATATCGCGGGCGTCGGCCGGGGTTTTGGCAGCCCTGTCGGCGGCCGGTCAGGCTTCGCCTTGGACCGGTCTCCGTGCGCGGCACTGGCGGGTGTGATCCGCTGGGGCAGGCGTTGACTCCGCGGAGAAAGAGGAGAGCCGGGCGATCGGGGACGATCGCGCCGGACGGTCTGGTTTTGGCGGGCAGAAGCGATGGACAGACCAGGAGACGAAGGGACGACGTGCGCAGGCTGATCGATCACTTGGGTTCGTTCGGCAATGTCGCGCTGGGTTCGTTCGGCGAACAAGCCGCGGGCGCAGTGTACCCGCGAAGCCCCGGGTCCCGGGAGTGAGCTTGGGTTCGTTCGGCCAAAATGCGAGGACTGAGGATGAGCGTCTCCTGGTGTGTGACGCATCTCGCACGGCTTGGAAAGCCGTGTCACGGACAGCGGTTCGCGTACAGATTGGACAGGGCGTCCTGGGTTCGTTTGGCGGCATCGCGTTGGGTTCGTTTGGCGAAAGGGAGGTGATTAAGGATGGACGCCCTCTGGTGTGTGATGTAGCTCGCACGGGCTGGAAGCCCGTGTCACTGACGGGGTCGTTCAACGGGGTCGCCTTGGGTTCGTTCGGCAATGTCGCGCGAAGTCATTGGGCGTTCGACGTTCGGCGTTGGGCGTTCAACGTTGGGCGTTCGCCTTGGGTTCGTTCGGCAGGGTCGTGGCGACACGGGCGGGACGCCCATGCCACGCGATTCCTGGGTTCGTTCGGCGACGGTGCGTCGGGTTCGTTTGGCGGCGGGCGTGTCGTGAGACGACCCCCGATCCTTGCTCTTTCAGGGTCCACGGTAAGATACTTGCGGTAGGCGTATCGTCGAATGATTGCTTGAATCCGCCAAAGGAGCGCTCATGCGCCTTGTCACCTGTCTCTTTGCCCTGTTGGTTTTGGTTGGCCCGGCAGTCGTCCGGGCGCAGGCTCCGGCTGCGCCCGCGAGCCCGCCGGCCGCGCCGACGTTCAAACCCGAAGAGCTCGAACAGATCCTCGCGCCCATCGCGCTCTATCCCGACGACCTGCTGGCGCAAACGCTGATGGCGGCGACCTACCCGCTGGAGGTCGTGCAGGCCCAGCGCTGGGCCGACGCCAACAAGGCGCTCACCGGCGATACGCTCGCGAAAGAGCTGGAAAAGCAGACGTGGGACCCCAGCGTCCGGTCGCTCGTCAACTTCCCCGACGTCCTGAAGATGATGAGCGAGAAGCTCGACTGGACCGTCAAGCTCGGCGACGCCTTCCTGGCCCAGCAGAAGGACGTCATGGACACCGTGCAGAAGCTGCGGGCCAAGGCGCAGGCGGCGGGGAACCTCAAGACCACCGAGCAGCAGAAGGTGACGACCGCGCCCGCCGCTGCGGGCACCACGCAAACGATCATCATCCAGCCGGCGCAGCCGCAGGTGGTCTACGTGCCGGTCTACAACCCGACGGTGGTCTACGGCGTCTGGGCGTACCCGGCGTATCCGCCTTACTACTACTATCCGCCTTACTACCGGCCGAGCCCGGGCATTTCGTTCGGCGTGGGCCTGGCGGTGGGTGTGGCGTGGGGATACGCGTGGGGCAACTGCAACTGGGGTCGTAACGACATCGACATCGACATCAACCGCAACGTAAACATCAACACGAACATCAATCGCAACCAGTACAAGGCCGACTTCAACAAGACGAATGTGAATGTCGGGAGCAACAACTCGAGCTGGCAGCACAATCCGACGCACCGCCAGGGGACGCCTTACCGTGACACGACGTCGGCCCAGAAGTACGGCCGACCGGCGTCGCCGTCGCGCGACGCGTATCGGGGCTATTCGTCTCCGTCGGGGGCGGGATTTGCGCCGGGCGCAGGGTCGGCCGACCGCGGTTACCAGCCGGCGACGCCGCGGGACGTCTCCCGGCCGCAGCCGGCGGCGGTGGACCGGACAGGCTCCACGTTTGACCGGTCAGGCTCCACCTACGACCGATCTACCCCGGCGGCAACGAGGACGCCCAGCGCCGCGGAACAATCCGGCTCACGCGGCAGCGCCTTTCAGGGCGTGGACCGCGGTGCCGCCAGCACCCGCAGCCAAAGCTCGCGCGGCAGCAGCAGCCGTGGGTCGGCGGCAAGCCACGGCGGACGCGGACGATAACGAAGAACCTTGCAGAGGAACCAACATGTCTCTTCGATTGACTGTGATCCGAATCTGGGCCGTCGGTGTCGTCGCGGCGTCGGCCGGCATTCTCGGCGGATGCGGCTCGGCGCCGGCCGTCTATTCTTCGCCGCAGCTCGCGGCCTCGGCACTCGCCGACGCCACCCGAAGCGGGTCCAAGGAGAAGCTCTCTGTTGTCCTGGGGACCCAGGGTGCCGACGTCATCTCGTCCGGCGACGAGGTGATGGACCAGAACGACATGAAGGCATTCGTCGTCGCGTACGACCGCCAGAATGAGGTCGTCGCCGAGGCCGGCGGATCGCAGACGCTGCTGGTCGGGCAGGACCGCTGGCCGTTCCCCGTGCCGATCGTCAACCGCGACGGCGGCTGGCGGTTTGATGTGGAGAAGGGCCGCGAGGAAATCACCAATCGCCGCGTCGGCCGCAACGAACTCAATGCGATCAACGTCTGCCAGGCGATCGTCGATGCCCAGCACGAATACGCCCGGCAGGCCGGCGGCGACCCGCAGTATGCGCAGAAGTTTGTGAGCGATCCCGGCAAGCGCAACGGCCTGTTCTGGCCGGCAGCAGATGGAGCGGCACCCAGCCCGCTGGGGCCCCTGGTCGCCGCCGCCACCGAGGAAGGCTACGACCTGCAGGCGATCAAGTCGGGGAAATCCGCTTATCACGGATACCGGTACCGGATACTCACGTCGCAGGGCGCGGCCGCCCCCGGCGGCGCGCGCGACTATGTCATCGACGGCAAAATGATCGGCGGGTTCGGCGTGGTCGCGTACCCCGCGGAGTATGGCGTGACCGGCGTGATGACCTTCATCACCAGCCACAACGGCGTCGTCTACCAGGCCGACCTGGGCACCGATACCGCGAAGGTGGCGCAGGCGATGACGGTGTTCAATCCTGACAGCACGTGGACGAAGGTGGCGGAGGACGGGAAGTAGGCACCCGCGGCAATCATGCCGGCACTGCGGCCGGCGGCGCCGAGCCCGGCGCACACGCAACAGGGCCATCCAACGAAATGCCCCCGGCGGTGGATTCGCCGGGGGCAGGTGATATCGATCCAACTCCGACAATCGTCATTCAATCGTCGTTCAGAATCGTCCCCACGCCCTGGCTGTCGGCGATCGTCGCACCGAGGGGGCTGGTCAGGTTCACAAACACCGTTTCGTTGCCGCCCTTGCGGGTGTCGCCGACGATGGTGACCGTGATCGTTTTGCTCGTCTGCCCGGCGGCGAAGGTGATCGTGCCGCTCCTGGAGACGTAGTCGTTGAGGGCCGCCTTGGCAGTGCCGTCGGCGGTCGCAAAGTTCACACTGACAGGCGTGCTCGAAGCACGGTCCAGCGTGACGGTGAACGTCATCGTCCTGGTGCCGCTGTTGCCTTCGAACACATTGGGGGCGTTGTTGATCCTGATCTTCGGAAGGGGGTCGTTGTTGACGACCGTCCCCTTGCCCTGGCCGTCGCCGATGATCGCCATGGTCGGTGCGCTGAGGTTGACGAAGAACGTTTCGTTCGCTTCGTAGATCGTGTCGCCTTTCACCTGGATCGTCAGCACGGCGGTTTTGCCGAACGCGGGGATGGTGAAGGTGCCGACCTTGGCGGCGAAGTCGGCGCCTGACGCGGCAGTGCCCGACGCGGTGCCGTACTTGAAGGTCACCGGCTGATTGACCCTTCGATCCAGCTCGACGACGAAGTTGAGGTTCTTGAAGCCGCTGTCGCCTTCGGTGACCGTGGCGTCTGCGATGTACAGCGTCGGCGGGGGAACGTCGTCGTTGACAATCGTTCCGACGCCCTGGCCGTCGTCGATCACGAGTTTGTCGGGGTTCGAAAGATTGATGACGAAATCCTGATCGGACTCGATATCCGTGTCACCGTGGATGTTGACAGTGACGGTCTTGGTCAGCTCGCCTTCGGCGAAGTCGACGGTGCCGTTGGCGGCGAGGTAGTCGAAGCCGGCCTGGGCGATCGCGCCCGGGGTTGAGCCGTTGGCCGTGGCCCATTGGACCGACGCCGTGCCGCTGCCGTCGGTCCGGGTGACGTCGAACGTGAAGACGGTCGTGCCGGTGTTGCCTTCGGCGAGCGAGACATCGCCGATGGAGACCGTCGCGGTGGACTGCACCTCGAACGCACCGATGTCGGCGGTGCCGGAGGTGCGGTCCCGGCCGCGCTGGTCGGTGTTCGTTCCGACCGGGATCAATGCGTCGTTACCGGCGTCGATGGCGGGGCTGGTGGCTTGCAGCGCGATCGTTTTTGTGGGGCCGCCGTTGTCGGCCAGTGGCTCGAGGTCGGGGTTCTCTATCGAATTACCGCCGGTGAAGCCTGATGGCATGCGAATCAGGTTGTTGGCGCCGCTGATGCTGGTGTTGCCGCCCCCCAAGTTCTGGATCACAAGGCCCCAGGGGACGGTATCGACGTTGGGGTCTAGGTCTTCGCCGACAATGCTGTTGTTAATGGACACGTTGGCGACGATCAGGCTGCTGTCGTTCAGAGAATGAATATGCAGCGTCTGCTGATAAGGGGACTGCGGACTGGTGAGGTTGTTGCCGGATATCGTGGCGAAGTTGAGGTTGAGGGTTCCGTTGTAGTTGAAGATCGCGCCGCCGAGGCCCTTGCCCTGGGTGGAACTGGAGTTGCTGGCGCTTACGCCGCCGATGGCGGAGTTTTCGGTGAGGGTGGAGTTGAGGACGCTGACGATGCCGGCGTTGTTGAAGACCGCGCCGCCGAGGCCCGCACCGCCACCAGCGCCGGTGATGCCGAAACCGGACCGTATACCATCGCCCGCACCGAAGCCGCCGGTGCCCGGGGTGCCGCTCGAGACGCTGCCGCCGCCGCCGCCAAAACCTCCTTTGCCGGCGACGCCCAATCCGCTCCCGCCGCCGCCACCGAAGCCTCCGTCGTGGCCTCCGCTGCCGCCGCCACCACCGCCGCCAAAGCCCGTCGCGGCGCTTTGCGTGGCACCGCCGTTGGGCGGGCCGCCTTCAAGTCCGGTGCTATCGCCCCCGAGACCGCCGCCGCCGCCTGTGCCGCCGGCACCGCCGCCGGCACCCGATCCACCCTGTGCGGTGTTGCCCGATAGCGTGGAAGAGACGATCGAGACGGTGCCGCCGTTGTTAAAGATCGCGCCGCCCATTCCCCCCGCGCCGCCGCCGCCGCTGCCGTTGCCGCCCTTGTGGCGGAAGTCGCTGATCGTGAGGTGCTTCAGTGTCAGGCTGCCGGTGGGTGCGACATAGAACCCGCGGCGGTTCGACGTCGCGCCGCCGCCGGCGATGGTCACGCCGTCGTCGCCGGTCAGGCCTTCGATGGTGACGTCGGTGGTGATGGCGAAGGCACTCGGGCCGGCGGTGCCGTCGCCGGTGGTGGTCACATTGATCGTTTGCCCGGCCAGTCCGGGCGCGAAGGTGATGGTGCTCGCGTCGGCGTTGGAATTGGCGTACGCGAGCGCCTCGCGAAGGCTCGTGCCCGCGCCGAACGCCGGGTCACTGGTGCCGTCGTCTTCATCGACCGAGGTCGTGACGATCGGGCTCGGGGTGCGGGAGATCGTCAGCCGATAGTCCTCGACCTCGCCGCCCGACGCGGTGCCCGTCGGCAACATGCCCGGCGTCGACGCGGACGTGAGCCGGAACCGCGCGTAGGTCGTCCCGGCTTTGGCCGACCCGGGAACTGTCGCCGCCAGTGCGTTGTTGCCGACCGAGACCGCGACGTTGTCGGCGACCTTGTCGGCGGCGTCGAACGTGCCGTTGCCTTCGAAGTCGATCCAGGCGTTAAGAAAGCCTGCGGTCTGGCTCGACAACTGCGTCGAGAGATTCACATTCAAGCTCGCCGACGGGCCCGACAGCGTCTGGTCCTGCAGCGAAGCGGCGCCGATAAAGACGCCGTCATCATTGGCGTCGCCGTTGGCGACCGCTGACGGCTGGCCGTCACTGTCATTGGTACGTCCGGTGCCCAGGATGATGCCCGAGAACGCTACGTGGGCAGGCCCGGAACTGGCTGACAGCGTACCGAAGCTGTCGGGCGCGTCGCCGTAATCGAAGGCAATCATCAGCCGGCGGACTTCGAGCGACTCGATTTTCGCGACGGCGCTGAAAGCCCCATCGCGCAGGAGCCGTACGGATCGAGACCGCTTGCGACGGTCGATAAGGCGAAGCATGAGGTTTCCTTCGAAAACGTCCCTACGCGACCCAGACAGCAACCCTGGCTGTTGGACCGCACCCACGGGACGAAATGCGGAGCGCTGAGACTATCAACTGCGAATCAGATGACAAGATTTTTGTCAGCGGAACGCGTTGCCGGATCGATCCGGTGCCAGAGTGCGGGATACCCCCAGCCCGCGACCGCCAAAGCAGCCCATGCGACGACCGCGTTTTCTCCCGGCTCGGCCTGGGAAAACGCTCCGGACGAGTCGAAACAACCGCACGCGCAGAAGACGGTGCCGCGCGACGATGCTTCGGCCCGAATGGCGGGGCGGACGGCTTCGGGCCCGGCGACAATCTTCAAACCTCCGGTCTTCACGGCGGCACCCGAAAGACACACTCCTGACAAAAGTCTGCGCCGCATCACCGCATCGACGCGTCGATCGGGAATCGCCGGCCGAAAAAGGGTTGCATTTACCTTCCCGTCACTTAACATATACCGAACAATATCGCGGTGCCGGCCGGGATTCGTGACGGGATCGGTCGGCGGGTTCTCTCTGTGCGCCGCCCCGACGGGTGTGATCCGTCGTCGCTGGCGTCTACTCCGCAGAGAGAGAGATGAAGCCGGGCGATCGGTGTCGATCGCGCCGGGCGGTCTGGTTTTGGTCGGTAGAAGAGACGGAGAGACTCCGAGACGGAGAGACGAAGTGCACAGGCTGATCGATCACTTGGGTTCGTTCGGTGACCCGCGCGAGGCCATCAGGCGTATGGCGTTGGACGTTCGGCGATCGTCCACCTGCTCGGGTTCGTTCGGCAGAGCTGCGCTGGGTTCGATTGGCGAAGGTGGGACTGAGGATGGAGGTCTCTTGGCGTGCGACACCTCTCGCACGGCTTGGAAAGTCGTTTCACCGATAGTCGCCTTGGGTTCGTTTGGCGATGTCGCGCCGGGTTCGTTTGGAAGGAGGAGGTGACTGAGGACGGACGTCTTTTGGTGTGTGACGCCTCTCGCACGGCTTGGAAAGCCGTGTCACGGACAGTCGCCTTGGGTTCGCTCGGCGATGTCGCGCCGGGTTCGTTTGGCGGCAACGCGCTGACTGGCTACACCTCGAAGCCCTTTACGCCGGTGCCGTCGTTCGTGCCGAACTGGTTGGTGTCGACGCCCATCTTGCGCGCCATGGCCACGAACAGGTTACACAGGCGGGCGTTGTCGTTGCCCTTGCCGCCGGCGGCGACATGGCCGGCGTGCTTGTAGCCGCCGCCAGCGACCAGCACCGGCAGGTCGCGCCAGCTGTGGCTGCTGGCGCTGCCGAGGTTGCTGGTGATGAACACGGTCGTGGTGTCGAGGACCGAGCCGTTGGCGTCCTTGGCTGTCTTGAGGGACTTGAGCAGGTTCGCGTGTTCCTGGAACTCGGCCTTTTCGATGAGCGACAGTTCTTCGATCTTCTGTTCGTCCTGGCCGTGGTGGCTCAGGTCGTGCCAGCCGGTATCGACGCCGGCGATCTTGGGCACTTCGCCGCCGCCGGCGGTCTTGAGGGTGATGAACCGGGTGCTGTCGGTCTGGAGCGCCAGGACGATCATCTCGTTCATCAGGCGGGCGCGGCCGATGATCTCGGTCCGGTCGGGGATGTCGGTGGGTGCCTTGATGGCGACCTGTGGCTTGGGCTTGTTGACCCAGCCTTCGGACGCCTGCAGCCGGCCTTCCAGTTCGCGGACGCTGGTGAGGTACTGGTCGAACTTTTCGCGGTCGCGTCCGCCGAGCTTGCTGCTGAGCGTTTTGGCCCGGCCGTTGACGGTGTCGAGGATGCTGCGGCCGCGCTGGACCTCGCGCATCTGTTGTTTGACTTCGCTGGGCGTGCCGTTGACGAACAGCCGTTGGAAGAGCTTGGAGGGTGAGCCGTCGGCCGGGATGTTCACGCCGCTGCCCGACCAGGAGATGGAGTCGCCGTTGCCGCTGGCGTTGAGGGTGAGGTAGGGGAAGCGGGTGTCGGGTGTGAGCTTTTCGATGAGGTACTGATCGAAGGAGATCGAGTTCTTGAAGCCAGGCAGGCCGGGGTGCTTGGCCGAGGTCAGGATGGTGAGCTCGGACGTATGGCCGTTGGCGCCGTTCTGCTCGGGGTGGGACAGGCCGGAGAAGACGGTGAAGTCGGACCGCAGGTCCTTGAGGGGTTCGAGGTAAGGCGTAAGGGTGTAGTCGCGGCCGGTCTCTTTAGGGACGAGGAAGGGGGTGTGAATGCCCAGGCCGTGGTTGATCGCGACGAACCGCCTGGGGGCGTTGGTCGCCGCCGCCGCCTGAGCCGGCGTCGCCAGCGCCGGCAGCATGGCGTCAAACCAGGGCAACGCCAGCGAGACGCCCGCCGCGGAAAGGAACGAGCGACGGGAGAGATGCTTTTTGGTGATGGCGATGGGCATGATGGATTTCCAACGGCGTAGAAGCTTCTGGGTCGTCTGGGTCGTCGATTTCACCACGAAGGCACGAGGGCACCAAAGCACGAAGAAGACATCAGACGGTGACTCTTCGATACCGTCTTGAGATCGAGCACCGGAATGCCGTCACTTGCTCCTGAATACCTCGCTCTGCACGACTTCGTGGACCAAATCCCGGAAGCCGTAGTTCTTCCCCGCTACGGCCTTGGTGATGCGGTCGATCTCCAGGCGGTCGCTAAAGCCCATGCCGCGGCCGGTGGCGTAGGTGGCTACTTTTTCTGCCAAGCCGCGCGTCAGCATGTTCTTATCGGCCAAGAGAATCTTCTTGTAGTCGGCCAGGCTGCTGAAGGGCTTGCCGTCCGAGGTGACTCCGGTGGCGTCGACCGGCGGGCCGACGCGCCAGCTCACCCGCTTGCCGCCGGTCTCGGTCGTGGGAGGCGACTTGAACTGCGTGCCCAACGAACGGTAGTTCTCGCGGTAGCCGCCCATGACGTCGTAGCTCTCCAGCGCGAAGCCCGGCGGATCGATCACCTGGTGGCAGGAGTTGCAGGTCTCATTGGTGCGGTGCTTGTCGAGCTGCTGGCGGAGCGTGGTCGCGCCGCGGATGTCGGGCTCGACACCCGGAACGCCCGGCGGCGGCGGCGGGGGGTGGAAGCCGATGATCCGCTCCAGAATCCACGCCCCGCGAACGACCGGCGATGTCGTTGTTCCGTTGGCCGACACCTTGAGTATGCTCGCCTGGGTCATCACGCCGCCACGCTTGTATTCGGGCTTGAGCGAGACCTTGCGCATTTCAGTGCCGATGACGCCGTCGATGCGGTAATGCCGGGCGAGCCGCTCGTTCAGCATCGTCCAGTCGGAGTCGATGAAGTTCAGCAGGCTGAGGTTCCTGGTGAGGACCTCGTCGAAGAACAGCTCGGTCTCGCGAACCATCGCGTCTTTCAACTGGTCGTCGTACTCGGGATACAGCTGCTTGTCGGGAACGGTGAAGTCGATCTCGCGAAGGTTCAGCCATTGCCCGGTGAAGTTCTTCGTGAAGCGGCTGCTCCGCTTGTCGGCCAGCAGGCGTTCGGTGTGGGCGCGGAGGCCGGCGGGGGTGGTCAACTGCTTTTTGGCGGCGGCGTCGATCAGCGCGGCATCGGGCAGCGTTCCCCAGAGCATGTAGCTCAGCCGGCTGGCGATGCCGTAGTCGTCGAGCTTGCCCGGCTGTTCGACAAGATAGAGAAAGTCGGGGCTGCACAGGACGGCGACGTGCGCCGTCCGCATCGCGTGTTCGAATGTGCTCCCGGACGCCAACTCGGCCTTGGCCAGTTCCAGGAACGGCGCGACATCGGCCGGCGTAATGGGTCGGCGGAACGCGGTCTCGACAAACTTCGGCAGGATGCGGGCGGCCTCGGCGGCGGGGTCTTTCGCGAGGATCTGGTAGTTGGGCTTGTAGTACTTGTTTTTCCGCTGGTTCTCCGGGACGGCGTCGGTCGCGAGCAGATCGCCGAAGCGGACCTTATGGCCCCGGGTCGGCCATTCGGGCAGGAGCGGACCTTCGATCTCCAGCTTGGTCACAGCCAGTCCAGGTCCCTTGTACGCCGCGACGCCGTTCTTCTGAATCTCGTTGTATGGGTTGGGCAGGTTCTGCGGCATCAGGCGGATGGTGTCGCCTTTACGCAGGTTGGCTTCGAAGAGGATCGTCCGGTTCTCGTCGGGGACGAACTGGTGGTAGCTCGTCTGCACCGTCCCCGTGACGCTGTCGCTGCCCAGGTGCACGGCGAAAGTCACCGGCTTGGTTGTCTGGAATGCCTCGCCGCTGAGGCGGATGCGGTACAGGCCTTCGGTGACGACGCGGAAGTCGCCGGGCTTGATCGCCGGGTAGCCACCTTCGTTATAGAACACCAGCGCGCCATCGGCCCGCCGGAACCAATGCTTGCCGACGAATTCCGCGTTTCGACCGGCACCGATATCGGCGACGACAGTGGCGGTCTCGGGTTTAGGGCCACGACAGATCGCGTCATCAAGTGCCTTCCCGGCGGCCTCCATGTATCGCTGGAGCTGCACCGGCGAGAGATCGAGGGCCTCGCCGATGTTATCGAAGCCGTGGGCTTTGCCGTCCTCCGGGAGGAGGCTTTGCAGTTCGGTGCGGACATCGAGCATGTCGCGCAGGGTGTTTTCGTATTCCACCCGGTTCAGCCGACGGATGACCGTGTGCGCCTGACCCGCCGATGCCTGCGTGAGAGGCACATTGAGCGACGCCAGGAACGCCGGCTTCTGCGGCTCGGCGGCCTTGGCCTTCTTCGGGGGTGGCATCTCTCTCCGGGCGACGCGGTCGTAGATCCGCACCCACTTGGACAGCGGGCCGGGCTTGGTCAGGTCGGTGTCGAGCTTCTCAAGATCCAGGCCACCCTTGGCACTGTTGCCGTCGTGGCAGTCGTAGCAGTGGGCTTTGAGGAACGGCTGAACCGGTTTCAGGTCTGCGGCACCGGCAACGCCGGCGTACAGCAACAGGAAGCCGAAAGCCGGGAGGCAGACGCGGGAGGGAAATCGATGGATCAATGCGATCATGACCTCAGCACCTTCTGGACGTCGGACTGTGCGACCCCCAGGTCGAGCCGGCCAGGGCCTGCCGGGATGGATCAGCTCCCGCGAACCGGAACTGCCGCCGGCCCGCCAATCTTACGCCAGCCACAGTTGTTGTCGAAGCGATATCCCCGGCGTTCAGGCAAACAGGTCCATCACCGGTTTTCCTTTGCCGTCTTTGGTGACGTAGAACGGCCTTTCCTCGGTGATGTACGCCAGCTTCGGCGATATGCCCATCGCGCGGTAGATCGTCGCGTGCAGGTCTTCGACGGTGACGGGGTTCTTGATCGCTTTGCAGGGACGTTCGTCGGCGGTCGCGCCGTAGACGTACCCCTTTTTCATGCCGCCGCCGAACATGAGCACGCTGCCCGCTTGCGTGAAGTGGCGGTGCATGCCGTACGCCTTGATGTCTTCGAGCTTGGCCGGCGGGACGGGCGAACCGCGGGTGAGAGGCTTCGCGGCGTCGGCGCCTTCAATGATCATGTCGCGGCTGAACTCGCTGGCGAGCACGATCAGCGTGCGATCGAGCAACCCGCGCTGCTCCAGGTCGAGCACGAGCTGCGCGATCGGCGAGTCGATCATCTCCTTCATTTTCTTGAGGCGCGTGTGGCCGTTGTCGTGTGTGTCCCAGTTCAGGAACGGGATGTATTCGGTGGTCACTTCGATGAACCGCGCCCCGGCTTCGACCAGCCGCCGGGCCAGCAGGCAGCCGAGCCCGAACCGGCCGGCACCGGCGAGGTCGGCCGGCTTGGACGGGTCAACGCCGGGCGGCAGATACTTCGCCAGGCTCTCCTTCGGTTCCAGCGAGAGGTCAAACGCCTTGGCCGCCGGCGAACTGAGCAGGCGATAGGCGTTGTCCATCGCCCGGCGGAGGGAATCGCGCTGGTACGCGCTGCCGTAACGATTAACCGGACTTTCCTCGGCGAGCTTCCTGAACAGCGCGTTGCGCTGATCGAACCGCTCGGGCGTCATCCCCGCCGGC
The DNA here is from genome assembly GCF_015169395.1 of Humisphaera borealis. Taxonomy (GTDB): domain Bacteria; phylum Planctomycetota; class Phycisphaerae; order Tepidisphaerales; family Tepidisphaeraceae; genus Humisphaera; species Humisphaera borealis. The sequence goes on from NZ_CP063458.1 coordinate 6,738,261, forward strand.
GGACGAACGGCAGTCGCGGCTTCCTGCGGCAGCGGTACATTGAACGGGCCGTATTCGCTCCCCAGGAAGCCGGCGGTGGTGAACGATTTGAGCTCTTCTCCTTCGCCCAGGTCCAGTCGCTGCCCGATGTTGATAAACGCCGGCATCGCCGGGTCGCGCGGGCCGAGCGTCTTGGCCATCATCGCGCCGATGTGCGGGGCGGCGACGGTCTGCGGCGGCACATAACCGGTGTGCCAGTGGTACTGGTGCCGCGAGTGCAGGATCAGCCCCAGGTCGGCGACGGTCGCCGAGCGGATGAGTGTTGCGCGGTCCATCACCTTGGCGATCTTCTCGAACCCCTGCGACAGCTTGATGTGATCGACGGCGGTGTCGATCGCCGGGAAGGTGCTCAGGACGCCTTTCGGATCGATGCCCTTGGCGAAAGGTGTGTACTTCTTCGGGTCAAAGGTGTCGGTGTGCGCCATGCCACCAGCCATCCAAAGCACGATGACGGTGTCGGCGGTGGGTTTGATTTTCTCTTCGGCGGCGTCGGCGGCGTGAAGCTGGGGCGCTCCCGCGGCCAGCGCCGACAATGTCGCCGCCGAGGCGGTCTTCAGGAAGTCACGACGATTGGGGTTGGAGAGCGACATAGGGACTTCGCCAGGAACGAGCAAGGTTGTGTCGGGTGGCATGGGCAAGCGTACTCGCTTGCCCGTGGTTCGCGCCACCGGGTCATCGACACGGGCAAGCGAGTACGCTTGCCCATGCCACCCGGAATCTTCTTGTTAATGCACCAACTGAAACTCGGGCTGCATCAGCACGGCCCAGAGCAGATCCGCGACTGCTTCGGCCTTGGGCGCCGGTCCGAGCAGATCCTTTGCGATGCTTCTTTCGCTTTCGGTCGGCTTGCGGCACAGCGACCGCTGGTAGACCGATTCGATCCACGCCGACGGGTCTTTGCCGGCGTCGGCGGCGAGGTTCTTCGCCGACTTCTTGAGTTTGTTGTCGAGTGTCGCGCCGTTGGTCAGTTCCAGCGCCTGGATGGTCGTCGCACTGTTCTGGCGGCACGAGACGATCTGCTCGCGGTTGGGGCGGTCGAGCGCCAACTGAAGCGGATCGGACGCCACCAGCGCCGCCCGGAACTTGCCAATACGACTGCTCATGGCCATCAGGCCCTGAAGCTTCGGTCCCATCTCGTTGCCGATCTTGCCCGCGGCCTTTCGGCCGTTGTCGTCGATCGCCGGGCCGTCGTCGGCGGGCGCGACGCCTTTCGGCAGGACGATGGCGACGGGCCACGACTGGTCGTCGAACTTTTCGGTCTGCCAGCCGGCGGCGGGGGCGCGAGACACGCGCCAGGTCGCATCGGCGCTCCATTCGATCGGCTTGCCGCCGATCGACATGTGCAGGCCGAACGTCATGCCGCTGCGCTCGTTGAGGTGATTGAAGACGGCGTAAAGCTTTTCGCGGTCCTCGGCCTTGAGGTTCGGCCGTTCGGTGTGACTGTCGACCGCGATCGCGATGCTGTTCTCACCCTTGCGGAGCAGCGGCTTGAGATCGACGACCGCGCTGCGGGGTTCCTTGCCCCGTTCCCTGTCGCTGACCGCGATCGCCGGGGCTTTGCCGTTGACCATGATCTCCAGCTTCTGGCTCGCGGCGACGGCGGCGTAAGCCTGGTCGGGCAGGGCGTCGAGCGTGAAGGTTTTGCGGAAGACGACCTTGTGTCGAACCAGCGGCGCGAACGCCGGGTCGAGCTTCTCCGGCGCGGCCGCCAGCAGGGCGGGCAACTCGGGATTGCTCAGAACCAGTTCGGCACGGGCGATGACGGCCGCTTTCGCGGAAGCAGCTTCGGCGGCCTTGGCGGCGACCTCTTCGGGCTTGGCGGGGTCGGCGGTCGCAGGTTTGTCAGATGTGGGTTTGTCAGACGCGGGTTTGCCGGCCGTCGCCTTGTCGGCCGCAGGCTTGGCGCCCTTTGGGGCGCGGGCTGCGCGCTTGGCAGCGCCGGGTTTCGCCGGTGTGTCCTTTTGGGGTTCGGCGACTTTGTCGGTTGCGGCGACGCTGTCGTCCGCATCAGCCGCGCCGGCTTTGGCGGCGGGTGCCGCCGGTTTAGCCGGCGCCTTCGACTGGTTCGCAATCGCCTGTTCCGCCGATCGTCGAATTCCCGCCGCGACCGGCTCGTTCGTCCAGATCCATGCCGGCGCGCGAACTGTCGACAGCTTCCCGCCGCCGCTGAAGTCGAACTCGATCGACGAAGGCGTTCGGGCCCAATCGCCGGTCAGTGCGGCGACGGCGTCGGCCATCTGCTCGGCGGTCAGCCGACGGGCCCAGGGGCCCTTGAAGACGAACGGCGTCTTATCCCCGTCCGGCGGCGCATCAACCACCGGGAGCTGATACGCCCGCGACGTCATGATCAGCTCGATCGTGTGCTTCAGGTCGTACTTGCTCGCGACCAGATCCTCGGCGAGCCAATCGAGGACATCGGCCGACCAGGCCGGTTTGTCCATGTCGTCGACCGGATCGACCAGTCCGCGGCCCAGCAGCCGGGCCCACAGCCGATTGACGATGTTCCGCGACAGCCGGCCGTTCTTCGGCGAGGTCATCAGGTCGGCGAAGCGCTTCAGGCGGTCGGTCTTGGAGAGCTTGGGATCAAAACCGCCGATCTCGGGATACAGGAAGCGCGCTTCGACGGTTTTGCCGAGGGCGCGGTCGCAGCGGACCATTTCCAGCGGCTTGTCGCTGTAGATCGCGGCCAGGCCGTAGGCATCGGCGAGGGTCCAGTCGCTGACGAAGCTGTCGTGGCAACTGGCGCACTTGAGGTTGATGCCGAAGAAGGTTTGCGCGATCGACTGAGCGGCCTGCATGGGCGGCGTCATGCTCGCCGGGACGACGCCGCGCCAGACGATGCCCTTGGTGAAGCCCTCACTGTCGGGGCCGGGCGCGACGAGTTCGCGCACGAACTGGTCGTAAGGCTTGTTCAACAGCAGCGACGAGTAGAGCCAGCCGGTGATCTGCTTTCGCCCGCCGTCGATGTAACCGGTGCCTTTGTAGTCGTTGCGGAGCAGGTCGTTCCAGAAGGTGATCCAATGGTCGGCGTAGCCGATGTCGTCGGACAGGAGCTTGCGGATCAGCCGGGCTCGCTTGTCGGAGCTGTTATCGCTGACAAAGGCGTCGAGGTCGGCCGCCGACGGGAGCAGGCCGATGGTGTCGAGGTAGACCCGCCGGGCGAACAGGCGGTCGTCGACGGCGTCGGGGGTCTTGATGCCCTTGGACGAGGCGTAGGCCGCGAGCAGGCGATCGAGCGGATGGGTCGAGTCGGCAGCGGCGGGGAGGGTGACGACGCGCGGATTAAGATTCTGCGGCGGGGGCTTGGCAAACGTCACGCCCGCCGGCCAGGCCATGCCCTGATCGATCCAGGCGCGGAGCAGGCCGATCTGCTGTGGCGTCCAACGCGAGCCCTTTTTGGGCATCACGGTTTCGGCTTCGGCGGATGCGACCAACTGAACCATCGCGCTATCGGCACTCTTGCCCACGACCGCCGCCGGACCGTTGTCGCCGCCCTTGAGCAGCGACTCGCGCGTTTCGACGCTCAGGCCGCCTTTGGTCTTTCCCTTGGCGTGGCACTGGATACAGCTCGATTCCAGAAGCGGCTGGATTTCGGTCTTGAAGTCCACCCGATGCCCGGCCGGCGGCGGGAGCGCCGGTTCGGCGGCCGGCGCAGCCGATGCGAGGGAAGTCAACAGGATGAGGCAAGATGCGATCCAAGGGCCGGCAGTCGTCATGGAAGGTCCGTCGCGGAAACAGAGGTCACTCGTCGGCAACTGTGAAACAGAATACCGCCCAAACGGCCGCATGTGGCGGGGACGGAAGGCAATGTGAATGTTTCAAAGACTCGGTGTGTATCGGCTGGTGTCCAACGAAAGCAGGAATCCAATACGGTGGTCGGAACCGAATGAATTCCACAATCGCCGTCGGCCACTTGCCGATCGGGCTGGTCCCGGTATAATCCTCTCCCCTGCAAAAGGCAGGGCGTTTAGCTCAGTTGGTTAGAGCACCAGCTCGACACGCTGGGGGTCACAGGTTCGAGTCCTGTAACGCCCACTTACTTAAGTGTCTGCCGAGCCTTTACTTAAGGCACCTGCCTGTGTCGGGCAGAGCGGCCAGAAGCGAACCGGGAAAACGGAATCTTCCGTCTTCCCGGTTCGTCTTTTTGGAGCTCTGCCTTATGCCTAAGCTCAAATCGAACGAAATTCCGTCCTATCGCCGGCACAAGCAGTCCGGCCAGGCGATCGTCACCTTAAGCGGCCGCGACATTCTTCTCGGCGAGTTCGGAACGAGAACCAGCCGCGACGCCTACGACCGGGCCGTGGCCGAGTGGATCGGGAATGGCCGCCGCTGGCCGGAGCGTGAAGCCGACCTGTCGGTGGCCGAACTACTCACCCGCTTCTGGGAGCACGCCGCAAGGTATTACGGCGACAGCCGGGAGCTCGACAACTTCCGGCACTCCCTACGCACCCTCCGAAAGCTCTACGAAGACACGTCCGCGTCAGCCTTCGGGCCGCTGGCGCTGAAGACCGTCCGCGACGCTCTGATCCGCGAGAACCTCTCCCGCAACTACGTCAACCAGTGTGTGGCCCGGATCCGGCGCGTCTTCCGGTGGGCGGCGGAGAACGAACTCGTGCCGTCCTCGGTCTTTCACGGATTGCAGGCCGTATCGGGATTGCGGAAGGGGCGGACCGCCGCCCGGGAGTCGCAGCCCGTCCGGCCGGTCGGTGATCACACCATCGACGCGACCCTGCAACACCTCTCGCCGACGCTCAAGGCCATGGTGCAGCTTCAGCTACGGACCGGCATGCGGCCAGGAGAGATCTGCATGATGCGAACTTGCGACCTCGACACCACCGGCAAGGTCTGGTCGTACTCGCCGCCCGAGCACAAGACCGAACACCACGGCCACGTCCGCACGATCTGGATCGGTCCTAAGGCCCAGGAGGTTCTTCGGCCGTTCCTCCGATTCGATACCCAAGCGTTCGTTTTCTCCCCCCTGGAGGCCGACGCCGAGTGGCGGGCGGCAAAGCGGGCAGCCCGCAAGACCGGCGTGCCGCCGTCGCAGCTACGCCGGGCGGAACGGTCCGCCGCCCGGGAGCGAGCCCGGCCGCCGGGCGACCGCTACGACGTCAACGGTTACCGGCGGGCGATCGCCCGGGCCTGCGATGCCGCGTTCACGCCTCCCGAGCGCCTCTGCCCTCGAATCGTGGGTAGGCGGCGGGAATCCAAGCAGGCCTTCCTTCGGCGGCTGACAGCCGATGAGCTCGCCGAGCTACGCCGCTGGCAGCGGGACCATCGTTGGCACCCGCACCAACTGCGGCACTCGGCCGCCACCTATCTGCGCAAGGAATACGGGATCGAGGTCGCCCGCGTCGTGCTCGGCCACCGGTCGGCGGCGGTCACCGAAGTTTACGCCGAGATGGACATGGCCAAAGCCAAAGAGGTGATGGCGGCGGTCGGCTAGGGGACGCCGCGGCGTGATGTTGCTGAAGCTCGGCGGATTGACCTCCGGCGGGCTTTTTCTTTTTCCCGGCAGGGGTCACGGCGGCAACCTCGGTCTCAGAAAAAAAACCTCAATTTTGGCGTTTCCTGCGACAAGGGTGTCGGGATCGCAGTTCAGAGTGAAAAGGTGCGTGGTATTAAGCACCGGACAGTGCATTGCGACCGGACAAGTAACCTGACGAGGCATGCCATGCTCAAAGAATCCCCTCACCCACTTCTCGGCAGATTGGCAAATATCAACTCTATGGCGGCTCGGTTACAGGATCCGGTCGAGAGGGCCATGGGTCTGATCGACACCAAACGCCTGCCAATTGCCAGGATAGAGCGGGTTGCTCTTTGGGTAGGTGGCAAGCCTTCACCCAAAGTGAGGGCGGAATTGAACAAGGAATGCCCGGGTTTCAGCGTTGATGACGAGGTAGCACCTTACAACAAGCGGCTGAAATGCTACTTGGACCTTCGCACCCCCTCGCGAAAAGCGTTGGTTCTCATCGACGTGTTGGCCCGTAAACATCGTCGAAGTGCCCTGGACCGCCTGGTCGTCTCACTCACGGTTCCGACGCGTGGCCTTGCCGCGGCCGACGAACTGAAGGAGTGGCTCGATGCACGGATTGTTTGCGGACTGGATCATTTGCCCTCACTAGGACAGATGACCGGCGTCGGCCACTTTGCCTGTACCGATATCGCGGTGTCGTCGGCGGTCGCGTGTAACGGCGTGCCCGGCGTACAGGTAATTGTTGAACTTCGCGGGGAGAGAGCAATTGATCGAAGCGGACTTACTCACCCAAAAATGCTGCACAGGTTCCGAGCAGATCCCTTCCTTAAGTCATGCCTCTCCCTTTTTGAGATCGATTATCTTGCCTTAGCCCGGAGATACTTCCCGGCCGAGACTTCCATGGTCTACCGTCGCCGGGTCGCGGCAATCCTGAAGCGGGCCTATCCAACCATCCGCGAGCTTGCGACTACCTGCAAGGGTGCTGGGCAATGGGGTCATCAGACGCCACGGAGATTGCCATTGCAGCACCTGATCAAGGGTGTGTCGTGGAACCTTGCCTCATGAGTGACCAATCTTTCTCAAAGTCTCGTAACCTCTTGAACCCCGAATAACTGGGTTTACGATATTCAGGCTAGATGTATCGCTCAGCGTTTGCTGAGGCATCAGCCTGTTCAACCTGACCATGTGGTCAGGTCCTGCCGAGAAATCACGTGGTAGTGCAGCCCGTTAACTCAAGACCCGGTGGTGAGCATCGGGTGGTAGGCCCCTTGAGGGCGAGGTGCTGAGATGGCGATCAATTTGCACAGCGAGAACATCATCCACATAGGGGAAGTTCCGAAGTTGCCCTTCATGAAGGGTCGCGGCCGGCGATTGTCCTGCGCGACGCTGTACCGGTGGATCAATAACGGTTTGCGTGGCGTGAAGCTTGAGACCGTGCTGATCGGTGGAAGCCGGTGCACATCAGTCGAGGCATGCGAGCGCTTCATAGGCGCTACGCAAGGTGGCTCCCCCGCACCGGCGGCCTGTCGGACGGCGTCGCAGCGGACGAAGGCCGTAGACGCAGCGAAGCGTCAACTCGATGCATTTGGGATCTGATATTCGGAAGACAGAGGCCCGCGTTCCTTCCTAGGGGAACGCGGGCCGGATTCGGCAGGGACATGGCAATGGCACCTACCACTGATGGGAATACCCCGCAGTTGATTCTTGACGCACCAGTAGTTCCGTTGCGGGTAAGGCACTACTGCGACTTCATGGAAGTTACGCTGAAGAAGGGGCTTCGCAACGAGCACTGTCGGTTGCTGAATGACTTAGTGAAACCCCATGCCGGCCGACCTGATAAGGACCGCCTGTGGATTCGGCCCACATGGAAGAATGTCGTACGTGTGCGTCAGCCTACCGTCGACGAACTGCTCATTCTGGATCGGCTCATTCCGTCTGACGAGACCAGCCCTGTGACTCTTGCGGAATTTGCCTACGACTTCTTCCCAAATGATGGAGAGCTTGAGGCTCTCACCCAATTCATGGCGAATTCGGTCGTATTCCCTCAGGGTGTTGGCGGAGGGAGTAATCCCAGACCCTATCGCACTGTCGTCTATTTCGCACCAAACGATGCGCCCGTCAGGCCCAAGTTTTACGCTGATCTTCCGTCGAAGCTCGTGCCGAACGGACGGCGCGTTCCCCACCTCTGCTACTGCGTTGATGGGAGAACTCTGGACGATTGGGGAGTGCGCCGCCCTACGGACTATTCCCACAATTTTGATAGCCGCGGCTTCCTATCCACTCACCTTCGCCTGGTGAATGGCAACCTGGATCGGCTGCTTGCAAGGGCCGCACCAGTCCTAACGTTCCGTCGTCCATGTCTTGACATTACAAGGATGCTGCGGCGTCATCTTTCATTGGTCACTTGGTCCCTTGATGGCTGCGCACCTGGTCAAGGCGTGTACGACTACCTACGTGACTTCCCTGCATTACCTCCGGAGTTCTACGAACTGGGTCCCTTCCTTCCGGAGGCAACCCCGGTCATCCCGAACGAAATTCCTTGCCAGCCATTTTCGAGTTGTCCACCGGTCACTGGACCAAAACCGCCGGATCGGCAAGGCCGGCGTCGGTGCCGACGTGGACCCCGACCAACACACAGCGTCTGCCCGTCCTTCACCTCACAACGGCACTCCTGATGGACCGCCGTCCGGGGATCCTTGATGCCTTCCAGCAGATAGTCGATCAGATAGGCGCGAAGTTGGGATTCGTCGATGAACCGGGCGTCCGGAGAGCACGCGATGTCAATCCAGTTGTTCGCGTCAATGTCACGGAAGCTCACGCCGCCCGGGCGGGCGATCGCAAGGTAGGGCGGCAAGTCGTTCGTCTGTGCCAGCAGTCCCTTCAGTCCGGAGAAAGAGCTGCCATGAAGTGGCGTGAAGGTTCCGCCCGGATTGATCTTGATGTGACTGCCGAACTCCGAGTCCCGTAAGGGATTCTTGAAGATGTGAACGTCACCGATCGGGGCGTAGATGTTGTTCCGCCAGTGGCGATCGGCGTCGCCCTTCTGAAATGCAGCCCCGCCGATCACCTCTGTGCAGCCGAAGATGGTGCCGGCGTATCGCTCCGCCACGGCAAGTTGGTCGTTGAGGTAGTCGATGCTTGTCTGAAGGCCTTTGCCTTCTTCGCCCCATTCCTCATTGTCTGGTCCCTTCGCCGCCGACAGGAACCGCTCAATTCGAAGCTTTGCCCGTTTCGTATGGTAGAAGAACATCACATCTCCGGTGGTCATCCACCGAGGGGCGCTATAGGTTCGGTCGTGGCCCTTGGCAGTATCGAGGAGGAGTTCCATCTCCATGTAGCCACCGCCGGCGTTGTACGCTCGACGAAGTTCAGGAAGAGTGGACGGAAAGCTGACGTGGGCGACACAGGACTGAACATAACGGTCGCCCATTGCACCGGATAGGCGACCGTCGTGTTGGACAGTCGCAGTTCGTCGCCGCCGTCCTTGTGCCTTCCCCATCAGTGACCTCCGCATGCTATGTGTCGTCTGGTGGACTCTCTGACGGTAGCCGCTCTGGTACTCGTCCATGCTGTGCAACTAGCTTCTCTACCAGTCGCTCATCGTCTGATCGCCAGATTTCTTCGACCCACTGGATCCTTCGATAAACGACCGGCGTCTCGTCATGGTGACGTACTGTCAGAACTCGATCTGACGGAGGTTTAACGAGAACGGGGCCGAAATCATAGCCGCTCGTCCCCTCAACCCAACCCCGCGGTGTGAGGTGCCAGTCGAAGTATTCATTGCTTAAGGACATCCCGATCCTCGGTGGTTTGCAGCATCTGACTTGGTTCGAACGCTGCAGGCGGGGGAGGTCACTTCTTCAAAGAAATTGCCGGCATCAATGCCGCCGGCTGAACCCGAAGCGCCAGTGCCAGCCGCTCAATGGTCTCAATCCGGACCGATCGCTGTCCCCTCTCGATCAGGCTGATATGGGTGCGGTGCAGCCCGGCCGAGTCGGCCAACGCTTCCTGAGACATGCCCCGCGATTCCCGTAGGTCGCGAACGATCCCTCCGAACTTCATTGCGAACCGGGTACCTGCCACGCTTGACGAGCATCCGGGCGAAGGGGTAGACCGGGCCACAGACAATGCGCAACATCGCCCCGTCCCGGCCGTGCCGGGTCTCGGTGACGCAAAGGAGGCCCGTGATAGCTCACACTCGGTTCACAGCGTTGGTCAGCATCTTCGTCCTTCAAGGATGTGTCTCGCGTCCGCCGGTGAAGTCACTTGAGGAGATAAGTGCCCCCTGGTACACGCCGGAGTTCGCGACCACGGAACACACGACGGCAGAGCAAGTCGCGGCGGCTACCAAATATGAGTGGGACCCTTATAAGCAACGGGAGTTAACCGCCTCACCACTTTTGAAGAATCGAGACCACACACCCAAGCTTGTCCATGCCGATCACTACCGCTTAGTCTTTCAAAGAACGGGCAACCTGCACGGGTACGCTATCCAGGTTTCACATGAGTCGACAGAATGGTACTTCCTTCAGGAAGCCCATGACCGACAGGGATCGGTTTTGAGAGTAGTCCTGACGGACCGCGAAGCCTCCCGAGGGGGCGTTTCTGAAGACCTCATCGTCCAACTTGACCGGGAGTATCTGCAGGCGGCGGCGGCAGGAGGAGGGGTCGATATCCGCCTCGGCGGACAACGAGGCAATTGCCCTATCCGAGTCCCCGCTTACTTCGTCAAGGGCTTCCTATCCGCGGTGGACCAAGGACGATTGAAGTAGAGGGAGTCCGGACCCATGAGACCCGGACTCCCGCACCACGACGATCAAAGGTTCTGCGGGTATTTCGCGGACTTCTTGTCAGGCCGCTTCTCGCCCAGCCTCCTGGTGCCCTCGGCAGCGGTGCCGTCCGGAGCCGCCTCCTCCCGCCAGACCTTCCCGACCACCTTTGCGTAGTGGGCGGTCAGTTCATCCGCGAGTTCCTTCTTCACCGTCGGGACCTTGCGGCCGTCCCGTCCGTTCTTGGCCTGAATGTGAACCGTCGTCGGGCTCGGGCTGAAGCCGAGGCTCGCCGCGACCGCCGTGATCGCGGGTTTTGGCCAGCCGATCGACGCGGCGTAGCGGATGAAGTCGCACATCCCCAAGCCTCGCCAGTGCTGACGCGATCTACCTTCGGGCTTGGCCGTCCCGTCCGGGTCGGCGGCGGTGACCGGGTCGGTCCTTGCGAGTTCGACCGCCTCGGTTGCCGGGCCGGCATCGTCGACGGTAGGGGACTCCGTCACCTCTGCCGGCGGCGGCAGGGCCGTCTTCCGGGCGCGAGGTTTTGCCTTGGCCGGTCGCGGGTCGGTCGGGGCATCGGACTGCGGGGAGGGGTGCTGCTGAAGAGACATCGAACGCTCCTTTCGGGAAGCTGCCTTGGCCGTCGTCGGACGGACCGTAAAGGCTAAGCCTTACCCCTAGCGCGACCCGATGGCCCTGATAATCTGACCCGTTCGTTCCTTGGGCGAACTTGCCGCCGCTAGGTAGCGACCGCCGTACTTCGGGCGGCGTCTTGAGGCTCCGAGTCGGCGTCGCCAAGGCCCGGTTACCCCTAGGCCCGGCAAGACGGAATCTTCCGGCGATGGCCGGCAATTCCGCGATTTTTTGAGAATAAACGAGGTAGGTCGAGACGACTTGAACGGGCGGTCGAACGACGGTAAGATACGGCCAAATAATAGCTTCTGGTCGTTCGGCTGGGTAAATCGACACGCTGGGGGTCACAGGTTCGAGTCCTGTAACGCCCATTTCAACCGCAAGGCTTCATCTTTACAGCAATTAGAGCTGAATAGATGGGGCCTTGCGGCGTTTACGGGGGTGACATCTCGTTCAGCCGTCGCACCGCAGGTGCGTTGTGCTCCAGGCAGTTTGCATTTCAGGAGGAAGCTCATGTCTCAGTCGAGAAAGTCGATCTGTACCGCTTTGCTCGGTCTCTCGCTTGCAATGCTCTGCACTGCGTCGCCGGCACAAGCGGGCGAACCGGTCATCCTCAAGCTCTGGCCTGCCAAAGCCCCCGGCGAGACGGTCGAGATCGCGGCGGAGAAACAGACCGAAAAGGAAGGCGTCGTCACCAGCATCACCAACGTGTCGGAGCCGACGCTGAAGGTCTACGCTGCGGCGAAGGACTCGGCCAGCGGCATCGGGCTGCTCGTCGCGCCGGGCGGTGGGTACAACGTGCTGGCGTGGGATCATGAAGGCGAACAGATCGCCAAATGGGCCAACTCGCTCGGCATTACCGCGGGGATTCTGAAGTACCGCGTTCCGCGCCGCCCGGGCACCGAGAAAGACCAGCCGCCGATCGGCGCGCTCCAGGATGCCCAGCGGGCGATGAGCATCATGCGGGCCAAGGCCGGCGAATGGGGCATCGACCCGGCGAAGATCGGCATGCTCGGCTTTTCCGCCGGCGGACACCTGACGGCTTGGACGAGCACCAACTTCGACAAGCGGTCGTACCAGGCATTCGATGATGCCGACAAGCAAAGCTGCCGGCCGGACTTTGCGGTCATCATCTACCCCGGCGGGACGATCGTGAAAGACACGTTCGAACTCAAGCCCGAGATCCGCGTCAGCGATAAGACGCCGCCGAGCTTCATCGCGATGGCGAGTGACGACCGGGTGAACAGCGACAACTGCATCGCGCTGTACAACGCAATGAAGAAGGCCGGCGTGCCGGTCGAGATGCACCTGTACGCCAAGGGCGGCCACGGTTTCGGCATTCGCCCGACGGCCGGCCCGGCGGCGACCTGGCCGAAGCGGTGCGAAGAGTGGATGAAGGTGATGGGCTGGGTGAAGTGAAGATACGTCCTCCAGGTGGAGGGCGTCGGCCGCGAACAGACTTGTCATCCTGAGAGCATGTGACTTTTTGAAGAGCCGCGCACGGAGTGTGCTCACGGAGTAAGCGGGAACCGTGACGGATCGGGGGCATGCCCGCTTACTCCGTGAGTACACTCCGTGCGCGGCTCTTCGAATCCGTCTCGTGTTCGTGCCGAGCAAGCGCTCGGCGGTCCCAGGTCGGCACTTCAGCCCACATTCAACCCATTCAGATAATCTTCCAGCGCCTTACGCTCAGTTTCCGACTTCTTCTGCAGCCCCACGATCTCCTTCTGTAACCCTTCGATCTGTGTCTCCTGCTCGCCGAGCTTGTTGAGCAGGCGGGTGTAGTACTCCGTGTTCTGCGCGACGGTCTTCATGTTGTCGCGGATGCGGGTCTGTTCCTGGCTGATCTGCGTGATCAAGGCCTGCTTGTCGCGGATGGTGCGATCCGTCGCCGCCTGCGCCTGCTTCAGGCCGGCTGCCTGGGCAAGGGCGTCGCGGACGTCCTGCGGGATCGCTCCACTGCGGCTGTAGACGACGACATTGCCCGTATTCAGCGGCAGGATCGCGATCTCTTCTCCTCGGGTCAGCTCCTGTTTCACCGTCAGCTTGGTGCCCTTGCCGGCGGCGACTTTTCCTTTGAAGCGGTAGAGCGAATCGGTCGTCTCATCGGCCTTGGCCGGTTCGGTCAGCTTCCAGTCGCCGCCGAACTTCGCGTGCTCGATCACCAATGTCTTGTCCTTGTCTCCCTTGTTCTCGGCGATGTAGTCCTGGGTACTGACTTGCTTGTAGGTCAGGTGGAGCACGCCTTTGACGATCTTGCCGGTGACCAGCGACTGCGTCTGGTTGCCGTTCTGCGCCTGCACGAGAATCTGCTGGTCAACGCCGTAGCTCACGAGCCGTTCCTGGCTTGGCGGAAGGTCGTCGATGCGGGCATCGCCAACATAGGCACCTTCGTCGAGGACGGTGATCGGCCCCTGGAGCAGGTGCTTGTCGGTGGTGTTTTTGACGCGAGCGCCCAGCAGCGGGTTCTTCGGCAAGACCGCCATGTTGTAGATCGAGAGCTTCTCGACCTCGATCGGGTCGGTGACGACCGGGATCATCGCGCTGGTCTGGCGGGGGAGCGTGACATTGCCGACGGTGTACTGGAACAGCTCGCCCACTTTCGCGGCCGATGCAATGGATGAAACGCTCGACTGCGGATCTATTGCGGCCATGCGGTCGACGCCGTCGGCCGGGGCCGCACCGAATGAGGCATCGGCTTTTGCCGACTTCTTCGCCATCGGGGCGCCGGGTGCCCGGCGGAGCTGTTCGACGCCGTTGGCGTCGGCCCGTTCCATCTGCTGCTTGCTGAACTCCTGAAGCTCCCGCGCTTTGCCGATGCCGGCGTCGTAGGTCTGCGGACGCAGGCTCGCGTACAGCTCCGGCTGCACCACCGGCCGGGGGATGTACAGCGGCTGATACAGGTCCATGATGAAGCTGATCGGCCTGCCGCTGACGAGCGACAACTGGATATCGGTCCAGTCGTTGTCGGTTTGGTTTTCCACGATCGCCCAGCCCTGCAGCGCACCCGAGGGCTTGCCGGCGACCGGCTTCTGGTCGCCCTTTTCCGACAGGATCAGCCGGTAGCTGGTCTTCCAGACCGGCGTTTCGACGACATACCCGATCCGAATCCGCCGTTCGCCATCACCCTGGAAGCTGATGTTCACCGGCTTGCTGTCCTGGTCGCGCGCCGAGGCGAGCGCCGCCAGGGCTCGCTTGAGCTCTTCCTTCAGCTTCGGGTCCTGAAGTTCCAGTGAGCGGACATCATCCAGCGAGACGCTGCGGATGCCGCCGTCGGTGATCAGGTTGACGAACCAAGTGTTTATGACGGTCGCGTCTTTGCCGCTGCCGACGGGCACGGGTTTCTGTTCAACCCCGAGCACGGTGCCGGTCACGGATTCGGCCCCGACGGTAATGGCGACCTTCGCCCCGCGCAGTTGTCCGAGTAATTGCGGGACGCCGGGGTTGGACGTGATGTCGATCTGGAAGCTGCGGAGGGTCTTGGAGATCGGGTCCTGCGAAGGATAGGTGATGACGCCGATCTTCCCCTTGTCCATGTCCTGCAGGACCAGGGACTTGAGGATGTCATTGATCTGCTGGGTTTTGAAGCGGAGCTCGGTCGTGCCGTTGCCATTGACCTGCCCGAAGTGCTCGAAGTAACCCACGCCGGAGGAGTAAAGGACGACCTGACGGACCGGAACCTGTGCCTGCTGGTCGGCGACGGCCTTGGCATCAGCAGGCTTGGCCTGGCCGAACAGCACGGGAGCAGGAAGCAGGCTGACGCCGGAAACAGCTGCCGAGAGCAGGGCGGCGGCGAGAGTCTTTGGCATCTTTCGCATGGTCGGTTCTCCTTCGCGGGGCAAGGCAGATCAGAGCAAAGATCGGGACGGAGGGAAACCCTCCGCAATCATTCGACGCCGGAAAGGAGAGAAAGTTTCAGGTGACGAAAAATAGCGCCGTAGGTGCGGGAGGGAAACAGACGTGGAGGACAGACATTCTTGTCTGTCACTCGGGACCTAAAGCAGGATTCGAATCTCAAGGCCGTCTCTTCCGACCTCCATTTGACGCGACGTCGTGCATGCAGGAAGTGAGCAGAGGAGCCCTGGCGTTCGAGAACGGGTTCCGGTCCCGAGTGACAGACAAGAACGTCTGCCCTCCACGCGTTCAGGCTATCGCGACACGTCCCGCCGGCAGCTCCTTCGGCTCGGTCATGTCGTCCGGCTTGCCCTTGAACGCGAACCAGAGGATCACGCCGACCAGCGTCAGCCAGACGGAAACGAACATGCTGAAGCTCAGGTCGAACGGCAGGAACGCCAGGGTTTTGTCCGGGCTGCCGGGGCCGACGAACGCGGGCTCGGCCCGCATCATTTCCAGGATGAACCGCGAAGGTGCCTCGATGATCAGCATGAGTGCAAACACCCGGCCCGGCGCGTGTGGCAGCGCGTAGAACGCCACCAGGAAAAATGCGATCAGGAATGCCGTCACCGTGCTGGCAAGCTGGGCATTGAACACTCGGTTGGAATGTAGCGGGGCGACCGCTGTGAGCAGCTTGTCGCGCTCGGCGGGGGCTTGGGCATATTTGGCGGTGATGTCTGATTTCGTCAGTGGGGCAATCGGCTCGCCGCGCGGTCCTCGTCGAATCGCTTCTTCGGGGGGGAGCTGCGACGGTTCCAGCGACCGCTGATCGAAGTGCCGAATGTAGGGGTTCGTCGCGTAGGGGAACTCGATCGCGATCGGGGCGGGGAGCGTCGAACACTCGGCCCCTTCGCAGCAGCCGTTCATAAAGCACCCGACCCGGCCGAACCCCAGGCCCACCATCAGGCAGGGGGCGACGATGTCCATGCCGCGACGAATCGGCACTTTCTTGATCAGGCCGTATCCGATGCAGCAGACCGTCGCGAAGATGAACCCGCCATAAAACGTCAGCCCGCCGGAGCGAATGTTGATCGCGGCGAACAGATTCTCGCCAAAGGAGCGGGCAGGGTCGGTATAGGTGCTCCAGTTTTCCAGGACATGGCTCAGCCGGGCACCGGCGATGCCGCTGACCAGCGCGATGATGCCGCAGTTGACGAAGATCTCCGGATCAATCCGGCTGCGGATCGAAAGGAATCGCGCGAGCGTAAGCGCCCCCAGAAATCCCACCACGAGCATCAGCCCGTATCCGTAGATCGGGATGTCGAAGAACGGCAGGCGGAATAGTTCTTGTTGCATGGGATGGATGGGGATAGACAAGCGTGTCCGTCCCCCAAAGATACCTCTTCCGCGACGCGCCTATTCCAGCACCGACGGATGATCCACCGTCTCGGCCGCCTTGTTCTTCCTGTCGCAGATCACCACCCGCGAATGGTGCTTCTGTACTTCGTCAGGCGTCGCGAGGACGAAGCTCATGACGATCACGCGATGTCCCACCTGCGTCAGCCGGGCGGCGGCACCGTTCACGCCGATGATTCCGCTGCCGGCTTCGCCGACGATGACGTAGGTCTCGAAGCGGTTGCCGTTGTCGCAGTCGGCGACCACGACCGCTTCGTTGGGCAGCAGGCCGGCGGCGCGCATCAGATCCGAATCGATCGTAATGCTGCCATGGTAGTTCACGTCTGTGAAGGTCACATTGGCGTGATGGAGCTTGGATTTTAAGAGCTTAAGAAACATCGAACCGGGGATTGTAGGGGAGGAAACGGATTAATGCATAATGCCTATTCAGCAAGGAGAACTGCGCCATCTTGCGACGGGTTGCTTACAGATCAGGCGTTAGGCATCAGTTTCAGGGCTCCAACACCACGTTATCGATCAGCCGGGTCTTCCCCACCCGCGTCGCGACGGCGATCACCGTCGGGCCGGTGATGGTGTCGGTGTGTTTCAATGTCTTGGCATCCACCGCTGCGACGTAGTCGATCAGCAGGTGCTTCTCGAGCATCGTCTTCTGTACCGTCGTCAGCAACCGGTTGGCTTGGCGGACGCCGTTGGCAAACTCCTGCTGGGCGGCGAACAGCGCCCGGCTGATCGCCAGGCTCTTCTCCCGCTCTTCGGGCGACAGGTAGGCATTGCGGCTGCTCATCGCCAGGCCGTCCAGGTCGCGCACGGTCGGCCCGGCCAGGATCTCGATATTGAAATCCAGCGCCTCGGCCATTGCCTCAATGATTCGAAGTTGCTGGTAGTCTTTCTGCCCGAAGATTGCCACGTCCGGCCGAACGATGTTGAACAGTTTGGCCACCACCTGGCAGACGCCCTTGAAGTGCCCCGGGCGGTGCTTGCCTTCCAGCACGGTCGACAGCGACGGCAGATCGACCACGCAGTCCACCACGCCCGACGGGTACATCTGCTCGACCGGCGGGTTGAAAACGAAATCGACGCCGTTGGACTGGCACTTGGCCAGGTCGTCCTCGATCGGGCGGGGGTATCGGTTGAAGTCTTCGTTGTGGCCGAACTGGGTGGGGTTCACAAAGATGCTGACGGCGACGTGCGGCGCACGACGGCGGGCGAAATCGACGAGCGACAAATGCCCGGCGTGGAGCGCGCCCATCGTCGGCACCAGGGCAAGACGGCCGAGCTTCGCCCGCTCGGCGCGGACCTCGGCGATGGTGGTAAGGACTTTCATTCGCCCGCCATTTGCGGGGATAGGGGCGGGGGCGTCAAGCGGGGAGGGCTTGGCTGTGACCTGTCAGGACTATTCGCGGCGCGGTTCGTAGTCTCGCTCACGACCCTCTCGTACGGCTTGAACGACTTCTTCCCGAGTGGGTCGAACATCGACGAACCCCAGATCGAGAGGCGATCGGGTGCGGTCGACGGATCGCAACACGAACTCGCGGCCGTCACTGCGGCGGATATACACAACGCCTTCGCTCGTCGCCGTCTGAAGAACGGAGTCGAGCCTGCACCGGAGATCGTCATCACTGAAAGTGGTCATGGCGTTACCTCAATGACGGATAGATTTGTCCGGCGGGCAGTGCCCGCCCTACAGGAACAGCTCATACGCCGCATCACACCGATCCACCGTATGCTCCGGCGTGTACTTCCTGAAGCCGTACTTCTCATACATCGCCACCGCTTCCTTCAGCACGCTCGCCGTCTCCAGCGTCATGCGGGTGAATCCCATTCGCCGGGCTTCGAAAATCGCGTGATCGAGCATCCGCCGGCCCCAGCCGTGTCCTCGGGCCGAGCGGTGCAGGTACATCTTGCGCAGCTCGCAAGACCCGCCGCCGGTGGGCATCAGGCCGACGCTGCCGAGGACGTGCCCCTCGGCGTTCACCAGCACGTCGAACCGGCCGCCCTTCATCGCATAGCTGCCTTCGAGATCGAAGAGGTCCAGATCGGTGCTGCAGGGGTCGGGCTTCAGGCCGTACTCGCGAAGCACGCCGAACACCAGGTCGCGAACGGCCGGGCCGTCGGCATTGGTGGCGGGGCGGAGAAAGAGTTGTGGTTTGGCGTCGTCACCTGCCGGCGGCGGCAACACCGGCGAACCGCCCGCGCCACGCGTCATGCGCTCGGCCAGTTCGGCGATCGTTGACTTCAGTACCGGATGCACCGCGCCCGGCGCGATCTCCGCCAACGGCTTCAGCACGAAATCGCGATGGTGCATCAGCGGGTGCGGCACCTTCAGGGCCGACGTATCGATGATGCGATCGCCGTAGAGAATCAGGTCGAGATCGATCACCCGCGGTCCCCATTTCTCGCGGCGTTCGCGGCCCATGTCGCGTTCGACCTGCAACAACGCCTCCAGCAACGCCTGCGGGTCCAGCGTCGTTCGCACCTCGGCGACGGCGTTGACGAACGGCGGCGAATCCGCCGGCCCGCCGACCGCCGGGTTCTCCAGCAACGACGACACTTTCGTCACCTCGATGCCCGGCACCGCCGATAGGCGTGAGATCGCGTCGCGCAAGCTGGCGGCACGATCGCCGAGATTAGCGCCGAGCGCGACGTACGCGAGAAGCGGTATCGGGGTATCGGGGTAGAGGGGTGTTTTGGTCACGTTCTGCCGTTCTATGTGTGCACCGTGATTTGGCAAAGTCGCTTTGCGATCGACAGGCCGCGACCGAGACTCCGATCCACCCCGTCGCCCCGGCACCCCATGACCCCGAAGCCCCTACTTCAGTCAGGCAGCGGCGCTCGCGGCTCTTTGACGTACGACGCCTCGCCACGAAGCCGTCGCGATACGTCGGCCGCGATACGCGGGTCCATCACCACGCCGGCATGGGCCGCGTCAAACGGCCCCTTCGGAAGCCAGATTGGAATCTGGCCCGGCGGGGCGGCGTTCTGCTCGCCGACGGTCAGGTCCGCCAGCCGAACGTACGGAATGATCGGGTAGTCGGGCGTATGCCCGGCATCGTTGAGTTGCTGGAGAAATGTCGATCCCCGCCGCATGTCGCGCTGCGTCGAGATGAACAGATACGTTGGCACGTCCGCCATCGCCGCGCCCTGGTGGGGCGAGGACAGCGTGAACAGTCGGGCGATTCTCAGCCGTTTGCCCGTGGGCTTGAGTAGTTCGGCCGGGTCGGTCGATGGCGCCGACGAGGGGGCGCCTTCCGGTGCAGACGATGCCGTGGTGGAGACAGTACTGGTGGGGACGGTCGTGGGAGGGAGCGTCGTAGCAGGGACGGCCGTTGCTGCCAACGTCGCCGGGCGTTCGCCGACGGCCGGCAGGGCGGCGTACCGCGCCGCCAAGCCGCCCATGGAAAGGCCGATGACGTCCACCTCCTGCGTCGCCGCGGGGTCGTCGGACGGAAACGCCTCCTCCACCGCCGCCACGATCTTCTGCCGGCAGGCGTCGAAGTTGGTGGTGGTCAGCAGGCTGACGGTGACGACCTGCTTCTCGTCCGGCGTCAGCTTTCGAACCCAGTTGGCCACCACCGCCGATCCCAGGCCGGGATCAAGATACCCGTCGATCACGACCACCGGCCGGCTGAGCGGTTTCCGCTCGGCCTGTATTGCCACCAATTCCTTGTCCGCCGCCGAAACCGACAGCGGGAAGGAAGAGTTTTCGGGACGGGTACCACAGCCGGCGGCGAAAAGAAGTGAGCCACAGATGAACACAGATGAACACAGATAAGAAAGAGGCAATCGGATGCCGCCTTTATCTGTGTTCATCTGTGTGCATCTGTGGCTCATAGGTTCCGCTAGCTCTAGAACTCAAACTTGTTCGCGCCCAGCCGGCTGTCGATCTCGCCGATCACGCGCTTCTCGTCGGCCTCGTCCTTCGCGATGAACGTCACGCTGAACCGCACATACGAGCCCGCGTCGTCCCAGGGGACGGTGCTGATGAGGTTTTCAGTGATCATCCACTGCGAAAAGTTCTCGGCCTTTTCGAACGCCACACGCTGGCCGGTCTTGCCGGTCGCGGCCTTGGGGCACTTCACGTACAGGAAGAAGCTTCCCTTCGGCTTCTTGGCGTTGAAGCCGTGCTTCTGCAGCACGCCGACGAGCGTGTCCATCCGACGGCTGTACTTGGCGGCGATCTTCTGCGTCTGCTCGGGGTGGTCGAGGCAATATGCGCATGCCTCCTGGATGCCCAGGTACTGCCCGGAGTCGGTGTTGTCTTTGACGTCGGCGTACGCCTTGACGATCAGCGGGTTGCCGACGACGAACCCGAGTCGCCAGCCGGTCATATTGAAGCCCTTGCTCATCGAATGCAGTTCAACGCCCACGTCCATCGCGCCCGGCGTCGCCAGGAAGCTGAGCGGCTTGCCTTCGAACACCAGGGCGGCGTACGCCGAGTCGTGGAAGACGACGATGTTGTGCTTCTTGGCGAACTCGACCACTTCCGCAAAGAACGCCGGCGTGGCCGACGCGCCCGTGGGGTTGTTGGGGTAGTTGATGACCAGGGTCTTAGCGCGCTTCAGCACGTCGGCCGGGATGGACTTCAGGTCCGGCAGGAAGTTGTTCTGTTCCAGCAGCGGGATGTTGTGAACCTGCCCGCCGAGGTACTTCGAGTGGGTGCCGAAGACCGGATAGCCGGGCGTGGTCATGAGCGCCACGTCGCCGGGGTTGATGAACGCGTACGGCAGGATCGACAGTGCCGCCTTGGAGCCGATGGAGTGGCAGACCTGCGTCTCGGGGTTGATGCCGTCGACGTTGCAGACGTTCTTCATCCAGCGGGCGGCCGCCTGCTTGTAGATGTCGCCGCCGTTGTCGGCGTAGCCGCGGTTGCCGGGCTTCTTGCTGGCTTCGTAGAGCTTGTCGACCACATCGGGGAACGGCGGCTCATCGGGCTCGCCGACACCCATGTCGATGATCTGGCCGTTGGGGTTGGCGGCGAGCGCCGCCTTCTTGGCGCGCTTGATCTTCTCGAACTTGTAGATCTCGGTGCCCTTGCCGTAGCCGGTGCCGCCGATGCGGTCTGCGAAGAGTTGTTGGATGTAGGGGTCGCTCATAATTCCTTGATGGTCCTGCTGGGGAAAGCGAGAGATTGTACGACCGGACGGCGCGGAGAAAAAGAGAGTCCGCGAGGAAGTGCAATGCGACAGAACGCGGCGCGATGGGACCCACCTACCCCTTTTTGCGCCATCCCCGAAGGGGTGGGTGTGGCGCGACTGGGGAACGTGCGCGGATTGGAAGGTCGGTCCCTGCGTGTCGAAGTACTTCTGCGATCGGCGCCGAGCCCACCCCTTCGGGGATGGCGCTAAAAGGTTCAGAGGTCGCAATACCGCGGCGCGACGTTGACCCCGCAATCCCCGACCTGTCTATGCGTTCGGGCCCCGCGTCGCGCGGACCAGTTCGTTCACGTTTGCCTGGAGCGTGCCCCAGTAAATGGGTCCCATGATCAGAAAGCCGACCAGTAAGTTGATGTACGGGATCACCATGCAGATGCAGTAGGCCATCGCCAGGCCACGTGGGGCATTCTGCGGTAGCCCGGCCTGTCGGCGTTCTTCGTTGATTCGGTCAATCAGCCGAAGATTGGCAAAAAAGAGCCAGTACAGATTGAAGAACGGAATGAACATGAACCCGATCGCCTTGCCCGCCGACGGATCATCCGGACGTCGAACGGGCAAGCTTCCATGCTTCATCATCTGGTAAATGAACGAGAAGACGCCGAGCGTAACCCAGTGCAGAATGACGACGCCGACCGTGCTGAAGCTGGTGAGCGTATGAGAGGTTGAACCGGCCGGGGCATAAGGATTGGCATACCCGACTTGCTGCGGGTAGCCCGGTTGATATCCCGGCTGTTGCCGGATCGGCTGCTGGTAGCCTTGCGGCACCCCGTAAGCCGCCGATACCGGCATTGCCGTCTGCTGCTGCTGGAACCCAGCCGACTGCTGATAACCCTGCGGCTGTGCGGCGCCGCGCTGCGGCCCAAACACCGCCGCCAGGCTCGGCACCTGTGACGCCTGCAATCGCTGGTTCGTCGTCGCGTCCTGCAACATCGACAACGCCGTCAGTCGGCCTTCGCGAGCCCATTGCGACAGCGTGGCTTCATCGGCCGGCCCGTACGACTGCCCGTCCTGTGCGATCACCCAGAATTGCCTGCTCATGTTCGACCTCTTCGCGTATTAAAGGGTTGCTGGCCAGACACCATACCACGCGAAAGGTGGGGGATGAAGGGAAAGCGGGGACTCCCCTGTGCCGCCGGGTGCGGAACACACCTTTTGCAAAGGGAAAGGAAAACACCACGGAGCGCGGAGACACGGAGGGCAGCCTGCTCCGAAAATAGAAGCGATGAACGCCAAGACGCCGAGTCGCCAAGGACGTCATCCAAGGCAAGGCAACTCTTGGCGTCTCGGCGTCTTGGCGTTCAATCCCCACGCCGTACGAAGGTTTCATCATTCTCGGTGAGAGGCAAGAGGCCTCATGATGAACTCCGTTGTGATTCTCTTGCTGCGCCAGACGTGTTGTGCCCGGCGTCGCCGCCGACGGATCACTCCGCGCGCCCCAGCTCGCGGGCCACCCGGGTGCCCGGCTTTTCGACGGCGACTTCGTGCTCGAAGCGGTCGCCTGATTTGTGAAAGCGGGTGCGCAACTGGTAGTCGTCGTGGCAGCGGCAGACGATGTCGGGCAGCGGCGCGCCGGGGCGGGCCTCGAAGTACAGTTGTTCCGGCGACAACGCCCGGCCGGCCATGTCGCTGAAGTAGACCTTCAGGTCCTTCTCGGTTTCCCAGCTCAGCTCCCCCTTGGTGTAGTGCATGCGATACCCGCCGGCGACGGCGGCCCGCTTGAACTGCGTGATATTCGCGAACTTCATTCCCCGCTTGATCAGCTCAGAGTACAGGTCGCCCAGCACGCCCTGGCGTTCGATGATCGTCGCGGTCGGCGTCGGCTCGAGGCTCCTGCCGAACTCGACGAAGCGGTCCTGGAAACCCTTGATGTTGGGGCTGAACGCTTCCTTAAATGCAGCGTCGGCATCTTTGCCTTCGTGCAGCAGCCGCAGCATGTTGATCAGCCGGGCGCGGTGGATCGGCTGGCCTTTGTCGTCGGCGACGAACGTAAGAAAGTGCACCATCGCCCAGGCCTGGTTGTACTGCGTAGCGCCCAGGTCGCCGTCGTTGCCGAGGTTGGTCGCCCATTCGTCCTGCGACATCGGCAGCATCTTCTCGAACGGAATCAGCTTGCCCTTGGTCAGGTCATTCTGGATCTGCCGCACCCGCCGAGGCGCGATATGGCCGAGCCAGAACCCTTCGCCGGTCCAGATCGCTTCTTCGAAGAGCTGCGCCATGCCTTCGTTCAGCCAGACCGGCAGCTCTTTGCTGATCGCGTTGTACGCGAACTGGTGGAACGCTTCATGCTGCAGCGTACGTCGCAGGCCGTCGCGGCCCTGGCCTTCAAGGAATGCTGCCAGCAGGTTGCGGCGGGGGATGTACACGCCGCCGGTGTTGTGCAGCTTCTCGCCGGTGAAGGCGAGGTAGTCTTTCTGTTTCGCGAAAAGGTAGGCTTCCAGCTTCGGCACGTCGTCGGCCGGTTGGAAGGCGGCCAGGCGGCGGGCGTACTCGTCGTACATCGCATCCATGCGGCGGGAGATGTCCGTCGCCAATTCGCGGTCGAGATCGGTGTTGATGCGGTAGTGACGGGTGTCGATCGCACGCAGTTCGGCGGCGGGGGCGAGATTGGCGGATGCGACGAGAGCGAGAATACAAAGCAGGATTCGGAAGCCCAAAAGATGTGGAGATGGGACCGCTGTCCGTGACACGGGTTTCCAACCCGTGCATTGTGCGTTCGGACTCCGGTGACACTTCATCTTCAGTTCTCTTTAAGAATGGACTGAGGATTCGAACTTGACCTGCTCCTGCATCGCTCGCACGGGTTGGAAACCCGTGTCACGGACAGCTGTGTCAGGACAGTCGCCGTGATCAGAAGTTCGCGGCTGCGCCGAACCGCCTTTCAGCGCCCTATCCCTTTCGGATGATCGTCCGTATCATCCTCAACCTTTTCACCCACGGGAACATGGAATCGCAGACTCCGCCAGAATCGACGTCCGAGAACTCGTACGAACAGGAACGCCGGGCCAAAGCGCATAAAATGCGCGAGCTCGGCGTCGAGCCGTTCGGCCTTCGCACTGAAGGTCTGCTGCCGCTGGCGAAGGTCCGAGAACTGCACAAACCGGAGTTCGGCCAGGACGGCGGGCCCGAGGTGACAGCCGCAGGGCGCATTATCTTCTTGAAGCGATTTGGGAAGCTCTCATTCCTGACCGTACGGGATGAGACCGGCCTGATGCAGTTCGCACTGGATAAGAAGCGGCTGTCAGAGACAGCCTGGAAGATCCAAGACCTGCTCGATCTAGGCGACCAGATCGTCGTCACCGGAAAGCTCGGCCAGACCAAGACCGGCGAAGTTACCGTCTGGGCGAGCGGCCTGGCGATGGGCAGCAAGAGCTTCCTGCCGCCGCCGGCGAAGTGGGAAGGGCTGACGGATGTCGAAATCCGCTACCGCCAGCGGTACGTCGACCTCTGGAGCAACCCCGAGGTGATGAAGCTGGCGCAATTGCGCATTCGCATCATTGATGAGATGCGCAGCTTCCTGAAGGCACGCGGCTTCCTCGAAGTCGAAACGCCGATGCTCCAGCCGATCCACGGCGGCGCGGCCGCCCGGCCGTTCATCACGCACTCCAACGCGCTGGACCTCAAGCTCTATATGCGCATCGCGCCCGAGCTGTACCTCAAGCGCTTGCTCGTCGGCGGCTTCAGTAAGGTCTTCGAAGTCAACCGCAACTTCCGCAACGAAGGCATCAGCCCCAGACACAACCCCGAGTTCACGATGCTCGAGGCGTACGAAGCCTACGGCAACTGGGAGACGATGGCGGAGCTCGTCGAATCGATGATCTGCCATATCGCGCAGACCGTGTTCGGCACGCTGAAGATCGAACACAAGGACGCCGAGGGGAACGTTCGCAAGACGATCAACCTGGCAGGCGACACCAGCAAGCCGGTCGGCCAACGATGGCGGCGGGCGCGTGTTGCCGACCTCGTTGAGGAGCGGACTGCATGGAAGTTCACGAAGGAAGCCGCGACGTCTGAACAGATCGCGGATCTCCGCTCAAAGAACCCGGGCAAGGACCTGAAGCTGAACGGGTCGCCCGCCGAACAGCTTATTGAGGTGTACGAAAAGCTCATCGAGCCCACCCTCGTCGACCCCTGCTTCGTCACCCAGGTCCCCAGCGTCATCATCCCCCTCGCCCGCAAGAACCCGGCCGATCCGTTCTTCTGCGACGTCTACGAGCTGGCGATCAACGGCCAGGAGATTTCCCCCGGCTACACCGAACTCAACGACCCCGACGTCCAGCGCGAAAAGCTCATGGACCAGGTCGGCGACAAGGAAGAACGCCAGGAGATTGACGAGGACTTCCTGACCGCGCTCAAGTACGGCATGCCCCCGGCCGGCGGCCTGGGTCTGGGCATCGATCGGCTGATCATGATGCTGACCGGCGCGGAAAGTATTCGGGATGTGATCCTTTTCCCGCTCATGCGCCCTCAATCGTAGGGGCCGCCTTGGCGGACGCGATCGCGTGTGGCATGGACAAGTACTCTTTTCCGTGTCCGCCACGCGGCAGAAGCCACGGACGTGACTACATGTCCATGCCACAGGAATTACGATGTTCTTCGTCTGGGATGACTGGAACACCGCCCATATCGGCAAGCATCAGGTCGAGCCGTTTGAAGCGGAAGACGTGATCCGTCGCGCCGCCCGGCCTTATCCAAAAGGCATGGGCAATGGTAAGTTTCTCGTCCGCGGGCGAACCCGTGGTGGCCGTCGGTTGAACGTGATCTTCGTGTTCCGACCGCCGGAATCGATCGACGCAGATCTGCTGTCGCCGGAAGAACTGCTGGCGTTGGAGCAAGGCGAGAACGCAGCCTATGTCATTCATGCCCGCGACTTGCGGTCGGGCGAGTCCTAACCTCCTTGTGATATGGGAAAAAAGCAGCCCCCTAAACCCTACTGGGAGATGAACGCCGCCGAGCTGGCCGAGGCGACGAAGGAGCTCGACCGCCCGATCCCGGCGTCGAAACTTCGGTCGTTGACCAAAACCGAGAAGGCGCAGTTCGAAAAGGCCAGGAAGTCACCGGCGCGATCGGTGTTCGTTCTTCGCGATGCCGAAGGCGTCACGCTGCTACGGCTTGACCCTGCTGTCCTCAAGAGCGCGACGAAGTACGCCGCGGATCACCAGATGTCATTGTCGGATGTGATCAATCGAAGCCTCAAAGGCATGCTCGCGATGGTCGGCTGATTCCGCATGTACAAACTCCACCTCATCCTCAAATACCTCCGCCGCCGGCGCATCGCGTGGGTATCGCTCGTCGCCGTCACGCTCTGCACGGCGATGGTGATCGTCGTCATCTCCGTCATGGGCGGCTGGCTGCGGATGTTCGAGACTTCGGCCCGTGGCATGACGGGTGACGTCATCGTCAAGGCCGACGGGCTGGGCGGGTTCCCGTATTACCCGGAGATGGTTGAGAAGATCGAAAAGCTGCCCTTCGCGCAGGCCGCCGTGCCGCAGATCACTACCTACGGGCTGGTGAACATCGGCTTTGCCGACCAGGGGAAGAAGACCGTCGGCGTGCAGGTGTTTGGAATTCAGATCGATCGTATCGGCCTGGTCAACAGCTTTCCGCAGAGCCTTTACCAGCAGCACAGTTCCTACACCGCGCACGGCCAGACCCCGCCGGCAAAGAAGACATTTGACCTGCGGACCGACTATTCCGCCCAGTCGGGACGGCTTCCCGAGGGGCTGTCCGACCCGCTGCAGAAGCTGCTCGATACGTTTCCGTTCGGGGAATCGCTGTCGCGCCGATACTTCGAGAGCGTGCCGCATCCGTTGGGCGACGGGAAAGACGTCAACCTGCGTCGCATCTTCTATACGCCGAGAATGTGGTCGCTCGCGGTCGGCGGCCGCATGACGACCGCCGAGCAGGATGCGCTCAACGCGCTGTCGTCGGCCAAGGCGTGGCGTGAGACGGTGCGCGAGTTGGCCCGCGAATCGAACTACCCCGGCCTGATCGGCGGCGCCCGCCTGCTGGAGGTCCGCAAGAACCGCGAAGGCGAGCTCGTCGGCCGCGACGCCTGGAAGTACCGCGAACTCTGGGCAAAGCTGACGGTGTTTGGCGTCGGCGCCAAGGGTGACGTCGGCGTGGACCGCGCCGAGCGGACGTATTGGATAATCGACGACAGCCGCACGGGCATGTGGCAATACGATAACAACGCGGTGTACGTGCCGTTCGAGCAGTTGCAGGCCGATCTGGGAATGAACTCGGTCGAGGTGGAGGACCGCCGCAGCGGCGAGAAGTACCAGACGCCGGCGCGGGCGTCGGAGATCAACGTCCGCCTGAAGCCGGGAACGGACGTCGTCGCCGCCCGAGCGGAGATCGCCAAGGTTGTCGCGGCGGTGGTCGATTCGCACATGAACGACCCGTACGCGAAGAACTACAACGTCTACATCCCGAAGGTGGAAACCTGGCGGGAGGCGTCGCGGACGTACCTCGACCAGATCGAGCGGGAGAAGGTGCTGGTCACGCTGCTGTTCGGCGTCATCAGCCTGGTGGCGGTGTTCCTGATCTTCTGCATCTTCTACATGATCGTTGCGGAGAAGACGAAGGACATCGGCATCATCAAGAGCGTCGGCGCCACCAACGGCGGCGTGGCCGGCATCTTCCTCGGCTATGGTCTGGCGATCGGCATTGTCGGTGCGGGGCTGGGGCTGCTGCTGAGCTATCTCATTGTCCACAATATCAACGAGATTCACGACTGGCTCGGCAGCACGTTCCGCCTGGTGGTGTACAACCCGGAGGTGTATGCCTTCGACACCATCCCCAACACGATGGACCCGGCGACGGTGGGCGTGATCCTGTCGATCGCGGTGCTGTCGGCGGTGTGCGGTTCGCTGATCCCCGCGATCGTCGCGGCACGGATGCAGCCGGTGGAAGCATTGCGTTGGGAGTGACAGGCGGTAACGGACCGACTGGGTTGTAGTGTGGCCACTCGGATGACGAATTGATGTTTCGGCCCCGGAGGGGCCGGCGACGCTAGCCACGGGTGGAGCAACAGCGGCAAAGCCGCGTTGCGCAACCCGTGGTAGCCATCCATAACGAACTCTGCCCCAGAGGGGCAGACGAATTGTGACCAAGGCGAGGCCGTCTCGATGGACCACGCTTAGTCCGCCCCTACCGGGGCGGAATTGTTGATCCGATCGACCACGGGTTCCCCTCTGCCGGCCAGCCGGCCTCGCTCCACCCGTGGCAAGCAGCGTCGGCCCCTCCGGGGCCAAGATCAGAAGATTCATGCACCAAGCCGCGACCATCTCCGAATCCACCAAGTCCCGCGCCGGCGGGCCGATCGTGCGCGCCAGCGCCGTCTCCAAATCGTTCAAGATGGGCGACTCGGTCGTGCAGGTGCTGCAGGACGTGAACCTGTCGATCGCGACCGGCGAGTTCATCGCGATCGAAGGCCGCAGCGGATCGGGCAAGAGCACGCTGTTGCACATTATGGGCGCCCTCGATTCGCCCACCAAAGGCGGCGTATTCTTCGAAGGCCACGAGTACACCCGCGTGTCGCCGGAGAATGCCAGGCGCGGCGTCGTCGGCGTGCTGACGGGCAAGTGGTTCGTCTGGATTGCGATCGGGCTGATGGTGACGCCGGTGTTCTTCCTGCTCGGCCACCTGGCGATGACGGCGAAGAAGGACATTCCGCCGACGGAGACCACGGCGTGGTCGAACATCGCGATCGGCAATCTCGCTGTCGGGTTGCTTCTACTCGTTCCCGTCGCAGCAGCCTGGCTGATCCGCACGATCCGCGCCCAAAAGGACGACACTGTCTCGGCCCGCATCCGCAACCGCGAGTTCGGCTTTGTCTTCCAGTTCTACCACCTCCTGCCGGAGCTGAACGTCGTCGAGAACACGATGCTCGGCCAGATGGTGCGGTTCTCGGTGTTCAACTATTTCGGCCAGCGCCGGGCCCTGCGCGAGCGGGCGATCGAAGTGCTCACGCAGCTCGGCATGGCTCACCGCCTGACGCACCGTCCGAACCAGCTTTCCGGCGGCGAACGGCAGCGTGTCGCGATCGCCCGGGCGCTGATGAACAAGCCGCGCGTGTTGTTCGCCGACGAGCCCACCGGCAATCTCGACGCCGAGACCGGCCGACAGATCATGGACCTGCTCGAGAAACTGCACCGCGACGAGAATCAGACGATCGTGATGGTCACCCACGACCGCACGCTGGCGAGGGAAGCCGATCGCGTGCTCGTCCTGAAGGCGGGGAAGCTCTCGAAGGCAGAGTGATGCGTGAATGACAAATGACGAAAATCGAATGACGAATGAAGCTTCAAATCTCAATGATCAAACAGACGTTTCGGTTTTGAACATTGAGTCTTGGAGTTTCATTCGTCATTCGATTTTCGTCATTCGTCATTTCCCGCATCACTTTTTGATGCAGTAAACCATCCCCGCCGTCCGAACGAACATCCTGCCGTCGGCGATCGCTGGGGTGGTGTGGCATTGGCCGCCCAGGTTCAGCTTGCAGATTTCCTTGCCGGCGTCTTCGCCGATCTGAATACCGAACAGGTCGCCGGTCTTGCTTAGCGCCCACATCACATCGCCGACGATGATCGGCGAACCGTAGAACGCGCCGGCGAGTTTCTGCGACCACTTGATCTTGCCCGTCGCCACATCGCACACGCTGAGCTGGCCGAGGTCGTTGAGCAGGATGAGGTTGTTGCCGGCGATCAGCGGGCAGGGGACGTGGGGGCCGGTTTGTTCCAGTTTGTATGCCAGCTCCGGCGGCTTCGCGCCGGTGGGATCGGGGCGGACGGCGATCAGGGCGCGATTGCCGGTGCCTTCGCCGCACACGCCGACGACCAGATCGCCTGTCGTCTGAGGCGAGCCGATCGGCCGGCTGAAGAAGACGTCGCTCGCCGACCAGAGACGTCTGCCGGTCTTGGGGTCGGCCCCGGCGATGCCGCCGCCGAAGGTGGTGTAGACGAGTTGCTCGGGGACTGCGATCTTCGCTGCCGCACTGGCGGTCGGCTTCCAGATCGTCGGCGTGCTCATCGCTGCCTTGCCGGATGTCTTGCCCTCCAGCGACCAGACGGGGTTGCCGGTCTTGCGATCGAACGCCAGCAACGCCGACTCGCCGGACTCCTGATCGTGGTTGATGACCAGCAGTTCGCCGTACAGCATCGGCGACGACCCACCGCCGTGATTGCTGTCGTACCGGCCGAGGGACTTGCTCCAGCGTTCCTTGCCGTCATGCGAGAGGGCGAGCAGCGTGTATTCCTGTGGCGTGGTGAAGATGACGTAGACACCCAGTTCGTCGGCGGCGGGCGTGGACGACGCGAAGCTGTTGTCGCGGTGCTTGCGGTACTGGATGAACTTGCCGCTGTGCCGCCAGAGTTCCTTGCCCGTGTCGGCCGACAGGCAGACGACGTACCGCTGAAGGGTGTCGACGTCGGCGGAGGTGACGTACACGCGGTCGCCCCAGACGATCGGCGACGAGTGGCCGACACCGGGGAGAGTGGTCTTCCAGGCGATGTCGGCGGCGGTGACGGGAACGGTAAACGGCCCGGCGGCGTGACCCGCGCCATTGTCGCCGCGAAACCGCGGCCAGTTCTCAGCGGATGCGATGGGGGTGAGGCAGGCGATCAGGACGAGAAACGCGAATCGGCGGAGAGTCATGCCAAGAAGTACGCGTGGCCGATTGGTTTATTGGCGTAGAGAGGAGGGGAACCACAGATGCACACAGATCGGCAAAGATGAGAAGCGGCTCAGTCAGTGACACGGGCTTCCAGCCCGTGCGAGGTGCGTGTGAGTCCGAAATCTCTCGTACGAAGGGCTTGCGAAGCATTGCACATCAAGCACGGGCTGGAAGCCCGTGTCACTGATTGAGCCGCTTCTTATCTGTGCTCATCTGTGTCTGTCTGTGGCTTCCGTCCTCAGGCGACGGCGGGGAAGAAGCCGAGGCATTCGAGCATTGCCGCGGCGCCGGGGTTCGTGCTGCTCTTGACCTTCACTTCGAACAAGTCCAGCGGCGACGCGGGGCGGTACTCCAATGTCAGGTCTGCAATCGGGTACGCCTCGGCGAGGACGGCTTCGAGCGCCGGCTTGATCGCCTCGTACGTCGTCGTCGAGTTCGGGCCGTGCAGGCGGTCGTTGATGCGGAACGCGAGTTCATCCGTCTTGAACTTCACCCGGCCGGCGAGCGATGGATGTTGTTCCAGCTTGTGCGCGACTTCCAGCGTGTACCGCAGCACCTGGCGGATGCGTTCGGGCAGGTCGCCGGCGATCGGCTGCTTGCGGATGTACAGCAGCCCGCGCCGGCCTTGCCCGTCGTCCAGATGGATGTTCGCTTCGTGCGACACCAGCAGGCTGCCGGGGCCGTTGGGCACGTGCTCGTAGTCGGCGACGTCGATCAGCAGGTGGTCGGGAACCGCCTTCTGCTGGATCAGGTTGTGAAACACCGGCA
Organism: Humisphaera borealis; assembly: GCF_015169395.1. Lineage (GTDB taxonomy): Bacteria > Planctomycetota > Phycisphaerae > Tepidisphaerales > Tepidisphaeraceae > Humisphaera > Humisphaera borealis. The sequence continues at coordinate 6,770,022 of NZ_CP063458.1, forward strand.
CGATCTCGCCGGACGCGAGAGCGGAAGGGTTTTCGAGGAAGAGTTTGAAGGCGAGCTTGGAGGAGTCCATGTGCGTAAGGATGAAGGATGAATGTTGAAGGATGAAAGCGAACCAGGCAAAACGGTCATCCCGAGAACGAGTCAATCTTTCAAGGAGCCGCGCACGGAGTGTACTCACGGAGTAAGCGGGAACGGTGTCGGTTCGCGGCTCATTCCCGCTCACCCGCTTACTTCGTGAGTACACTCCGTGCGCGGCTCCTTGAAAGGGTCACAGTCTAAGGTCCTTCGGAGTACCTCAGGATGACAATTACTCCCTCTCCCGCGAGTACAGGGAGAGTGAACAAAGATCAGACCGTCGCCGGGGCGGCGGCTACGTTCACCGCTGTCGCCAGGCCGGCCTGGTACTTGGCGTGCGCCTTGTGCGCCGCGTCGATAAACAGGTTCGCCTCCTCCACCAGCTTGTGCACCGTGTCGGCGTTGTAACGCAGATCCGGGCCTTCGCTGTGGCGGTTGAACAGGTAGTTGGCGAACTGGCCGTGGTGGTACGTGTCCCAGAAAATCTTGGGCTCCACGAACCGCGTGCGGAACTCGTTCACGATCGCATCGGGGTTGTTCGGCACGTCGAGGTACTGCAACTGCACCAGCGTCTTGGCCGCCGTCAGGATGGCTTCGTACGCCAGCGCCTCGGCCTTCTGGAACTGTTTCTCGTCCAGCAGCAGCTGCGCTTCGAACGCCTTGCTCTCGGCGTCGGTGAAGCCGAACTCGGTCAGGCTGACAACTTCGCCGGCACATTCGCCGACGCCCAGGTCGCCGATGGTGAACTCGCGCGGGTCGCCCCAGTCGCTGTAATACTCCGGCGACACCTGGTGCGGGGGCACCTTGGTCATGTCATCGAGCATCGTCTTCAGTTCCTTCTTGCCGATGCGCTGGCAGAAGTCCTGGAAGCTTTCGGTGCTCTGGCGCTCGGCGATGAACCGGCCGGTCATGCGGTCGACGACGTCGGGAATGCGGCGCGAGGGGATCGATCCGATCGCCAGCGCGTACGACCCGCCGTTGTCGCGCCAACGCCCGCCGATCATCACCTGGAAGTGCGGCACCGTGTAACCGCCGACGTTTCGGCTGTTGCCGTAGAAGCCCAGGTCGGCGACGTGGTGCTGGCCGCAGGAGTTGAAGCAGCCGGATACCTTGATGCGGAGGTTCTTGATCGCCGCGTCCATGTTGATTGCCTTCTCGGCCAATCGCTTGCGCAGCTCGCCGGCCAGGCCGCGGCTGGACGCGATGCCCAGCTTGCAGGTGTCGGTGCCGGGGCACGACGTCACGTCCACGATCGTCCCAGCGCCGGGCAGGCCCAGGCCGATCGCCTTCAGCTCTTCGTACAGCGCCGGAATCTTGGCATCCGGCACCCATCGCAGCACGATGTTCTGCTCGACGGTCAGCCGGGCATGATCGGACGCATATCGATGGGTGATGTCGGCCAGCAGGCGCGTCTGGTCGGCAGACATATCGCCGAGCGGCAGATGCACCGTGACGACCGAGAACCCGGCCTGCCGCTGCTTGTAGATGTTCGTCGCGGCCCAGGTGGTGTAGTCGTCCGACTTCTTGCCATTGACGGAGATGCCAACCAGCGGCGGTTGTTCGTCCTTCGGCCGTTCATCCCACTGCGGGATTTCGTCGAAGTGCTTCCGCCAGGTCGGGTCTTCCGGCATGACGGCGATCTCGTCGTGGACGAGTTTCTTGAACGCCTCGATGCCGAGCTTCTGCACCAGGAACTTTACCCGCGCCTTGTTGCGGTTCTTCTTCTCGCCCAGCCGTGCGAACACCCGGCCGACGGCCCGGCTGTAGGGCATCAGGTCTTCGGCGGAGATGAACTCTTCGATCAGCTTGGCCTGGTGGGGCACCGCGCCCAGCCCGCCGCCGACGTAAAGCTCGAACCCGCGGACCTGCTTGCCGTCGATCTCTTTAATGACGCCGATGCCGCCGAGGTCGTGAATCGAGACCAGGGCGCAGGCTTCGTGCTTGCAGCCGGAGAACGCGATCTTGAACTTGCGGCCGAAGTCCTGCGTGTCGGGGTGGCCGAGCAGGTAAAACGCCAGCGCCTTGGCGTACGGCGTAACGTCGAACGCCTCGGTATGGCAGACACCGGCCAGCGGGCAGGCGGTTACATTGCGCACCGAGTTGCCGCAGGCTTCCTTGGTGGTAATGCCGACGGCAGCGAGCCGGCGGAACAGCGCCGGCGCGTCTTCAATGTGCGTGAAGTGAAGCTGGATGTCCTGCCGCGTGGTGACGTGGCAGATGTTGTCGGAGTACTCTTCGGCCAGGTCGGCCAGCACGCGCATCTGCTCGGGGTTGAGCCCGCCGAACGGGATCTTGATGCGGGTCATGCCCGGGGCATCCCACATGGTATCGGGGCCCTTGGTGCTGGGCGTGGGGAAGTTCAGCGGCTGGGTGGTGATGCCGTCGTGCCGCTTGCCGTTGTCGTACCGCTGGCCGTAGGTGCCGCGGCGCAGGCGGGTTTCGGCGAAGACCTTCTCCTCGATCTTCGCCGCCTTGCGGAGGGTCATCTGGGCTTCGAAGTTATCAATCTCGCGGCCCCAGTCTTCTGGGATCTTGCCGGCGAGCACGTCTTTCCAACTGTTGGACATCGCAAAACTCGGGAAAAAGAGAAGGAACCGAACGAACCAAAAAGCTTAGCCGCGACGCGCAGCAGTGCGCGCGATGCAATCCGCGGGGGAAACAGATTAAGGTTTGACGTGGCGAGTTGCCACCATATTCGGCAGGCGAAGTACGGGGATACTAGGGAATCGCAGATCGGAAATCTAGGCGATTTTATGCGACCCCTTCGCCCATGCCGCCGGCGATCGAACTGGATCGACCGACCAGATGCCCGAACCCGCCAGAAAAAGCACCGAGGTTCCCCTTCCGAGCCAACCCATCCTGTCCGGCAAAGCCAACGACGCCCACCACCGCCGACCCACGCCACGACGTCAAAATCAACGTTCAACCGGTTGCCAATGGGTTTGATTTGGGAAATTCGTTTTTTTCGCCCAACGGGGATTCGCGATCGGTCTTGGCGTAAGGCCGGTTCCACTGCCGGTACGTTCGACAATCCTTGCGGGAGTGCCATCTCAAGTTCGATTTCACCACGAGTCCCCGCGGTCGTTGTGGTCGTCTGAAACATCTATGGCAGTCTCTTCGGGCCTCTTCATTCAAGTGTGATGCCCACCATTTTCTGGCCCCCGGGGCTTCCTCGCTTTGGACCCGGCCGTCCTTGGAACGGAGTGCGATCACGAAACACGACAACGAGCTATATGTGCTTATCCCACTTTCCGTTCTGCTCATTCTGATTCTTCGAAATCTGCCGCCGCCAACGAACGATCCCATAAGTTGTTAGCACGGCCGCGGCCAGCACGAACTTTCCGACAGCACCACCGAGCCTCTCTGCAACAACCGTCAGCGCCGATATCAGGAGGGCGAAAACAAAGAAGGTCATTACTCGGTGTAGATTGAGTCCAGTGACGGAAAACGACCAATTTCTCATCGACAGCTCCAACTACTGGAGAACTAAGGGCACGAAGTAAGGGCCGACTCCTCGGCATCGACGCCCGTCCATTGCAGCGTTTGGTTCTTCAGCGGGCCGGGCCGCCGGACTGGGGAATAGGGCGAGCCATCATGGACGCGGCATCCAAGTAGCGTGTGATTGCCTGTCCCAGCCCTTCGGTCGGCGAGCCGTCGGAATCGCCACCTACACTGATATCAACATTGGCCAGCGACTGCTTGCCCTCGCCGTCGGTCAAGGTCAACTTCATATGGCCCTCGTGCCGAGATCGTAACGGCTCGGCCGACAGCGCTTCGGAGCGCGCGTTCGCCTCCAAGGAAACTTTGATCGTTTGCGGCAAACCCGTCTGCGCCATGAGTTGCGGAGTGAGATTCGCCGTCAGCGTGCCCGTGATACGGAAAGTAGCGGGCTCTGGCAGCTGGCGCGGGGCCTTCGCTTTCGGCGGCGCGCTGGCGCATCCCGCCGCAACGCTCAGGAGAATCAGTGTTGGTACGATTGATCGCATCGCTTCCCGCTGACGAACATTCTGTTGACCGTTCTTTTGGAACTCCTACCGGCGCTGCTCATGAACGAGCGAGGAGCAAGCAACCCACCCACTTCCAAGTACGTATTTTATTAGGGTGGCCCTAAAGTGCAAGCTTTTCTCGTCCCGTTTCCGACCGGCCGGGCGACTGTTGGTGTGGGCGAAGCCCGTCGGCCTTCGGTGGGACATCACCAGCAAGGTGGGACGCGATGCCGGGTAGGGCGTTGGCGGTAACCCCTCAGATCACTTCTTCTCCCATTCCCGTCGATGCCCCGACATGCGGTCGAGAAGGAACTGCATCGCCCGCCCGGGTTCGCCGTCGAGTTGCGCCCGGATGGCGTCCAGGCGTTTGAGCATCGCCAGGTCGAAGCGGAGGTACTCCACCCACTCGTGTTTCGCCCCGTTGACCGTCATCGTATAGAGCGGTCCGCTGGGCGCTTTGACATCTTGGGTGCGCTGGTCGATCGCCGCGTCGAGGAAACCTTCGACGGCGAGATGATCGATGAGCTTGGTCGCCTGAGCGGCCGTCAGTTGGGCATGCAGGTCAAACGGCACGCTTTCCTTTGCCGGGGCCGTGGTCAGCGTCACGGTGTAGTAAGGCTTGTCCTGCTGGCCGCTGTACCGGAGCGTCAGCGAGAAGTTCGTGACGTCGGCCTTGAGGGCATCGGCTCGCTCCCTGGCCTTGGGGGTGACGTCCTTTGCGAACGCCGCGACGACTGACAACAGCAGGGTGCCGATCATGATGCTCGTTATTGGGTTCCGCATAACACTCTTGACTCAAAGCACCATTGAAAGTTCCATCAGAATGCTGTGAGCAAACCCCGGCCTTGATGCGCGAAGGACCTCTCATGCGTTTGTCCCTCCTTGTGCTCGGTTGTTGCCTCGCAATCCTCGTCCCGGCGGATGCGACACGGGCTGCGGCCAGTCGTACCGACGTCGACGTCTGCATCTATGGCGCAACCTCCGGCGGCGTCGCGGCGGCGGTGCAGGCTTGTCGGATGGGCAAGCGCGTCGCGCTGGTCGAGCCTGGCAAGCACGTCGGCGGGATGACCGCGGGCGGGCTCAGCGCCGTCGACATCGGCGACCCGCGCACCGTCGGCGGGATTGCCCGCGAATACTTCACCCGCCTCGTCGCCTCGTACGGTAAGACGCTCCAATGGGATCAGCCGTTCAAAAGCACCGGTGGACCGGCGACCGGCGGGGCGTACTCGATCGAGCCCCATACCGCCGAGAAGCTCTTCCTTCAGATGCTCGCCGAGGCGAAGGTCGCGGTGCACTTCGACGCCCGGCTGAAGTCGGTCGAAAAAGCCGGGCCGCGCATCCGGTCGATCGCCACCGACGACGGCCGATCCTTCGCCGCCCGTGTCTTCATCGACGCTACCTACGAAGGCGACCTGATGGCGGCGGCGGGGGTGTCGTACACGCTGCAACGCGAAGGCAACGTCAGGTACGGCGAGACCTACAACGGCATCCACTACACCGACAAATACAAGCCCCGCAACGATCACAAGAAGCCCGGTGCCAATGGCCGTGTACCCGGCGGGCAGGGCGTGTGGGACCGCGACATCCCGCTTGATCCCTACCTTGTCCCCGGCAAGCCGGACAGCGGTTTGCTCCCGCTTCTGCAGGCCGGCGATCCGGGCAGGCAGGGCGAGCCCGCGCCCGGCGTGCAGGCTTATTGCTATCGCCTCTGCCTGACGACCGCCGCCGATCGATTGCCCATCACGCCGCCGGCCCACTATGATCCCAGGACCTACGAGCTGGTCGCGCGGTTCATCGCCGCTTGCGTCGCCCATGGCGACAGCATGGACCTCCGCTGGTTCAGCAAGCACGATCCGCTTCCGAACGACAAGTGGGATTTCAACACGGCGACGTTCGGCGGGAATCTCCCCGGTGCTAGCTGGGAATGGCCGGAGGCGACGTACGCCCGTCGAGCCGAGATCGCCAAAGCTCACGAGAACTACCATCGCGGCCTCCTCCATTTTCTGGCGACGGATCCCCGTGTCCCCGAGAAGGTGCGAACGCAGATAAAAACGTTCGGCCTGCCGCGCGACGAGTTCACCGACAACGGCGGCTGGCCACACCAGATCTACGTCCGCGAGGGCCGGCGAATGGTCTCCGACCTGGTCCTCACCGAGCATCACACGTTCGGCAAAAAAGTCGCGGCCGATTCGGTCAGTCTCGGCTCCTATGGCACCGACACGCACGAGATCCGGCGGATCGTGAAAGACGGCGTGGTGATCCGCGAAGGCAAGACCGCCGGCGGCCGCGACGGGGCACCGCCTTACCCCATCGGCTACGCCGCGATCACCCCAAAGCAGGCCGAGTGCGACAACCTGTACGTGACGTTCGCGTTGTCGGCGAGCCATACGGCGTTCAGCAGCATCCGCATGGAGCCGGTCCTGATGGCAACCAGCCAGTCGGCCGCGACGGCGGCGTGCTTCGCGATCGACGCCGACGTGCCGGTGCAGAAAGTGGACTACGCCAAGCTGAAGGAACGCCTGCTGAAGGACGGGCAGGTGTTGGAGTGGAAGGGGAAGTAAGAGCCCCCGGGATTCGGTTATCACAATTTGTTCGAACGATCCCGCTTCGTCGTATAGCATTTTGTGCATGAGCTATCGAGGGGCCACCGCGTTAAGGCTTGTCCGGCGGGCAATCTTCGTATTGTCCATTTGCTCGCTGTTCTTCAGTGGATGCGCCGTCCGGTCGGAGGGCCCGGTTCCAGCGGCAATAGAAAGTAAGGGATCGCCTTCAACGCGTCCCGCCCTGAGTTCGGCAACTCGAGAGGAGTTAACAGCCACAATCAAGTTTCTGGTGACTCAAGAAGAATACGGCCAAGCGAGAGCGGTCACAGCATGGCTGCTCGAAATGGATCCGAAGAACGAGTTTGCCCGGGGGATGGTCGAGGCGTTGACGCAGATGCCCGAGCGGACGCTCGATGTGCTCCCCTATCTCACTGACCCGCCGCCGGACATGCCGTTGGAGCCGGCGGACGAGCGTACCGGACGGCTTCTTCAGCGCAAGCTTCCCGAGTTGAGACTGGACAATATCGAGTTCAGTGATGTCGTCGAGTATTTCAAGGACGTGAGTGGTTGCGACATCCTTCCGATCTGGCCTGCGATCGAACGTGGTGGACTGAAGAGAAACGAGAAGGTCAGCGTTCGGTTGTACAACGTCAAGTTCTCCAAAGCGCTCACGATCGTTCTCGACAGCATCTCATCGCCCACGTGCCATCTGACGTATGTGATTGATGACGGAATCATCGTCATCGGCCCGCGCAGCGACCTGATTCCACGGCGTGCAGTATCCAAGTTCTACGATATTCGCGACCTGCTCACACCGCAGTCCGACGCCGCTTTGCCTGTCGTTGTGCCTTCGGAGGTTCTGCCGCCGGCCGCATCGGCGGCAACAACAAAGCCGGCAACGCAGCCGGATGCAATTGCTGTCGACGGCGGTGTTCAATCGCCGACCGAGGCGGAGGTGGTGAAGGACTTGATTGCTTTGATTCGCGAAACGGTCGACCCGGGGTCATGGAAAGAGGAAGGCGGCGATTTCGCGACGATCCGTTCGCTGTTCGGTCAACTCGTCATTCGCCAGACGCCCGAAGGGCATCGCGACATCGAGCGATTGCTTGCTTCGCTTCGTTCGCGTCGATATCTGCAGGTTTCCACCGAAGTCCGAATCCTGCGATGTCAGGAGAAGACGATGGAGGCGGTGCTCGCAAAGTGGGAGAAGCCCGCGCCGAAGTCCAAAGACCCGCGGAGCGACCCGCCATGGTCAGGTGTTCCGAGATCTCCTTCAGTGCCGGCGGGGATATTGCTGTCTGTCGCGCAGGCGGCTGAATTGCAGCAATCGTTGACGCGCCTCAATCCCGCAATGGTCGCGGCCTTGCCGCGGGTACTCTGTTACAGCGGTCAGCTTGCGACAGTATCGAACAAGAAAGTCGTCACTACCGTGCAGGACTATCGAATGATCCAGGAAGCCGCAGGCGGCCGACGCTATGAGCCGGTGTCGAACGATGTGTCCTCCGGGTACTCGTTAAAGTTGCGAGCGCACGGTGATCCTGATGACAAGTATGTGGGCATCTTGGCTGAATGTGTCGTCGACAAGCTTCGCGGCATCGACCGAATCGCGTGGCCGGGACGACCGGAGGGATCGAACCTGGTCGTGGATCGTCCGACGATCGACTCCACGCGCCTGGAATCGCACTTCGGCATCCCGACGGACCAGGTTCTCCTGATGGGCGGTATGCCGTCGCCGGAAACGCTGGCCGGTGCTCTCGATCCACCGCCGGCGGATACTCAGCGCGTCTACTTCCTGATCAGTGCGCGGACGGTCCAGACACCCGGCGCCGCGCGATGAGTCAAGGTTCGAGCGAACGATGCCAGCGTCTCAGGGTACTCGCGAAGTACCGGATTCCTTGGATTCGACGAAGTCAACGCCTTGGAAAGCAGTGGCGATGAACTGAGAGATCTCGGCTGGGCCCAAGGATGCATCATGCCGCACTTGCCCGGTGCCGACGACGGCCCGTCTCGCCGCGTTCGACCCGCGCCTACCCTCCGATCTTCACCGTTACCTTCGCTTTGGATCCGTTCTGCACCACCGAAATCTTCACATCGTCGGCCGAGCCTGAACTGCGGGTATCGGTGAGCGATTTGCCGAACTTCAACGCCGCGTCCGACGCCGTCTCTGTCGATGGCGTTGCGTCGAGGAGCAGCCCGCCGGTGAGGCTGGTCGGTGTGCGGTGAATCAGGACGCCGCCCAGGCCTTTGCGATACTCGACCGTGTACACCGTCGTCGACGAAATCTTGATGCGAACCAGGTACGTGTTGCTTGAGGCGTAGCTGGTCGCGTCGTCATGGCTGGTCAGGTCGACCGTGGTCGTGCCTGCCTTGGCGGCGTCGACGAACTTGCTGCGGCTTCCGCCGAGCCAGCCCAGGAAATATTTCTGCCCGGCCGACCAGTCCTTCGATCCGCCGTAGCCCATGTTGCTGAAGACGTCGCCGTACTCCGACTTGTCGTACGAGCCGAACGGATTCGATCCCTTCGGGTTGGCCAGGCTCGAGTGATAAAGGCCGAGGTTATGGCCCATCTCGTGTGCGAGCACGGTCGATGCGTTGCTCCGCAGCCAGATGCGTTTCCCGCCAACCTGTCCGAGTCCCGCCGACCCCGAAACACCGGCGAAGCGATAGCTGATGTGCTCGAACTTGGTGGTGCTGTACCCGGTGGCCCGCAGCGCGGCATCGGTGTCTTCGGCGATCTTACTCGTGCCGCCGCTCTTGTAGTACGCCGTAGTCTTAGATAGCGCGACCGACTTGACGGTGTACGTATAACTAAGATTCCCGGCGGCGAAGTTTTCGATCATGTCGGTCGCTTCGCGGGCCTGGGTTGTCGCGGCCGATGTCGAAAGCGGGTACGACGTCTGGTCGGAAAACCGAACGTTCACGTAGAGCAGATCACGCGTGCCGGTGGCGGCAAATAGCGTGCGTGATTCCAGCGATTCACAAGTGGCGGTCTTGCTCACGGTTCTCCGGGTTGGTTCCTGTGTTCGAGCGGTCCCGACATTGAACCACAACAGCCGGCCGATAGCACGAAATCAATACCGGCCATCTGCTCCGTGCCTGCTCCGACATGGTCAGATAAACCGCAGATTTGGCAGATTTCGCAGACTTGGGAGAAGGCAATCTGCGACATCTGCGCAATCTGCGGTTTACTTTTCATCCTCTCGGTGAGGGGCCCGCCTCATGATGAACTCCGTGGTGATTCGTCTGTCGCGGCTACTTTCCCTTCGCCAGCTTGTCGGCCTCTTCCTTCGTGATCTTCTCCAGCTTGACGACGGGCCGTTCCGGCGACGACGTCGATCCGCCGCCGGCCTCGGTCCGGGTCACGTAATCATGGTTCCAATCGAGCAGCACATAGTCCCCGGGCTTGAGGTCGGCCAACTTCCCGGCCAGCTCGGTGGGGATCCTGGGCTTCTTGTGGTTGTCTTCCACCTGAAACATGAAGTCCTTCCCCTTGGGGTCGCCGTACTTGCCAGGCTTCTGATAGTCGAGGTACGCGACGATCGCGAATGACGCGAACTTGCCCGAATGGCCGCACTGATCGGGGCAAAGCGACGTCAGTCCCCGGCACTTGCGGTCTTCCACCGCGACCAGGTTCGCCACCGTCCGGTGCGACGACAGCAGCTCGCGCTTCTCGCGAGCGGGGTTCTCCTTGACGATCGGCTTGTCGGCGGCCGCGGCTATCACGACCGACAGACCAGCAACTAGAACGCACGCAACGATCGAAGATCGGATCATGTTCATAGGCTTCCTCTAGACTCGGATCTCGGGTCGGTGTGGCGGCCTTATTGTGGTGCAGGCTGAAGCCCGCACCACAATTTTGCCAACCCGTTCCACCGACGTGAGAACCGCTTTAAGTATCAAACGCAACCATCGGACCTGCCATCGCCGATCACCTGTTCGGAACTCGCGCCACACTGTGAGGTCCGGCAGCAACCTTCAGACGTCGCCGCGTACGTAAAGTTCCGACCGGCCCCGGGGGTCGCCTTAGAACCTGCCACTTATCGTCAAACGTATTACGCCCCGATCAGTGATTGTCGCATGACGCCTCGGTCGCTCATCGTTCTTCCGCGACGGCGTCGCTCCATTCCCCAGCGGACTTTCCCGCTTTGCCAGAATTTCGCAGTTCTGTTGATTGGTTCGCACCGTACCTGCGGGTCTTCCTCGTCTTACCGGATAGCCGGTTCGTCCGGCGGCACTTTTGGCATGCCGGTGGAAGCGGCCTGATCGAGCCCGGCCCTGTCCGGTCTCGGAGCGACAGTACACCCTACGGCGCAGCGAACATGATCTTTGCATCAATTGCATTCAGTCTGCTACTGTCGGCCAGGCCTCTGCCCGAAAGACTCTGGTACGCCCAGGGGCTGACTCATCCGATCATCGTGCACTTTCCGATCGCGCTTCTGACGGTCGCTGCGGGAGTTGTAATGCTCCGGGCGCTGCTCCGAGGCAAGCACCTTTCGGTCCAGGTGGTGTATGCGTGCCTGCTGGTCGGTGCCGGTGGCGCGGTACTCGCCGCACTGGCGGGCTGGGCGTGGGCACCGACCAAAGACGGCAGCTATGTCGATCCGTTCGACCGGGGCAGCGACATCTTTCTGCATCGCTGGGGTGGAATCGCCGTCGCGATCGCTTCGGTCGCGATCCTTGCCTGGGCAACCCTTCGCGTGCGGCGTCCGTCGGCGGGGCAGCGGGGCTGGCAGGCCGCGGTCGTCGTGCTGGCGGCGGTGACGGGATGGGTCGGCCACGTCGGCGGAGAACTGGTTCATCCCAACAATCTCGCCCACATGCTGGCGATCGCGGGCGGCACGGAAGAGGTGCGCATTCGAGGCTCGGCGTCCGCCGATGCCGCTGCGAGCGCCGCCGCGCCCGCGACCACGCGACCGCTCGCCGCCGACAACACGCTGTCCGTCCTCTTTTCCCGCGACGTGCTCCCGATTCTTCAGGCGAAATGCGTCGCGTGCCACGGTGCCGACAAGAGCAAGGGCAAGCTCAGGATTGATACCGAAGCGTACTGCCTCAAGGGCGGCACGGACGGCCCCCTCTACAAGCCCGGCGACGCACGCCAGAGCAATCTGATTGTCCGTGTCGGCAGCAGCGACCCGGACCAGGTGATGCCGCCGCCCAAGGAAAAGCACGCGATTACGCCAATTGAACTCGAAACCCTCGTTCGATGGATCACCGAGGGCGCCAAGTGGGATACCGGCTCGGTGTCCCTTGGTCACGAGCGGTAGGAAGAACGATCCGTTATCCCGGCCGACGACGGAGTTGAATCCGCCGGCCCTTTGGAGACTCCCATGACTCGCAATCTGATCAAACGTTCGGCCTTGCTGAGCGGCCTGGCCCTGGGTCTTTTCTCGGCAGCGCCGGCAATGGCGATCAAGCCATTCACGCTGGTGGAAGACGGGTATCCCGAAGTCAAAGGCACCGTCGAACTGGAAAACACCTTCGAAGCGCTCTGGCACTCGCTGGACGACCCGCATCAGAAGGAGTTCGGCATGGAGCACGAGCTCGAGTTCCAGTTGACCGAGAAGTTCTCGCTGCGCGTCAAAGGCGCGTACGTCTACCAGGATTCGTCGGAAGGAAGCAGCTTCCATTTCGACTCCGGCGCCATCGAAGGCCAGTACTACTTCACCAACCCGATCGTCGATCCCATCGGCATCAGCGTGATCGGCGTTGCGTCCGTCGGCGAACGCGGGGCCGGCGGGTTTGAGGCGTTCCTCGTCCTCCAGAAAGACTGGGACAAGCTCACCGTCGCGTACAACCTCGGCTTCGGCACGGATATCGACAACCTCTACAGCGGCGGCAGCCGCGAGACCGCCGGCACGCTGATCAACTCCCTCGGCGGCATCTACAGCGTCGCGAAGAACCTTCGCGTGGGCGCCGAAATCTCCGCCGAAAGCTCCTACGCCGAATGGCGACATTACGGAGAAACCCTCATCTGGGCCGGGCCGGTCATGAGCTGGACCCCGTCGGCGAATCTTTGGGTCACCGCCGGCGTGGATTACCAGATCTCCGGCGAACGCAGCGAGGCCCAGTACCGCGCCTCGGTCATCGTCGGCTACTACTTCTAGGCATTGCGCCATCCCTCTTTGTTCGATGCTCGACTCTTCTCTTTCGGAGCAACCCCATGAACATGAATCGACGACAATTCGTAGGCGGCGTCGCACTGACGGCTTTCGGATGCATCGGCGGCTGTCAGAGTTCGTCTTCCGACGCCACGGCGTCGCAGTCCGGCAATCCGGTCGACGCCGAGGCCCATCAGACCGGCACGGTCGATATCGGCGTGCCGTCCGACTTTCCGAAGGACGGCGCTTATGACAAGTTCATTGCCAGCGACCGGGTGATTGTCGTCCGGCGCGGGGCCACGGTCTCTGCGGTCAGCGCGATCTGCACGCATCGCGGTGCCAATTGTCAGTCCCATGGCGGCGGCGAGAGCATTGTCTGTGCCAAGCACGGCAGTCGCTTCGGCCTCGACGGCAAAGTCACCAAGGGACCCGCCGACGACGACCTGCCCTGTTACGCGATCGCCAAGGGGCCGAACGGCCGACTGGTGGTCGACAAGGGTAGAAAGCTCAAGGCGTCCGACGCTGGCGCCTCCGTTACAGTCTGAGGGCCTCAACCTCAGATCCGAACTTTTGCGACCGGCCTCGCCACCCACACCTCGGCCGGGGCCGGTCGCTCGTTTTTCATCGGTCTCTCACCGCCCGCGCGTACTGCACCGGCAGAATGTCCGACGCCGTTTCGACGCCCAGCGCCTTGGCCGCGTGGTACGGCCAGTAGGGGTCGCGCAGCAGTTCGCGGGCGAGGAACACCAGGTCGGCCTGCTCGGTGCGGACGATCTCCTCCGCCTGCTTCGGCTCGGTGATCATCCAGCCGACACCGGTCGCAATCCCTGTCTCCCGGCGGATGCGCGCCGACTCTTTCACCATGAACCCTGGTGCCCAGGGCACCACCGAGATGTCCGGCGTATTGAAGCCGTGGCTGACGTCGAGCAGATCGAGACCGCCGGCCTTCATGCGCTTGGTCAGTTCGATCGATTCCTCCACCGTGACGCCTTCTTTCACCCAGTCGGTGACCGACAGCCGGGCCGTCAGCGGGAACCGCGCCGGCCAGACCTCCCGGACGGCGGCAAACGTTTCCATGATGAAACGAATGCGGTTCTCGAAGCTCCCGCCGTATTGGTCGGTCCGGCGGTTGGACAGGGGCGAGTAAAACTCGTGCGCCAGGTAGCCGTGGGCAAAGTGCAGTTCCAGCCATTCGAACCCGGCGGCGAGGGATCGCTTGGCGGCGGCGACGAAGTTGTCCCGCACCCGCTTGATGTCGGCGACGGACATTTCCTTCGGCGTCTTGGTCAGGTTCCCGCCGAACGGCACCGCCGACGGCGCGATCGTCTCCCACCCCGGCGGGGCGGCGACGATGTGGTCGTCCCCTTCCCAGGGCTTGTTGGCGCTGGCCTTGCGGCCGGCATGGGCGATCTGAATCCCGGGGACCGCGCCGTGCTGTTTCATGAACCGCGCGATCCGGGCAAACGGCTCGACATGATCGTCCAGGTAGATGCCGCTGTCGCCGGGACTGATGCGCCCCTCCGGCGCGACGGCGGTCGCTTCGACGATCACCAGCCCCGCGCCGCCCACCGCCCGCGACCCCAAGTGCACGAGGTGCCAGTCATTCGGGAACCCGTTTTCGGATGAATACTGACACATCGGCGAAACCACCACGCGGTTTCGCAGGACGACATCTTTCAAGTGGTACGGTTGAAACAGGCTGGACATGCTGGCATTACTCCTTCAATAAGATCGCGACGTTGACTCGGGTCGATCTTAGTCACGGAGTAGACCGTCTACGAATCGGTCGTGAATGCGCCGGACGAACCGGGCACTGCCGAACGAACCCAAGACGTAGTCGCCGAACGAACCCGAGAACGCGTGAGTAGACGCGGCCCATCGAGCGCCGATGGATCTTACGATTCCCAACACAAAGCACTCGGCGCGATCGACAGCGATCGCCCGAGTCGGGTCGGCTCCCACATACCTTCTGCAAGAACACCGGGAGGAACCGCAGATTGCACAGATTCCGCAGATTGGAGAGAAGACAATCCGCGGAATCTGCGCAATCTGCGGTTTCATCCTCTTGGTCCACACCAGGCCAACGGATCACACCCGCCGACCGGCGCACGGAGAACTTTCGCGGGCGAAAGGCCTGTCGAGACGTCGCCGGCGGACCGCATTTCTGTACGGTATATGTTAAGTAAAGACGTCGGGACGTCAAGCAAAATCAACGGGCTGGCAATCCGAAGGCCGTACCGCGGATTGCTGGCACACGGGTGGCACGTGGGGTGTTTTTTGGGTGCCATGGGCTGCGGTACTCCGCTGCCCGTGGCAACGCGCGACTGCCGCAACACGGCCACGCACCAGGCGGGTACGCCACACCCCAACACGACAGAAGTCTTCACCGAGCGCCCCGAGCCTCCAGCATTACAACCACCTTGTCCCACTTCAGGCTCTGCGCCAGTTGGAGCGGTGTCGTCCCATTGGTGGTGACGGCGTTTACATCCGCGCCCAGTTCCAGCAATACACTCACCGTCGCGGCACTGCCGGCCAGGGCCTGGTGGTGGAGCAGTGTCCAGCCATTGTCGTCGAGGTCTTCCAGCATCTCCGGATGCTGGGTGAGTTGCTCGCGAAACGAATCGGCCGAGTTCTCGCTCATCGGGTGCTCGCCGATGACCTTGGGGCCGACTTTCTTGCCGAACAGGCCCTTGATCAGTCCGCGAGGCTTTTCGTATTCGTCCGGGACGAGCCTGATCAGATGGGGATCACCGAACTCCAGGCCCCAGGCCGCGTCGTGATCCTTGCGTTCCTTCGGGCTCATGCGAGACCGCATCAGGTTGACGGTGTGGGCTCCGTAAACTTCGCCGGCGATGACGTACATCCAGTCGCTGATCTGTTCGAGCGGCACCGAGGCGACGTCGCCGGCGTTCACGGACTTCAACCAGTTCGGCGCATTGAGCAGGGTGCCGCTGACTTCGCGACCGTTAAAGTCGACGTCGCTGAGCCACATGTGCTCGACGTTGGGATTCCCTTCGTCATTGGGCACTTCGTCGGAGAAGGGTGCCTTGACGGCAGCCATGTCCAGGCCGGGTACGATCCGCCGGCGTTCCCAGGCGACTTCACGCCAGAAATAGCGAAAGGTGTCGCGTGCTTTCTCGTGCGCCCCGTGGATCTCAGGATCGCCGCCGTCGAACATGAAGACTTTGGATTGGCTCATAGGTGTAGTAGGGAGTCCCCCCGTTTCTGTACCCTGACCCCCGAATCCCCGATCCCGCGCATTGTAGCTTCTGACAACGGATCGCATCAAGTTGGCGCGGGGCCCAGCGCTCGGCTGGCGCCTTGCGGCTAACCGGAAGCCGGAAGCGGCCTAAAATCATTTGTCATCGGTTCGTGACATTCTCCCCCTTCTGAGGGACAATGACCCATCCGGGTTCGCGTTTCCACGCCTCCTGTTGTGCGGCCGCCGCCTTTGTTTTGCGGCTTGGGGCGAAACCGGTTCCAACTGCGGACGAAGCATTCGAGGCACTGATGTCCCCCAAAGTCTGGATCGACGGCAAGATCACCGACCCCCGCGACGCCAAGGTCTGCGTTTACGACCATGGCTTCCTCTACGGCGACGGCATCTTTGAGGGTATCCGCGTCTATGGCGGCAAGATCTTCGAATGCAAAGCCCACATGGACCGGCTCTTCGAGTCGGCCCGGGCCATTCGGCTGGTCATCCCGCTGACGCCCGAGCAGGTCTGCAAGGCGATGGAAGACACCGTCAAGGCCGCCGACTGCCGCGACGGGTACATCCGGCTCATCGTCAGCCGCGGCAACGGGCCCCTGGGCATCAGCCCGGCCAAGTGCGAGAAGCCGTCGGTCATCTGTATCGTCGATACGATCACGATGTACCCGGCGGAGATGTACGAGTCTGGGATGGCGGTCATCACATCGTCGGTGATCCGCAACCATGCCAACGCGCTGTCGCCGCGCATCAAGAGCCTGAACTACCTGAACAACGTGCTGGCGAAGATCGAAGCCAACGACGCCGGGGTGCCCGAGGCGATCATGCTGAACTCGGCGGGGAACGTCGCCGAATGCACGGCGGACAATATCTTTATCGTGCGGACGGTCGGCACGATGCCTGAGGTGCAGACACCCGCCACGTCTGACGGCATCCTGGAAGGGGTCACCCGGCGGGTGGTGATGGACATCTGCAAGTCGGTCGGCCTGTCGATGGTCGAAAAGACGCTGCAGCGGCACGATCTGTACATTGCCGACGAGTGTTTCCTGACCGGGACGGCGGCCGAGGTCATCCCCGTGACCAAGATCGATGGCCGCCCCGTCGGCACGGGCAAGCCAGGCCCCATCACCCGGGAACTGATTTCGGCATTCAAGAAGAAGATCAGGGAAGAGGGGGACGGAAGATAGAGGACAGGGACGATAGCGGATGGACGATTGACGATGGAGGATGGGGATTCATCGCCATCTTCTGTCGTCCATCATCCATCCTCGATCCTCTATCTTCTAGCCTCCTGTCAAACTCCGCCCGATTTGACACTCTGTTGGCTCTCTATTAAGGTTTTCAGCTTGATTTCGCGGTTTCGCTCGGTTGCCGAGGGGCCGCATGGTCTGGTTGAGAGGTTCTATCCATGCAGGAATACGAGAAACTGAAGCAGCTGGTGGCTGAAGCGGATGAAGACGTTCGCAAAGCCATAGGTGGGAACAAGGCGGCGGGCACGCGCGTCCGCAAGAAAATGCAGGAGATCAAGTCCGCCGCCCAGGACGTCCGCACGCGGATCCTGGAAGAGCGTGGCGGCGAAGAGGGTGAGACCCCCGCGCCGGCCGGTCAGGCTGCACCCCAGGGCTGAAGCATGCCCATGGCGCGGCGGTTCTGAGACAAGTATCTCGAACCGTCGCCGCCCGCACGGCTCCCGGCCTCGATTGTCGGATCGCTCCACTTTTAACGTCCAACGTTCGACGCGTCACTTCCAGAACGAGGCGGGCCGAAAGCCTCCGGGTCGGGTGTGGCACGCCGGTCGTTGGACGTTCGGCGTTCAGTCGGACGTTCCATGTTCAAGCGCCTTTGAACGCCAGATCCTCTCCATCCCGTAAGAATCCCCTATGCCTCCTGCCTTCCTCTTCGATCTCGGATCCATCGATCTCAACACCGTCCTGTTCGGGCCGGAGGAGATCCGTCTGAGCAATCCCCAGCGCGGCGACATGGAGCATCTCAATGCGATCGTCTGGTCGGACCCGACCAAGGGGCGTATTCTCGGTTACAAGGACGTAAAAGCCGATGAATTCTGGGTGCCCGGGCACATCCCCGGGCGTCCGCTGTTCCCAGGCGTACTGATGATCGAAGCCGCGGCTCAGCTCGCCTGCTTCTACACCAAGCGATACGAGGGATGGCAGGGGTTCATCGGTTTCGGTGGCGCGAACGACATCCGCTTCCGCCAGGCCGTTACGCCGGGTAAGCGCCTCTACATGCTCGCCGAGAAGCAGTGGGCGCGGCATAAGCGGATCGAGAGCAAGGTTCAGGGAATTGTCGACGGGCAGCTCGCGTTCGAAGCGACGATCGTCGGCACACAGATGTAGCGGTTTGTCGGCTCGCCGTCCGTCCTGACACAGGGCTCTTGCCGATGGCCGGGTCTTTTTCAGTGCCGGGAGCCTGACATGTCACGCCTTGCGATTCTCTTGTTCGCACTATTGTCCGGCGTCGGCTGCAATTCGGCGATCCCGCCGACGATCGAACTGCGCTCGGCCGATGTGGACGAGATCACGACCGACGAGCTCGAGCTTCAGTTCAATGTCAAGGTAACCAATCCGAACGCGTTCGCGCTTCCGGTGAGCGCCGCGACGTACAACCTCCGCCTCGGCGGCATCACCGTCATCGAAGGCGAGGCAAAGCCCACCGTCACCATCCCCGCCGAGGGCTCGCTGCCGGTGGCGATTCCGATTTCGATCGGCTTCGAACGGCTGATGATGGCGGAGCAGGCGTTGATCGAATCGAAGGGGAACGTTCCTTACGAGATGGTGGGCAGCCTGGAGTTCTCGGCCGGTCCGTTGAAATCGCTCGGCCAGGGCGTTCGGGTTCCGCTGAAACTCAGCGGCACATTGCCGCTGCGCGACGCGGTGAAGAACCCGCTGGCGCTGCTCACGTCGCCCGCAGGGCGGAAGTTCGTCGACGCGGTGCTGGGCAAGGGCCTGGGCGACTTTTTAAGCAGATGATGCGCGGTGCCTTCCGGGAACGCGGAGCTCCAGCTCGGCACTCACAACTGGCAGCCCACGCCATGCAAGCGGCCGAATTGAATCGCTCCTGAAATCACCTTTAACACGAAGATCACGAAGTCACGAAGGTCACGAAGAAACATCTTGTACATCAGAGCCGTCGAAAACAGCCTGTCGATGGCATCCTCTTCGTGTCCTTCGTGTCTTCGTGCCCTTCGTGTTGAAATCGAACTTCGAGCGGCATCCTACGGACGTTGTCGAAATCGTTGCCGGCGGCGAATCGCACCCAAAGAACACAAAGGTGCCAAAACGCTGTGCTACACCCGCATCACGTCGGCAGCGGCAAATTCTGCATTGGCCCGACGTCCCTGACTTCACGCCCACCGCCACCAGAGCAGCGCCAGCACCAGCATCACCGCGGCCAGGCCCGCGAGCAGGGGCGCGATCGATGTGACACGCAGCGGCCATTTGAAGTCGATCGGCGTGGCCTGATCGGGCTCTATGACCGCGCCGCCGAAACGGTCCACCAGCCGGTTCAGGCTGTCGCGATCGATGCCGACTTCGTCGAACTCCCGCGCGTAACGGCCGGCGACGGCGAAGCGATCGACGGCGGCATCGCCGTTCAGGATCGTCGCAATCGTGGGCCGAGCCGGCGCGTCGATCTCGACTTCGTATCGGCCGGGGGCGGTTTGCGGAATGGATACCGGTCTGGCAGATGCCCGCGCGCTGTCGCCGGCTGTGACGGGCGCGGCACCCTCGGCAGAGAACGTCAGCTTCAACGACAACCCATTCAGATATCGCTTCGCGCTGTCGGCTTGCGCGTCGATCGCGTCGATACGCACGCGCAACCGGCCGCCGGGCGTGACGGTGACGGCGATCCTCGGATCGCGCGGCGCGGCGGCGACGAGGTTCGCTAGTGCCGCGCGCTCGGTGTCGTTGGCGACGAATCCGGCCGCCGCCGCCTTCCCTTCGCCGACCTGCCAGATCGCCGCCGCAGGTGTCGGTTCGGCTGACGCCACGGCGAGCGGGTCCGTAATCGAACCCAGCAGCGTCGCCTGCGGCTTAAGCCACGTTCGGTTCGAGGGTGCCACCCGTCTGCCTGTGAGCGTGGCGAGTCGGTCGCTGTAACGGACGTCGACGGGACTCGTCGCCAGGTGCTTTTCCCCGGCGGATTTCAGCAGGTCGGCCGCGGCGTCGGCCCAGCGGCTGGCGTCGGTCTGCTGCACGATCGATCCGCCGGTCTGCTCGACCACTTGCCGGAGGTCCGCCAGTCCCTTGCCGTCGCCAACGGCGAGCACATGGAGCTTCACCTTCCGAGACTTCAGCAGTGCGACCAGTTCAGCGACATTGCCCACCTCGGCGTCGGCGTCGCTCAGCAGCAGCAGTTGACCGGGCATCGCCGGGTCGTGTCGACGGGCGGCGGCTTCGATCGCGGGACGCAGGTTGGTCGGTCCGCCGGGCGAGATGCCCGACGGCGGGAGCGACAGCGTTGCGACTTCTTTAGCCGGCCGGGCGGTCATCCACCAGGTGACGTCGGCGGCGAAATGGCCGAGGGTCGTCGGGTCTTGCGGCGGCAGCGAAGGCAGCAGACGGACCAGCGCCGCCGTCGCGAGTTGCCAGCGGGTGCGCGTGCCGTCGCCGGTGTTCATGGAGCCGCTGCCGTCGGTGAGCAGGATCCATTCGGTCGTCGGCCGGGGCGGGACGGAGGCCAGCGGCGACAGCGATTCGATCGCCGTTCCGACGTACCCGCCGGCGGCAAAGGATCGGTCGCCGCCGACGATCAGCAGGCCGCCGCCCAGATCGCGTACGAACTGCGTCAGCCGTTCCTGAGCGACGGCGGAGATCGCGGCGGCGGGGAGGTTATCGAGAACGATGGTGGAGGCGGACAGATAAGCGGAGGCATCGACCGGCAGGTCGGCCGGCGCGACGAGCCGGTAGCCGGCGGGAGCGGCGGATGACGAGCTGACGAACCACCGGTCACGCCGCTGCGGCGGGGGAGGAATGATGGACAGCGCATCGTTCTCCGGCCAGAGATCGCCGGGCGAAAGCCGGGCCGCGGCGGGTGCGACGCCTTCGTCGACTGAACCGTTTGCGGTGCTCGCGATCGGTCGTCGCAACACGACCCTGCCCGGCGTCAGTGCGATCGGCGGCGGGTTCGTCGCCCCCGCGACCCATGACATCGACCGAGCCGCATCGACGGCGACCGTCGCGACCGCATCGCCGCCGTCGATCGTCAGTGTCGCCACCCGCCCGTCGGTCGCCTTGGCGAGTGTCGCGTCGATCACGGCGTACGTCGGCGGGGCCGACGGCGGCGGGTCGAACCGGCCGTCGGAGAAGAGCAGGACCGCGTCGGCGGCAGGGGGTTCGTAACGCGTGAACGGCACCGGCAGCTCCGCCCAAGTCGAGCCGTCGTCGATCACGGCCGCGCCGTCGCCGAAGCGATAGATCCGGAAGGGGATCGTGCCGAGCAGTTCCTTCGCCCGCTTTTCGACGGTGGCGCGGTCGCGGAAGCCGGCAGAGCGCGTGCTCGGCGACAGATCGACCATGACGGCGACTTCGCCCGCGGCCGGCCGACGCCAGTTCGGCATGCCGGCCGACAAGACCACCAGTGCGAGCCCGAGCGTCGCCAGCACGAGCGAAGCTTTCGGTAGCGCCAGTCGTCGTCGCCAGGCGATCGCGACCGTGGTCGCCGCGATGATGAGCGCGATGAGCATCGGCCATGGCGTGTCGAAGGTGAGACGGGATTCGTTCATGAGGCGGCTGACGATGTTCTACCAGAGTGGGTCGAATGTGGAATGTTGCGACTGACGCCGGTGTCTGAGCGTACTCGCGAAGACCCGGATTCTTCACACGATCGCATTCGTTGTGACTCAACAATCGACGATCGACATTCGACAATCCACGATCCCCCTCTCGTGCTATCATCCTCCCGCACGGACGCCATGCCCATCTCCCTGATCCAATCCCTTCGTGACACGCCGCTGGCGTTTGTGGACGTCGAGACGACCGGCGCGTCGGCCGACTTCGGTCATCGGGTCATTGAGCTGGGCATTGCGCGGGTGGAAGGGGGCGTCGTCACAAAGACGTACGCCCAACTGATCGATCCGCTTCGCCATGTCGGTGCGGGGATTACTGCCCTGACAGGCATCACCCAGCAGATGGTCGACGGCCAGCCGACGTTTGCCCAACAATTGCCGGCGGCGATGGAACTGCTGCGTGGGGCGGCGGTCATCGGGCACAACGTGCGGTTCGACCTCGGCTTTCTCCATCGCGAGTTCCGCCGGGCAGGTGCGGATATGGTCGGCGAGCTCGGGCGGGTGCCGGTGTTTGATACGGTGCGCATCGCGCGGAAGCTGTTCGGCCGGGGCGGGAACGGCCTGCAACGGCTCGCCTGGCGGCTGGGTGTCGAGCCGACCGCCGCCCACCGGGCCTTGGCCGATGCCATCACCACCGCAGGCGTGTTCGAACGAATGCTGACGCCGCTGGGTGGATGGAACCTGGCGTTGGTGGACGTCATGCAACGCCAAGGCGGCCCGATGGGCCTGCTGCCGGCCAATGCCATGGAATCGCTCCTGCCATTGGAGCTGGAAGAGGCGCTCGACCAGAAGACGTCCGTCGTCATGGAATATCTGGATACCGACGACCGGCGGACCGAACGGGTGATTCGGCCCGAGCGACTGCGCAAATCGAGGCAGGAACTGGTTCTGGTCGCGTTCTGTGAACTTCGGCAGGCTTTACGGACTTTCAAGGTCGAGCGGATCGTTCGATTGAAGCGGATCGATGCGACGGCGACATTTCCGGGGCAGCAGGGCGTGCTGTTCGAGTGACCCGGGGCGATGGGGATTGATGGGGAACGGGTGGGGGAATCAGCGAGCCAATCGGCCGATTGTCGTCTACAATGACGATCCCTATGCCCGATTCCCCGACCCATCTCGGCCACAAGTCTGTTCTGAGCGAAGCGCAGATTGCCGACCCCAAAACGATCCTGGACGCCTTCCCCAACCCGTTTCCCGACCGGGATTACCAGATCGAGTTCGTGTTTCCGGAGTTCACGAGCGTTTGTCCCGTGACAGGACAGCCCGATTTTGCCACGATCACACTCCAATACGTCCCCGACCAGCGGTGCGTCGAAATGAAGAGCCTTAAGCTCTACTACTACGCCTTCCGCAACAAGGGGATGTTCTATGAGAGCGTGACCAACACGATCCGCGATGAGCTCGTGGCGTTGCTCAAGCCCCGGCGGCTGAAGGTGATCGGGGCGTTTAACGCCCGTGGCGGCACGGTCGGAACGATTACGGTCGATTACGTCGGCTCGGTCCGATAACCCGGAAAGTTTTCGCGATCTTCGGTCTAAGGGTCGATCCTAGTCGGCGTGATAAGGTCGGCAGTCCGTGCGCGCACGCCGGGCGGCGGCCTTTTAACTGGCGGTGCCCGGACACCTGGTTGATATGATACCCAGTCCGCCACAAGGTCAGGGACCGATCGACCCGCAAGGGGCGTTCGTGCCGCCGCCGACCCCCAATGAGGCGGCACAGGGTCAAGCGTCTTTGGGTCAGGCTTCGACTTCAGTATCCGCCGCACACATGAGCCAACCGATGGGACATCCCGGACAACCACCCTCCATGCCCGGCGGCGCGGGGTGCGGTCCGACTGGTTATGGTCCGATGGGTTACGGCCCAACCGGCGGGTGGCCGATGATGCCGTTTTACCCGCCGCCGCCCCCCAAACCGCGCGGCATCGGCAGGCTGCTCTTCACGCTGATGCTCGGTTTGCTCCTTGTGGGATCGTTCCTGCTGAATCTGGTCCTGATGGCCGGCGGCGGTTCCGGTAGTGACGAGCCGACGGCCGTCTCGCAGGTCATCCGCAAGGGTGACGACAAGCAACGCGTTGCCGTCATCGAAGTGGCCGGCCCGATCGACGGCAACACCTCGGCGAGGTTCGCCCGGCTGATCGACCATGTCGAACGGGAACAGCACGTTCAGGCCCTCGTGATCGAGATCGATTCGCCCGGCGGAACGGTCACCGCATCAGACGAGATTTACGAACGCATCCTCCGCTACAAGGCCGGCCGCAAATCCGCCGGCAAGCCGGCCGGCGTGGTCATCTCCATGCGCTCGATGGCGACCAGCGGCGGGTACTACGTCGCCTGCGCCGGCGACTACATTTTCGCAGAGCAGACCACGCTCACCGGCAACATCGGCGTGCTGATGAGCCGGTTCAACTTCAGCGAACTGATGCAGAAGCACGGCGTCGCCGAATCGACGATCGTCTCGACCGGGGCCGACTTCAAAAACATCGGCTCCCCCTTCTCGCCGGAAACCGAAGAGGGTAAGGCGTATCTCAAGGGCATCGTGGACGACGCGTTCAACCGCTTCAAGCAGGTGGTGACCGCCGGCCGTGGGGCCAGCATCTCCGGCAAGGACATCTTTAACGGCAAGGTCTTCACCGCGAGCGAGGCGGTGCGAGACGGGCTGGTCGACAAGCTCGGCTATCCCGACGACGCCTACACCTACGCGGCGACGAAGGTCGCCTCGCTCAGCAATCCGAAGGTCATGCGGTATCGCGAGCCGTCTCCGGGATTGCTGGGGATGCTGGTCGGCGGGACGTCCGCCAATAGCACCGCGGCGCCGCCGCCCTCGGCACAGTCGTTTGATCTGTCGTCGCTCGCCCGCCCCGAAACGCTGGACGCCTGGCGGACGGCGCGGTTGATGTATCGGTAAAGGTTCGCGCAAAGATCGCTTCAGTGGTCAGAGGTTCAGCCGTATCGACCTCGGATTCCAAGGAAACATGAGGTCCTCCGTGATGATTCAAGCCCTGCGTCGCTCCCTGCTGCTTGCGGTGACGGCTGCGTTCTGCGCCGTGACTCCGATGCGCCCGGCCACCGCGGCCACCAACGCCGAGGTCGACGCCGCAATCAAGAAGGCCAAGGCGTACATCTACAGCCAGCAGAAGGGGGACAACTGGGAACTGGTCGCCGCGATGCCGCCGGCCGACAAGCGGCCGCAGTACCGCGTCGAAGGCTGGCAGTGGGGCGGCGTGACGGGGACGGCGATCTACGGCCTGCTCGCGTCCGGCGAAAGCACGCAGGACCCCAAGATCAAGGCGTCGCTCGAATGGCTCAAGAAGGCCGACATCCACGGCCACTACGCCGCCGCGATGCGGGCCCAGGCCTGGCCATTCATCAAGGACGAGCGCGAAGCCGCCCAGGCCAGCCGCGCCGATTTCAAGATCTTCCTCAACGGCCTGATCGGCGACAAGAAGCCTATGGGCGAGCGCGGCAGCCCGTTCGGGTTCTACGGCTACTACACCGACGAAAAGGGAAAGATCCAGCCCAACTGGTATGACCGCAGCGTCAGCCAGTTGTGCGTGCTGGGCATGTGGGCCTGCGAGCAGGCCGGTCAGGAAATCCCCAGCGAATACTGGCGCGTCGTCGATGCCGCCTGGAAGGGCGCGCAGCGTCCCGACGGCGGCTGGAACTACCAGGACAACCGCGAAGGCGGCAGCACCGGCACCATGACCGCCGCCGGCATCGCCACGCTTTTCATCACCCAGGACTTCATCCTGCAAGCCGATGGCTCGCAATGGTCAACCTGTCGTGGCGGCCAGCGAAACCCCTGGATCGACAAGGGGCTCGACTGGATGGACAAGAACGCCCCCAAGCTCCTCCAGAGCGCGCCGCACTACCACTACCAGCTCTACGGCATCGAACGCATCGGCGTCGCAAGCGGGCGCAAGTATTTCGGCACCACCGACTGGTACAAGGTCGGCGCTGACAAGCTCGTCGAGATGCAGAACAAGGACGGCTCCTGGGGCAAGGACGACGCCGGCCATAACCCCAAGAAGATTCCCGACACCGTCTTCTCCATCCTGTTCCTGGTCCGCGGCCGTGCGCCGGTCATCATGAACAAGCTGGAGTACACCAGCGTCCCCGACCCGGCCAGCAAGATTCCGGCGATGCCCGACCCCTGGAACCAGCGCCCGCGCGATGCGGCCAACTTCGCCCACTGGTCGGGCAAGCAGATCGAGCAGTACCTCAACTGGCAGGTGGTCAACCTCAAGGTCCCCGCCCACGAACTGCACGATGCACCGATCCTCTACATCGCCGGCAGCCTGCCGCTGAAGTTCAAAGAGGACGAGATCAAGAAATTGCGCGAGTTCGTCGAAGGCGGCGGCCTGATCCTCGGCAATGCCGACTGCGCCAACGCCAACTTCACCAAGTCGTTTATCGATCTTGGCGGGGAACTGTTCCCCAAATACGAGTTCCGCGAACTGCCCAAGACACACCCGATCTACACCGAAGAGCAGTTCCGCCCGACCAAATGGAAGGTGCAGCCCAAGGTCATGGGACTGACCAACGGCGTGCGCGAACTGATGGTGCTGATCCCCGACGCCGACATCGCCCGGTTCTGGCAGACCCGTTCGGAAAAGACCAAGAACGAGTGCTACGAGCTGATGCAGAACATCTTCCTCTACTCGATCGACAAGTCGGGTCTTTACAGCCGCGACAGCTCGTACATCGTGCTGAAGGACGGCAAGATCAAGCCGGAGAAGTCGATGGAAGTCGCCCGGGTCATCGTCGGCGACAACCCCAATCCCGAGCCGGGCGCATGGCGGCGGATGTCGGCGATCATGCACAACCAGGCGAAGCTCGACCTGAAGCTCGAAACCGTCAAGCTCGGCGAAGGCAAGCTCGGCCCGCAGAAGGTCGCGCACCTGACGGGGACCGCCAAGTTCACCCTCAACGAAAAGCAGCGGGCGGAGCTCAAGTCGTATGTCGAGAAAGGCGGCACCCTGCTGATCGACGCGGCCGGCGGGTCGAATGACTTCGCGACCGCCGCCGAAACCGAACTGGCGGCGATGTTCGGCGGGGAGGTCGGTTCGTTCGGCACGATCCTGCCGCCGGACCATCCGGTGTACACGCCGGGCAATTCGAAGATCGCTCAGTTCACGTACCGCGCGTTCGTCCGTGGCAAGGTGGCGGGCTCGCTCAATGCGCCGCGGATTCGAGCCCACGTGATCCAGGGCCGACCCGCGGTCCTCTACAGCCGCGAAGACCTGACCGCCGGCATGATCGGCAACGAGGTGGACGGCATCATCGGCTATTCGCCGGCGACGGCGACGCAGATCGTCAAGCAGGTTCTGACGTACGTGGCCTACAAGGGCGGCGGCGCACCCGTCGCCGCCACATCGGCCGACACCAAGGCCCCCGCGGCGCCCGCCGCCAAACCCCGGCCAAGAAGCCCGACCCCAAGGCCCCGGCCAAGCCGGCGGCGAAGAAGTAGGCGGTTCGTCTCGCAGTTGCGTGGATTCGGGTAAGCCATCAGTAGTAAAAAAAACCGGCCGGTGTGCTTCGTGCACACCGGCCGGTTTCACACCGCGCGTCCTTACGCTTCTTCCATGATTCCGTCAGCCGCCCGCGTCCTTGTCGGCTGCTCCCGAACCGCCCGTCGCCGCGTAGGAGCCGAAAACGGTTTTCGGCGGCGAGCGGTAGTTGAGACGGCTTCCTGCCGGGTCCGGCCCTCCCTTGCCGCGACCCACCCGATCTGCCCGTGCCCACACACCTCGATCCATCGCTACACGGGCGCCAGCGATGGCGGACGATCTTTCGTTTGGTCGTGGGGTGGTCGAACGAGAAGATGTCGGGGTGGTCGGGTGGATGGGTGTTGCAGTGGCGTTCTGGTTTTCGACGTCGGACCGCAGTCTCGCATCGAACACCGGAACCCGACCACAACACCCGTCCACTCTTCCACCCCCACAACTTCTGCGCCTACCACCCCACACCGCTTCAACACCTCTTCACGCCGGTTCCACCAGGTGCAGATCCACGAGTTCCTCCAGGAACTCGGCGAGCCCTTCCTCCGTGTTGGGCTTGATCACTTTCTTCGCCGCCGCCATTGCCTCGGGGCGGGCGTTTCCCATCGCCACGCCGAGGCCGGCGTTCTGCAGCATCGGGACGTCGTTCATGTCGTCGCCGATCGCGATGATTTCTTCCGGCAGAATGCCGTGGCGTCGTGCCACGTGCAGGATGCCTTCCCACTTGTTCACCGCCGGGTCGAAGACTTCCAGCACTTCGACGTCGTACGCCGGCACGAACAGGCTGTGGCAGATGATCCGTTCGCCGAACTGCTCCAGCAGTTTTTCGCGGACCCGCCGGCTTTCGGTCCGCTGCGCCACGATGCCCACGCGGACCGTATGGTCGTGCGGGTATTCGCTGAGCCGCGGGAAGCGGTGAATCCGCGCGGCGGTGACGCGCATCCAGTGCGCCGTCGCCGGGTCCATCGCGGTGTCGCCGCCGCTGACGACGTAATCCACGCCGGCCGTCGCCGTATCCTGAAGCGCCAGCACCGCGTGACCTTCGGACTCGATCGTGAGACAGAGCGATCGGGCGAGGTCGCCGTCCATGAGGGTGCGGTGCAGGGTGACATCCTTGCCGGTGTCGATCACCATCGCGCCGCCGACGAACACGGCGGTGCCGTAGTGTTCGACGGCTTCGATGACGGTTCGACTCTCGGTCCAGTTCCGCCCGGTGGCGAAACAGACCAGGTAGCCGGCCGCGAGCACCTTATGAACCGCCGACTTGGCGCGGGGCGTAACCTCGCCCTTAGGCGATAGCAGCGTTCCGTCCAAATCGATCGCGATCATCCGGTAGCGGGGCATCCGTTCCTGACATCTGTTCGGACCCGGCGAAGAAGTGAATCCATTCACGGCGTGCGACGCCACGCGTCATGCGTGTGCGGGGAAGGTATCGCAAGATAGGAGAATTGGGCAATCTTTTTTCGCGCAATCGACGGGATATCCACAATGGGTGGTGTGACGAAACCTTAACCTGTCCAAAAGGTGGGGTCGCTACGCCACGGTCGATCGATCGGCATCCGCGGCCATCATCGCCAGTCGGTGGGAGAATGCTTAACTTACGGTCGTCATACCCTGACGAGCGTCGTCGCGTCGGATGAAGCGTGAGTGTCTAAAAGGCCTGCCAATGACCCCTCGAACAACGAATGTCGAAATTTCCCGCCGCCGGCTGCTCCGCTGCGCCATGATCGCACCCGTCGCCGCTGCGGCGGGTTGGCCGGCGCTGTCGGCCGGCGCGCTGGAACCGATCCGGCGGATGGGCGGCCCGCGCCTGATCCCGGCGCTCAACGCCTACTCTTTTCTCGAACGCCTGAACGCCAACGCCCAGGATCCGGCGACGGGCATCGATCTGTTCGGCGTCTGCGATTTCGCGGCGAAGCTGAACCTCGGTGCGGTCGATCTGACCGGCTACTTCTTCCCCGGCTATCCGAAAGCGCCGCCGGACGAGTATGTCTTCCGGCTGAAGCGGCACGTGCACGCGCTGGGAATGACCGTCAGCGGCACCGGCGTAAGGAACGATTTCACCGCCGCCGACAAAGCGGTGCGTGCGGCGGGCGTGCAGATCATCAAGGAATGGGTCGAAGTCGCGGCGAAACTGGGTGCCCCAACGCTCCGCGTTTTTGCCGACTCGCAATCCCCCTTCAAGACCTGGCAGGAGGCCGCCGGCAACGCCGACCGCGACGCTGTCGAAGCCTGGATGGCCGACGACCTGAGACAGTGCGCCGAACATGCCAGCCGGTTCGGTGTGATCATCGCGGTGCAGAATCATGGCGACTTCATCCGCACTGGCGCTGAGCACCTGAGCCTGCTGAAACGGGTGGATCACGACTGGTGCAGGGCGCTGGTCGACACCGGCAAGTTTCTGAGCGACGACCCCTACGCCGACATCGCGATGATGGTTCCGCACGCGGTGAACTGGCAGATCAAGGAAACCCTGCGCAGCCGCACCGACTCGCCGGCGACGGATTACACGAAGCTGGTCGATGTGATCCGCAAAGGCGGCTATCGGGGCTATGTTCCGATTGAAACCCTGTCGATGCGTCGGAAGGACTACGACCCGGTCGTAGAAGTGACTAAATCGGTGGCCGAATTGCGAAAGGCGATTGCCGCCGCCGAGTAGCGGCCGGATGCTACGATCGTACGCAGACGTAGCGTGCGGGCCCGGTCGGTTGTTTCGTTCGGCCACGCTCCAATCGCGCTCCTGGACACACGATGATCGGAACCCTCCTTCAGACCGACCTGGAAGAAATCATCCGTCGCAAGGACTGGGTCGAGCTGAGGGCGGCGCTTTCGGAACTCGATCCGCCGGACATCGCAGAGATCATCGTCGACCTTCCGCAGGAGGACGAAGGGGTGATCTTCCGCGTATTGCCGCGGGAGGTCGCGTCGGCGGCGTTTTCGTACCTTCCGCTGGAAAACCAGGAGGAGCTCGTCAGATCGCTCTCGGGTGAGCAAACCCAGGCGCTGGTCGCGGAGATGACGCCGGACGACCGGGCACGGTTGCTCGAAGAACTGCCCGCGCCGGTGTGCCGCAGGCTGCTGGAATCGTTGACGCCCGACGAACTGAAGGCGACCCGGGATCTTCTGGGGTACCCGCCGGGGACTGCCGGGCGGTACATGACACCGGAGTACGTCGCCCTTCCGGAAGACGTGACCGCCCGTCATGCGCTGCAACTGGTCAAGAAGACCGGTCGAGGCAAGGAGACGCTCAACGTTCTCTACATTGTCGACGGCAACGGCAAGCTGATCGAAGACGTCAGGCTCGGGTCGCTGGTGCTGGCCGATGATGAAGTGAAGGTTTCGGACATTGAGGACCGGCCGCTGGTTTCGATTCCCGCGATGGCGACCGGGGAAGAGGTGGTCGCCGCGTTCGAGAAGTACGACCGCGTGGCGTTGCCCGTAGTGGACGGTGACGGCCGGATGCTGGGCATCATTACCGTGGATGACGTCCTCGACTTCGCCGAGAAAAAGGCGACCGCCGAGATGCAGAAGCTCGGCGGCTCGGAGGCCCTGGACGGCGCTTACTTTGAGGTCGGCTTCTGGCAGATGATTAAGAAGCGGGGCGGCTGGCTGGCGGCGCTGTTCCTCGGCGAGACCCTGACCGCGACCGCCATGGGCAAGTACGAGCACGCGATCGAAAAGGCGGCTGTCCTGGCGCTGTTCGTCCCGCTGATCATCAGCAGTGGCGGCAACAGCGGATCGCAGGCGACCTCGATCCTGATTCGGTCGCTGGCGCTGCAGGACGTGAAACTGCGCGACTGGTGGCGGGTGTTCGGTCGAGAACTGGGAACCAGTTGCACCCTCGGCGTCATCCTGGGCGCGATCGGCTTCTTCCGGATTTGCCTCTGGCACTGGATGGGATGGCAGGACTACGAAGGCCACGCCTACCTGATGGCGACCACCGTCTGGGTGAGCCTTGTCGGCGTGGTGATGTTCGGGTCGCTGGTTGGCAGCATGCTGCCGTTCCTGCTCCGGCGGTTGGGCTTCGATCCGGCAACCGCGTCGGCACCGTTCGTGGCGACACTGGTTGATGTCACCGGGCTCATCATCTATTTCACGGTCGCGTCCATGATTCTGCGGGGCACGCTGCTTTGATTCGAACTATGACGCGTTGGCCGGTGCTGCTACGTCCGGGACCCGTGTCTCAGGCCTGAGGGTGACGGGACTGGCTTTCTTCACCAGCAGCATGGAGCACCGCGCCTCGGCCGCGAGGCGTTCGGGACGCAGGCCGAACCGTTGCGATTCCAGTCCCCATTCCTCGCCGACGCCGACGATCAGCAGGTCGAAATGCGTGGATTCGGCGACGACGGCGGCGATGGGGTCGGCGTCGCGGATGACGCGGAACTCGACCGCCGTACTGGCGTGAGAGTCGCCGAAGACTCGCCGCATTGCCTCGGCGGCGCCGGCCGCAGCGCTCTCGGACTCTTTCGCCCGGGTGGCATCGTCCGGAGGGACGACGTGCAGCACCGTGACGGAACATCCCGCCGCCCGCCCCAATCTCGACGCCAGTTCCAACGCCAGCCGGTCGTGCGGACCGCGCAGGTAGGGCACCATCACCCGGCTGATATTGCGGAAACCGCGGTCCAGCAGGATCGCGACGTCGGTCGGCGTTTGCGTGAGCACGCGGTGCACCGTCCCGCCGAGTACCGTGCGGTCGACCAACGCACGGTGCGAACCCATCAGCACCAGGTCGGCGCCGCGCTCGGCGGCGGTGCGGGCGATGTCGTCGGCGACATCCCGGCTGACGAACGCGATGGATTCGACCGGAATCCCGTGCCGATCGGCGAACTCCAGCAGCGGCTGAAGCGACGCTTCCGACTGCGCCTTGGGTGCCAATGGCGCACCAGGACCGGCCTCTTTGAACGCCCCACGGTAGCCGTCAAGTTCCACCGGCCGGCGCAGGTGCAACGCGAAGATCTTGCGGTCGCCGACGTGCGGCAGTCCGAGTCGGTCGCGGCGTTCGACGGCGTCGGGCGCAGGGTCGGCCGGGGCGGCGACGGCGGCGGTGAACCAATCGGCCAGTTGCAGCAGGGGGCCGCCGGAACGCGGATCGGCGACGGGAATCAGCACCGCCGGCACCGACGACTTCTTTCCCTTGGCCGCCAGCTCCTGAAGTTCGTCTTCGTACAGACGACGCGGGTAGATGTAGTGCAGCACCGGCGAGGTCATCGCGGTGGTCGCCAGCGCCATCAGGACCATCATCGCGAAGACGGCGGGGGTGATGACGCCCAGCTCGCGGCCGATGTTGAGGATGACCAGTTCCATCAGGCCGCGGGTGTTCATCAGGATGCCGACCGCGCCGGCCTCCCGCCAGGAGAACCCGCAGAGTCGCCCGGCCAGCGCCGAACCGCCAAACTTCCCGAGACACGCCACCAGGATGATCAGCCCGGTGTAGCCCCAGAGCTCGACGGTGTTCAGCAGGCCGATCTGGGTCTTCAGGCCGGTGTAGGCAAAGAAAATGGGCAGCAGCAGGACGACGATGAAGTCTTCCAGTTTTTCGGTCAGTGTGTGAACGAACTGCGTTCCCTTGGGCATGATCGCGCCGACCATGAACGCGCCGAACAGGGCGTGAATGCCGATCTTTTCGGTCATCCACGCGCTGATCAGGACCAGGCCGAGCACCAATGCGACCGCGCCGCCGCTGAGCTTGCCCTGGCGGTCGTGTACGGCCTGCAGGCGGCGAAGGAACGGCCGCACGATGTAGAACATGCCCAGGACATAGACCGTCGCCAGGCCGGCGGTGACCAGCGCGGGCATCAGCCCTTCGGCCCGGGCGACGCCCACCACGAATGCCAGCATGCACCAGGCGGTGACATCGTCTACGGCGGCGCACGTAATCGCGACCGCGCCGACGCGCGTCTTGTGCATCTTGCGTTCGGTCAGGATGCGGGCCAGCACGGGGAACGCCGTGATGCTCATCGCCGCGCCCATGAACAGCGCCACCGGCGTGAAGCGCATCGCCTCGGTGTGGTTGAACAGCAGCGGATACAGGAACAGCGTCAGCGAGGTGCCGAGCAAGAACGGCACCACGATGCTGGCATGGCTGATGACGACGGCTGCATGACCCTTGTTGCGCAGCAGCTTGGGGTCGAGTTCCAGCCCGACCAGGAACAGGAACAGGATCACGCCGAGCTGACTGAGAATGCCCAGGAAGGGAATAATCGACGTCGGAAAGAGCGCGTGGCCGACATGAAACGACCAGAGCCCCGATCGGACAGCCTCTTCGGAGAGCCAGCCTAGAAGGCTCGGTCCGAGCATGATGCCGGCGACCATTTCGCCGACGACCTGCGGCTGGCGGAAGCGCACGAAGAGCATTCCCATGAGCCGACTGGCACCGAGGATGACCGCCATCGCGATCAGCAGACGGGGAAGAATGTGTTCAATCGCCATAAGGAAACTAAGCGTGTTGCGTGACGGAGCGGTGATTCCAGATCGAGGTCTCTTGTGTTGCCGAACTGGCTACGGGACGGGTGCCGTCTTCGCCGGCTTCATGGCTGCCGGTACTGGGCGAACGACCGAATCAGCAGGTGCCGCGACGGCCGGGGCGGGAACGGCGGTCGCAACTTTCGAGGTGTTCTCT
Organism: Humisphaera borealis; assembly: GCF_015169395.1. Classification (GTDB taxonomy): domain Bacteria; phylum Planctomycetota; class Phycisphaerae; order Tepidisphaerales; family Tepidisphaeraceae; genus Humisphaera; species Humisphaera borealis. Next base: position 6,803,851 of record NZ_CP063458.1, read on the forward strand.
TTGCCGAGTGCGACCATCGGAACGGTTGGCGACGGCGTCAACTCGGCGGTTGCGTTGCCCGACTCCGTCGATTTCGGGGCGGCCGCCGCGGCGGCGCGAGGTGACGCCGGAAGACTGGGCGCGACGGCCGGAGCTTTTTCCGTCTCCAACGGCGCGCGATAGGCAACGAAGCGGGCCCGCTCCGGACCCTTGAGCGTAAAGACGCCGATCAGCTTGCCGTTTTCCTCTCGAACCGTGCCGCTCATGTGCCAGAGGCTGTCTTTGAGTTCGACGGGCAAAGGATTGCCGCCGATCGCACCCTCCGGAAGCTGCTGGGCCCGCAGGTCGAGTTGGCGGCCGTTGTCGAACCGTACCCGAAGGAACCGGCCCGACTGGTCGATGTGAAACCCCTTGCCCAGGCGTTCGGGGCCGTCGGCTTCGGGCCCGAGCGGGCCGGAGTCGAAGGTCCATTCGCCACCCAGGTCGGCGGCGGCGTCGAGCCGTGAGCCCAGGCGCATGACCGCCCAGAGGCCGCCGGCGGCGACGACAAGCATGACCACGTAGATAAGACTCTGGTGTTTCATACAAATGCCGGGCGTGATCGAAAACAAACTCGATCCGGCCCGGCGAAATCACAATACTCGCTTGGCCGTGCCAGCGGGAACGACTAACTTGCTGGAAACCGAGATATAATGCTCCGCAGGCCCAAGCCGTCGCCCCGCTCCGGCCCGCCCAGAGGATTCAAGCCAATGTCCGACCATCTGATCGAAAAGCAGGTCCTCTACGAGGGCCGTAAGATTCGCCTCGAGATCCACCACTTGGAGCAATCCCGCACCGGCAAAAGGCTGCTCAAGGAAGTGGTCGTCCACCCCGGCGCGGTGGTGATTTTAGGCTTTCTCGACGATGGCAGGTTGTTGCTGATCGGCAATCGCCGCTACAGCATCGGTCAGACGCTGATCGAGGTTCCGGCTGGGACGCTGGAGAAGGGCGAAGACCCGATGAACTGCGCCGGCCGCGAACTGCTGGAAGAAACCGGCTACCTCGCCGGCCGGCTGAAGCGGATCGCGAGCTTCTTTGCCTCGCCCGGAATTCTGACCGAGAAGATGCACCTGTTCGCCGCGTACGATCTGACGTTCCAGGGCCAGGCGCTGGAAGCCGGCGAAGAGATTGAAGTGATCCCGACGACGCTGGCCGATGCGATTGAGCTGATCCGCACCGGGCAGATCGAGGACAGCAAGACGATCGCGGCAGTGCTGATGTACGAGCGGTTTCACGCTCGCGCAGGATGAGTCGTGACGCCGGCATGGTCGCTGGAGCGACCCTGGTGTCGGGCCGACGTTTTCGACGGGTAGACTCAACGAGCGAAGGATCATTCAACCATGGGATGGGAAGACCGAGCCTACCACCGCGAAGACCGCAACGGAGGCATTCCGCCGGTACAGTTTCGCTTTCCTCCCATCACGCGGCTGTCGGGCACGTTAATTGTCCTGAACCTCGTGATCTTTATTGTCCAGGCATCGTGGGATCGGTATCTCATGACCTACTGGGGCGGGCTTACGTTCTTTGAAGGGTGGGCGTTCACGCAGCCGTGGCGCTGGATCACCTATCAGTACCTGCATTCGAGTGCGTCGCACGTCTTTTTCAACATGCTCGCACTCTTCTTCTTTCTTCCCGCCCTCGAACAGGTCTGGGGTTGGCGGAAGGCACTCGGGTTTTACACGCTGGGCGGGATAGCAGCCGGAATCGCGTTCGGCCTGCTGTGCCTGGCGACCGGCGGACGCGCGCCGCTCATTGGTGCCAGCGGAAGCGTGTTTGCGGCGATGGGCGCGGTCGCACTGCTCATGCCCGAACGCCAGCTCATCCTCCTGGTGTTCCCTGTACCCATCCGGATGGCGGTCGCGCTGTTCGCGGCATTCTTCCTTCTGGCATCGCTTGCCGATCGGGACTTCAGCAGCGCAGCGCACCTCGGCGGCCTGGCGTTCGGCTTTTTTGCCCCGTGGTTGATCGCCCCGAAAGTCTCCGGATTGCTCGATCGCGTAGGGTTTGCCACACCCGACCCGTCCTCAGCGCCAAGGGGTCCTGGCATCCGGGCGCGCAGGAAGATGGAGCGCGAGGCAGAGGCCGAAGCCGAGGAACAGAAGCGCGTGGACGAAATCCTCGCCAAGGTCTCCTCCAGCGGTATGAACAGCCTGAGCCGGTCGGAGCGCAGCTTCCTGAAGAAGGCGACCGAGAACCAGCGAAAGCGTGATGCGGCGAAGGTCGCAGCGCGGAAGCGCGGGCTGTAGTAGAACTCAAGCTCTGGTGGGGCAGGCATTCTTGCCTGTCTCGGGCGGAAGTACTCACCCGTCCGAACCTGCTCTCAGATTCCAAAATGCCTGCGCCCCGGCGTACCGGGTCCGGGGCAGACAAGAATGTCTGCCCCACTTCCAGACCTACAACGCAAAAGACGGGCACGCGTCGCCGCATGCCCGTCTTGCCCTGTCAATCTTATCTCGGAGACATCACTTACTTCGCGCCCGCCAGTTCGACGCCTTCCGGCAGGTCCGATTCCGGTTCCATTGCCGGGGCATGCCCGTGACCGTGCGCTTCCTCGGCTGCCGGTGCGGTGACGTGCCCGAACTTCGCACACAGCAGCAGGACAGCGGCGACCATCAGGTAGGCGACCGCGACGGTCATCGATTTGCCGTGGGCGATGCCGATCTTGTCGCCGTGCATGAAGCCGAAGAAGGTCATCACGCCGCCGGCGATCGCGAACGCCGCAGCGTTCTTGAGTTTGCGATCGATGATGAACGCGGCGATTGCGCCGAAGATCAACCCGCCGAGGATCGATCCGCCGCCGAGGATGTGCAGGCCTTCGAACAGCAGGCCTTCCCGGGCGATATTGCCGGTGAGTGTCGCCAGTTCGTCGGCCGACATGATGCCGACGATGACACCCGTCGCCGCCAGCGCCTGCGTGATGATCGTGTAGCCCCAGTGCGCGATGTGCGGCACGAGTGACAGCACGACGGCCGGTGCGTGGGCCTTGGGCGTTTCCTGGAACGCCTGCGACCCGATGAGCATCGCGATGTAGAGCAGGATCGGATAGATCGCGACGGTCGGAATCAAAGCCAGCAGCACCGGCAGGATGCCGAGGGTCACCATCACGATGACCATGACGCCCGTCGCCGCCGAATAACCGATACGACCGCCCATGGCCTTCCAGCCGGGGTGACCGATGTAGACGGCGTTGATGAACGGGTTGCCCATGCAGCAGCCGATCAGGCTGACGATGCCGTCGGCGGTCAGCACCTGGGTGGTGGGGAAGGGGTCGCCGGCGACTTCGGCGCTTTCGACATTGTCGAGCGCTTCGACGAGGTCATAGATTCCGAACGGGATCGCCGTGACCAGGATGATGCCGAGGAATTCGAACCCGCCGAAGACATGGTCGAACGCGGGGACCGGCAGGTGGAAGCCGAAGCCGGCGACCGAGTCGGTCAGGCCCTTGACGGTCAGTCCGCCGTAGTTGAGGCCGAACAGGTTCGAGCCCCATGCGATGACGGTGCCGACGGCGATCGCGACCAGGCCGGCGGGGATCTTGCCGTACTTCACGCCGCCGAACCAGCTCGCCAGGATGATCGCAAAGCAGGTGATGCCGATGACGGGGTTGAGGAACATTTCCAGCGCGGGCTTGAGCGCGATGAACGTGATCGACACGCCGGCGAGCGTGCCGAGCAGGGCGGCGCGCGGGGTGATCTTGCGGATGATCGGTGCGACGAAGCCGCCGATCATGAGCACGAAGCTCTGGATGAACACCCAGGTCAGGCCCGCTTCCCACCCCTTGACGCCGCCGTGCTTGGCCGAGATCGGCAGCATGATGACGAAGACCACGACGAACATGTGCGGCACGCTGATGCCGCTGGGCAATGCGCAGACATCGGTGCGGCCGGTCTTCTTTGCCAGTCGGTACGCCAGCCAGGCGTAGTAGACGGTGCTCAGGAACAGCATCAGCCCCGTCGCCGGCAGGATGCGGCCGAAGATGATGCTGTCATCGATTTTCAGCACGAACTTCAGCAGTGCGGTCAACGTCATCAGGTTGACCAGGATGTTCGTGCCGAAACCGAAGAAGGCGTTCCAGTCACCGGGAACCCAGAGCTTTGGGGAGCCGCCCAGCGGCTTGGCAAGCGTGGCGTCAGTCATGATCGATCTCCGAAAGTAAAGACTGGCGGTCCACCGGCGGTCGAGGGATCGCGAAACGGCAAAGCAAAGTTGAGCGGCGCGGGCGAGCGGTTGGCGGTTACAAGCTTGGTTCGTCGTGGCAAAGAGAAGCGTCAGCCACGAATACTCACGAATGAGCACGGATAAGACACGGCTCCGTCAGTGACAAGGGCTTCCAGCCCGTGCGAGCGGTTCAGGAGTCTAAATCTTTGCATAAGAAGGTCTGACCACTGCAACGTCTCCGGCACGGGCTGGAAGCCCTTGTCACTGACTGAGCGGTCTCTCATCCGCCTTCATCCTTGATTCTCATGCTGTCATCGCGGCGATGATCTTCGTCGAGTCTGAGACCCAGCCGAAGATGCCGCCTTGGGCTTTAATCATCTTGAGGCCCATGGCCTGGAATTCCGGGAAGTACGAGCCGACGCAGTCTTCCGGCACGATGCAGTCGTAACCCCGATCGTTGGCTTCGCGGACGGTCGTGTTTACGCAGACTTCAGTCGTGACGCCGGTGACGATCAGCTGCTTCACGCCCAGGTTTTGAAGGATAGCGTGGAGATCGGTCGCGAAGAACGCGCCCTTCCCCGGCTTGTCGATCACCGGTTCGCCGGGCAGGGGGTAGAGTTCGGGGATGATGTCGTGCCCGGCTTCGCCGCGGACGAGGATGCGGCCCATCGGGCCGGCGTCGCCGATGCAGGTGGCACTGCGCCCGCGGATCTTCTTGGCCGGCGGCAGGTCGGCCAGGTCGGGGCGGTGCCCTTCGCGGGTGTGGATGACCTTCAGCCCCAGCGAACGCCAGGCGGCCAGCAGTTTCTTATTCGGTTCGATCGTCCGGCGGAGTTGTGAGACGTCGTTGCCCAGCATCTCGCCGAAACCGCCCGGTTCCAGGAAGTCGCGCTGCATGTCGATAATCAGCAGGGCGCAGGTCTCGGGATCGAACTCAAACGAGTAGGGCTCGGCATCCACTGAGATGGTTTTCTCCGGCATGATCATGGTACACCTGCTTCGGATTGTCGGTCGTTGGGACGCGATCGCGAACGGCTGCGACCGAACGTCTGCCTTGAACAACGAGCCGGGTTGATTTCAGACGGTCGATTCGGATTCCCAGACGCCCCGGTGTATGCACGCGAGCGGTGATACAGGAGTCTTCGTGCCGGGGGGTTCAATTCCGGGCACACGAGCGTCTCGAGCAGTGCGGTTGGTTCGACAACATGCACGCGTCGTGCCAGAACAGCGGAAACCGCAAAATCTGACATTCCTGCACGAATCTCGACCTGAGACGGGACCTGGTCCGGACGACATTTCCGGTTGCCTGTCACATCTGTTTCAGCCTGTCACAGGCGTTCCACCGACGTGCCGGCCGGCGGGTCGAAGACGACCGGTCGCTCCCAGATTGCCAGGGCAACACAGCCTTCATCGCTGCGTACCGAATGCGCGGTGCCCGGGGGATGGATGAGCAAAGTGCCCTGTCGGTGAACGCCGTTCTCGTCGGCCTGGGAGCCGCGCAGCACCAGGATATGTTCCATCCCGACGTGGCGATGGCGGATCAGCCGGGCACCCGGCGTATACCGAAGCAGTGCGGCGCTTTGGCCCGTCTCCAGGCGATAAAGCCGGAAGATTTCGATTCCGGGCACGAATGCCTGCCAAGGCAACGCCGGATCGTCGATCAGGCGCAGCAGGTCGGGCACGACCAGGGCGCGTGTCGTATCCTTCATCAAGACAGGGGACAGATCCTTCTCGCTCATCGACCGGCTCCGGCCAGGGACTGATGCTGACGCTCGCAGGTGTCCCCGCCCGGGGCAAACCGCCGGTGATGTCAGCAGATGGCGTGGATCAGTGCCGCCGATTCCGCGACTGCGCCGAACACGCCGTTCTGCATCTTAACCATATTGATTGCGGCCGCATGGTTGGCCGGATCGGTCGCGGCGCAGCAGTCGGTCAGCAGAAGGCATTCGTAGCCGCGGTCGTTGGCTTCGCGCATCGTGGTATGCACGCAGACGTCCGTGGTAATACCGGTCAGAACGATGTTGTCGATCTTCTTCTGCCGGAGGATCAGGTCCAGGTCGGTCGCGCAGAACGACCCCTTGCCCGGCTTGTCGATGATCGTTTCTCCGGGCAGCGGGGCGAGCTCGGGGATGATGTCCCAGCCGGGTTCCCCGCGGACAAGCACGCGCCCGCAGGGCCCGGGGTCGCCGATGCCCGCGATGCTGTTGAACTTGCGCGACCGCCAGCGCTTGTTGGCGGGGAGGTCGGCCAGGTCGGGGCGATGGCCCTCGCGGGTGTGGAAGATGTGGTAGCCGCGGTCGCGTGCGACATCCAGCAGCCGCTGGATCGCCGGTACGACGGCGCGGGTGATACCAATGTCGTATCCCAACAGGTCGATGTAGCCGCCCTTGCCGCAGAAGTCGGTCTGCATGTCGATGACGATCAGCGCCGTATTCTGCGGCCGCAGGTCGCCGTTCCAAGGCCAGGGGTAGGGTGCCGATTCGATGTACGTTTTGGCGGACGATTCAGACACGCGGAGGACCTCAGGTTAGTCGAAGACGAGCGGGGTTGCAGACGGTTCTACCTTACGTCACCCCACTCCCGCTCACGAGTTGAAAATCCAGGTTACGTGGCGAAATCAGGCATAAGCAACGGATCCACGAATGAGCACGAATTGTTGCCAATGAAAAAGTAACACGCTGCCCCATCCTGGGCGACAGAGCCGTGCCAACCGTTCTTCAGATGTCTTGTTCGTGAACATTCGTGGATAAGGTTTGCTAGCGACCACCGCGCAGCATCACGGGCGGCGTATCGGACCGCCGCCCGTGCGTGCCGCGCCTGCATCAAGGCGTCAGAAGTTCATGCCGATGCCAAGCGATCCGACAAACACATTGCGATTGTCGTTGCCGCTCAGAATCGTGCCGGCCTCCAGGAGGCTCTGATTCATCAGGTAGAAGTAGGTCAGCCCGGCCGTGGCGTGCCAGTGGCCCATTCTCGCCGGGATGAAGTTCAACGGGATCGTGGCATTCACAGACGTGCTGAACACGCCGAAGTTGCCGTTCGAAGCCGTCGCATCCCAGTACCCTTCGGGACCGACCGAGAAGTAGGTCGGGAAGGCGAGCTTGATGGGCATGTCCGGGGCGGCCTTGACGGTGTAGGTCGGGACGATACCGATTTCGACGTAGCCGGTGTCGCCCTGCTTGCCCAGCACCACGGTCGAGGAGCCGGCGACGGCCCACCACAGATCGACATAGGGGTTCAGCGAGAATCCGCTGTCGCCCCAGACCTTCGAATCGTCGAAGCTGATCTTGAGGTCGATGTTGTGTTCGGTGGACGGCTTGGCCTCGGTCGACTGCGGGAAGCCCCAGGCGCCGTAGGTCAGGTTGAACGAAAACTTATCGACGTTCCACGAGAAGCTCGCGAAGTAGTCGGTTTCGTTCCACGAACCGACGTTCGTGTCGTTCTGGGCCGAGTTGAAGCTCGTCCAGACACCCGTCACGAACGTAAGACCCTTAAGTGGACCGGCGTCGCCGATGGGGATGACGAAACCGCCGACCGGCTGGAACACCACGCCGGAGTTTTCAACGACCAGGCCGCGTGGCGTCACATAGGCTGTTTTGAACGGGGCCTCGATGAAGCCGTGAATGTTGGGCGTTTCCGCCGCGTCGGCGGCGAGGTAGACGGGGTGTTCCGTGGGCGACTGGCCCATCGTCGGATTGGCAACCCGCTTAAGCACCTTGTCGGTGAATACGAGATCGCTGTTGGTGACCTTCAGCGAAAAGGGCTGGCTCTCCATGTTCGCCAGCGCTTCGTCGGCCGTCGTTTCGCGCGGCGCGGAGGCGAAAGGGTTCAGTCCGAAGCCCGAACCGCCGACCGACTCCTGTGCCGCGCCGTCCTGCGGGCGAGGCGGACCCAGCACCGTATCCGGGGCGGGCGCTGTCGCCTTTGAGGGGGGCGTCGGCCCGAGTACGAAAGGGCCGTCGGCCGCGAGGGCCTGCGTGGCCAGACCGGCAGTTGCAACCAAAGCCGCAAGGAACACACGAGAGGTGCGCTTCATCGAAATCGATCCTTCCCAAGATCTTCGGCCGGCTGTTCAGGCCGACCGACAGTGAACTGACGCGGTAGGTTGCACGACACGGACCGTCGCCTTCCGCCCCCGGAGGCGTTACGGCCCGCGTCGCACGAGTTGCCTAAAACAATGCGCGTGCCGTTCGTTAAGATTCGCGGAATCACAGTATTGGCATGGGGTTATGCCAAGAGGAAGGTAGCTGCGGCGCGGGGCTGTGTGTCACTTGCGCCCGGCCTGCAACAGTCGCGACAATTCGGAGGGTAATGGGGGTGACGTCAACTGTTGCCCAGCTTGCGGTAAATGCGCGTCCGGTTCACACCCAGGCGGCGGGCGGCCTCGGCAACATTGCCGCCGGTTTCGGCCAGGGCTCGTTTCATCAGCAGGGTCTCGGCTTCCTCCAGATTCAACGGCAGGTCGGCGACGGGAGAGAGGGCATCCGAAGCCGGCGGTGTGGCCGCCGAGGAGGCAATCGTCGGCGTGGCCACCGGCAGGGGCGCGGCCGGTGTCGGCACAGGGAGGGTTTGCAGTGGGGTCGGCAGGGCGGTCGCCAGGTGCTCGAGTTCGATCGCTTCGCCGCCGCTCTCGATCAGGCACCTCTCGATGACGTTCTTGAGTTCGCGGACATTTCCCGGGAACGCGTGCATCGCGAGCGATCGAAAGACGGCCGGGGAAATGGCCGGTGGCACCAGGCCCATTTCACGTGCGAACAGCCTCACGAAATGCTCTGCCAGCAGGGGAATGTCTTCCGTGCGTTCCCGCAGGGGCGGGAGGCGCACACAGTATTGCGACAGCCGGAAGTAAAGATCCTGCCGGAACACGCCGTTGGCGATCTGTCGATCGAGGTTCGCGTTGGTCGCGGCGACGATGCGAACATTGACGCGCTTCTCGCGTGAAGAGCCGATGGGCGTGATCTTTCCGTCTTCCAGGACGCGCAGCAACTTGGCCTGCAGCGCGACGGGCATGTCACCGATCTCGTCGAGAAACAATGTACCGCCGTCGGCGAGTTCGAAGTAGCCCTTGCGGTCGGCGGTCGCGCCGGTGAAGGCGCCCCGGGTGTGACCGAACAGGGTGGATTCGGCAAGGTCGGCCGGAATGGCGACGCAGTTGATCGCGATGAACGGCCCGCCCGCCCGCGGGCTGCCGCCATGAATGGCGCGGGCCACCAGTTCCTTCCCGGTGCCGCTTTCGCCGGTCACCAGGACATTGATCGAACCGAAGTTCCGCACCCGCGCGATGTCGGCAAGGATGCGGCGGAGCGTCGCGCTGCGACCGATGAACCCGCCGACGTCCCACCGCTCGGCTTCCTGGTTCGCCATGGCGGCCAGGCGTCCGTCGACAGTCCGCAGGGCGTCTTCGGCCCGCTCGCGACGGGCGTTCTCCTGCTGGAGTGCGTCGAGTGTCGAGCGAAGCTCGGCGTCCTGGCGCAGCAGGTCGGCGTTCCTTGCCGACAGTTCGCGGGTGAGCTGCGCGATCCGCAGGTGCGCGCCGACGCGTGCCAGCACCTCGGCGGCTTCGAACGGTTTGGAGATGTAGTCCACGCCGCCGACGGCGAACCCGCTCAGCAGGCTTTCAGCGCCGTCGCGGGCGCTGACGAACAGGACGGGGATCTCCCGCGTCTCGGGTAAGGCCTTGAGCCGCCGACAGGTTTCGTAACCGTCGATGCCCGACATGACGACGTCGAGCAGGATGATGTGGGGCATTGCCGATGCCGCGACGCGCACCGCCGCCTCGCCCGACGAAACGGCCAGCACGTCGTAATCCTGCCGTTCGAGCAGGCCGACCAGCGTGTCGAGGTTTGCCGGGGTGTCATCAACCACCAGCACGGTAAGCCGTGACGAGGCGGTGCTGGTCGTGGTGTCGGCGGGGGCCGGATCGGCTGCGGTCACCGCTCCTCCTCGTCCGGCGGGGTGTCGCCCAGGCTTTGCACGATCAGGTCCATGTCGTAGCTCCGCAACCCGCGACGAACCACCGCCGCCGCACTGGCGGGCCCGGCGGTCTCGGCTTCGGCAAGGCACTGCTTCAGGTCGGTCACGCTGCAACGCTTGGCCGCACGCAGGATCCGCCGGCGCAGGCTGGGTAGAAGTTCCCTGGCGGAAGAAGTGTTCCGTTCGAGGGGCGGGGTCGCCTCCGTTCGGCTGACGTCCAGCGGAACACCGGCCAGGCGGGCGACGGTCATCGCGAGTCGGTCCAGTTCGATCGGTTTGGCAATAAAGCCGTGAAATCCGGCCTGGTCGCATCGGGCGCGATGTTCGGGCGTCGCCGACGCCGACATCGCCAGCAGCTTGATGTCGCCGCCCGTTCGCTCGCGCAGCAACGTGGCGGTCGCAATTCCATCCACCCCGGGCATCATGATGTCGACGACGGCAATTTCCGGCCGGGCGGCATCGACGATTTCCACCGCCTCGGCCGCGGACGACGCTTCGGTCACATCGCAGCCGATCCGCCGCAGCAGATCGGCGACGACCCGCCGACTGTCGGTCACGTCGTCGATGACCATCGCCCGGACCGGTCGTCCCGGAGACAGAATGCGGCTCAGCCGCTTGGGCAGGTCGTTTTCGACCGCCGTCGCGGGCAAATCCAGCTCGAAATCGAAGCGTGATCCGGTGCCGGGCGTCGATTGGACACGAAGCCGGCCGCCCATGGCCTCGATCTGACCCCGCGCGATCGAAAGGCCGAGCCCCGTGCCGCCACGGCTGGCTCCGGAGGGCGCCTGCTGGAACGGTTCGAAGATCGCCGTCATCGCTTCGGGCTGAATGCCGATGCCGGTGTCGGCGACCTCGAAGCGGTAGCGGCTTTCGTTCAGGCGGTCGATGCGGACTGTGATCGTGCCCTGGTCGGTAAACTTCACGGCATTGCCGAGCAGGTTGATCAACACCTGCCGAAGCTTCCTGCTGTCGCCCCACACACAGGCCGGCCAGTCTTGGTCGCCCGGCGAATCGATCCGAAGCAGCAGCCCCTTTTCGGTGCATCGACCGGCGAACAACGACGCTACTTCCCGAACCGCATCCGGAAGGGCAAACGCGCTGGCATTCACTTCTGCACGGCCGGCTTCGATCTTGGACAGGTCCAGGACGTCGTCGATCAGATCTAGAAGGTGGCGGCCGCTGGCGAGAATCGTCCCCATCGCCTCCCGCTGCGCTGCCGTCAGGTTCGCGTCGCCCCCCAGCAGCTGGGCGTAGCCGAGAATCGCATTCATGGGCGTGCGAATCTCGTGGCTGATGTTGGCCAGGAACCGGCTTTTGGCCTGGCTGGCTGCGGCGGCGGCCGACTGGGCCCGTGTGCGCTCGGCGACCTCTCCCTGCAACGCCTGGACGGCCTGATCCAGCTCCGTCGTCCGCTCGCGGACGCGCGCTTCCAGGGCCTCGCGGTCTTCGCGCAATAGTTTCTCGGCATGCTTGCGGTCGGTGATGTCGACCACGCTGCCTTCGAAATACAGCACCCGGCCCGCCTCGTCGCGCACCACCCGTGCGTTCTCGGCGATCCAGATGACCCGGCCGTCTTTACGGCGGACCTGCGATTCGAAGTCCATCACGACGCCGTCCCGCAGGACGCAGTTCACAAACTCGCGGCGGCGCCGCGGGTTGACGTAGAGCTGGTCGGCGACATCGGCAAGGTTGGCCGTCAGTTCGGTGTCGGAGTCGTATCCGTAGATGCGGGCCAGGGCGGGATTGGCGCTGAGGTATGTGCCTTCGACCGTCGTCTGGAACATGCCTTCGACGGCATGCTCGAAAATACTCCGGGCCTTGGCTTCGGCCAACTGGAGCTGGCGGGTCCGCTCATGAACGCTCTGCTCGATGACCGCCCGGCGTCGCAGTCCGGCCGAAATGTAGCAGCTCAGGAGCAGCGAGATGATAATGCCGCTGGCCAGGACGACGAGCGACTCCTTGTGGCGGTGGCGGGCGATGAATGCCGACGTCGGTCGCAGTGAGAGGGACCACTGTCTGCCCGCGAGAGACACGGGTGCCACCCCGATGACGTTCGCCGAAAAGCCCGGCGAATCGGACCCGTATAGCCGCTGTCCGTCGGCCGAGTGGTCGGCGATCGACAGGATCAGGCCGTCCTCGGCAAGGCCGCGCTCCACGGGCGCGATCAGGTGCTCGATTCGGAAGACCGCCGACGCATAGCCGGCCAGGCCGATCGACTGCTTCGTCGGGTCGAGGTTGTGATTCCGGTAGACCGGCAGGTATACGACAAAGCCAATGCCCTGGCGGGGCTTCTGCACCAGTTGAATGGGAGCAGTGGCAGTTGGCTGCCCGGTAGCTGCGGCCGCCTTCAAGGCGGACATTCGGACGGGGTCGGAGTCGAGTTCGAAGCCCAGCGCTGGGGCGTTGTCGGCCTGGGGTTCGAGGTAGTAAACGGGAAGGTACTCCGACCGCTCAGGGGCCCGAATCGGCGTGCCGGCGGCATTGAGTTCCCGGAACTCAAAGTTCTCAAGACCGTCTCGTCGGGCCTCGGATTCGAACTCGACACGCCGCGATTGGGGCACCACGGGCGTCCAGCCGATTGCCTGCAGTTCCGGCTGACGTGAAAGCGCCTGGGCGACAAACGCTCGAAACTCGCCGCGGGTGACCTGCGGGTCTGTTCTTTGAACACCGTCGGCGGCAGAGGGCAGGGCAGACCCGACGGAACGGGACGCCATCAGGGAGGAAATCCCGTACAGAACATCCATCGACTGGCGGACGGAGGCATCAAGCAGCCGCGCCCGGGCGGCCGCCCGGGCGTGAATCTCGGTCTGAAGCGATTGCCGCTCCCATTGGTCGATCGTGTTCCAGAGTGTCGCGGAGAAGAAGACACCCCCGACGAAAACGAGGGCAACAAAAACCCTTCCTGCCGTCGACCCTGTCGCGGCGATCTGATCTTTCCGCTCCGTCGAGTTGCGCGCAGACAAGGCAAACCACCGTTCAGCGGGTGAGGCGCGCGCGCCCGCTGGGCACGGGACGGTCTTCACGACGCCTCTGACCAACACAAAGCAAACATTGGGCCGCGGTTGCTCCAGAAGCGGTTTCGTGCACGCCGCCTCATCCGAGCAGCATCCAGACTCGCGTCCGTCGGTCGGAGCAGGGTCTCGCAAAGGCCGCCCCCGGCCGGGACGGGCGATCCAAGGCCGACACTGCCGCGCCCCGGTCGCACGAACCGGAATTTTCTCTGTTACCTGCCCGCTAGTCCGGCATCGAAGCATCAACGCAGCATGGACATTGCCCAAGTCATTCTCGTGATCGTTGGCACCTATCTGGCGTCTGGGATCGCGTTCGCCGTTCTGTTTGCGGTACGCGGTGTCGGCATGGTGGACGCCTCGGCACGCGGTGCGCCCGTCGCGTTCCGGTTGTTCATCATCCCCGGAGCGGCGGCCCTCTGGCCGGCGCTCCTTCTGAAGTGGGTTGTCGGACAAAAAGCGAGGTCGGCGTGAATCGCGGGCAGCGACGCTGGCACCTTCGGCTGTGGCTGCTGCTGACGCCCTTGGCGGCGGTCGTGGTCCTGCTGGCATGGCTTGCGAGGTCCGTCCCGAACTAACCTCCGAAGGCATGACGTTATGAGTGTCGGCTATCGCGCCATCCAGTGGAACCCCAACAAGGTCCGCTATGATCTGATCGTCGCCGGCGCGGTTGTGCTCTTTATTGCCGCGTTCGTAGTTGTCACGTCGCTCATTTACACCGGCGATCGGTCGATCAGTCCGCCAATCCTGCTGATGCGAGCGTTCGGGGCGTGCGCGATCGTGATGCTGCACGTTATCCTCTGCATCGGCCCGCTCGCACGGCTCGATCGCCGATTCCTTCCACTGCTCTACAACCGTCGCCACCTGGGTGTGATGACCTTCGCGGTGGCGCTGCTGCACGCGCTGGCCGCGACCGGCTTCTATCACGGGTTCGGGGTGGTCTCCGCACCCTATTCGCTGCTGACCAGCAACCTTGATGTCGCGTCGGTCGCAGGGTTCCCCTTCGAATGGTTCGGTGCGCTCGCGCTAGTGGTGCTGTTTCTGATGGCGGCGACGAGTCACGACTTCTGGCTGAAGAACCTGTCGCCCCGGGTCTGGAAGGCCCTTCACATGTCGGTGTACCTGGCCTGGGCGTCGCTTATCGCGCACGTAGCCCTGGGTTCGATGCAGTCGGAGCGCGGGGCGATCCAGCCAATGCTCCTGATCGCCGGCGTGGCGCTGGTCGGATCGCTTCATCTTGTCGCCGGGCGACGCGAGGCGAAGACCGATGCGGCGGGGGCAGCAACTTCAGACTCGGCCGGCAATCCCGAGACCGACTGGATTGACGCCTGCGCCGTTTCAGACCTGATCGACGGCCGAGGCAAAGTCGTTCCGACGGCGGCAGGCGAGCGCATTGCCCTCTACCGGCAGGGGGCGGCGGTGTCGGCGATCTCCAATGTTTGCGCTCACCAGGGTGGCCCGCTGGGCGAAGGTCGAATCATTGACGGCTGTGTCACCTGTCCGTGGCACGGCTATCAGTATCGCGCCGCCGACGGCTGCGCGCCGCCGCCGTTCACCGAAAAGCTGCCGACGTACCGCGTTCGTGTTGTTGGCGATCGGGTGCAGGTGCACAGGGTCGCGCTGCCGCCGGGAACTGCGGTCGAGCCGGCTGCGATCACGTGATAGCAAGACCAAGATGCTGTGCTGCTTCGCGGTTGTCGCGTCTTTAGACCCGGTGATCGCTCGGTGCGTTGTTGTCACGTCCTCTCAAGAGAACATCCCATGACATCCGGCAACGACGAAAGCTTCTACGTCGGCTACCAGCCGACACCGCCCGGTTTGCGACGCTGGCTGCTCCGCGTGGTGGCGATCACCCTGATCGGTTGCTGCGCGCTGATTGCCGTCCTTGCCGCCGGACAGCGCGACCCCGGTCGTGGTGTCTGGCAGATTGATGACGTCCAGACCTTCACGGGGATGCTTCGCTCCAGTCCATACCTCACTCTCGTGGAAGATAGTGGCCGTGCACTACTGCTGACGGGGCCCACGAAACAGAGCGCTGACGACTGGGCGCACGGCCTGATCGGCAAGCGTGTCGTCGTTCGAGGCCACGCCGTCACACGAGGCGATTTGCGACTGGTCTCGATGGCCGAGGAGGAGACTCCGATCGTCGCGGCCGACGCGGCATCAAGGCCGGTCGGTGAATTACTGCCCGCGACTTCGGCGATCGTCGCCGATGTATCCACGCCCGTGAGACTCGCCGGCGAGATCATCGATCCCAAGTGCTACGCGGGGGCGATGAAGCCCGGTGACGGCAAGGCGCACAAGGCGTGCGCGACGCTGTGCATCCGCGGCGGCATTCCGCCGGTCCTGGTCACACACACGCCCGATCGAACGCCGGCCTTTCTGGTCCTGACCGATCGCGACGGACAACGGCTGGCGGGAGATCGGTTGTCGTCGATTCTTCATCTCGTCGCCGAGCCGGTCATCGTCACCGGCCGGCAGTTCAGCCGGGACGGACTCGTCTTCATTCGTGTGGACGAAGTGGAGCGCAACCCATGAGCACCACGACGGCGATGCGAAGCGATCCGGCCGCGATGCGTGCCGAGCGGCAGGGCATGATGTCCTGCCTGGCGGATTTTCAGGCCGCTGATCCCGGTGTTCGCGGGCAGGCGGTCCGCGCGGCGGCAATGCTGTCCGTCGGGTCGGCCGACTCGACAGATCCCATGCTGCTGAAGGCGCTGCTCGCTTGTCTGCACGATCCGGCCGCCGAGGTGCGCATGGCGGCGGCCGATGCCTTTAACAGCCCCGAAGGCCCGCCGATTGCCGCCTTGCCGCCACTGCGCGAACTATTGCACGACGACGAGCCGTGCGTTCGACGTGCGGCGGCCGGTGCACTCGGTGCCTCGTCAGGCTCGCCGGACGTCGTTCGGGACTTGGCGAACGTGCTGCAAGACTCTGACGCCGACGTACGTTGCACGGTGCTCGACGTGCTTCGGCAGCGGGGCGGCGATGCCGAGTTTTGCCTGCCGCAGGTTCGAACACTGATCCACGACCCGGACGACGGTGTTCGCGTGTCGGCGATCGAGATGCTGAAAGACTTTGGCGGGGCTGGGATCGGCGCTGACGAGGCGGCAGCACTGATGAAAGACGCGTCGGCTCTTGTCCGCCGTGCTGTGGCGGGGCTGATGGGACAGGTCGCCCAGTTCTCCGAAGTGCCGATGGCGGCCTGGCAAAATGCGCTGACCGACGAAGACCCCGCCGTGCGCTTGGCGGCCGCCGCGGCGGCGCGTGCGACGCCGGCCGTCGCGCCGTTATTGGCCGCCGAGCTGAGCGCCGCGATGCGCGACGAATCGCCACTCGTACGTGACGCAGCCCGGGCCGCGTTTTCCGGCGCGATCGGGGAATCCCGCCCGTGGGTGTCCTATCTGCTTCAAATCCACCTCGCATTGGAAGCAGTCGGCGACACAGCCTCCGAGCGTGCGTTGTTGCTGGTCGAGGGACCCGTCGAGTCGGTCTCGCTCTATTTTTGCGAAATACTTGACCACCCCAATCCGGTAGTGGTCTGGAATGCAGCGATCGGCCTGTCGGCGGTCGGGCCGGCGGCCGTGATTGCAGCCCCACGGCTTCTGCCGTTGCTCGGACGTTCAAGGACCATGTTTCGAGTCTGTGGCGTTTGCGGCTTCCTTTCGATGGGACCGGCGGCGCTCCCATGGCTCGACGCGCTGGTCAGACGCCTGGCCGATGGAGATCCGCTCGTGCGGCAACTGTCGGCGATGGCGATCGGCGGAATCGGGACCGCGGCCGACGCGGCGATTCCTGCGCTGCGTTCGGCACTAAACGACCCCAGAGAAACAGTCCGCACGGCCGCGGCAACGGCACTGTCAGCCGTCACCGTCGCGGCGAACCAAAGCCCCCCCTAAGCCCGAGCGATTACCCGACTCCGTTCGAGTCGCGTTGCTCAGGCGATTGACCCTGCGTAACGCATCGAACGAAACGTCTGTCGGGAAAGTACGGTCATGCCACAGCCAACGTCAGAGTCTTCCAACCCCACGCCGCCGAATCGGCGCGAGGACGACGCCCTTCTGCCGCGATTGCAGGCCGGCGACCCGGCCGCGTTCGAACAACTCGTGCGCGACCATGCAGGCCGCATGCTCGCGGTCGCCAAGCGGTTCCTCCGCAGTGAATCCGACGCCAGCGACGCCGTCCAGGACGCATTCCTGTCGGCATTCAAGGCGATCGGTTCTTTCGGTGGCACCGCGAGCCTGGGCACCTGGCTACACTCCATCGTCGTGCGGGCTTCGTTGATGAAGCTCCGCACCCGGCGGCGGCGTCCGGAACAGGCGATCGAAGACCTGCTGCCGCAGTACACCGCCGACGGACATCGCGTTCAGCCGGGTGGCGGTTGGGTTCCCGCGGTCGATCAACTGGCTGAATTGGAAGAGTCCAGGTCCATTGTTCGGCGGTGCATTGAACAATTGCCGTCGCAATACTGTACCGTTTTGCTCCTTCGCGACATCGAAGAGTACGACACGGAGGAAACGGCGCAACTGCTGGGCATTAATGCCAACGCGGTCAAGACGCGGCTGCACCGTGCACGGCAGGCACTGCGGACGCTGTTGAACCCCTATTTCGGAGAGACCGCGGCGGCCGGCGGGCCGGCCGGGCCTTAAGCGTCAGACAACGCAATGGCAGGTAACCGCAGCAGAGACTCTTGTCCGTATACTCAAGAGAGCAGGCAGACCATGACATGTCGTGAGTTGATCGATTTTCTGGAAGAGTATGTCGACGGAAACTTGCCGTCGACCCAGCGGGAAGTGTTCGAGGAGCACATCGACGAGTGCCTCGATTGCAAGAACTACCTCGATAGCTACCGGAAGACCATCCACCTGAGCCGCAAGTCGTTCGAAGGTGCGGAGTTCGTGACCAGCGAAGTGCCGGAAGGCCTTGTTCGCGCCGTCCTCGCGCTGCGTCGATGACTTGCATCGAGGTTGGTAATGCCGCCGGATGTACCCGGCGGAGCGCTCAGATATTCCCGCGACCCGCAACAATCAGGTGTGTTTTCCGTCGGCCGCGAGCAGTCGCGGCTGTCGTCATTTGCGGCATAGCCCGGATTGTTCACCACGGAGGACACGGCGTTCACGGAGATGAAGACCGAGACGAGGCTCATGAACCACCCGAGCGATTCATTCGACTGGCAGGTTGCCGCGATCAAATTCGGGCAATTTCTCTGCGATTTCTCCGTGTTCGCGGCGTCCTCCGTGGTGGTTCTGAATTTTCCGGGTTAGCAGGGTTTGCCTGGAAGAACTGCGATTTCGGCTTCCATCAAGGCTGGGGTGATCTGCACGCCGGGGAAGGCGGGGACAAAGCCGGTGACATTGACGTCGTGCCTGGCATCAGACAGGCGGTCGGATGTTCCGGCCAATTGCCGTAAACCGCTTCCCGGAGATTTTCCATGTTTCGCGCCGCAACTGGTATCGCGCTGTTGGTTGTTCTTGGCTTTGTTTCAACGTCGTCCGCACAGACGCCGCCGTCCCCGCACTACAACTTGGGCAAGGACCGCCTGGCGATAGAAGGCTACGACCCGGTCTCTTACTTCGGCGGCAAAGCGGTCCGCGGGAATGCCAAGTTCTCGGCAGAACATAAAGGCGTGATCTACCGATTCTCCAGCGAGCAGAATCGCAAGCAATTCACCGACGCCCCGGAGAAGTTCGCTCCCGCTTATGGCGGGTGGTGCGCCACCGCGATGGCCGAGGGAAAGAAGGTGGAGATCGATCCGCGGAATTTCCGCATCACCAATGGCCGACTGTTCCTGTTCTACAAGAGCTTCTTCGCCGACGCCCAGGACGACTGGAAAAAGGACGAAGCGAACAAGACGAAGCTCGCCGACGGCTCGTGGAAGAAGATCGCGGGGGAATGAGCCGCATCAGATTCGTTCCATCCAGTTCAGCCATCAGCAGGGCAACACGGTTGTCCCAATCAAAGCATCCGGACCTCAGGCACATCGCGTAACCAGTGCGGGTGCACCGGCATCCCACCGTTGAATGCAATACTCGGAGCCCCTCATGGACCTTAACAAGACGTTATTAATCGGCAGCTGGATTCTCCAAGTTGTCGTCGCCGTCATTCTCGCCCAGACGCTCTTCTTCAAGTTCAGCGGGGCCGAGGAATCGGTCTACATCTTCAAGACGCTCGGGCTGGAGCCTTGGGGACGGATCGGGTCGGGTATCGCCGAACTGATCGCGGTGATCCTGCTGCTCTACCCACGCACGACCACGATCGGGGCGATTCTGGCGCTCGGCGTGATCTGCGGCGCGATCATGAGCCATCTCACGAAACGGGGCATTGAGGTCCAGGGTGACGGCGGGCTGCTGTTTGGCCTGGCGATTGTCGTCTTCGTCGGCTCGCTTGCGATTCTTGTGATCCGCCGGGAGCAGATTCCCGTGATCGGCTCCTGGCTCTTCGGGTCCGATCGGCCCGTGACACCGGCACTGGTGCCTTCGGGCAGCCTGCCGCCGATCGCCGGGTGAACTGCCGCCAACCGACCAACCGCGCGCTCACAGCTCTTCCCGAGGTTGCCATGCCCATGACACTTGCACGATCGATCGACATCGACTGTTGCGACCGCGTCGCTCCGACACCCGTTTCCCCGGCGCAGCCGCTGATGGCCTTGCTAACGGAGTTGTCGGCTGTCATCCAGAACCTGACCGATGCCCAGTACGTTCAGAAACCTGTGGGCGTCATGCCCAGCAGCGTGGGCGGGCATGTCAGGCATTGTTTGGACCACGTCGCGGCGTTAGTCGAGGCCCGTCAGTCGAACACGCTCAACTACGACCATCGTCAGCGGGGGACGCCGATCGAAAACGATCGCGAGGCGGCGGCCGCCGCCGTCCGAGCGCAGGTCGATGCCTTATCGGCCTGGCATGAATCGGATCTCGCCGCGGATATCAGCCTGTCAGTCCTCCTGACCAGTGACGGTCAGCCGATCAACGTCGGTTCGACGCTCGGCCGCGAACTGGCCTATACCGTCAGTCATACGATTCATCACAACGCGATCATCGGGGCGATGGTGAAGACGCTCGGCGGCTTGCTACCCGACTGCTTCGGCTTTGCCCCGGCCACGCTTCGCGACGCGGCGCACCGAAAGGCCGGGTGATCGCGTGTGCACCGTGACACTGCTTCGCCTGTCGTTCGGCTATCGCATGGTGTGCAACCGTGACGAGGCTCGTGGGCGTGCGCCGGCGATCGGTCCTGCCGTCTTCACCGCCGGTGCGCGCCAGGCGGTGTGGCCGGTGGATCCCGTCGGCGGCGGTACCTGGGCCGGTATGAATGATGCAGGCCTGGCCGCGGCACTGCTCAACGCCAATCCCCCGACTCCCCACAATCCCCCGATCGCTGCGAATGGCGCGCCGAGTCGAGGGTCGATCCTTCCTCTACTCCTGCAATCCGGAACGATCGAAGAAGCGACGAGCCGGCTCCAGCGGTTCGACCCGGCACCGTTCGCGCCGTTCCAACTGCTGATCACCGATGGCCGTCGCACCATCCGAGCCGACTGGCGACGGTCCGGCTGGCAGCCGATGTTGGCACCGCTTGGCGATGCCCCGATCCTGCTGACGTCGTCCGGCCTCGGCGACGAGCTGGTCGCGGGCCCCAGGGCAGAACTGCTGCGATCGTTCTTCGGCGGGAACGCCGCGACGCTCGACGACCGCGAACGTGTCCGGCTTCAGGACTCGTATCACAGCCATGCCTGGCCGACCTCCACCCATACCAGCGTGTTGATGAGCCGTGCCGACGCGCGGACGGTCAGCCGCACCAGCATCGTGATCGACGAGGCGCGGGCCGAAATGACCTATCAACCATTTGACGGCCAAGGCGACGCCGGTGCGGTCGAACGCGTTGCGTTGCCCCGGACATCCGTCGCGCGGGCCTCGCTGGCCTGTCGCGCAGAGCCGAAGCTTCTCGCCACCGCCAATGTCTGACCGAATGCGTCAGCCCGGACAGGATCTGACTATGGAACTCTCACTGCCCCTTCCCCAATCCGATCGTCCCAGGCGGTGGTTCGTGCCGGCGATGCTGGTGGGGTTGCTCGCGGCGGCGGCTGTTTGCCTTCTGCTATCGAAGGAGCCCGAACCGCCGGCCATGCACATGATGCCGGTGATGGCACCGATGACCCTCGCGATCAGCGGCGGACTGGCCGTCGCGACCTTCGTATCGGAAGACCTGGCACTGATCGCCGCCGGCGAGGGGGTTCGCCGGGGCTCACTCGATTGGCTGCCGGCGATCGTCGGTTGTTTGCTGGGGATCTGGGTCGGCGATATGGCGCTTTGGTTCGTCGGCCGGCTTTCGGCCCGGCGGGCGCTTTCCTGGAGCTTTATCAACAAGCGCATCAACGAGCGAAAACTCGACGACTTTCGGACCTGGTTCGAGCGGCGTTCGGTCGTGGCGATCCTGGTGGCGCGGTTCGTGCCGGGATTGCGCTTCCCGACCTTCATCGCCGCCGGCGCGACCGGGCGGGGCGGGCTACGATTCGCCGGTTGGACCTTTCTGGCGGCGGCCGTCTGGACGCCGCTGCTGATAGGACTCGTCGTGGTCGTCGGCGACCTGATCGCCGAGCCACTCCGAAGAGCCCTCGGCTACGCCTGGCTCACACTGCCGGCCGGAATCGTATTGCTTTACGCCGGCTTCCGCCTGGCCGGACAACTCTCCGATCCGCTCAAGCGCGCCCGCCTCGCGGCGCGCGTCCAACGACTCTGGCGGTGGGAGTTCTGGCCAGCCTGGCTGTTCTACATTCCCGTTGCGCTGTACATCACCGCCAAGTCGCTGCGCCGGGGTGGCTTCGCCGGTTTTGCCTCGATCACCGCGGCAAATCCTGGCATGCCCGACGGCGGCTTCGTCGGTGAGTCGAAACGGCAGATCCTGGCGTCGCTGCCGCAGGAGCACGTGATTCCCTTCCTCCACTGCCCGGTCGCGTCGGCGACGGCAGACGAGGATCGAACTCAAGCCCTTGTCTCGGCGATGCAGCTTCGGGGATGGAACTTTCCCGTCATCGTCAAACCGGACGTCGGTCAGCGTGGCGTGGGTGTCGCCAGGTGCAATGACCTGTCGGAGCTGCGACGGTCGATCGAGCGATCGAACGTCGACCTGATTGTTCAGCCTTACCATCCCGGTCCGTACGAAGTGGGCATCTTCTACGTGCGCCTGCCGTCCGAGCAGAAGGGGCGCATCTTTTCCATGACGGAGAAGGTATTCCCCATGGTGACCGGCGACGGTCGATCGACGTTGCGCGAGCTGATCTGGAATCACCCGCGCTATCGCATGCAGGCCGATCTGTTTCTGGCGCGGTTCGCCGGCGATGTCGACCAGGTGTTGTCCGCCGACCAATCCCTGACACTCTCGGTCGCGGGGAACCATTGCCAGGGGACGCTCTTTCGGGATGGCGGTCACCTCCGCACCGAAGCGCTGGAAGCGAAGATCGATCAGATCGCCCGCGGCTTTGACGGCTTCTACTTCGGCCGATTCGATATTCGTTACTGCGACCCCGTGGCGTTCGCGCGTGGCGAGGACCTTGCGATCGTCGAGCTCAACGGTGTTACGAGTGAATCGACCAACGTCTACGACCCCGCGGGAACGCTGATCGGCGCCTGGATGACTTTCATCCGCCAGTGGCGATGGCTTTTCGCGATCGCCGACATGAACATCGCCCGCGGCCATCGCCCGACACCCTGGCGGGCGCTGTCGCAGAGCGTTCGGAAGCCCCGGGGTTAATGCGGGGCATGGGGCTACTTCTGTGTTTTTCGGACGGCCTTCTCGCGGCCGGGCAGCGGTCCCCAGATGTCGTGCATCAGCTCGAAGATCTCCGGCTCGGCCTGCTTCAACTCGCCGGCGACGAACGGATAAAAATCGTTCGAGCCGAAATAGCTTTCGGTCATCTCGGCGAAAAACTCCTTCTCATTCGTCAGGCCATAGTGCTCGCGCATCGACCCGGGGCTGGTCAGCACCGACTTATAGCGGCCGCTGTCGCGGAACTTCTTCCACGCGGCGATGATGCGCGGCTCGTCAAATCCCAGTACCCGATCGTGATACGCGTGGGCCAGCTCGTGCAGCACCGCCCAGGGTTGCCGATGACTCTCGAACGGGGAGAGAAAGTCGTCGACACTGGGGATGTGCACCGACTTGGCGAGTTGCTCGCTGTAGCCTTTGCCTTTGAGCCAGCCGGCACTCGGGTGGTACTGCATGGGGTGCAGTTCGCCGTGCGTCAGATCGAGCTGGATGGGCACTTCGCGAAGCCGGGCGAGGGTCTTTTCCGGGACGACGGCGGTGATCGCAACCAGGCGAGCGTTAAGGATCTTCATCGCCTTCTCACCCTTGGCCGTGCCTTCGCCGTTCAAGAGTCGGTCGTCGACGCGAATGGTCCAGCCTTCGAGCTGCCGAACGGTATGCGAGGCCGGCAGCGGCGGAACCGTTTTGGGCGGCGCATCGGCGGGAATCGCGGGCGAAGAGGCCAGCAACGCGGCGGCAAGGGTCGCAACGATCCATCGAGGAATGGTCATAACTCGCTCCGGTCGGTCAGGGCTTTTGGGCAAATCGTTGCCGTTGAGGGTTGAAGCCTACCGCCGCGCGCGGCAATAGTCATACGGTCGGTGCGGATTCATGTCGTTCAGGCCTCGTTCCCGGTGCGTCCAACTCGCTGAAGAAACTGAAATGGATATTGGGGGCAGGATCGCCTTACTATCGGCACCATGCTTTTGCGGTCGATCCTGCTGCCCACACTTACTTGTAGAAATACGCGAGTACGCCGTCCGTGGGTGAATGCCCGGCTTCTTCCGCGCTGGTTTTGAATCCTCGTATCCGCTGCTTCTGATTCGAAAGTAGACATGCCGCATCGGAATCTCACCGAAACTGTCGCAGACCTCGAGAGCGCGGGGCAACTCGTGCGGATCGATGCCCCCATCGACCCGAACCTGGAGATGGCCGAGATTCAACGTCGGCTCTACCTCGCCGGGGGACCGGCGGTGTTGTTCACCCAGCCGCGGGGTTGCCGGTTTCCGATGCTGGCGAATCTATTCGGAACGGTCGAGCGGATGCGCTTCCTGTTCCGCGATACCTTGGCCGATGTCGAAAAGCTCGTCGAGCTCAAGACCCATCCCGACCGGGCGATGAAGAAGCCCTGGCGATATTGGAACCTGCCATCCCTGCTCTGGCGATTGCGGCCGAAGTTCCGTCGGCAGGGCTCCATTCTTGAGCACCGGATTCCCCTCTACGACCTTCCCCAACTCAAGTGCTGGCCGATGGACGGCGGAGCCTTCGTGACCCTGCCGCAGGTCTACTCCGAAGACCCGGACCGGCCCGGCTGGATGAAATCGAACCTGGGCATGTACCGCGTACAGATCTCGGGGAACGACTACGACCGCGAACGCGAGGTCGGTCTGCACTACCAGATTCACCGCGGTATCGGCGTGCATCACAGCGCGGCGGTGCGCAGAGGTGAAAAGCTCCGGGTCAACGTGATCGTCGGCGGACCGCCGGCCCTTGCCGTGAGTGCCGTCATGCCATTACCGGAGGGTCTGCCCGAGCTCGCGTTCGCCGGGGCGCTGGGCGGGCGCCGGCTCCGGATGATCACCGCAGCCAATGGCCTGCCGATGCCCGCCGAGGCGGATTTCGTCATCAGCGGAACCATCGATCCGATGCGCACCAAACCTGAAGGGCCGTTCGGCGATCACCTGGGCTACTACAGTCTTCGGCACGAGTTCCCGGTGCTTTCCGTCGATGCCGTGTACCACCGCCCGGGAGCGATCTGGCCGTTCACCGTCGTCGGTCGCCCGCCCCAGGAAGACACTTCGTTCGGCGAATTCATTCACGAACTGACGGGACCAGTCATCCCCACGGTGTTGCCCGGCGTGAAGGCCGTTCATGCGGTCGATGCCGCGGGCGTGCACCCTCTCCTGCTCGCGATCGGCTCCGAGCGTTACGTGCCTTACGCCGAGCAGCGTCAGCCGCAGGAACTGCTCACGCAGGCGAATGCGATCCTCGGCCAGGGTCAACTGTCGCTCGCGAAGTACCTGTTCATCGCGGCGCATGAAGACGACCCTCAGTTGGACATTCACGACATCGCGTCGTTCTTCCGTCATATCCTTCAGCGCGTTGACTGGTCCCGTGATCTGCACTTTCAAACCCGCACGACCATCGACACGCTCGACTACTCGGCCGGAGAGGGATTGAACGCCGGTTCGAAGGTGGTGGTGGCGGCGGCCGGCCCCGTCCGCCGCGAACTGGGAACACAGGTTCCCGGAGACATCACATTGCCCCCCGGATTTGGGACCGTGCGCGTCGCGTTGCCCGGCGTACTGGCGATTTCCGGCCCGAAGCACGAGGGGTTCCAGGCAAGCGCGGATGACGAACCGGCGTTCAAGAGATTAGTCGAACATCTGGGACCCCAGGCCGATCGCCTTGAAACGTTCCCCTTGATTACGCTCGTCGATGATGCGGACTTTGCTGCTAAGAACCTGAACAACTGGGTCTGGGTCGCATTCACGCGATCGAACCCCGCCGCCGACCTGCTCGGCGTGAAGGACTTCACCCGGCGGAAGCACTACGGATGCCAGGGGCCGCTGGTGATGGATGCCCGCTGGAAACCGCACATGGCGCCACCCCTGGTGGAGGATCCTGCCGTCACCCGCCGCGTGGACGAACTAGCGGCGCCTGGCGGGCCGCTTCACGGGCGAATTGGCTGAAGGTTGTTCGTTCCCGTCAGTATCAGCTCGTGTCGGTCAGCCATCGATCATCAGGTTCGCCGCAGCCGATCGACACAGTCCGACGAACGTCTGTTCGGCCAGCGAAAGCGACTTTCCCGTGGCGACGGCGATCGCCCAGCGTCGCCGGACTTTCTGCCCCGGCAGGGGCAGCCAGATGAGCGACCGCTGCGACAGTTCCGGCCGCGCGACCCACTTGGCGATCACGCTGATACCCAGCCCCAGTTTCACCAGTTCCTTGATCGCCTCCATCGAGCCGAGCTCGATCGGATCGCGGAGCGGCGTCTTCATTTTCAGAAAGTATCGTTCGACGGCGCGATAGGTCGCGCTGCCCCGGCTGTAGAGCACCATCCGTTGATCGACCATCGTCCGTCGATCGACCTTGCCCGCCCTCGCCCACGGATGTAGCGGCGAAACCAGAAACCCCAGCTCGTCTTCGAACAGGTCGTGGTACTGCAGCCTCCCGCCGCGATCGCGGCTGTCAGGGCGGATCATGATGCCCAGGTCGATCGATCCCTCGGCGACCCGCTCGCCGACGATCGGCGAGTCGCCGGGGGTGATCGCCAGGGAATACAGGGGAAAGCTTTCGCGGAACTCACGGAGTGACTCGGGGACGAGGTACTGGCACGCCGTCGGGCTGGCGCCGATGCGCAACCTGCCGAGCCCCGGTTGAGAGGCTTGCTTGACGGCTTCGGCCGCTTCGTCAATCGCCGCGAAGACCTTGCGGGCCCGATCCAGGAGCACACGGCCGGGGCCGGTGAGCTCGACCGATCGGCCCCGTCGCTCGAACAACTGCGTATCGAGCTGCCGTTCCAGCGAGGCGACTTGGTGGCTGACGGCGGACTGTGTGAGAAACAGCGTTTCCGCGGCACGGGTGAAGCTTAGATTCTCAGCAACGGTCGCGAAGATCTTCAAAGAGTGCGCGTCGAGCATGCAGGACTCATGAGCGAAATCGATCGAAAGTATCTTAACAATGATCTGGCTTCATGCCACGGTTTCCTTGTAGATTCCGCCCCGTCGGGATCGGATGAGGATTGACCAGTGAGCACGGTGTGGCAGCCGGCTCGACCCGACGGAGGGCTCCACTACGGTGAACCGTGGCCAGAGCCGACATCACAAGAATTGATCACGGCACGGCCGCCGCAAGGCCGGTCAACGGTGCCGCCGGCGGTGTCGTCCGGATCGGGTTCGTCCCGCTCATCGATGCCGCTCCGCTCCTGGCCGCCCGGGAGCTCGGACTATTCGAGAAGTTCGGCGTTCGCGTCATTCTCGAACGGCAGATCGGATGGGCCAATGTCCGCGACAAGCTTCTCTACGGACATCTGGACGTATCGCACGCCGTCCTGGGAATGCCGCTGAGCACCACGCTCCCGGGTGGTGCCACCGAACCGCTGCTTTCGGTGATGGAACTGGGCAGCGGCGGGAACGCGATCACCCTGAGCAAGGCACTGGTCGACCGCGGTGTCCGGTCGGCAGCAACCCTTGCCCGATGGCTTGTCGACCGCAAGGCGGCCGGGCGTGGCGGCGAGCTTCGCAAGCTCGTTTTCGGCTACGTCTTTGGTGCCTCCATGCACCACTATCTCCTGAGGGAATGGCTCAGCTCCGCCGACATTCACCCCGATCTCGACGTCCGCCTCTGCGTCGTTCCGCCTCCCCAGATGACGGAACACATGCGGCATGGACACCTTGACGGGTTCTGCGTCGGCGACCCATGGAACACGCTCGCCGAGCGCGGCGGTCACGGCACGATTGTGAGCCCGACCACCGACATCCTGCCCAACCATCCGGAAAAGGTACTCGCCGTAACGCGTCGCTGGGCCGACGACCACGGGCCGGCGGTGGTGGCGATCATCAAGGCGTTGCTGCAGGCCTGTGCCTGGTGCGACGACGAAGCCAACCACCCCAAGCTCGCCGAGATGCTCGCGAGCGAGCGGTGCATCGGTGTTCCGGTCGCGGATCTGGCGGCGAGCCTGCGAGTCAATCGAACCCTTGGCGTGAATCCACGGCAACCGTCGCCGCGACCCGCCGACTGGCGCATGAGGTCGTTCGCGGTCAAGCGAACGTTCCCCAGCGCGACGCACGCCGCTTGGCTGGCCGAGCAGATGATCCGCTGGGGTCATGCTCCCAGCGAAGCCGATGTCGTCGTCGCCGCCACCCATTGCACCGACAGTCGCTTCTACCGCCAGGCCGCTGCCGAACTGGAGATCGACTGTCCCGCGGACGATCTGGCGCCGATGCCGCTGCGGCACCAGAGCTCCTACGACCCGCGCAGGTCACCCTATCGCGGATCGAATGAACCCTCGCCCGCAGGCCCCCGGCCGAGCTCATTCGTGCCGGCTTCCGTCCAGAACACCTGATGCTCCGTCCGTTGCACAAACCACTACTTCGATCACAGGACACATTGAAATGAAGATGAACTCGAATACCAGCTCGAACCCTTCGCGACGCGGACTTCTCAAGTCCGCCGCATACGGGATGGCCGCCCTCGGGGCCGGCATTCCGCTCGCCAGCGCCATTAGTGGGTGCAGGAAGAAAACTGCGGCAACCCCCAGCGCCGGAGGCACCGGCCCGGAAGTCACCGACCTTAAGTTTGGAATGATCGCGCTGACGGATTGCTCGCCCCTGGTGATTGCCGAGAAAAAGGGCTTCTTCAAGAAGTACGGGATCAACGGTGTCGTCGAAAAGAAGGGCAACTGGGCGGCGATCCGCGATTCGCTCACCAGCGGCGAGATTCAGGGCACGCACATGCTCATCGGTATGCCGCTGAGCCTGACGATGGGCATCGGCGGTGCCAAGCCCGTTCCGATGGTGATCCCCTGGCTGCTCAACCGCAATGGGCAGAGCATCTCGCTTACCAAGGCGCTCAAGGGCAAGGTGAAAGCCGACCCCGCGCCCCTCAAGCCGATCGTTGATGCTGCCAAGGCGAGCGGAAAACCCATGAACTTCGCGATGACGTTTCCCACCGGAACGCACGCGATGTGGATTCGCTACTGGCTCGCCGCCGGTGGCATTCATCCCGACAACGACATCGGTCTGAAGGTTGTCCCGCCGCCCAACATGTTCAATGGCATGCAGTCGGGCGAGATCGACGGGTTCTGCGTCGGCGAGCCCTGGAACGCCAAGACGGCCGCAGAAGGGGTTGGCTACACCGCGATCAACACGCAGGACATCTGGAAGGATCATCCCGAGAAGGTGCTGGCGTTCACTAAAAGCTTCGCCGACGCCAATCCCCGCACCGTCAAAGCCGTCCTGAAGGCCGTTCACGAAGCCAGTGTGTGGCTCGACGACGTCAAGAACCGTCCCGAGCTGTGCGAGATCATTTCCGCGACCGGCTATGTGAACTGCCCGAAGGAGCTGATCCTCGGTCGACTTCAGGGGCAGGTCGATTACGGCGACGACCGCGGCAAGGTCACCGACCCCAACTACATGATCTTCAGCAGCCGCAACTGCAACTACCCGCAGCTCAAGTACGCCGCCTGGTTCATCAGCCAGTTCCGTCGCTGGGGCATGGTGGAGGGGACGCCCGATTACGCCGGCATCTCCAGGCAGGTGATGCGGCCTGACCTTTACGAAGAAGCGATGAAGGAGATCGGCTACACCGCGGGCGTGGCCGACGAGAAGCCCGAAACGTTGTTCGACAACATCACGTTCGACCCGTCCAAGCCAGAGGAATACGCCCGTTCGTTCAAGGTGCACGCAATGAAGGGGTGAGTGGAACCCGATGCGTTGCGCTCGGGAGCGGCGCTCCACGCCGTCTCGTATCTCGATACAGGAGCCCGATGTCCATGACCAAGAAGATATTGACTGACTTTCTCCTTTTCCCGGCGGTCGGCATTGCCGTGCTGATGGGACTATGGCTTACGGCGTCGGTGATCACACACGACGCCGAATCCGGCATATCGACCTTACCGGGTCCCCTGCAGACCTGGGAGGAGAGCAAGCTGTATGTGCTGGAGCCGCTCGCGTATCGCAACGAGACCGACCAGGGCATCATCCTGATGACCTGGGGTTCGCTGCTCCGCGTGCTCGCCGGATTCGGTATCGCAGTAGCGCTCGGCGTACCACTCGGGATGGCCCTGGGTTCGTCGAAGGTCTTCAACAAGATGATCGACCCGGCGATCCAGATCCTGCGGCCGGTCAGCCCGCTCGCCTGGTACCCTATCGGTTTTGCGATCTTCCTGTCCTACAAGAAGGACTGGGAGATCAATGTCGGCGAACTGGCGGCGATCTTCACCGTTGCCGTCTGTGCGATGTGGCCGACCGTTCTGAACACCGCCAAGGGTGTGCGGTCCATCCCCCAGGACTATCACAACGTCGCGAAGGTGCTCGGCCTGGGCCGGGTGCAGAAGACGTTCAAGATCCTTCTGCCGGCGGCATTCCCCGACATGTTCACGGGCTTCCGCCTGAGCCTGGGCATGGCATGGCTGGTCATTGTCGCGGCCGAGATGTTGACGGCCAAGAACGGTATCGGCGGGTTTCTGAACCAGGAGTTCAACGCGGGCAAGACCGAACACATCCTGCTCTGCGTCATCACGATCGGCCTGGTGGGGTTCGTTTTGGACAGGCTCATGAGCGTTCTGGAAGCCAACACCGACAAGCTGCTGAACCTGCCGTTCGCACTGGCCAGCCGGTTGCGAAGCCGGCCGACGGTGGCCGCGGTGAAGCCACTTGCCGCCAAGGGAAGGGGTGCCGCTCATGCCGCTTCTTGAACTCAACAACGTCAGCAAGAGTTATGGCGACAAGGGGGCGGAAGTCCTGTCGGGGATCAACCTGACGGTGGAAGAGGGGGAGTTTGTTGCGATCATCGGCTACTCGGGCGCGGGCAAGACCACGCTCATCTCAATGCTCGCTGGACTGGTTACGCCCGACACCGGTGAAGTAACCATGCAGGGCAAGCCGATCACCGGACCCGGCCCGGACCGCGCGATGGTCTTTCAGAACTACTCGCTGCTGCCGTGGCTGACGGTCGCGCAGAACGTCGCGCTGGCGGTCGATCGGGTGTTCGGCACGGAGTCTGCCGCGAACCGCCGGGACCGCGTCGACAAGGCCCTTGCGATGGTGAACCTGACGGCCGCGGCGGAGAAGAAGCCGAGCGAGCTGTCGGGCGGCATGCGGCAGCGGGTGAGCGTCGCACGGGCGCTGTCGATGGACCCCCGTGTGCTGCTGCTCGACGAGCCGCTGGGCGCACTCGACGCACTGACGCGGGCGACCATACAGGACGAGATCACCAGCATCTGGCAGCGCGACCGAAAGACCGTGCTGCTGATCACCAACGACGTCGATGAAGCGATCCTGCTCGCCGACCGGATCATTCCGCTGAGTGCCGGACCGGCGGCCACCCTCGGGCCGGCTGTGAAGGTCGACATCCCCCGGCCTCGCGATCGCAAGGCGATGAACCACGACCCGCGGTTCAAGGAGATCCGCCAGCAGGTCATCGAATGGCTCCTCGGCGAAGGCAGTGCGACGGGCCGGCCGGCCCGTCGCCTGGCGAGCGTTCGAGGCAGGACCGAGCGTCCGACGATCACCGTCGGCTTCCTTCCGCTGACCGACTGCGCGCCGCTGGCGGTCGCGGTCGAGCGTGAGGTGTTTCACAAGCACGGGATCGATGTCAAGCTCCAGAAGTTCCCGAGCTGGGATGCGATCACCGAAGCCGCGTGCAGCGGGAGGATCGACGCCGCCCACATGCTGGCGAGCATTCCGGTCGCGATCGCCGCGGGGCTGATGGGGCGAAAGCGGCATCCGCTGGTGGTGCCCTGGATCATGAACCGCAACGGGCAGGGCATCACGTTGTCGTCGGCCCTACAGTCGTCGGTCGGCACCGATATGGGGAAGCTCAAAGCTACGGCGGCCGCGGCGCGACAAAAGGGAGACCCGCTGTCGTTCGCGGCGACACACCGCTTTGGCACACATGAGATGTGGCTGCGGTACTGGCTGGCGGCGGGGGGAATTCACCCCGACCGCGATATCAACCTCACCGTCACACCGCCGCCCCTGATGCTCGCCAGCCTTCGGCAGGGGGAGATGAGCGGCTTCTGCGTCGGCGAGCCCTGGAACGCCAAGGCGATCAGCGAAGGGCTGGGTTACACCGCCGCCGCGTCGCAGGACGTCTGGGCCGACCATCCGGAAAAGGTGCTGGCGTTCGGAGAGAACTTCGTCAACGAGCAGCCCGATACCCTCAAACGGTGCCTGGCGGCGATGAATGAAGCCAGCGCGTGGATCGACGATCCGCAGAACAAACCCGAGACGGCTCACATCGTCGGCAAGCGGGAGTACTGCAACGTCCGCGAGGAACAGATTCTGCCTCGACTTCGCGGGCAGTACGACTTCGGCGACGGCAGGACGAAGAACTACGCCGTCCATCCGATCCGCTTCTCGACGGCCCGCGTGAACTACCCGCAGACGAAGTACGCGATCTGGTTCCTCACGCAGTTCCGCCGCTGGGGCCAGCTCGCCGAGACCCCCGACTACACGACGATCGCCGAGCGTGTTTACCGCGGTGACCTGTACGAACTGATCGGACGGCCGACCGAGTTTGACCCGATTCAGGCTAACACGACGGTCGAGACGCTGTGCGACAGCAAGGTGTTTGACCCCGCGTTCCCCGAGGACTACGCGACCGGATTCGAGATCAGCAGCGTAGCGTCCGCCCTGGCGGACGCGGTCCCGGCGTAAAGCAGAGTTGCAGAATTTCAACCACGGAGAACACCGAGAGCACGGAGGAGAACGACCATCCGGAGCGACAAGAAACATGAAGCCGAGAGATCGTTTGAGTCTGTTTCTCTGTGCTTTTGTGCTCCGTGAACTCCGTGTGCTCCGTGGTGGTGATTCTTTCCACGACTTAAGTAGCCATGAACAAGTACCTCGAAATCTGGCAGCTCAACAAAACCTTCCCTTCCAAGAAGGGCCCTTACACCGTGGTGGAAGGCTTCGATTTGTCCCTGCGGCAGGGGGAGTTCGTTTCGCTGATCGGCCACTCCGGCTGCGGCAAATCGACCGTCCTCTCGATCGTCGCCGGTTTAAGCGAGATGACCAGCGGCACGCTCATCCTTGCCGGCAAGGAGCTCCGCGGCGCGGGGCCCGATCGTGGCGTTGTCTTCCAGGCGCCGAGTCTGCTCCCGTGGATGACCGCGTTCGACAATGTCCTGCTCGGCGTCAACCAGGTGATGTCTGATGCCTCCGAGCAGGAGCGGAAGGACCTGGTCGCTTACTACCTGACGCTGATCGGCCTGAAGGACGCGATGCACAAGCTGCCGGCCGAGCTTTCGCAGGGCATGCGGCAGCGGGTTGGCATTGCCCGCGCATTCGCGCTGAACCCCAAGATGCTGCTCCTGGACGAGCCGTTCGGCATGCTCGATTCACTGACCCGATATGAACTCCAGCAGGTGCTCATCGACCTATGGAGCCAGGACCAGAAGACGGCCCTGATGGTCACGCACGACGTGGACGAAGCGCTGTTTCTGTCCGACCGCATCGTCATGATGACCAACGGCCCAAGGGCTCGTGTCGGCGAGACCCTTGAAGTGACCTTTCCGCGGCCGCGCAACCGCACCGAGGTCATGGAACACCCCGACTACTACCGGCTTCGGGAACGGCTGATCTCGTTCCTGGAAGAACATGACATCCGCAAACCTACGCAGCCGGACGCGGCTGCGGCGGTCGCGTAGTAGTGTCAGAACGCCAGGTGTTTTTGTTTTGCTTGATCGAAGGCCCCGTTCGCCTTGTCCGTGATGGCGTGCCATCGCCGGGTGAGCCAGGGTGACAAACAACAATCGTAAAGACCAAAAGGAATTGACTCCATGAAGCGTTTACTGATCGCCATCTCGGCGGCTCTTGCTCCGGCTACTTTCGCGATGGCACAGACCACCGCGCCAGCCTCTGCCCCGGCGACCAAAGTCGCCGTGGCAACGCCGCCGCCTTACACCCCCGTCCGCTGGACGGAAAACTACGCCTACCTGAAGGATCCGACCCTTCGGACCGACCTGTTCGACCCAATCAAGTACATCCCGCTGGGCGCGGACGGCTTCTATTTATCGCTCGGCGGCCAGCTTCGCGAGCGATATGAGAACTTCGACGACGCCAACTTCGGCGCAGTTCCCGCCGACGACGACGGCTACTTCCTGCACCGCGGATTGTTCCACGCCGACTTCCAGCTCGGACCGGTTTTCAGGGTGTTCGGGCAATACAAGTTCGCCCTGGAAGACGGCGAAAACGGCGGGCCACGCGCCGCGGATGCCGACGAATCCGACATCCAGCAGCTCTTCGCCGACGCCAGGCTGCCGCTGGGCGGCAAGGACTCGGTCACGCTCCGCTTCGGCCGCCAGGATTTAGCCTACGGCGCTCAGCGATTGATCTCCCCGCTCGATTGGACCAACACCCGCCGCACCTTCGAAGGCTTCAAGGCCTCGACTGTGACCGGTAACAACACGCTCGACGCGTTCTGGGTTCGCCCGGTGATCGTTGACAAGGAAGAGCCCAACGACGGCGACGACGACACGAGCTTTGCCGGCGTCTACAACACGCTGGCGCTGCCCACCGTCTTTGAAGGCGGCGGCACCAAGCTCGAGGTCTACGGACTGGCGCTGAACAAGACCAAGACTTCCGCATCAGGCGTGCAGGGTGCCGTCGCGGTTGATTCCGACACGTACACCGTCGGTGCCCGGTTCTCATCGGCCCCCAAGCCGTTCGATTTTGACGTCGAAGGCGCTTACCAGTTCGGCCAGTTCGACACCAGCACGATCTCGGCCTGGTCTTTCGCGATGGAAGCCGGTTACACCTGCTTCCCGGCGCCCCTGAAGCCCCGTGCCTTCATCGGATTCGATATTGCCAGCGGCGACGACAATCCGACCGACGGCAACTTCAATCGGTTCAACCAGCTGTTTCCGCTAGGCCATCTCTACTTCGGCTACATCGATGCGATCGGCCGGCAGAACATCATCGATGTGCATCCCGGCTTCGACCTGACGCTGGCCGAGAAAGCCAGTTGGGCCCAGAAGCTTACGCTTAGGACAGAGTACCACCTGTTCTGGCGCGAGAGCACGGCCGACGGCGTCTTCAATGCCGGCGGCGGCCTGCTGCGGGCGTCGGGCGGGAGCGACGAAAGCTACATCGGTTCGGAAATCGACCTGCTGCTCACCTGGCAGATCGACCGCCATACGCAGGCATACTTCGGTTGGAGCCATTTCTTCGCCGGTGACTTCATTCAGGATACCGGGCCCAGCGAAGACATCGACTTCCTCTATGGAGCGTTGCAGTTCACGTTCTAAGTGTGCGGTGGCGGGGTGGCCGGGAGATTGCGTCGTGCCGCCGAGGATCGACGTTCGAGATTCGACGGCATCACTCAGTCCCCCGGTTACTCCGACACCATCCAGCAGAGCGAGGCCTTATGTCCGACTTCAGTGACGAACAGAAACACTACCTGCAAGGCTTTGTCGCCGGCTCGGGGCTCACCCAGCTCCTGGTCAATGGCCGCGCGTCGTTCGCCACCGCACTCGGGCTGCCGGCCAATGGCTCGATCAGTCTTCCCGGAGGCGGATCGGAGATCCCGCCGGGGCCAGAAGCGGTTCACTACCGGGCACAGGACGCGCAGGTCGCCGCCGGCAAAAAGCTTTGCCCGGAAGAGGTCGCCAAGCGCAAGAAGTTCCCGCTTGATCAGTGGAATGATCTCGTCCAGCACTCGGCCGAGGGAAAGTTCCCCAAGGGCACGGACGTGCTGGCCTTTAAGTACCAGGGGTTGTTCTATGTCGCGCCGGCGCAGGACAGCTACATGGCCCGGCTGCGGTTTGCCGGAGGTATCGTGCCGAGCTTCCAGTTCCGACGGGTGGCGGAGCTTGCCGAGGTTCACGGTGGCGGATTCTCCGACGTCACCACCCGCGCCAACCTGCAGATCCGCGAGATCCAGGCCGGTAGCGCCATCGACTTCCTCGAAGGCCTGCACGATGCCGGCATCCTCTGCCGTGGCTCGGGGGCCGACAACATCCGCAACGTCACCGGTAGCCCGACGGCCGGAATCGATCCGCAGGAACTGATCGACACCCGCCCGCTGTCGCGGGCCATGCACCACTACATCCTCAACCACCGTGAGATGTACGGCCTGCCGCGGAAGTTCAACATCGCATTCGACGGCGGCGGCAAAATCTCCGCCGTCGAAGACACCAACGACATCGGCTTTTCCGCGGTCCGCGTGGGCCAAGGCAAAACCGACAGCGACGGCCAGCTGATCGAGCCTGGTGTTTACTTCCGGCTGGCGCTCGGCGGCATCACCGGGCACAAGGATTTCGCGAAAGACCAAGGCGTCCTGCTGAAGCCGGACGAGTGCATCTCCGTCGCCGCAGCGATCGTGCGCGTCTTCATCGACAACGGCGACCGCACCGACCGCAAGAAGGCCCGGCTGAAGTACGTGCTCGACCGCTGGGGGCACGCGAAGTACATCGAAGAAACCGAGAAGGTCCTCGGCCGCAAGCTGCGCAAAGTAGCGACGGCGATGTGCGAGCCGCGCCCCGCGGTCGACAAGCACGGCCACATCGGTGTCTTCCCGCAGAAGCAGGAAGGCAGGTTTTATGTAGGCGTCGTCCTACCGGTGGGCCGAATCACCGCCGAGCAGATGCGCGGCATCGCCGACATCGCCGACAAGTTCGGGTCAGGCATGATCCGCCTGACGGTCTGGCAGAACCTGCTGATCTCCGACATTGCCGAGGCCGACATTCCCGCCGTGCAGGAGGCACTGGCAAAACTGAACCTGGCCACCAGCGCCACCAGCATCCGCGCCGGTCTTGTTGCCTGCACGGGTGCGGCCGGCTGCAAGTTCGCGATGGCCCACACCAAGCAGCACGCGATGGCGCTCGCCGAAGCGCTGGAGAAGCGGATCGAACTGGATGTGCCGGTCAACATCCATCTGACGGGCTGCCCGAACTCGTGCGCCCAGCACTACATGGGCGACATTGGCCTGATCGGGACGAAGGTGTCGCTCGGCGACGACGATGACGCCGAAGAGGTCGAGGGCTATCACGTGTTTGTCGGCGGCGGCTACGGCGCTGACCAGTCCATCGGTCGAGAGCTGTACCGCAACATCCCGGCCACGGAACTGGCCAAGACCGTCGAGAAGATGATCCGTGGCTACAAGGCCAATCGCACGACACCGACGGAGTCGTTCAATGAGTTCGTGCGTCGACATGAAACAGATCAGTTGAAGGAGATCTTCGACGCCCACGCAGTGACCGAATCGGAAGCGGTCGAATTGACCACGGGATAGGCGGCAAAGCCGAGCGTTGGGTGGCGTGGGCAAGCGTACCCGCTTGCCCGTGGCGATCACCAACCAGCGGTCGACACGGGCAACGGAGTACCGTTGCCCATGCCACCAAAAGCTCAAGCACAGTCCATTAACACGTGACGACCATGAACATCCCAGCAATTCCAACGAATGCTCCATTCACCGATGCTCAGCGCTCCTGGCTGAACGGCTTCTTTGCCGGGCTGTTTGGACAGGTCAACGGCAACGCAAACGGCTTGGCGGTTTCGATGCCTGCTGAAGTCGCAGGTGCGTCCGCCGCGGCACCGGCAGCGCCGGTTGCCGACGAGAACGAAGAGATGCCCTGGCACGATCCGGCGCTCACGATCGACGAGCGCATGCAGATGGTTGTCGGCAAACCACTGTCACGCCGGCTCATGGGCGCGATGGCCCAACTCGACTGCGGCGCCTGCGGCTATGTCTGCAAGACGTACTCCGAGGCGATCGCCAACGGCCAGGAAAAGGACCTGACCAAGTGCGCGCCCGGCGGTATGGAGACCAGCAAGAAGCTGAAGGTACTCGTCGCCGAAGGCGGCGGTGCCGCGGTGAAGGCAGCGGCGGCGCCGGCCTCGGGAGCGGCCAAGCCCGCCACGCTCAATCCCGCCGCCGGCAAGTACGGCCGACACAACCCCTTCCCGGCCCGCCTGCTCGAATGCAATGCGCTGAACAAGCCCGGCAGCATGAAGGACACCCGCTTCGTCTCGCTCGACCTCAAAGGCAGCGGACTTTCCTACAAGGTCGGCGACGCCTTGGGAGTCTTCCCGGAGAACGATCCTGACCTGGTCGGCTGGGTGCTCGAAGCTCTTGATGCCAGCGGCGCCGAAGAAGTGATCGATCCCGACGGCAACCGCGTGAGCATTTATGAAGCGCTGCTCAAGAGCTACTCGCTGGGTAAACCGACCGACCTGATGTTCGAACTGCTCATCAACACCGCCGCCGATGCCGAGCAGGCCAGCCAGCTCAAGCAGATGCTGGCCGATGACAGCCTGCCCGAAGGCGACGACGTCCTCGATCTTCTGCGGCAGTTCCCCTCTGCCAAGCCTGAGCCCTACGAGTTCGTGACGGCGTTGAACCCGCTTCAGCCGCGGCTCTACTCCATCTCATCGTCGCTGAAAGCCCACCCTGACCAAGTCCACCTGACGGTCGGCATCGTGCGGTTCGTCAACAAGCGCGAGCGCCAGTGCAAGGGCGTGTGCTCCACCTTCTTTGCCGACCGCGTCAAGCCCGGACTGAAGGTCCGCTGCTTCGTTCACGAGTCGCACGGCTTCGGTGTGCCGGCGAACCCGGACGTGCCGATCATTATGGTCGGCCCCGGAACCGGCATCGCGCCGTTCCGCGCTTTTCTCGCCGAGCGCAGGGCGACCGGTGCCAAAGGGAAGAACTGGCTGCTGTTCGGCGATCAGCAGAAGCAGTACGACTACCTCTACGAGCAGGAGCTGGAGCAGTTGCGCGAGGAAGGCTTCCTCACCCGTCTCGACCTCGCCTTCAGCCGCGACCAGAAGGAAAAGATCTACGTCCAGAACCGCATGCTCGAACACGCCGCCGAAATGTGGAAATGGCTTCAGGAAGGTGCCCACTTCTACGTCTGCGGCGATGCCAAGCGCATGGCGACCGACGTCGACAACGCACTCAAGAGGATCGCCATGGAACAGGGCAATATGTCCGCCGAGCAGGCCAAGGCATTCGTCATGGATCTATCGAAGAACAAGCGGTACCAGAGAGACGTGTATTGAGCGTTGCTGCCGAGCTGTTCGGTGTTCGCATTTCGTATCCGTCGTCCTTCAATGTTCGCTCCGCTGTGTTCGAAACTCTCCTTTGACTCGTCCGTTACGTCTCTCTCATGGCCAAAGAGATTCCTACCCTCTGTCCCTACTGCGGCGTCGGCTGCGGGCTGCTCGCGTCGACGGACGGGGAGCGGATTCTCCGCATCCGCGGCGATCCGAAGCACCCGGCGAACCTCGGCCGCGTCTGCCCCAAGGGCGGCACTGTCGCCGCCACCGTGAACGTGGCGACGCGGCTCCGCCACGCCATGCTGCGCGACGGGTTCGGCAAAGCGCCGTCGGTCGTGCCGCCCGGTGCCGCCATCCGCGTTGCGGCCGAGGGGATCGACCGCATCCTGCAGTCCCACGGACCGGGCGCGATCGCGTTTTACCTTTCCGGCCAGCTCACCACCGAAGCCCAGTACATCGCGACCAAGTTCGCCAAGGCGTACCTGCGGACGAACCACTGCGACAGCAACAGCCGGCTGTGCATGGCGTCGGCAGG
This sequence comes from Humisphaera borealis, assembly GCF_015169395.1. Taxonomy (GTDB): domain Bacteria; phylum Planctomycetota; class Phycisphaerae; order Tepidisphaerales; family Tepidisphaeraceae; genus Humisphaera; species Humisphaera borealis. The sequence continues at coordinate 6,843,282 of NZ_CP063458.1, forward strand.
GGCGGGGATGAAGCTGTCGCTCGGCTCGGACGGCCCGCCCACGGTTTACGCCGATATCGAGCTCGCCGATGCGTTCTTTTTCATCGGTTCCAACGCCGCCGAGTGCCACCCGGTCACGTTCGAGCGAATCAGGAAGCGGATCGACAAGGGGGCCAGGTGCGTGGTCGCCGATCCCCGCCGAACGCCCACCGCCGAATCGGCGACGGTGCACCTGCCGATCCGCCCGGGCACCGATCTGACATTGCTCAACGGCCTGATGCGCATCATTCGCGATCGCGGGTTGCTCGATGCGCGATACATCGAGCAGCACACCGAGGGGTGGGAACAACTGGATGCCATCCTCGATGATTACCCGCTGAACGTCGTCGCGCAACGGTGCGGGCTTGAGGAAGCCGACATCCTCTCGGCCGCCGAGATCATCGCCTATACGCCAAAGCTCATCACGTTCTGGACGATGGGCATCAACCAGAGCCTGCAGGGAACGTTCGCGAGCAACGCGATCATCAACCTTCACCTGGCGACGGGCCGGATCGGCAAGCCCGGCGCCGGGCCTTTCAGCCTGACGGGCCAGCCCAACGCGATGGGCGGCCGCGACGTCGGGTACATGAGCCACATGCTCCCCGGGCAACGGTCCGTTGCCAGCGAGAAGGACCGCGCCGACATGGAAGCGGTCTGGGGATTGAAACCCGGCACGATTGTTTCCGAAGTCGGCCACGACGCCGTTCGCATGTTCGACGCGATCGATCGCGGCGAAATCAAGGCGCTCTGGGTCATCGGCTCAAACCCCGCCGCCAGCATGCCCAACCTGCCGCGCATTCGCAGCGCGCTCGAGAAGTGCGAACTGGTCATCGTGCAGGATGCCTACTACCCGACCGAGACAACCAAGTACGCGCACGTGCTGCTCCCGGCGGCGGTCAACCTGGAGCAGGAGGGAACCTACTGCAACAGCGAGCGACGGGTCACGCTGATGGAGCAGGTCGTCCCGCCGCCGGGCGATGCCAAACCCGACTGGTGGTGGGTGCGCGAAATCGCCGTCGCGCTGGGTTTCCGAAAGGGCATGCAGTTCGAATCGTCCGAGCAGATCTTCGACGAGTTCGCCCGATCCACCGCCGGCCGGCCGAACGATCAGAGCGGCATGCACTACAAGATGCTCCGCGAGTTGGGGCCGCAGCTTTGGCCGCACCCGTCCATGGCCAGGGCGAACGATCGCCGGTATGTCGACGGCATCTACCCGACCGCTACCGGCAAGGCACGCCTCTGGGCGCGCCACGACATTTCGCCGGACGAGAAGCCGAATGCGGATTTTCCGATGTTGCTGACGACGGGCCGCGTTCTCAACCAGTGGCATACCCGAACCAAGACGGGTCAGGTGGAGCAGCTCAACGCGCTGGACCCGGCGCCCTACCTTCAGATCCACCCGCAGGATGCCGACGAACTCGGGCTCTCGACCGGCGACGAAGTGACCATCAGCAGCCGCCGCGGCACCGCCAGGGCGCCGGTCCTGACGGACGACACCATCTCTCCCGGCGTCGTCTTCATGCCGATCCATTGGAACGAGCTTTGGGCACAGGCGGCGTCGCCGAACGAGGCCACGTCGGACCAGACCGACCCTGTCAGCTTTCAGCCCGCGCTCAAATGCTGCGCTGTGAAGGTGGCAAAGGTCGCCTGCCGCGCAACGGCAGGGTCACGGCAGGCCGCGGTAACCGCGTGAGGTATTGCCACTGCCCGGCCCGACAGAGCCGCGCTCAAGAACGCGGTGCAATCGTTGCGGCGGCGGGCGTTGCCGTGGCGGCGGGGGCTTTCGGCTGAGCTTTGGGCTTGGCAGGGCCGGGCTTGGCCCCGGCGGGCTTGGTCTTCTCGATCGGGGCCGCGCCGGCGGGTAGCGCCGCCTTATCGAATGCCACCACCCCGCCCTCCGGCAGTTCCTTGAGCATCACATCCTTGATCTCCACCTTCATCGCCGGCCCGCGATGAATCTGAAACGCCACGATTCCTTCCAGCGAGTGCTTGGCTTCGTCGTGATCGACCAGGTCAATCGTGACCTTGCCGTCGAGCTTGTGAACCAGGTGGTTGCCCTGCGCGATGACCGTGTATTCGTGCCACTCGGCGACATCCACCTTCACCGGCTCGTGCTGTGCCACAAGCCAGCGGGTCCCCTTAGGGTCGATCACAACGCTTTGTCCGTTCTGCACGATGATGCCCCGGCCCTTTTCTTCGTAGACCATCGCGTTGTTGGCCGGCGTGGGATGGATGTCGCACTGGTATCCGCCGACCGACCACTTTCCGACGGCGGGCAGCTCCTTGCTGCGGTACTGGATGCCGGTGTTGTTTCCGCTCTGGCGGATCCTGGCCCGAAGTTCAAAGTTCTTGACGACCCCGCCACGCCAGATCAGGAACTGGTTGTACTCGAGTTGTTCCGGGCCAGTTGTCGTTCCGACGATGGTGCCGTCCTGCACGGTCCACAGCTTGGGATTGGCATCCCACCCGTCGAGGTTCTTGCCATTGAACAGCGGCTTGAATCCGTCGTCTGCCCGACCGACGGAGGTGAGAACAAGCAGGAGACTCGCGATCAGTGCAGAAGTTTTCATGGGGTGGGGTTTGTGCAGGGACTCGATCGGAAAAGGACGCTCGAACGAAAGTGGCCGTCAGACAACGTGCGAAGTCACCTTCGTCGGCTGAATAACGCTCGACATTCGGGTTTGTTGCATGCAGAGCGCACCGGGACCACTGCAAGCAGAAAAGGTCATGGCGGTTTCACAGACTGGCCCGTGGCAATGCGCGATTGCCTTAGCAAGGTCACGCACCAGCTGGGCATGCCCGGCCAGAAGCAGGTCCGACTCGCCGTGAGGATACCTCTTGAGCCCCGAACTCGATATTCGGAACCCCCTCGGCTACGCCAAATCGATTGCTAAGGTTTCTGCCCTTCAGCTTATTCTCCCAGGGCATGGACGACGATCGCCATCAGCAAGTGCTCCAACTCTTTGTCCGCCACCAGACGCGGATCAGGGGGTTCATCGTCTCTCTGATGGGGGATTTCACGGCGGCAGCGGATGTTGTGCAGGAAACATTCCTCGTTGTGCAGCAAAAGGCAGCGGAGTTTGACGTCAACTCGAACTTCCTGGCCTGGGCGTTTCAGATTGCGCGGTTTCAGGTCATGAAGGCGCAGGCGAATCGCAGTCGCGCCGCCGATCGATTCTCCAACGCCGTGCTGGAATCTTTGTCAGCCAGCGCGCCGGCGGAGCCGTTCGATAACTCGCGGCTGGCAGTATTGCCGCATTGTCTTGCAAAACTCGCCCCGCAGGCCCGGCGGATCATCAACCTGTTCTACCAGCACGAACACAAGCCACAGGCAATCGCCCGCATCTTGGACTGGACGCCGGCGGCCGTCAGCGTGGCCTTGTCGCGCGCCCGTCGGCTTCTGAGGGATTGCATCGAGCAGCAGACCAGAGGTCAGATGTCATGAAAGACGATCGACTAGACGACCTGATCGATGCGCACCTTAACCACGCGATGGATGACGACCAGCGGCAGGAGCTGGAAGACCGTCTCCTTAATTCTTCGTCCGCGCGCGAACGATTCTGGGTGCTCGCGCAGACGCACGCGCTGCTGCATGAAGGACTTCAACAGGATGTATCGACGATCGATCACAAGCCCGCTGTCGCTTCCCGCTTCGCCCGGCTGAAGTGGCCTGCATTCTCCACGGCCGCAGGCATCGTCCTCGGGCTGCTCTTCGGAATGCTGACATGGGCAATCGCTTCACCCGGGGCGGTCGCTACCGAATCGCAACTGCTCACCCTGGTCGATGGAAGCTTTGAGACTTTGATTGGCCGACTACCGTCGGGCTTCCCTCGGGCCTTGGGTATCTGGAGCGGCGATGAGGCAGAAACCGTGCGGGCAGATTCGGTGAGAACGAAACACGGCAGCCAGTTGCTTCGCTTCGTTCGTGCAGAAGGGGATGAGGCCGTGCCGAATAGCCCGGCAACCTCCTGCGATGTATTTCAACTTGTGGATCTTCGAGGTCTCAGCGGAACCCTGGGCGAAAGCGAGGCGACTCTTGAACTGTCGGCATGGTTTCTGGATGCCCGACCAATCCAAGGCGACTCCATCAGGATGAGCTGTCGCTTGTTTGTCTTCGCCGGGGATCACAGATCACTTCATGCGCAATGGCCGTTGGTCCTGAAAGAGGCCTTGGCCAGCGGAACCGACAGTTTCGACAGCCGGGGTGGAACACCGCAGGATTGGCGATCGCTAACGGTTAAAGCGGTGCTGCCACCGAACGCGGACTTTGCCGTGGTGCAGTTTGTTGCCGGTAAGTCGCCGACCCGCCAGGACAAGCCCTCGGAGTTTGGCGAACAGTATCTCGACGATGTGCGGCTTACGGTAAAGACGCAACCCAGACTACCTGTGCGGCATTCTCAACCCTGAGAGATCAACCAATGATCGATACGTCAGGTATGGAGTTTGGAAGAAGATAGGAATTTGCCATGCAACGCGCTCTGACTCGACGCCACTTCCTGCGCAGCGCCAGCACCCTTGTCGCGCTGCCGGCGCTGCAATCCTTCGGCTTTCGTCGATTTGCAGCGGCGGCTGCACCTGTCCCACGACCCAAGCGGGCCATCTTCCTCAACTTCGGCTGGGGCGTGACCAATGAAACGTGGTTCCCCGATGTGAAGCAGACGGGCACCGAGTACGACCTGCCGCCGGGTCTGGCGCCTCTGGCTCGTCACAAGTCTGATTTTACGGTCGTGCAAGGCCTGGCGAACAAGTATGCCAATGAAGCGCACTGGGGCAGCACATTCTGGCTGACCGGAGCCAATCGCTACGCCGAGCCGGGACAAAGCCTGCACAACAGTATCTCGGTGGACCAGGTTGCGGCTGCTCAGCTTGGCCGGGAAACGCGATTCTCCTCTCTCCAGCTCAATAGCGTGGATGTGCCGAACTCCGGTCATGGCCCGGGGCTTTCACTGGCGTGGGATATTCACGGCAAGATGGTGGCGGGTTTAGATAACCCTGTCATCGCATACCACCGGCTGTTTTCGCCGGATGACACGCCGCTGGTCCAGCGGCAAGCGATGCTTGCACAAAAGCGAAGCGTTCTAGACGCGGTCCTCACGGATGCAAAGGACCTGCAGCGCGGCCTGAGCAAGTCGGACATCGACAAACTCGACGAATACTTCCAGAGCATTCGCGACATTGAAACACGCCTCGGAAAAGATGAACAATGGCTGCAGGTCCCCAAGCCCGGCGGATCGATGAATGAGCCGCGGGCAACTCTGTCGGGCCGCGATGAAGTGCAGATCATGTACGACCTCATGGTCGCCGCGTTTCAGACCGACAGCACCCGAGTGATTACATATCGCCAGCCGGTGGGCACGCTGCTCCAGAGCTTGAACATCAAGGTGGCGCCCCACGACATGAGCCACTATTCGCCGGGCGACCGGATGATTGCGTCTCAAAAGCGGGACGTGGCCCAGAGCGAACTGCTGGCGGGACTGATCGACAAGCTCAAGGCCGTCAAAGAACCGGATGGTTCGCGACTCTTCGACCAGACCACCGTCGCTTACGGCAGCAATATCCGCACGATCCATTACCTCGACAACTGCCCGACGCTCATCGCTGGCGGCGGCGCCAACTTGAAGCTGGGACAGCACATCGTGCTCCCGAAAAACACGCCGCTCTGCAACCTGTGGCTCACGATGCTTCACGGCCTCGGCCTGCAAGCCGAACGTCACGGCGACAGCAGCGGCGTAATCAAGGCGCTGCAGGCCTGATGCAAAAACGCGATCAGCCGTATTCCCCATGCGACATTCACATCTGATCACAAGCCTTCTCACCGGCGTCCTTTGCCTGGCGTCCGCGGCAACGGCGGCCGAGACGCCGCACGCGCGGCTGGACGAAAAGAACCGAGCCTTTTTCCAGAACTATTGCGTGCAATGCCACAACGCTGACAAGCAGAAAGGCAACGTTCGCCTCGACGATGTGCCGTTCATCCTTGACACCGTGGAGCGAGCGGACCTGTGGCAGAAGATTCTCAATCAGATCAATTCGGGAGAGATGCCGCCGGAGGATGCAAAGCAGCCCGACCGCCTGGCCAAGACCGAGTTTCTCGATTCGCTTTCACACGCGCTGATGACGGCGCGGCGCTCGATCGGCGATTCCAGCGGGAAGATCACGATGCGGCGGCTGAACCGGCGCGAATACAAGAACACGATCCGTGATTTGCTCGGCGTCGATATCAATGTGCGGGAACTGCCAGCGGATGGCGGCGCGGGAACATTCGACACGGTGGGCTCGTCATTGTTCATGTCGTCAGATCAGTTCGAGCAATACCTCGCCCTGGGGCGGCAGGCACTGGACGAGCACTTTGCGCGGTTCGTGTCGCCGGCCGGTGCGGTGTCGCGACGGTTGCACATCGAGGCGGAGGAGAAGAATGCGAAGATCGCGCAGTCGCTCGCGCGGCGCACGGACGCGCATGCCCGCTATGTGAAGTGGACGTCGGCGGTGGATGCCGCGGCGCAAAAGCCCGAGAACGCGGAAGCCGTGAAGAAGATTCGCGGGGAGAAGAAGGGCGATGACGCGCACTTTTACTCGCAATGGCAACGGCTGAAGGACGCGCCACCGCCGACCGAGCTGGGTTTTGTGGATGTCGTCGCGGCGCGGCATCAGGGTCTCAGCGATTGGGAGCACTATGTGCCGCATCACAAGGCATACGTGGATCATGCCGCGACAAAGACGGGCGCGCTCCTGACGGTCGAGGATGTGGAGGTAAATCCGTATCAGGCCTTTCGCATTCCCGGCGACTGGCCGGCGGGCCGCTACGTCGTGCGAGTGCGCATCGCGGCAACAAAAGACACTCCCTCGTCGCGACATTTCGTGGAGTTTGGCTCGCAGCACGACAGCGGGGTGCGCGCGGTGATGAGCAGCCATCAGGTCGCCGGCACGATGGACCAGCCGCAGGTGCTGGAAATTCCGGTGGAGTTCTCGCCCGCCAAAGGGCGCGGCTTTTTCTTCCAGGAGAAGGGCACGTATCAGTCCGAGGACGCGGCACGTGACCTCTTCAACGAAGCGAAGAAGCGCAATGGCATCGGACCCGAGTTTGCCTTGTGGATCGACTGGATCGAGGTGGAGAGCGCCGCTTCGGCCGCCGCGGTGCCGGCAACACCGACAATGACAAGAACGATCAAGGAGCGGCGCGAGGTCGAGCTACACGCGAACGCAATGGTCGGCGGCACTTACAACGGCTACTTCAAAGGCGGCTACGAGGCGGCGACGAAATTCCTCCAAACCGGCATGCCGCAGAAAGGCATCCCGGATGAACAAGAGGCGAAGTTTCGCATCCGGGCCTTTGAGCAGCAGGGGCCGACGTTTGAGCGTTACCTGGATGATCCGCTGGCCAAGACCGGCGCATATTTGACGATCTACAACGTCCACAAGGAGGAAGTCATCACGCTCCCGCCGGACCAGCCTTCCGGCTGGCTCAAGACGAAGCACGCGGTGGAGAACGTCGAGCCCGGCAACTACATGCTGCGTTTCCGCATCGGCGCGGTGAAGAACACGCCGAAGGAGCGCCACTTCGTCGAACTCGGCGCCCGGAAGGACAAGGACGACTTCGGCTTGATGCAGACATTTCAAGTGAGCGGCACGACCGAAGCGCCGCAGATCATAGAAGTGCCGGTGGGCATCAGCGCCGACAGCCCGCGCACGTTTGTGCTGCGCGAGAAGCGCGACGTGAAGCTCGATCACGAACTCTTTATCGCCGCGCAGACAGCCACCGGCGTCGGACCGGTCCCCGCACTTTGGATCGACTGGGTGGAATGGGAAGGGCCGCTCCTGAAGCAGGCGCCCGTGGCAAAGACCGAGCGCATCGAGGTTGAGAAAAAGACCGACGAGCTGACGCGGCAGATCATTTACATGGCCACGCAGCACAAGAACTTTGAGAAGTGGCAGGCTGCGGGAGCCGTCGAGGCGGATTTGCCGAAGTTTGGTTTCCCCACGCGCTATCACGCGGACTTCCGCAATTTAGTGTGGGAAGGCAATCACGAATGGTTTCAGAAATATGTGGACCGGCCCGAGGCGAAGTCGGGCATGTTTCTCGACAACACAATCAATGAAACCAGCGAACTGGTCACCGACTTGCCGCCCGATACTGCGACCGGCGAGTACGTCATGCGCGTGCGCATCGGTCGGGTACCGGACATGCCGGCGGAGCGGGCGTTCCTCACATTTGTCGAGGCCAGTCCGGTCGATAAAGACGACCGCACCTTCCTCGCCAACAAGCAGGTCACCGCGACACTCGACAAGCCGCAAGTTGTTGAACTGCCCTTCAAAGTGCGCCCCGGCGGTCCGAGGAAGTTTGTCCTCTTCGAGAAACGCCCGCTGAAAAAGGAAGGCATCAGCCTGCCGGGCCGCACGCGCGCGATGAAGGATCCGAAGGAACGCGAACCTGCCCTGTGGATTGACTGGATTGAATACGAAGGGCCGCTGAACAAGAGTGACACCATGGGTGGGGTCGAGCCGGTGCTTTTCGCCAACACGACAACTGCGAGCGAGCACGATCAAGCGCATTCGGTCATAGCGACCTTCGCGAAGCGCGCCTTCCGCGACAACCCCCCAACCGATGAGTACCTCAACAAGCTCACCGCGCTCTACGACACGCGTCGCAAGGCCGGCGATGCATTCGATGTGGCCGTAAGAACGCCGCTCAGTGTCGTGCTCGCGTCGCCGCGGTTCCTTTATCTTAGCGAGCTCGGGGAAGAGAAGAAGCCGCGCACCCTCACTTCGTTGGAGTTCGCGACGCGCCTCTCGTACTTCCTCTGGAGCGCGCCGCCGGATGAAGCGCTCCTCGCGTTGGCACGCAGTAGCGATTTAATGAATCCCGACGTGCTCGTGCGCGAAGTCAATCGCATGATCGCCAGCCCGAAGGCCAATGAGTTTGTCAGCGGCTTCGTGCATCAGTGGCTCGGGATGGAGCGGCTGGACTTCTTCCAGTTTGACACCCGGCAGTTCCGCGATTTTGACGAAAGCGCCAAGGCCGCCGCTCGGCGTGAAGTATATGAGACCTTCGCGCATGTGTTGCGCACGAACGGCAGCGCGAGCGATTTGCTCAAGTGTGACTATGTCATCGTCAACGGCCTGCTCGCAACCTACTACGGCATTGACGGCGTGAGCGGCGATGAGTTTCGCCAGGTGCCGCTGCCAGAGGGCTCACCGCGCGGCGGTCTGCTCGGGATGGCCGCAGTGCTCGCGATGGGCAGCAACGGGGAGCGATCGAGCCCAGTCGAACGCGGCGCGTGGGTCCTGCGTAAACTCTTGCACGATCCGCCGCCACCCGCGCCACCAAACGTCCCGCAGATCACCCGACTCAACGGCCAACCCCTTACTACCCGGGAACGCCTGCTCGCTCATCAAGCGGAACCGCAATGCGCAAGCTGCCACCGCGCCATCGACCCCATTGGCTTCGGACTGGAAAACTTCAACGCCGCAGGCAAGTGGCGCACCGAAGACAGCTTCCAGGCCCTAGATGCCAATGGCCGACCGGCCCGGAACGGCCTCAAGACCTGGACCATCGATCCTTCCGCCGCTTTCCACAAAGGCCCGGCATTCCGAGACTTCTTCGAGCTTCGTGACATCATCGCGTCCAGGCCCGAACCGTTTGCCCGCGGACTGACCGAGAACCTGATTTCCTACGCGCTGGGTCGGCCGTTTGCGTTCACGGATGAGGAACTCGCCGCGAGTGTCGTTGACGGGGCGAGAAAGAAGAACTTCGCCATGCGCGAGCTGATACACGCGATCGTCAGCAGCAGGGAGTTCCGAACGAAATAGCCCGGAGAGTGCGCTTTATTCGGGTACTCCATCTCTCAGCATCATGATTCACGCACCCGTAACTCGCCGTCACTTTCTCCGCGCCGCCGGCGCGGTCCTGGCGTTGCCGTTTCTGGAGTCGCTGGCATGGGGAGCGGCGCCGGCTCCGCGACGGATGGTGTTCGTCATGACGAACATGGGGGTGATCCCGCGCTACTTCTTTCCACAAAAAGCGGGACGAAACTTCGACAGCACACCCTATCTCGATCTGCTCAAACGCCACAGCGATCGTCTCACCGTTTTCAGTGGCGTTTCGCATCCCGGCGTGGATGGAAACCACTCCTCGGAGCGCAGCTTTTTGAGTTGCGCTCCGCATCCCGGCTCGAGCAACTTCAAGAACAGCATTTCGGTCGATCAGTTTGCCGCCGAGCAGATCGGCCCGCAAACCCGTTTCGGCTCTCTGGTCCTGACCGTCGGAAGAGACCACATGGGAACGCCATCGACAACGCGCGACGGCGTGCCGCTGCCGGCCGAGCGCAGTCCGTCCGGCCTGTATCGCCGATTGTTCGTCCAAGGCACGCCTCGGGAAGTCGAACGGAGTATTGACGACCTGCGAAAGGGCCACAGCATCCTCGATTTTGTCCGTGAAGAAGCGCGTAGCATGGAGAGAGGCCTTTCGTCGCCGGACAAGGAACGGCTGGACCAGTATTTTACGTCGGTGCGGGAGCTGGAGCAGCGGCTGCAGCATGCCGAAGCGTGGGAGCGCAGGGCTAAGCCCGTCGTCCAGGCACCAATGCCGAAAGACATTCCGGACGATGCCGAGGTGGAGGCCCAGACCAATCTCATGTTCGATACGATGCGCTTGGCGCTGGAGACCGACAGCACCCGAATCGTCACGGTGAACCTTGGCCCGCTGCTCATTACCCCCAAGATTGCCGGCGTCAAAAATCAGACCCACGCACTCACGCACCATGGCAATGACGAGGCGAAGATCGCCGAGTTGAAGAAAATCGAGGAAGCTCAGTTCCGAAGTCTCGCCCACCTGCTCGACGGTCTGATCGGCGTGAAGGAGGGCGACGGTACGCTGCTCGACCAAACCATGTTGCTTTACGGCTCCAACCTGAGCAACGCCAACGCGCACGACACGACGAATCTGCCAATCCTGTTCGCCGGCGGTGGGTTCAGGCACGGCCAGCACCTGGCCTTCGACAAGCGAAACAACAAGCCGCTGGCAAACCTGTTTGTCACAATGCTACAGCGCATGGGAATTGAGACCGACAAGTTTGCCAGCAGCACGGGGACGATGGCAGGGTTGGATGCGTAAGGAGTCGACCGAAGGTTATATGGTCCCACATGTTTAGACGGACGCGTTCGCCACGGCTGAAGCAGGAGGATAGTTTGCACATGAAGCACGATCTATTCACCATCTCCCGCATCGCGTGCATGGCTTGCATCGTGGGCATGTTTGCTTCATCCGCTGCCGCCCAGGTGGATTTCGACCGAGAGATTCGACCGATCCTCGAGAACCGCTGCGTCGAGTGTCACGGCGAGAAGAAGCAGAAGGGTGATCTGCGTCTCGATACCAAGTCTCACGCCTCTAAAGGCGGCGAGAACGGGGCCGTGATCGTCGCGGGAAAGAGCGTAGAGAGCGCGCTCTTCAAGCGCGTCGCAAGCGCCAACAAGGACGAGGTGATGCCGCCCAACGGCGAGCCGCTCAGCGCGGCGCAGATTGTCCTGATCAAGCGATGGATCGACTCCGGCGCGGTGTGGCCGGAGAGCGCGGCGGACCAGGCGGCGAGCGTGGACAAGCGGCTCCAGCACTGGGCCTGGCAGCCCATCCGGCGACCCGCGAACGGCAGGTGCGTCGACGACTTTATCACCGCAAAGCTCGCGGAGACACATCTGACGCTCAGCGCGCCGGCAGATGCACGCACGCTGGTGCGTCGGATGTATTTCGATGTCACTGGTCTGCCGCCGACTCCTGAGCAACTCGAATCCGCAATCCACGATCCGCAATCCGAGATCGAGAAGCTGCTCGCGTCGCGGCGCTTCGGCGAAAAGTGGGCACGGCACTGGCTCGATGTGGTGCGTTTCGCGGAGAGTGATGGCTTTGAGATGAACCGCGCTCGCGCGAACGCGTGGCCTTATCGCGACTACGTGATCGCGGCCTTCAACGACGACAAGCCCTACGATCAATTCATCCGCGAGCAGCTCGCGGGCGATGCGTTCAATGCGGATGCGGCGACCGGTTTCCTCGTCGGCGGTGGCAAGGATCGCGTTGGCTCGAATGATCCCGTGCTAACGACAAACCAACGCGCGGACGAACTGCACGACATGGTGAGTACCACGGCGGCGACGTTCCTCGGCATTACGCTGAACTGCGCCCGCTGCCACGATCACAAATTCGATCCGATTCCGACGAAGGATTACTACGGCTTTGTCGGGATGCTGCAGGGCGTGCAGCACGGGGAACGGCTGTGGCGAATGAGCGTAGAGGCGCCGGAGAAGGTGGAGGAGAAGCAATCGTGGCCGGCCGTCGTAGCGGGGCGGAACGACGACAATTTTCCGCCGACGAACGCGCGCTTCGTGCGATTCACGATCACCGCATGCAGCTCGGGCGAGCCGTGCATCGATGAACTCGAAGTGTTCAATACCGACGGCGAGAACGTGGCGCGCGGTGCGAAGGTCACGGTGTCCGGCACCTTCGCGAATGGCACGAATGCGAACCACCAGGCAAAGTTCCTGAACGACGGCCAATACGGCAACGCTCGAAGCTGGATCAGCGAGAGGAAGGGTGGCGGCACGGCGCAGTTGGAATTCGCGAACACTGAGCAGATCGATCACGTGAGCTGGAGTCGCGACCGCAGCGAAGGCGGGCCGAAATACAAGGACCGGCTCGCGACCGGCTATCACATTGATGTCTCCGACGACGGAAAATCGTGGCGCACAGTGTCGTCGGATAAACGCCGCGCGAACTCGGCTCCGAAAGGGCCGCAGGTATACGCCGGCACTTTCCAGATGCCCGGACCGACGCGGCGCAATCACCGCGGCGATCCGATGCAGCCGCGCGAGGAGGTCACGCCCGCGGTGCTAAGCATGATCGGGAAGCCGATGGCCTTGCCCGGCAATGAGCCAGAGCAGAAGCGCCGGCTCGCGCTGGCGAACTGGATCGCAAGCGCCGACAATCCACTCACCGCGAGAGTGATCGTGAATCGGCTTTGGCACTATCACTTTGGCACGGGGCTCGTGGATACCCCGAGCGACTACGGTATCAACGGCAGCCGCCCGACACACCCGGAACTGCTCGACTTCCTTGCCAGCGAACTGATCACGCACGGCTGGAGTCTGAAGCACGTCCACAGGCTGATCCTGAACTCGAAAACCTATCAGCAAAGCAGTGCATTCAATGAAGTGGCGGCACGGGTGGACTCGAATACGCGGCTGCTGTGGCGTTTCCCGCCGCGCCGGCTCGACGCCGAGGCGGTGCGCGATGCGATGCTCGCGGTGAGTGGAAAACTCGACCTGACTATGGGCGGACCGGGCTTCGACCTCTTCGAGAGGAATGACAACTACGTGAAGGTGTATGTGACGAAGGCCGAGTGTGGCCCGGCTGAGTTCCGTCGCATGGTTTACCAGAGCAAGCCGCGCACAATGCTCGACGATTTCCTCGGCGCTTTCGACTGCCCGGACGCTGGTCAACCGCAACCGAAGCGCACGTCTTCCACCACGCCGCTGCAAGCACTCAATCTGCTCAACAGCAATTTCTCGCTGCAGCAGTCGACGTTCCTGGCAGAACGGCTAAAGCAGGAAGCCGGCGGCGATGTGACGCGGCAGATCGAGCGCGCGTTTGCGCTAATGTTTCAGCGCAAACCGACAGCCGAAGAATTGCGCGGCGCGCTCGCGCTGGTGAAGCAACACGGCCTGCCGGCGCTGTGTCGTGCACTCTACAACACGAACGAATTCATCCGCCTGAACTGACGCCATGAATCACCTTCTCCACCGCCGCGCCTTCCTCCAGCGCAGCCTCACCGGGCTCAGCAGCATTGCGCTGGCGTCGTTGTTGAAAGACGACGGGCTGCTCGCGAGCGAGCCGCCGGTTCGTCCTACGATCGATCCCGCCCGACCTTACGCACCGCGGGTTCCGCATTTTACGCCCAGGGCGAATCGGGTGCTCATGATCTTTTGCTCCGGCGCGCTCAGCCATGTGGATACATGGGATTACAAGCCGGAACTCTTCAAGCGACACGACACTCCCATGCCGGGTGCGTCAGGACTCATCACCTTCCAGGGCGAGAATGGCAATCTCATCAAGCCGATCCGCGATTTCCGACCGCGCGGGCAGTCGGGGAAGATGCTCTCCGATCTTCTACCCAATCTCGCAGAACTCGCCGACGACATGTGCTTCATCCACTCGATGACGGCCAAGTCCAATACTCACGGCCCCGCCGAGAACCAGATGGGCACGGGCTACATCCTTGACGGCTTCCCGAGCTGCGGCGCGTGGGTGACTTACGCGCTTGGCACCGAGAATCAGAACCTACCCGCATATGTCGCGATTCCTGATCCGCGCGGCGTGCCGCAAATCGGGCCACGACATTGGGGCAGCGCGTTTCTACCAGCGGCGTTTCAGGGCACGGCCTTCAATGCACAAAAGTCGATCCCCAATCTCGCGCGACCCGCTTCGATCAGCGAAAACGCTGATCGCGAAACGCGAGATTTCCTACGCCGGCTGAATGATCAGCACCTCAAGCAGAATCCCGGCGACAGCGATCTCGCCGCGCGCATTTCCGCTTACGAACTCGCCGCGCGGATGCAGCTTGCCGCCGCCCAGGTCAGCGACCTGAGCACCGAGTCCAAAGCCATGCAGGCGTTGTACGGCGTGAACGACCCGAACGTGAACAAGGCGGGATTTGCTCGCAACTGCATCATGGCGAGGCGGCTGATCGAAAGCGGCGTACGATTCGTGCAGCTCTTCAACGGCTCTTACGCGATGGGCGAGGGCGTGGGCAACTGGGACGGGCACAGGAAGATTCACGAGCAGTATGCAGTCCACGCGCCCATTCTCGACCAGCCGTGTGCCGCACTGATCAAGGATCTCAAGGCGCGGGGTCTGCTTTCCGACACACTCATCGCTTTCGTCACCGAGTTTGGTCGCATGCCCACATTTCAGAAAGGCGCGAACGGCCGCGATCACAACCCGAAGGGCTTCAGTGTCTGGCTCGCCGGCGCCGGGGTGAAACCCGCATTCAGCTACGGTGCGACGGATGAATTTGGCTACCAGGCGGTGGAGAATGTGACGTCAATCTACGACCTGCACGCCACCATGCTCCACCTGCTCGGCCTAAACCACGAGCGACTCAGCTTCTACAACAACGGAATCGAGCGCCGTCTGACCGACGTTCACGGGCGCGTTATCACGGACATCCTCGTTTCCTCCGATCGATGAATGAAAGGCAACCTGCAATGAGAATGCTACCTGTCTGCGCGCTGTTGATGTCAGTTGCCCTGGCGACTCCGGCAGTCGTTGCGATCGAATATCCTTATCATACCGCCGAGCCCCAGAAGACCGGCTGGCCGCTGACCGCGGAGGAGCGCGCCTACGTCGTAAACAAGCCGGAGTATGACCGCCGGCCAGGGCGCGAATCAAACAAGCATCTTCCGGCGCTCTGGCCGGTTGTTCCAAGCGCAGGGTTCTGGGGCGGGACGAGTTGGCTGGATACGCACGCGAAGCTTGTGGACTACGTGCAGGCGAACAAGGGGCCGATCGACGTCCTGCTGGTCGGCGATAGCATCACCCAGCAGTGGGGCAGCCCGCTGGATAAGGGGGTGCTCAACGATGCCTGGAAGAAGCACTTCGCGAACTACAAAACCATCAACATCGGCATTGGAGGCGACAAGTCACAGAACGTCCTCTGGCGGCTGGATCACGGCGGTGTGGAAGGGCTGGAGCCGAAAGTCATCATCTTGATGATCGGCAACAACAACATGTTCTTTACACCGGAAACCGGCGTGGAGGCTGCCGCCAAGGGCGTGCAGATGTGCGTGGCGAATGTCCGCGAGAAGTTTCCCAATGCCGAGGTGATCGCGGCACAGATTCTGCCGTGCCATGCGCCGGGCGTCGCCTTTTATGAGGACATCAAGAAGACCAACACCGCGATCACCGCGCTGAAGCTCGACAGCGATCCAAAGGTGCACGTGATTGACCTGTGGGGCGATTTCACCAATGCCGATGGCACCATCAAGAAGGCCCTCTTCACGCCCGACAACATCCACCTCTCACTGGAAGGCTACGCCGTCTTTGCCGAGCGATTGAAGCCGTTGCTCGACAAGTTCATCGGCGGCAAGGGGCTCGGTGGCGACGTGGTGATTCCCACGAAGAAGGCCGCCGCCGCCGCTTCGCCCGACATTGCCGATTTCGCCGGCGACTTCATCCGCCTGGATGGGACTCTGAAGTCTGAGCTATATGCCGACAAACACCTCCACCCCAACGAGGCTGGCTATGAGATTCTCGCGAGCAGACTCAAGCCGTTGATCGAGAAGGCATTCGGCGGCAAGTAAACATGCGATATCTGTCACCAATCTTGGCGCTGTTGCTGGCGGCGCGCTTGACGCCAAGCGCCACGGCTGCGCCACCTCCGGCCGCCTTTCTGGAACAGCACTGCTATAGCTGCCATGACGGCGACGCGAAGAAAGGGGGGATCGACCTCACGGCGTTGAAGTTGCAACTGGATGACCGTGACGCGTTCCAAACCTGGGTCAAGGTTCACGACGCCGTCGCGAACGGCGATATGCCGCCGAAAAAGAAGCCGCGTCCATCTGAAGCCGATTCCAGTAGATTTCTGGCCGATCTCGACAAAGCACTCGTTGCCGCGGACGAATCGCGCATCGCGCGCCAAGGCCGCGCGACCTTTCGTCGGCTGACACGAGTGGAGTATGAGAATGCGGTACGAGACCTGCTCGACTTGCCGCATCTCGAGATCAAAGAAATCCTGCCCGCCGATGGCTCCCGGCACGGCTTCGATAAGGTCGGCGAGGCGCTGGACCTGTCGCACGTGCAACTGGCCAGGTACCTGGAGGCCGCCGACCGCGCATTGGATGCAGCGATCGCCACGCGTGTCACACCGCCGCCGGTCGTGAAACGAAGGATTTACCCGACGGAATCGTTCAAGTTTCACATGAATCTCAAGCTCGGCAGCGCCATCCTTCTGAAAGACGGGCAGCCCGATCCGATCTGGCCCGTGGCGAAGGAAAAGCACGATGCGCCGGACATGGCGACGATCAAGTCGCCGGACTTCTTCAAGCTCAAGCAATCCGTTGCGCTGCTGACGCCCAATCTTGAAGGCTGGCTCAAGAGCATGACCTTCGCCCCGATGTTTGCGGGCAAGTACCGACTTCGGCTCTCGACATGGAGCTTCCACTGGAACGCCGGGAAGATCGAACCGCTGCCCGCGCCGCAGGCGGTTCGGCTGTATGTGCATCCTCGGACGCTCGGCTACTTCGATGCCCCGTCACTCGCCCCGACGGTCCACGAGATCACCCCGTGGCTGGAGATGGGGGACGAGGTCATCTTTGACCCGGCGTCGTTCTTCTGGACGGGCCTGCAGATTCACCAGCGCAAGGGTGGCGGCGGCTTGCACGTCGGGCCGGCGGTGGTCGTGGACTGGATGGAGGTCGAGGGACCGCTGTACGAGCAATGGCCTCCGGAAAGTCATCGCCGTCTGTTTGGTGACCTGCCGCTGAAGCCGTTCGACGCCGCGACCGGTCTCAAACCGCCCACTCACGCGGCACCCGTTCAGAAGCTGGGCTATGGTTGGCCCAAGCCCTGGGAGATTCCGCCCGGCGACTCCAAGCCACAACCGCTCGTCACCGTGGCCAGTCCCGCACCGCTGGAGGACGCGAAGCGGCTGCTGGCAAACTTCCTCCCGCGCGCGTTCCGTCGTGATGTGAGCGACGCCGAGATCATGAGGTATGTGGGTCTCGTCCAGCAGCGCCTGGAGAAGAAGGACTGCTTCGAACTTGCGATGCGTCACGCCTACAAGGCTGCTCTGACGTCCACTCAATTCCTGTTCCGCAAGGAAGCCCCCGGCACGCTAGACGATCTTGCCCTGGCCACTCGGTTGTCTTTCTGGCTGTGGAATTCCACGCCCGATGCCCAGCTGCTCAGCCTCGCGAAGCAGAACCAGCTGCACGAGCCTGAGACGCTTCACGCCCAGGTCGAGCGATTGCTCTCAGACCCGCGCAGCGATCGCTTCATCACGGAGTTCCTCGATCAATGGCTCAAACTCCGGGACATCGATGCGACCGATCCCGACCAGGCTCTCTATCCGGAATACCATCTGTATCTGAAGGAATCGATGCTCGCCGAATCGCGGGCCTTCTTTCGCGAACTCATCGCAAAGGATTTGCCAGCCGTAAACATCGTCGCGAGCGACTTTGCGATGCTCAATCAGCGGCTCGCCGGGCATTACGGCATCAAAGACGTTGTCGGTAACGCGATCCGTCGAGTGCCGTTGCCGCCCGACAGCCACCGCGGGGGCTTTCTCACCCAGGCCTCCGTTCTGAAGGTGACCGCCAACGGCACGGTATCGTCGCCCGTCGTGCGCGGGGTCTTCGTCACCGAGCGCCTCCTCGGCCGTCCTATTCCGCCCGTTCCGCCAGGCGTCGCAGCGATCGACCCCGACACGCGCGGCGCCACCACCATCCGCGAGCAGCTTGCCAAGCATCGCACTGACGCCAGTTGTGCAGCTTGCCATTTGAAAATGGACCCGCCCGGTCTGGCCCTCGAGAGTTACGACGTCATCGGCGGATATCGCGACCGGTATCGCTCCCTCGACAAAGGAACGTCCGGCGGTTTCAAGTTCCCCGACGGCCAAGGCGTGCGATACAAAGCTGGCCCACCCGTCGATGCCAGCGGCGAAACTGCGCAGGCGGAGCCCTTCCAGAACTTCGCCGACTTTCAGCGGCTTACCGTCGCCAAGCCCGAGACGGTCGCACGGGCCTTTGCGGCTCAGATGATCACGTACGCGACCGGTGCGGAACCCGGGTATGCCGACCGCCGTGAGGTCGATCGGATCCTGTCGGAGACCAAGGCGCAGCAGTACGGCATCCGGTCGCTGGTTCACGCCGTTTCGCAGAGCCGACTGTTTCAACACAAGTAGCGATAGCGGCAGAGACGATCTGGTTCGCCTGCTCGACGCACCGGTAGATCGTTCCGCGGAGCGTCTCACGTTCTGTGTCAATGACTTCTGCGGTTGCTTCGATCGGCTGCAAACCAAGCGGCCGCTTTGCTCGACTTATCGCCTTTGCTTCGTCACGCTCTGTGTATCGCGCTTCGCCGCCTTTGACGATGACGCGCCACCGCCGGTCGGCTCCACGGCTCAGGCCGGCGATCCGCTCGGCGGTGCTGGAGGTATAGGTTTTAGCGGGTCGTCCGGAGGGCATCGCAATATCTACGTTGCAATCTCTGGATGTGCCGTATAATGCCTCCTTCAGACGGCTACTCGAGAAGTGTCGAAAATGATGTCGTAGATTCAAAGGCGTTTCTTGTAAGCGTCTGATATAAATAGGCTTCGAATGCGGGCGTAATTCAGTGGTAGAATGCCAGCTTCCCAAGCTGGACGTCGAGGGTTCGAATCCCTTCGCCCGCTCTTAGATAACTCAAGCCGAATCCAATACTTGGATACCTTCCGACGGTCGGAAGAGCGGCACGAAGAGGACGGGTTTTTCTGGGTGATCCAGAGAAACCGAAAACCCTCGGAGTGTTCGCCATGCCCCGACCGAAAGCTACCCACCCCGCGTACTGTCTGCACCGCCGAAGTGGTCGCGCCTACGCCACCATCGCCGGCAAGCAACACACCTTCCCGGGCCCGCACGGGTCTGATGAATCTCGCTCTGCATACGACCTGCTGATTGCCCAATGGCTAAAGGGCGGACGCGTCTTGCCCGCCGTGAAGGGCGGCACCGGCCCCACCGTGTCGATGATCGCTTGCGACTTCTGGCGCTATGCGGAGAAGCGATACGTCGCCGCCGACGGCACCCCGACCGGCGAGGCGGAGAACTACCGCTACGCCCTGCGGATCCTCCGCAGGCTGTACGCCAACGTGCCGGCGGTTGAGTTCGGGCCGAAGAAACTAAAGGCGCTTCGAGAGTACGCGTTGATGGACCGGACGGAGCAGGACGATGAGGGGCGGGAAGTCGTCGTCGCGGGATGGTCGCGCACCTACTGCAATCGGCAAGTCGATCGCATTCAGAACATCTTCCGCTGGGCCGCGTCGGAAGAGCTGATTCCCGTGGCCGTGTCTCAGGCGCTCGATACCGTGGAATCACTCCGCTACGGCACCTCGGGCGCTCGCGAGACGGAAGCCGTCGTCGGTGTCCCTGATGCCCTGGTCGACGCGACGTTGCCCTTCCTTCCGCCGTCCATCGCCGCCGTCGTGAAACTCCAGCGCCTTACCGGCGCTCGCGGTGGGGAACTGCTGAAGCTTCGGACCTGTGACATCGACATGACCGGCGACGTGTGGAAGTTCAAGCCGGCGGACCACAAGACAAAACACAAGGGCAAGGTCCGCGTCATCCGCTTCGGGCCGCAGGCGAAAGACATCCTTACCGAGTTCCTCCGCCCCGATGTCCAGACCTACCTCTTCCGCCCCGTCGACGCCAACGCCTGGATGATCGAGCAGGCGAAGAAACGAGCCGCGGACCGGAAGGCACCCCCGCCGACGCCTTCACGGTTGGCGCGGCTGGCCGATCGGAACGCGGTCGAGTTCCGTCCGAAGTACGATAAGAACGCCTACGCTCTGGCCGTCGCCCGTGCCTGTGTCGTCGCCTTCCCATTGCCGGGGGATCTGGCCCGCGTCAAGGTACCCTGTTTGAAGTCGAACGGCCGACGTCACCTTCGCTGGGAGACGCCCGAGGAATGGAAGGCCCGATTGGGCAACTGCTGGCTGGAAGTGATGCGGTGGCGTGACGATCACCATTGGCACCCGCATATGCTGCGCCACGCCAGCGCATCGAAGATCCGGCGGGAGTCCGACCTGGACGCGAGCCGGATCATCCTGGGACATTCAGAGCAGGCGATGACCGAGCATTACGCCGAGGTTGATGATCGCCGAGCTGATGAGGTCATCGCCAAGCTGGGCTAGAATCAATTCCTTGGGCCGGCGGACTACTAATTACCCGTCGCAATGCCCGTACAGCGTCGCCGCGCTCGTCACCTTGCGCGGCGCGCGGGACGGGAAGCCCTGCTTTCAGAGAGGTGACCCATGCTCGATGAGCGTGACAACTTGCTTTCTTTGGCGAATCAATTGGACATACTTGATGAGTTACTTGATGAACTGGAAAGGTCCCGGCCGCACCGTCAAAGGCAGATTCCCGACGTGATAGCCGACGAGCGTAGTCGAAGAATTCTCAAGAGTTGTCTGGAAGAGCAGGCCAACCCTGATCCGGAATACGAAAGGGCTGCAAGCGAGTGGTTCCGCAAGGATGCGGAGCGACTAGCCAATGCGCGGAAGCCCGCCGGGAATGCTTATCCGAAGCGGTCAAAGAAGAAGACCTCACCTGTTCTCTTACAGGACGATCCACTCTCGCCTGAAATTTCTCGCTTGGTCGTCTATGTCGGCGACAATTGCGAAAAAATCCGTCGCTTGAATAGGCTTATCCGGAAGGCCGATACGATGGATCAATGCAACGATCGCTTGAGCAAGTTGCGAGACTTTGTCGTGGCTACCGTAGGAATGGCGTTGAAAGACCTTAAGTCCGCAAGGCTGCTGATGCCCGAGACCTTAGATGCGATGTTTCGTGGGATGTATAGCGCGCTCGCTGGCATCAACACAACGCTGGTGTACTGTGACCTTTCCCGGCAGCCGTTGCCGTTGTGTCCCAGGTTGACATCGCCAAGCTGGAATCACGACGCGTTACTGGAGGCGTCGGAATTGTGGAAGAAGCGTAGGTCCGTTATCGCCAATTCCCGCCGACGCATCAGGCAATTCTGGCAAGAGGGAATGGACCTAGCGATCGCTGCGACGTCGAGTGACGCTCCTCGGATACCCCCTGCGATTCCTTTCCCGACCGCGATTGCCGATGCTGATAATTCGACTCAGCACATTCCCCAGGACAAGCTAATCTCGCCGAAGCAGCAGGCCATCGACATCGGTATTAGGCTCTGTCTAATGGACCCAGAATCCTCAAGTATTTCAGCATGATTCCGAGTTTTACGAAGCCAAGGAAGCTTAGTCCGAGCTTTTCGTACCGGGTGGCCAGTCTCCGGCACTCTTTCAATCAGCCCACGGCCTGCTCGATGCGGGATCGTTTCCGGTAGGTTTTCTTGTCGAAACGTTCGCCTATGGGGCGTTTCTGGTTGCTCTTTCGCGGGATGACCGGCTCGATGCCGCAGTCTTTGAGGAACTCGCGAGTTGATTCGTAGCTGTATCCCTTGTCGCCTGCCAGTTGATCGGGCCAGCCGATCCGACGAGGTCTGCGGACACTGTGGATCAGGTTGTGGAGTTGCGTCGATTCGTGCGTCTGACCGGCCGTGAGGGTGGCTCCGAGGATAAGGCCCTTGCCGTCAGTAACCAGGTGGAGTTTCGATCCCCATCCGCCGCGGCTGCGGCCCAAATGGTGGTCGTCGGGTTCGAGGGTGTCGAGCGGGTGCTTTTTTTTGCGAGCACCGGCCGCGGCCCGGCCGGCGCGGATGTTCGTGCCGTCGACCAGCCACAGGTCCCAGTCGATCTTGCCGGCCTTGTCCAGTCGGATCTGAAGGGCCTTGAGGATCTTGTCGAAGGTGCCGTCGCGACGCCAGCGGTTGAAGCGTTGGTTGACCGTTCCGAACTTGCCGTAGCGTTCGGGCAGGTCACGCCAAGGAGCGCCCGAGCGGAGAATCCAGAGCATGCCGTTGAGGACGGTGCGATGATTGAGCCACTTGCCGCCGCGAGCCTGCCTGGGAAACAGGTCCTTGAGAAGGGCCCATTGATCGTCCGTGATTTCGTAGCGAGCCATCAGAACCTCCGTGTGGAGGCAGCATGGCATGCAATAATAGAAAGCGCAATTCCTAACGAGCGCCGAACTTGGCATCCATTAGACAGAGCCTAGCCGTGAACCCATACAGTTTCCCCGCGATACATGCCTATGAAGGTTGTGTCGTCAATAATTTGAATTATCGCGACCGACTGCTGTAGCAACCCGTATCCCTCGGTCTGGAGGACGCCGATGGGCCTTCTGGCTACGGCCAGCCTCCGTTCTCTATCTCGAACTGCTTGGTCTATTTCTCTGGATCGCTCTAGGTTCTTTGTTGTTTCGGCTGCAATGCCAGCCGCCCATCTCGCTTTTAATGTTGCGTGAGACTGCGCGTCATCAAGCATGGTCCGCCGCGCCGACTCCACGGATTGATCCTTGCTGATCTCCGTCTCTACGAATGCGTTCAGTGCAGATCGGGCCTCCAAAAGAATCTTGGCGGCCTGAGTCCTCGCTTCATCGCCAGCGTCCCTGAGTTTCTCCAGCTTTGCCTCGGCCACTTCGACTGCCTTTTTCCGGTCGCGATACTCCGCGCTCGCCGAGACAACTGAAACTACCCTGGCTCGCTCAGTTTGGTATGCAGTGGCGGATTTGCTTGCCCTCGCCGCGGCGATGCTCATCTCCTCGTACAGCCCGGCGCGTGCGGAAGAGGAGAGCAACGCGATCCCTACTATGAACGCTATCAACTTCATACTTCCCAACCCATTCTTCCTGCGTGCGCGAACGTACAGGTAGACGATTACCCCGTCGATCGCGAGCCCAATGAAAATCCCGCCGTATCCACTTCCTTTGTCGCTGGCGAGTGGCGCGACGTGTGTTTTCCCGCAAACACCACACGTTCCGCCGCCGCTGTTGCAGTAGTGCATGAAGTACATGCGCGGCAGCCCGTGACCCAAGTTGTGCCGCTGCAAAGCACAGCGGCACGACGATCACCGCCGGGATGATGATGCGTTGCAGCCGCGCGTCCACTTCCACCCCTGTAGTTTCAAGGTGACGGTCATTACTCGGGATGTGAACCATAGTTCACAGACGCCAGCCTAGTCAAGCAATAGCGTGCTGCGGAGTGTTGGGTAAAGAGCTCTACAACGCTCGCAAGAAGGCAGCCCTTTCGCAGGAAGTGGTGGCTGCTCGCGCTGGCATTTCGAGGGAGTACTTGAGCCAGCTCGAAAACGACAAGAAGTCGCCGACCGTTCGAGTGTTCCTGAATCTCTGTCGCGCGTTGGGCGTTTCGGCTTCGCGTTTGATCGAGAAGCTGGATAAAGCGGGTTAACTGTCAACCATATCGCGACCTCAACGCCTCTCTGGTGCAAGAGTGAGATATCCCGTTTCTGCCGCACGAAACGCTGTCTAGCCGGCCGCGTCAAAACGTTCATGAGAACCCATCCCCGCCTCGCGCCCTGCCTCGCCAACGCGGAATCAAATTTCCTAACAGTGAAATGGCATTTCTTGTATCGGTCGTGTAAAGCTATGGTCGAGAAGCGGTGAGGCTTCGTCCTGTCGGAAACTGTACCTGGGGATCTCGTGTCGAAATCAGTCGTCGCAGCGGTCCTCGTTTTCCTGCTCTGTGGGTGCGACGGCGAGAAATCGCCGAAACCCGCGGCCAACAGCAACGGGACGACTCGTCCAGTACCGGCCACCTCGCCTGCGCGTGTTTCCACTCCGGTGAAGCGTCCAACGCCCCCAATCGGCTTTCGGCCGTCCGCCACCCCCAATCCATCCTTTCGCTCTCGACTCCTGCCTCCTGCGACGCCTGCCGAGGTTCGCACGGTGGCGATCATCAACGGAACGGGACGCGAGGCTGTCGCCGAGCCGCTTCCTACGCTGCTGCTGACGGAACTCCAGGCCCAGACGAATCTGCGTCTGGTGGAACGCGATCGCATTGATGCGGCGATGAAGGAACTGTCGCGCTCGGCGACTGGTGCGAGCGACTCGGCGACGGCACTGAAGCTCGGCAAGCTCATCACCGCCGACGCCTTTGTCATGCTCTCCGTGCCGTCCGTCAATGAGACAAAGGGCGGCGTCAGGGTTCGCATTGTCGAGGCCCGGGCGGGTCTTCTGCTGGACGAGGGGATGGTCGAAGCGCAGCATCTCAAGGCGCCCCTCGACGCGCTCGTTGGACGCCTGATGGCCGCTTTCGCCCGCGCGCCCAAACAGGGAGGCAAGACACGTTATGTCGGCCTTCTCGACGTGCGGTCCGAAGAAGTCGGACGTGCATTGGACGCAACAGCGGGTGACCTGCGGAGCCTCATCAGCGCCGAATTGCGAGCCATGCCTGATGTATTCGTGCTGGAGCGCTCCGACATGGGACGCCTCGCCGATGAGAGTGCGCTGGCGGAGATTCCGGTCGCGTTGCGCGGTTCATCCACGTTACTGGAAAGCGGCATTCGGAAAGAGGGCACGGACCTGGTCGTCACGATCCGTAGCAAAAGCTCAGCCGGCGCGGTTGGCGAGGAACGGGTGATCCGCGGGCCCGCCGATGGGTTGGTGAAGTTGCGTCCGCAGTTGGTCGCGGCGATCGCCCGTCTGCTGTCAATCGCTCCCCCTGTGGTAGAGGCGATCGATCCGCAGCTTGAGGCGTCGGCGTTCAGCGAGCGGTCCCGGCAACTCGCATCGCACGGAGCCCTCCGCGCCGCCGCATTGGCCGCCGATGTGGCACTGGCGCTGGACCCCACGCAGGAGCGCCGAAATTTTGCGTACTTGAAGTGGCGCGCGGCCGCCGATGCGAATCCCGCCTTTGAAATGAATAAGGGATCGAGCACGTACCTTCCAGTTGACGCACCAGCCAGATACGAGGCGGCCATTCGCGCGGCGGTCCTTCAGATTGCTTCGTTCCACGACTTGGAAGCAACCGTTGCGCAGTCCGGCGACGTCAAAGCCCCCGGCGGTCTTGAGTTCGTGCGTACTGGTCCGTTGCATCGGTATGCGTCGGCCGCAACCGCCGCTGGTGAGCGGTGGAGTTTACGCGACATTTTTGACAAGAACCTGTCGCTGCAGTTCGATCCCGCTGATGAAGAAATCCTGAGACAGCGCGAGCGGCTCCGGGAACTCTGCCAGATGAAGTTCGATCGCCTGGTGCGGATCTGCAGGTCGAAGAACTGGTCCACGTCAGATCTGCTCGCGGAGAAGCTTTATTCGATCGGCCGATTCTGTGAAACGGACGAAGAAGCGAATCGATGGCTCGCAGACTGTTTGAAGATGCATGCCGCGGATGAATGGCGGAAGGACCTGTCTGCCCATGCCGAAGCCGTGTTTTACGTAGCACTGGCAAGTGTCGGAAAGAAGAGTTATCTCCCGTACCGTCGTCCAATCCCAAGGGTGAATAACGACTTGCTGCTGGGAAGTACCGATCCCAAGGTCAAGCTCGCGGGTCAGGCCGTGGTACTTGATAGCCTGAGCCCTGGTTCCCCGGCGCAGTTGCAATTGGCGGAATCAATGATCAGGCTGGCGTGGGAAGCGACGCCGGTCGATGAACCGTCAACGGCGCGGATCGTGGCCTATGAGTATTTTGACGCGTGGGATTCTCCCATTAAGAAGGCCGTAGAGGTCCTGTCCCGAAACGACGGCGGTAAGCCGGCGAGACGCACGTTCGACGCACTGCTTGCCCACTCGGCCCAGGAAGGGGATACGACCCGTCTGCTCGCTCACAACATTCTCATTCGCCACTTCGTCTATGCGCTGCGTTCCGACAAGACCGGCTCGCATCTCGACGCGTTGGAAGCTCAGTTGAGTGCATTCCCGTCGCAGGCATTCGTCGAGGGGAATCGAAAGCATTATTCCGGCCTGATTACCAGCGAACGCAAGTCGCTGAACCAACCCGCGCGCACCAACTTCCTTGCGACGGCATTTCAGATCACCCCCGTTCCACTCGATGGGATTGCCGCTCCTTCCAAGCCACATTGGATGGTTGCCGAGGGGAAAGATTTTCTCATTCTTTGCGAGCAATCCCAGCCCAATTTCGTCAGGCAAAAATGGGCGCTTTGGTCCGTCCCAATCCAAGGGGGCCGCGCCACCGCGGTCGCCACCGGCGAAGGTGACCGATGGAGCATCAGAGCGATCAACGGCCATGCGAAGCTTGGCGATACTCACTACTTCGCAACCGCCAAGGGCTTGCTGGCCGGCAGCGGCGGAAAGCTTCAGTTGCTCACCGACGCCCAGGGATTGCCGGTCACCAATGTTACAAGTATCGCCGTTTTCGGCGGGAGATTGCTTCTCGGTTTTGAAGGCGGCCTCAGTTGGTACGACCCGGCAAGCCGCACCGCGCAGGCCGTCGCCTCCACAAAGGCAGTCACGATTAAGAACGTGCTGGACGGGGGTCTCAAGTACACGATCTCGTCACTGGTGGCCGATTCCACCCGCAAGTGCATCTGGGTCGGCGTCACGGGTGGCGAGCGGCACGGGGTCTTTCAGTTCCTCTCGGACGGCACCCTGAACCGGGTCGTCAAGGCTCAGGACTATTCGGGCGGTCAACTCAACGTGGATGGAGACAGGCTTCTATTTGTGTCTCACTCGGGAATCGTCGGATATCGCTTTGCCTCCCGCGACCTTGATCCGCCGATCAAGGTTCAACTCTACGGGAGGAATTCGGCCGCCTCCGGCGTGCAATGGTTGATGCTGAACGAAACGACCGTGCTGACTTACGAGCAATGGGCGGGTCCCACGCGGACCTACAGCGACTACGTCGGGCCGCTGATTCGCGTTGAGGGTCGCGTCTACTTCGCCGCGCCTCGTAATAGGTTCGCTTCGTCAACCACAATCCTGGGCATCGTGGATGTCGCCAAGGCGGGGGCGCCATGAACATCCTGGCTCTTTACGTTCTGGTGCTCTCACAACAAGGCTTCTGGCTTGGCGGGTCGGATTACGCGATCACGTTCAAACGTACCGACGCCGCCTGGCCCGCTAATACGGAGTCGATCGACATCGCCTGGCAGTTGCGACTGGGCGATGAAGTCCTCGCAAGCGGAAAGCTTGCCGCGAAGAAGGACGAGTCGCCTACCGTGCGGCTTGCGGTCCCCGAAGTGCGAGTCCGCACGGAATTGCGGCTGACACTTTCCGTGTCGGCCGGTGGCAATGCACTGCTGAAAGACCAGCAGAAGGTCGAGGTCTTCCCGCGACCGGACAGACAGCGACTGCAGCGCTCGCTTGGCGGGAAACGAATCTGCATTTTGCGGCGCGGAAAGCCGGTCGCCGGCGACGCCGACGAGCGACTTCTGGCGATGCTGAAGGACAGTGGCGTGGTTTACGAGGTTGTTTCCGACGACACCAAGCTGGCGATCCGATCGCCGGAGATCGTCGTCGTCCTCGCGTCGGCATTGCCCGGCGGACTTTGGAAGGACTCTCTCCCGGAACTTGCCGAGACCGGGGTTTCGGTTTTGGTTCTCGAGCAGCGGGTAGCCGCCGAAATTGCCGGCTACCCGTTGACGCCACGAAAGACGATCGAGCGGATTGCTGTCACCGAGCGCCATCCGCTGCTTGAAGGCTTTTCGACGCGCGAAATTGAGGCGCTATTATCCGGCCCCTCGCACCAACCCATTGCGATGCGACTTCCGGCGGACGCGCCGGCGCAGGAAGTCGTATATTGGGCCGTGCCCGGCGGCGGGCCGGCGATGCCGATCGACTGTATGATCGCGGTGCGCACCCTGGGCAAGGGACGTATCATCTATAACCAGTTGCCGTGGGAGGATCATGCGGCGGACGCCCGGGCAGTGACCATGTTGTTCTCCACGCTGGAGTGGATGGTCACGCCACCCGAGCCGACCCTTCCTCCCAGCGCTCGTCCGCCGCCGGCCGCGACCCGTCCTGTTGAGACCCCGAACCGAATCGAAATTAAGCGATAGCGATTCCAGAATATTGACCTCGTAGAAAGGCCTCGAACCCATGCCATCGCGATTCACAATTCTTCGTGCAACGATCTCTGGCGCAGTACTGCTCTGCGTCGGACTTGCCAATGCCCGGGCCGCCGATCCCGCGCCGGCCACCAAGCCCGCGCCCAAGCCGGCCGCGATCACCGTCGCGATCATGGACTTTGACACCGGCGGCAAGACAGATGCCAATCTCGGCAAGCAGATTCCCGACGCACTGGCCGCGATGTTGTCCGACGCGCCGGGCTTTCAACTGGTCGATCGATCGGAGATTTCCCGCGTGCTTGCCGAGCAGGCTGCGAGCCTTACCGGGCTCGTCGAAGCGGAGAAGGCGGTGAAGGTCGGCAAGCTTGTCGGAGCACAGGTGCTGATCGTCGGCAAGGTGTTTCCACTGGATCGAGATACATATGTGACCGCCAAACTCATTGGAACCGAGACATCGATCGTCAAAGCCGTCATGGCCAAGGGCAAGCCCGACGAGGACATCGGCACGCTTTTGGTCACCGTCGCCGACAAGATCTCCACCACACTCCGCACCCAGGGTCAGGCCCTCCTCCCAGATGGCGCGGTGGTGGATCCCATTCCAGACCTGAAGAAGCGACTTGCCGGCAAGAAGAAGCCCATCGTGCGTGTAACCGTCACGGAGAAACATCAAACGCCGCTACGCTCCAACATCGATCCGGCGGTCGAGACGGAAATTCGCCGCATGCTTATTGAGTGCGGCTTCACGGTACTGGCCGACGATGCCAAAGACCGCAAGCCGGACATCACGGTTGGCGGCGAGGCGTTCAGCGAGTTCGGCGCGTTGATCGGCAACCTGATCGCTTGCAGCGCGCGAGTGGAACTCAAGGCGACTGACGAACGTGCTGGCAAGCTGGTCTTCACGGACCGCGCCGTTACTAGAACCGCGGACATTTCTGAAGCCATTGCCGGCAAGTCGGCGCTACAGAAGGGCGGCTATCAACTCGGCCTCAAACTTCTTGAACACTTCGCCCAGACGCTGCCGGATGAAAAGCGATAGGTGGTGAGTCCGGTTTCCTTCTCGTGTCTTTTGTGTTTTCGTGATTGATCTGAATCCCTTGCTGCTCGATCCACCGGAGACCGCATGATGGCCCGCTATTGGCTGCTCGTCGCTCTGGTGACTTACCTTATTCCCGCGTCGACCGCGCTGGTATTGGCCTGCTGCCCCGCGCCGCCTTCCGTCCGGCCCGTCGTGAACGTCCCCGGGGCGGCATGTTCACCGGGCGGTAAACTTGCGTCGCACTACGGAAACGTCTCGCCTCTCAAAGCCAGCGCCTGCCCTCGTAGTGCCGCGAATCAATTCAGGCGGACTTCAAGTACCGATACACCGTTGGGCGCGTCAGCCCCGTCGCACTGGCCATCGCGGTGATCTTCTCCCCTTCGCGGGCCATTCGCTTGATCGTTCGGACCTGCTCATCCGTGACCGATAGCCGCCGGCCCTTCTCCGAGCCGCCCCATGTCTTCCCGCGAGCCTTGGCGATCGCCTGGCCCGCGCGAACGCGTTCGGCGCGGACTTCTGTCTCGTATTGTGCCACCGAAGCCAGCACGTTGGCCATAAGGCGACCAGCGGCGGTGTGCAGGTCGATGCCGTCCTTGATGCTCACGAGGTTCACGCGACGTTCGCCGAGCTCTTCGAATAGTGCCGTGAGCCCTTTGGCCGTTCTGCCCAGCCGATCAAGGCGCCAGCAGACGATGCGAGACACCTTTCCGAGTCGCAAGTCCTCCATCAACTTGCTCCACCCTCGACGCTCCATCGTCTTCCCGGTGAACTGATCGCGGTACCAGCTCGTAGTGTCGCCGCAGGCGTCGGCATACCGCCTGAGATCGGGCTCCTGGGAGGCGGTATCCTGGGACTTGGTAGAAACCCGGCAGTAGATAGCGGTGTGCTTGGACATGGCAGAATTCTAGCACGCCTCACCCTAGAATGTAAACAGTCATTTATAAATCATAGATTACATGTTTGCCCAGTGCTGGCGAGTTCCATTCCTACCGATTCCAACGAATAGTCACCCTTTACGCTTTCCCGTGTGTGCTTCCGGTAGACATGGCGCTTTCTGGCGCGGCCAGCCAAATGAGATCGCCGTCGCGCGATGCGTTCATGTGTCTGACGCCCGAAGCGCCGTCCTTCCACCCGACCGCCTCTATCCCCCTGCAATCCCGATGGCGGCAAAGCTCCTGACCACCCACCAAGTCGGCCGCAAATTCCAGCGCAGTTCGCCAGTCGCGGCTGGCCGGTTCGGCGGCATGCAATGTGCCGGATGTGGCACAAAGAAGCATCAGTAAAAAGCATAAACGCGTTCTCATGGCAGGTGGATCGCAAGTGGCCATCGGTCCTCAAACTCATACATCCGCGGTTGCAGCTTGAGTTTTTTGCAGAAAGAAAACGCCCAACATACGTGATGCTGTCGCAGACGCACGCCACGCGCCCGGCCTTCTCGATTGAAGGTTACTTAGATGCAGGCGCGTCAGTCGTTGGCTTCGTGGTTGAGGAACGGACTGGCGCCAGATGCTTGTCGAGGAATAAGAACAGCAGTGGACGGAAATCCCGGGCTGGCGAAACCAGGGCGAATGTGTGCGGCGCGTTCGGCACGATCTCCAGTTGGTGCATGACGCCAGCCTTTTTCAGTGCCGCGGCCATCGTTTCGGCCTGGCTGTGCGGCACCGTTTCGTCCGCGGTGCCATGCACGAGCAGCATCGGGGCATCATTCTTACTGACGTAAAACACCGGCGAGGCTTTCCGGTAAACATCTGGATTCTCCTCTCTTGTTTGGAGAAACATCTTCATGTCGTGGTAATTCGGCAGGTCGAGGGCGCCGTAGAAGTTGATGGCGCAGCGGACACGCGTGCTCACGCCAGCCATGGGTGCCGCCGGCTCCAAGCCGTCTGCTTCGTCGGTAACTGCCAGCATCGCGGCAAGATTCCCGCCGGCAGAGTTGCCGAAAGCCGCGATGCGATCGGCATCGATCTGCAAGCGGTCGGCGTTGACCCGTAACCAGCGAACGGCGGTCTTGGCATCAAGCAAACTCTGCGGCCAGGTGGGATTCTTGACGCCTTTGTTCCAGAGGCGGTAGTTGATGCTCATGCACACGTATCCGTGCTGAGCCATTTCCACAGCCATCTGAACTTCCCGACCCTTGGCCTTGTCGCCGTCATTGAAGCCGCCGCCGTGCATCAGAAGCACTGCCGGCACGCGCTGGCCATCCTTCAACGTGGGGAGATAGAGGTCGGCCTTTTCGCGACGGTCGGAGGCGAGGTACATGATATCCCTGTCGACGTGGATGCCTTTGGGAATCTCCGGATCCTTCTCGCTTTTCCAGTCTTTGGGCTCGGTGGCGTTGATTGGGCTGAGGAGATTGGTTGTAAAAGCGAGATTGCCAGCGACTCCAATCCCGGCGGTCGTCACATCAAACGTTCGCTGCAAGCCGTTGTGATTCTGAGCGGAACCGGGTTGACGTTCCTCTTCCGCACGAAGCTGAGATTCCGGTTTCCCAGAGGCGACGGTCTTCTTTGCGGCCCACCTGATGGCTTCCAAGATGTGCTGACGCGCGAAAGGTGTGCTCAGCGATCGCAGATCATGACCGAATTCCGTGTAGAAGAATCGGCCGCCGGTCGCGGGCTCGTGGGTCCAGGCGATCGGGTGATCGGCGCCCATCGGCTTGCCGTTGCGAGTCTTAAAATAATCGCGCACGGGTGTATACGTGGTCTCGTCCACGCGCATGAGCACGTTGAAGCCGGGCTTCCCGGTGACGGCACGATCGTGATTGGTCCAGTCCGCTTCGATCCAGAACTCCGCAGACTGGCCTTTGACGGCGGGATGATCTTTCGCGGCAGGATCGATCTTCACCTTCGCCTTGCTGAAGTCAGAGTCGCTGTTGAAGTCGCAACCGCCGAGCTCATTCAGCCACGGCCACTTCGTCTGATGCACCAGCGCCGCATGCAGGCCGACGATGCCTTTTCCGCCATTCGTGAACCATTCCTCCACCGATTTGCGTTGCTCCTCGGGCAGCACCTTGTCGAGTTCGTTGGCGTTATTGAGCACGAGCACGTCATAGCGGGCCAGTTCGTCGGCCCGCAGATCCTTCCAGTGCTCAGTCACATCCACCTCAATGCCATTCTCGTGCCCCAACAAGACGAGCCAGCGATTGATCTTCGGGATATCGACATGCCGGTAGTAACCCGTGTTGGAGTAGACGAGCACTCTCAATCCCGCACCACTCGACTTGGTCGGGCTCGGATCGTGCGCGAAGGCGGCGCGGCACAGAAGTAGAAGGAGAACCGGGAGGATGTGTTTCATGGCCATTGGTTGTTGGGTTGCTCGGTCTTCGTTTCTTCCGGAGCGGGCTTCGGGAGCGGGCCAAACTCGCTTTCGGGCATCGAGTGCAGTCGCTTCAGCAGTGCTTCGAGATCGGTATTTGAGCTCAGGTTATCATACTCCAGCGTAGCATTTCCGTGTCCTCGCCTGAGGAGGTGACATCGCGGCTCATTTGCCCAGTAACGTTCCTACCACCGGCTTCAGCTTGCTCGCAAAGACCTCATATCCGGCCGCGCCAGGGTGAAGGTATTTGTCGGAATACAACTCCGATTTTAGCGTGCCATCGGCGTGAGTGAAATCGCTGGCGAGATCGAGGAGTTGAACCTGCGGATCGCTATTGAGTTTCAGCGTGTCGAGGGCGGCGTTGATATTGATGACTTCTTTGCCAACATCCTTGCTGGGATTGAAGGCGGGAAGGATCTTCACGAGTAGAATCTGAGATTTTGGGCAGCGAAGGCGGAGATTTTCGACGCAGAGCTTGATGCCATGTGCCGCAGCGGCAGCGGGAACGCCGTTGGCTTTGACGAGTGGGGAATTGTTCACTCCGATCATGAGGATGATGATCTTTGGCGAAACGCCGTCGAGTGCGCCGTGATCGAGGCGCCAGAGGATGTGCTCCATGCGATCGCCGCCGATGCCGAGGTTCACCGTCTTCGTATCGCCGAAATGCTTTTGCCACGCAGCGTTGAAGGGCGCGCCGTCCCAGCCACCGCCCCAGCCCTGGGTGATGCTGTCGCCGAGCAATGCGATGTCGATGTTGGCTCCAGCGGCTTTTGCTTTTTCGATAATCGTGGCGTGGTGATCGAGCCAGTCGTTGCCTTCGCCGCCGCCTTTTGGTTTCCAATGGCCCGCCGTCGGTGTGACAAACCACATCTCCGGCAGATGCTTCTGCACCTCGTGGCCGGGTTTGCGCTCGTATTCGCTCTTCGTAACCCAGGCCCTTTCCGCATCGGTCAAGGGCCAACCCGTGAGTTGCGGGTCGAGCTCGCCTTCGTTGTAAGGCGAGTAGGGATAGACGAGCGATTTGCCATCGGCGGTCTTCGGCGTCGGCTGGAGCATCGCTTCGTTGGGCGTGGCTGAAAAAGCGCTGGAGGCCGTCTGGCTTGATGGCGACGAGGCGAAAGGAGACGCAGGCACTGGAGCTGCAGCGCCGGTCTTCTTCGCCGGTATGACCACGTCGCCGCCAAGCCCCTTGCCGCCGACTAACTTGTCGAGCAGCGGCTTCAATCGCTCGGCATAGACGGCGTAGCCTTCCAGCGAGAGATGGATGTTGTCGGGCGTGAAGAGGGCCTTCTTGATGTTGCCATCGGCGTTGGCAAAATTGCCCCACAGGTCGATCACGTGTATCTTCGGATCGCTGTCGAGCTTCAGCGCGGCGAGTGCGGCGTTGGTCTTCTTGATGTTCTCGTAGAAGGGAACGCCCGGCGCTTGGCAGGGCACAATCTGGGCCGCGATCACCTCGGCCTTGGGGAACTTCTCGCGCACATTCGCCACGCACATCTGCACACCCCTGGCGACAGCCTCCACCCCGGTCTCGGGGACGAAGAACATGTTGTTGTTGCCGATCATCACGATGACAACCTTCGGCTCCAGGCCCTCCACGCCCCCGTGATCAAGCCGCCAGAGTACGTTCTGCGCCTTATCGCCGCCGATGCCGATGTTGATCGTCTTGTAGTTGGCGAAGTGTTTCTTCCAGGCATCGTTGAGCACTCCCTTGTCGAGCGGGCTGCCCCACTGCTGGGTGATGCTGTCGCCAACGAGCAGGACGTCGATCGGACCCTTGTTGGTCTGCACGTAGTCGACTAGCTTCGCATGCGTGTCGAGCCAGCTCGTCCCGCCCCAGTGTCCGGCACTGGGAACAACGGGCCAGAACTGCGGAAGGTGCTTGTTCGACTCGCGCCCTGGCCGGCGGTCGTGTTCGGGCTTGTCGACAACGTACGCCCGCTCTTCCGCCGTTAGCGGCCAGCCCGTTTTCTGCGGCTCGGCGGTGACGTGCGGGTAGTCCAATGCGCAGGCGGCAGTCGTTAAGACGAAAGCGGGGAACAGGCAGAGCAGTCGGCGAAGGGACATAGGATTCTCCAGGTGGTCAGTCGATCTGAATAATCGTGCTGCGCTTTGATCTCGGACAGGATGCAATTGATCTCACGGCGGTCGGCGTATCCCGGTTCGGCACCGGTCGCATACGTGATCATCTGAGCCGCTAAGGCCCGTGCGACCTTCTTTGGCTCGGAAACAGTCAGCCGCTGAAAGTCGGCGAAGTTCTGGAAGGGCTCCGCCTGCGCGGTTTCGCCGCTGGCATCAACTGGTGGACCGGCCTTGTACCGCACCCCTTGGCCGTCGGGGAACTTGAAACTGACGGAAGCTCCTTTGTCGAGGGAGCGATACAGGTAATCTTCGGCAGCAAACGATCCCATGCCGACGGCGCGGCGATCTTAGGGCCGCAATCTTGGGACGCAGGATCAGCAGCATGCAGGGCTGCCGACTCGACGGCGGAGCGGGGTTTCGGGCCGAACCAGGTGAAGTCGAGCTTCGCCACGCCCGCAACGCAACCCGTTCCCGCCACTATCATTTGAGTGATCCGGAAAGAGATCCGCGATCCTAGATACGCTGATGGTACCGCCGACTCGGCGCATGCCTCAAAAATTCGAACGGACTGTTTGCCAATCCCACCGTGAAATGATCCACAAGAACCTGCCTCATCTCATCGCCTTCATCGTCGCTTCATTGGCGTCCGCGATCGCCCTGGGGCAGGTGTCCGTCGATCCGGACCCGAACGGCGTCCTGATCAAGCCCATTCCGGACAAGTTGATCGTGCTGACCTTTGATGATGCTCCGGCCAGCCATGCCACGGTGGTCGCGCCGATCCTCAAGTCTCTTGGCTTCGGCGGGACGTTCTATGTCTGCAACTTTGATTCGTTCAAGACGCGGAAGGATTGGTATCTGACCTATCGGCAGATGGTCGCAATGAACGCCGACGGCTTTGAGATCGGCAACCACACGCACGGCCATGGAGGAGGACTTGCGAACTATTTGCGGATGGAAGATGAAGTCATCGCCAACCACGGCCCGAAAATGACGACCGCCTGCTGGCCGGTGTATCAGGTAGCCTGGTCGATCTGTCCGGATCTGGCCGCACGCGGCTATACCTTTGGGCGGGGTGGACACGAACGGCCTTACCGGCCGACGGTTGACAATCCGTTTGATGTGCCCTCGTTCACGATCAAGGACGGGCCGCCGATCGAAAACTTCGTGAAGCAGGCGCAGATGGCCTGCAAGGGCCGGGTCGTCGTCTTCTGTTTTCACGGCGTGCCGGACATGGAGCATCCAGGGGTGAGCCTGGAGCCGGCGAGCTTTAAGGCGATGATGCAGTATCTGAAGGACAACAACTACCAATGCATCGCCATGCGCGACATGGCGAAGTACATCGACCCGGCCAAGGCGGCAAAGCTGCCGCGCACCGCCAACAGTGCCAAAGACGCGCCGCCTTTTGATCGCGTCAAGGACGACAAGCCCTTCGTCGCGCCACCCGCCTGTGACATTCGGGAATTCTCGTTCCCCGGCTTACCGCCCGCGAGCATCTCCAAGACCAGCATCCTTCTTACCGTTGCCTATGGCACGGACGTTAAGGCACTCTCGCCTCATATCAAAGTCTCCCCTGATGCCACCATCGCGCCAGCGAACGGCACCGTTCGCGACTTTTCCAAGCCGCAGACCTACACCGTCACCGCGCGGGATGGGTCCACGAAAAGCTACCTCGTGACGGTGAAAACCAGGGCCGCGAGCGACGCCAAGGAGATGCTGACTTTCGAAATGGCGGCCACGCCGGGGATCACGATTTCTCGCGATCAGGTTACGGCTTACCTGCCGTCGTATTCGAGCCTGAAGGAACTTGCTCCAAAGTTCACGCTGTCGCCATTTGCCACGGCGGTTCCCAGTTCGGGGACGTTTCTGGATTTCACAAGGCCGCAGCGTTACCGGATCACCGCGCAGGACGGATCATCGCGGACGGTCACCGTCTCCGTGGTGCATAAGGACAAACAAAACGTGTTCGTGTGGAAGAGGGCGGAGGACGGCAACTGGAGTGATGCCACGAAGTGGTGGGCCAGCGAAGGGGCGATGGTTAGCTCACCGGACAACATCATCGACTTCACGCAAGCCGGTGAATGTGCGGTTAAAAATGATCTGAATGCGGGCTTCCTACTGAACCAACTCGTGCTCGGAGATCGTTCGGGGCGTCTGACCGTGAACGGCAACGGCCTGACCTTCGCAAAGGAACCCGCGAGCCAAATCCTCCCCTCGATCCGTGCGACGAAGTGCCAGCGGGTGGACATCAATCTGCCCTTGACGCTCCAGGATGATTTCACCGTGAACACCTTTCCGGGCAAAGATCCCAATTGCTTCATCAGTTTCAACGAAGTCATCTCCGGGCCCGGCTCGCTGATATTGCATAGCTCAGGCGATCCGAATGTCGCTGGGACCAACTTCCATGATGTGCATTTCGGGATACTGCAACTCAACAACTCGAACACCTACACTGGCGGAACCGTCATCAATGGCGGCAAGATCAATGTGAGGAAGACGAATGGCCTGGGCACCGGGACGATTACCCTGAGCAGCTTTGGCACACTCTCCACCGAAGCCAATCTTGCCAACCCAGTGGTGATCAACCAGGGCACGCTCTTCCATAGCACATTGAGTGGTCCGGTCACCCTCAATGGGACCGCCAACCTCATCGGCAAGTGCACGATTTCGGGGCCGATCAGTGGGCCCGGCGGATTGACGATGCTCGGCACCAACGGGACCTATCTCAGCATGATCCCCGGCGGCACCGTCAGCCTCGCTGGCGCGAACACCTACACCGGCCCGACCATCGTTTTCCCCGGCACGCTGATTGTAAAAAATGCCGCCGGCCTTTACGGCGCAGATGCAGCGCGATGGACGCCCGGGAACATCTCGATTCAAAAGGCTGCCACGCTACGTCTGAACGTCGGCGGCCCGGGCGAGTTCACGGGCCAGCAGATCGGCACGCTGCTCGACAATCTCACGCGCCAGATCAATGACAACGGCTTGATGGGCGGGTCATATGTGTCGCTCGACACTGCAGGCGCGACGGGCCTGGTCACCCTTTCAGCCGACATCGCCGATTCCAAGGGGCCGGGTGGCGGGGCGTTTGTCATTCGGAAGTGCGGGGCCGGCACGATGCGGCTCTCAGGAAACAACAGCTACACCGGCCAGACGATTCTGGAGGGCGGGGCATTGGTCGTCTCCTCGCTCAACAGCGTGACCAAAGCGCTTCGACAAGCCAGCAGCAGCCTGGGCGCGCCGACCGACATCGAAGCCGGCGAAATCGTCATCGGCGAGGAAGGCAAGGATGGCGATTGCGGCCTGATCTACACCGGCCCGGGCGAAAGCTCCGACCGCGTGATGAACCTGGCGGGGAAGAACACCATCGTCACGTTCGACCAATCCGGTGCCGGCCTGCTGAAACTCACCAGCCCGATCCTCATCTCCGGCTACGGAGCCAGCAAAACCATCGTTCTCCGCGGCGACACCGCCGGCACCGGCGAGATCGCAGGGGATCTGTCTGACCCCCACGACCGGGCGGGCAAGGCGAAGACCGCCGTCACCAAATTCGGCCGAGGCAAATGGGTGCTCTCCGGCACGAACAGCCACAGCGGTCCGACTCGGGTGACCCAGGGCACCCTTTCGCTTGCCAGCGTCCGGAGCCTGAGTCATCAGAGCGAAGTCGAAATCTCCGAAGGCGCAGTTCTGGAACTCGACTTCAAGGGTGAAGTGCACGTCGGCAAATTGAGTTTTGGCGGAATCGCACTACCCGCGGGGACCTACGACGCAAAGAACTCGCCGAAGTTCATCAAGGGCTCTGGAGTGCTTAAGAACTAGGGAAGACTCGCGGAGGAGACCACCTTATGAATCGCCAGCTCGTCAAACGCATAGCGGCGTCCGTGTTTGTCCTGCTCGGAATGCTGCAATCAGCCAATGCCCAATATCAAGGCTGGCAACATTCTGGTCCGCTGACCATCCTGACCACCCCGGAAGGAGCGAATCTGCCCGCGGGAACAGTGGTGGAGGGCTTTCCTCTACTGGTGCGGCTGGACAAGGATTGGTTTGATTTTGGCAAGGCCAAGCCCTTCGGTGAGGACATCCGATTTACTGCCGCCGGTGCGCCGGTGCCGTATCAGATCGAGGAGTGGGATGCCGCAAAAGGGACGGCGAGCATCTGGGTGCGCATCCCGAAGATCGAGGGCAATACCCGGCAGACGATCCACATGCATTGGGGCAAGGCGGATGCGGCGAGCGAGTCGAACGCGAAGGCGGTGTTCAACGCCTCGAACGGTTACGCCAGCGTCTGGCACATGGCCGATCCGGTGGTGGATGATGCCGGCGGGACGGAATCAAAGGACCAGGGCACCACTCCCACCCGGGGCATCGTCGGGCCGGCGCGGCATTTGGCGGGGAAGCAGGGAATCTTTGGCGGCGACAAGATCACAGGGTATCCCAAGGGCCTGGGGCCGATGACCACGGAGGCGTGGTTCCGCGCCGAGCAGACCAATGGCACGGTGATCGCGTGGGGCGAGGAAAGGCGGCCCCGTAAGGTGATGTTCAATTTCCTAAGCCCGCCGCGAATGGCCATCCAATGCTATTTCGCCGATGTCGAAGCCAAAACGCCGCTGGCGACAAACCAGTGGTTTCAAGTGGTTCATACCTACTCGGAGAAGGACTCTCGAGTGTATGTGAACGGCGTGCTCGACGGCGCATCGACGCCCGTGCTCGACCTGCCCGAGACGTCGCGTCTGTGGATTGGCGGCTGGTACGACAACTACAAGTTCGTCGGCGATGTCGACGAGGTGCGGATTTCCAAAGTGGCGCGCTCGGCGGAGTGGATCAAGCTTCAGTACGAAAACCAGAAGCCGTTACAAACGCTGGTGGGTCCAGTGGTGCAGGCCGGCGATACGTTTGCGGTCTCGCCGGCGTCGGCGACAGTGCCCGAGGGCAAGAGCGTGACCTTTACCGCACAGGCGGGTGGTGCGCAGAAGGTCTACTGGACTTTGAAAAGCGAGGGCCGGGAGACGCTCGTGGCGGTAGACCGGTTCGCCTTCACCTTCGATGCGGGCCGAGTGACGGGGGACAAGACGCTGACGCTGCAATGCAAGGCCGTTTATCCGGATGGGGTGAAGACGAAGGATATTTCGATTTCGGTCACCGAGACGATCCCAGACCCGGTTTTCACACTCAAGGCCCCAGCAGAGTGGGACGGGCGCGCGACGATCACTGTGGAGCCGCAGGTGACCAATCTCAGCGCCATGCAAGCCAAGGGTGCAGGCGAATTGAAGACACAGTGGAGCGCCGGGCCGTTCGCGGTCATCAAGGAAGCCTCGCCCGGGAAGCTCATTCTGACCCGCGCCCAGAACAGCGGGAAGCTGACGGTGACGGCGACAATCAGCAACGGCGGCACGCCGGTAACGCAGACCGCAACCATCGCCGTAACCGAGCCGAAGGTCGACGCGTGGGTGGTGCGAACACCCGAGAAGGACGAGAAGCCGCAGCAAGGACAGTTCTACACCCGCGACGACAAGAACGAAGGGACGCTCTATTACAACGGCACGCTGGCTGAAAATGCCGACGGTGTCTTTCTCAAGCTCTACGCCGACGACAAGCTTGTGAAGACCGAAACCGCCAAGCCCGCGGCGGACAAAAGTTATGCTTTGTCCGCGAAGCTGAAGCCGGGATTAATCAAATACAAAGTGGAGTTTGGCACAAAAATCGGGGCCGCGGAGGCCGTGCAGAACACCGTGAACGACCTTGTCTGCGGCGACGCCTACATCATTGACGGCCAGTCCAACGCATTGGCGACCGATACCGGCGAAAAATCCCCTCCCGAGACTCACGATTGGATTCGAAGCTACGGCCGACCTTCGCAGAATCCGAAGGACAACCAGGGCAATCTCTGGTGCCTGCCTGTCTGGAAAGCGCAGAAGGGCGAGAAAGCCGAGTTGGGTTGGTGGGGCATGGAACTGGCAAAACGCCTGGTCGCAAGCCAGAAGATGCCCATCTGCATCATCAATGCCGCGGTTGGCGGAACGCGCATCGACCAGCATCAGCGCAGCGCCACCGATCCTGCCGACCTCACCACCATCTACGGCCGCATGCTCTGGCGCGTCCAGCAGGCAAAACTCACCCACGGCATTCGCGGAATCCTCTGGCATCAGGGCGAAAGCGATCAGGGCTCTGACGGACCCACCGGTGGCTATGGCTGGGAGAGTTACCATCGGCTGTTCGTGGAAATGTCGGCCGGGTGGAAGCAGGACTTTCCCAACGTGCAGCACTACTACGTGTTCCAAATCTGGCCGGACGCCTGCAGCATGGGCGGAAAGAAAGGTTCCGGTGACATGCTGCGCGAAAAGCTCCGGACCCTCCCCGAGCTTTACTCGCGCATGAGCATCATGTCCACGCACGGGATCCGTCCGCCAGGTGGGTGCCACTTCCCGCTCACCGGCTGGGCCGAGTTCGCCCGTCTGATCCAGCCTCTGATCGAGCGCGACAACTACGGCAGTGTGCCCGCTGCCTCCATCACACCGCCCAACCTCCGCAAAGCAACCCTCGTCGGCAAGGAGACCATCACCCTGGAATTTGATCAGCCCGTAGTCTGGGCGGATCACCTCGTCAGTCAGTTCTACCTTGATGGCGAGAAGAACAAGATCGCCTCGGGCAGTCTGTCCGGGAACGTGCTGACCCTCAAGCTGAAAGAGCCATCCACGCCGACGAAGATCACCTACCTCAAGGAGTCCGAATGGAGCCAGGACAGGCTCCTCATCGGCGCCAATGGGATCGCCGCACTGACGTTATGCAATGTCCCTCTTCATAAGGAATGACCACGAACAAGACACAAGCGGGTCAGAGTCATCGCAGGACCGCCACCGTGGTTTGCGTAAGTCATCCGCCTCTTTCTTCCCACGCAGCCGCAGACGGTGGAGATTGATTGGATCGAGTCACAAAGCTCCGAGGGAAAGAAACACTGGGATTTTTTGCAGGCCGATTGAATCGCCACTCAAACACGCCGGAGGCGCAAAATGATTGGATTTCTTGAAACTAATAGAGTCTGGCAATCAATGGCAAGACATGTCATCGGAATAATGCTGGTCATTCTCTGCAACAGCATGAGGGTGATGGCAGACCCTCCGGGGAATGCGGGTGAAGGCATGTCGCTCGGAGAGCCGTTCTGGCGCTCTCAGGCGATGGACAACGAGCCTGTGCTCTTTATCCAGGAGGAGGGCAAGCAATTGGCCACCGGCAGACTACTCTTCATTCCCAGCGAGAAATTCAGAATCACCCATCCGGATCATCTGATTCGATATGAGGAGGGCAAGGACTACACGTGGAAGCCGGGCACAAATGTCATTGAGCTGACGTTTACCTCGCGGATACCATTCAAGACGTCCGCGCAGATGGTTCCGCCGAAGGGCAGCCCGAACATGTTTGCGACTGTATTGCATTCGGAAGGCCACTTTTTCCATGATCTGCAGGTTCAGGTTTCGTACTGGCACAAGACCGACCCATGGACTCTGCCGGACAAGCCCCAGCCCGAACAACTCACGCGCGTGCTTGGCAAACTTAGAAACAAACAGCCAATCAAGCTGGTGGCTCTGGGTGACAGCATCACGCAGGGCTTCAATGCTTCGGGATTCAAGCCGGCGCTCGCGCCGCCGTATCAGCCCAGCTATCCTCAACTGGTTGCCAACACGCTGCAAAAGCGTTTTGGCACGAAGGTGACGCTGACTAATCTCGGCGTTGCCGGCACGGAAGCTGGCTGGGGGATCGAAATGGTTCCCAAGGTGACGGAGCAGAAGCCGGATCTGGTTCTGCTCGCCTTTGGAATGAACGACGGCGGGCGCTACGAGGAAAAGATGCTGAAGATGCGCAATGACGTCATCGCCGCCAACCCTGAAGCTGATATTGTGCTCGTGGCTCCCATGACCATGAACCCTCGTTTCGCCGGAGCAGATGGTTTCGTTTGGAAATCGAAAACGCTAGGCAAGATGGTAACGACCAATGTGGCACTGGCGGATGTCACGACCCCCTGGCTGGAAATCCTCAAGAAGAAACCGTATTCCGATCTGAGCGGCAACAATGTCAACCATCCCAACGACTTTGGCCATCGGATCTATGCCCATGTAATCCTGGATTTGTTTCCGTTAAAACCGGCTAAATAGATAGTTTGATCCACCGAAACTTGCAGTGTTCATGACGAGACGCTCCTTGTCATTCTGAGAGGCGAAGTGACGAAGAATCTGGCCTCGAATGATGATTGCCCAAGGGCTACCTCCCTCTCCCATGAGTATATGGGAGAGGGACCAGATGCAGCGTCTCTCATCTGTCGTAGGTCTAGGGAATGACACAGTATGACAGCAGTGTGCAAAGTGCTCTACTCGCGCACACTGGTTCGCCTTGTAACCATAACGTCAAAAAGCAATACCAACCATGAAGCTATCTGACATCGGAATGATGTGTACCCTGCTGCTTGCGGCGACCGCTATAGCGCGGGCAGAGCCGGTAAGTGTTGTTGATCCAACCGGCATTATCAAGAAGCCGATCCCGGACAAGCTTGTCGTGTTCACATTCGACGATGGGTGTGCCAGCGGTGCGACCGTCGCAGCGCCAATCCTCAAAAAGAATGGCTTCGGCGGCACGTTCTACGTGTCTGACGCTTATCTGTTCCGGGAGCGCAAAGATTGGTACATGACCTGGCGGCAGATCAAGGGCTTGGCCGATGATGGTTTTGAGGTTGGTAACCACACTCGCGGCCATGGAATGCTATCTCACACCGATATCGGTGGTTGCCAGGCTTATGTTTGGACGCTCGAAGATGCAATGATCGCGAACCGGATTCCCAAACCAACCACGCTGGCTTGGCCATTCTACATCACCAATCCGAAGTTCTACTCTCTTCTGAAGGAATGGGGCTACACGTTCGCCAGAGGTGGTCACGGTCGCGTCTACCGGCCCGCCGTAGATAACCCGTACGATGTCCCTTCGTTTGCCGTTGGTGGTATTGGGATGACCATGGAGGGGTTCATCAGCGCTGTGCGCCAGGCCACCGGTGGCAGGGTGGTTGTACTCACATTTCACGGTGTTCCGGATATGGAACACCCACCGGTTGGCACCGATCCCGATCTGTTCGAGGAGATGGTGCAATACATGAAGGACAACAACTACAGAGTCATCGCGATGCGTGATCTGGCTGAATATGTGGACCTTGAAAAAGCGGCGAAGCTGCCACCAACCCAGAAGAAGCTTGTGAATCCCGGGCCGGTGCTTTTGATCCAGGGCGACAAGCCCTACGTTCCCAAGAAGCGGGAACACAAGACCTATGAATTTCCAAAAGAGTTGACTGCGAAGTGGACGGTGAAGGAGATTTATCGTTTGGGCCTGCCGAATTCTGTCTACGGCGCGATCAATGGCTCCAATATCACTCTCTACGTTCCTGTATCCACAAATGTTAAAGCGGTTGCCCCGACTTTTGATCTCGCACGTTTTGCGACGGCAGCTCCGGCCTCTGGTACGGTAAGAGACTTTAGCACCCCTCAGACCTATACGATCACGGCCCAGGAT
The DNA here is from genome assembly GCF_015169395.1 of Humisphaera borealis. Lineage (GTDB taxonomy): Bacteria > Planctomycetota > Phycisphaerae > Tepidisphaerales > Tepidisphaeraceae > Humisphaera > Humisphaera borealis. Next base: position 6,887,910 of record NZ_CP063458.1, read on the forward strand.
GGCTCGACCAGACAGTACCGCGTACAGGTTGTGCCCACCGCGGAAGCGATGCACTTTACGTGGGCGTCGAAAGAGGCGGGTGATTTTGATGACGTCGCGCAGTGGAAGACCAATCTGGGCACGGCCTCGGCCCCGGTCACCGGAGGAAGCTCCGACACCATCCTCAACTTTTATCTACCGGCCAAGTATGAGGTGACCCGGGCCGGCACTGGCGATTTCGTGCTGAACCAGCTCAATTTCGGCAGTTCTACCCTGACGCTGGATTCGAAGGGGACGTTGGTCTTCACCAAGAGCAAATCCTATGGCTCCCTGCCATACATCAACAGTCAGAATCGTGCCAACGTGACTGTCAAGGCGGCGATCCGGCTGGATGCGGATCTCACAATCGACGGGCTGGAGCTCGACGACACGCGGGTGTTCCTGCCGGGGGTGATTTCTGGCACCGGCGCCTTGATCAAGAACGGCCCCCATTCGCTCTACGTGACCAACGCGACCAATACCTACAGCGGCGGAACGATCGTCAATGACGGCTCTGTTTCCTTCTCCAGCCAGGGGCTGGGGACGGGGCCGGTCGCGGTCAATCATGATGGCGCGGTCGGAATCGGCGGCGTGCCTGTGATGAATGCACTCACCGCCAACGGCGGGCGTATCTCTTCCGGCGGCACCGGCCGCTGGAGTGGACCGGTGACACTGACGGGAACCACCATGGTCAGTGCTTACGAATCCCTCGAGTTCGATAACAAGGAAGGCGGGATCAGCGGGCCCGGCGGCCTTACACAGACAGGTCATCGCGTCGACCATGGGACCAGAAGCGGGACGATCAAGCTCTTCGGTCGCAATTCCTACATGGGAGTTACCAGGGTGGAAATGGGCCTCCTGGAAGTCATGGGTTCGCTCTACAACAACGAACCAGCGCGCTGGACCCCGGCAAATATTACCGTGAATGGGGCCGCGGGTGAGCTACGGCTGCATGTCGGCGGCCCAGGCGCGTTCACCGCCGAACAGGCCGGGACCATGCTCAGGAACCTAACCACCAGCGTTAATCAGAACGGTCTGCTTGCCGGCGCCACTTTCGGCGTGCATACCACTGGAGCTTCGAATGCCCAGGAACTGTCAGTCAATATTGAGGATTCCAAGGGTCCCGGGGGCGGAAGTATTCACCTGAAGAAGTGCGGTGCGGGGACTCTCAAACTCTCCGGCACAAATACCTACAGTGGGCAGACGATTCTGACCGGCGGAACGCTGAGCGTGGAGTCGCTGAACAGTGTGACCAAAGGCATGGCTAGCAGCAGCCTCGGCGCGCCCAAGACCCCCAGCGATGGGGAAATTATGATGAGCGGCGGCTGCACCCTGGCTTATACAGGGAAAGGCGAGACCACCGACCGAACCCTGAACTTTCCGGGCGAGCGGGATACCATCACGCTGGACCAATCGGGCACGGGTCTGTGGAAACTGACCAGCCCGTTTGTGATTTCCGGCTACGCTCACAGCAAGACCGTCGTTCTTACCGGATCCAGCTCCGGCAGCGGCGAACTCGCGGGCAATTTGGACAATCCATATGACCGCAAAGGGAAGGCCACCACCGCTGTCACCAAATCCGGCACGGGCACCTGGACGCTCTCCGGCAACAACACCTTCACCGGCCTAACCACGGTGGAGAAAGGCACGCTGTGTCTTACGAATGTGCATAGCCTTGGCGAGGGTACGGAGGTCTCGGTTTCGGAAGGTGGAATGCTGGACCTGAAATTCGAAGGCCAGATGCGCATTGGCAAACTTTCGGTCAATGGCAAGCTGCAACCTCCTGGAACTTACGATGCAGAGAACTTACCCAAGTTCATCCGGGGTTCGGGGATTTTGAAGAGTCAATAAGGACGCAATCAGTGACTTTTCTCCGCTGCCTGCTCACTACGCTTGTCTTTCTTTGCCCGCTGCTGCGCGCTGACGAACCGCCGCTGCGGATCGCGGTGACGCCGGATTCGCTGCGCTTTGCGTGGCCGCCCAGCGCGGGAAAGACGGAGATTCGCGAGTTACCGCTGCATACCTCGGCGGCGGGAGAAGGCCACGTTTTGTGGAGTGGTGAAGGCCCGGGTGCGACGGTGCCTCGCTTCGATGGCAAACGCGACCGGCTGTTCGCGAAGTTTGAACGTCGCTTGGGTGGGAAGGCGCTTGGTCCGCCGCAGCATGTCACGGATTTCTCCGCGCTCCCGCAGCGGACGAACTCCCTCGGCTCGCTCGCGAACAAGAAAGGGATAGCCTGCCTGCTCGACGTGGAGGATGGCAAGGCGCTCGGCTTCGGGCAGTCGAACCAGAACATCGACATCGGCCGGCGGATCGATTGGCAGAGCGTGGAACCAAAGCTCAGCTTCGAGTTTGAGGGGAGAAAGATCGGGCTTGGCCCGAGCCCACTCGACACCACAAGACGGCGCGCCAGAGAATCCAGAACAACGCAACACACCCGCCGTTTTTGGCGTAGTATCGCATATTGACGCGTAAGCAGATTTCGCCCGCAAAGTGCGTCCAGACGCTTGAAAACAATCCTTTTCGTGTCGAATTGAGTTGTAACGGGAAGTCGCTTCCCAAGCTGGACGTCGAGGGTTCGAATCCCTTCGCCCGCTCTTTCTCCAGCGACTTCCCCTTCCTGTGTGCCTCGGCCGATCGGCCGCTATCTTTCGGCTTTTGCCTGCCTTCCCGAACTGTAACGGCGTCCCCGCTGGGCCGGTTCCACTGTCCCGATACCGGCGTTGGCGGTACAGTCCCCTTCATGAGCGGATTCGGATTCACGCCTCTCTTGGCCACCTGCTGTCTGATCTTTGCCGGATGCGGCGCGACCCGAACCGATTCGTTCGACATCGACCTCCGCAACGCGACCGGGCAGCCTCTGACGCTGAGCCTGGCCAAGGACGGACCGCCTTACGAACCGTCTTGGGCGACGCCTCAGGATCTGGCGATCGAGTCGCCCAAGCGCCGCGAGCAGTGGTCGGGTGGTCCCTCGGGGATGGCGGCGCTGCCGCCGGGGAAAACGGCTTCGGTGAAGGGGCTTCGCGGGCAATTCAACCCTGGTGTGAATGGCTACCTTCGGGTCTACGCCGGCGACCTGACCATCTCCGAGATGCTGTCCCGGGAGAAGGGCAGCCCCAGTCGCGTGGACCTGATGCTGAAGCCCGGCGCCAACAAGTTCGTCATCGCGGAAAAGGCCGGTAGCTTGGTCGCCGAGCCCGAGAAATGACTTCCCGCCCGGGAACAGGGTCACGCCTGCATAGTCTTGATTCATCATGTCCTACCAACAGCACCAGGCTCAGGCCGCCGTCATTGTGGCTGGCATTGCGATCGTGACACTGAGCGACACGCGCACCGAGGCCGACGACACCAGTGGCCAGTCGATTCGCAAGTCGGTGGAGCACGCGGGGCACATCGTGGCCCGTTATCAGCTGATCAGGGATGAGCCGGCCGAGCTGCGGGTCGTCCTGGAGGCGCTCCTTGCCGACGCGTCGGTGGATGTGATTCTCACGAACGGCGGGACCGGCATCAGCCGGCGCGATCAGACGATCGACGTCATCGAACGCGTCATCGACAAGCCCTTGCCCGGCTATGGGGAGCTGTTTCGGATGCTGTCATGGGAGCAGATCGGCAGCGGGGCGATGCTGAGCCGCGCCTGCGGCGGGGTGGCCAGGGGGAAGTTGCTTTTCGCGATGCCCGGCTCCACCAAGGCCGTTGAACTGGCGATGAGCCGGCTGATTCTGCCGGAACTGAAGCATTTGCTGAAAGAGTTGCGCAAGTGACATCCGTCGGCGCGTTTTGCCCTGGGGCGTGACGGGGATGTTGAGGCATATTGGGGATGTTGGGGCGTGCCAACTTTCTGCTTGCATCTTTGCGGCCTTAACTTAACATACACCGAACTATTTTTCGGGCTGGCAACCTTGGTGTCGTCGCCTTACTGGCGATCGATCGCCGACGGGTGTGATCCGTCGGCGTTCGATGTGTCGCGCCAGGAAGAAAGACGCCAAGAGAAGTCCACTCGTGCGGTCGCTTGCGATCGACTCGAGGTATCGTGCGTTGCGCTTCGGCAGATTTCGCAGCGGACGTTGACGGCTGCGGCCAAGCGGCGTCGGGTTCGTTCGGCGAAGTTGCGCTGGGTTCGTTCGGCAACGCGGTGTTGGGTTCGTTCGGCGAGGTCGCGCTGGGTTCGTTCGGCAGAACGGATGTAACTCGAGACCTCGGCGGCGGACTGACTTTGGGTGGCATGGGCAACGGTAACCCGTTGCCCGTGGCGAACGTCGGACGGCGATCGCCACGGGCAAGCGAGTACGCTTGCCCATGCCACCCGGAATGCACTTGGATTGAGCGTCATTCCCAAGACGCGTCGGGTTCGTTCGGCCGGGTAGCCTTGGGTTCGTTCGGCGGAGTGGTACCGGGTTCGTTCGGCAAACAGACGTCGCGGCGACACAGAGGTGGCATGAGAGACCGTTCTGTCAGTGACACGGGCTTCCAGCCCGTGCGGGCGACGTCGTGGTCGATCGGTGTTCCGAACGACCAACGATCCGTCTTTAAACATGGAGACTACATCCCGGCCATGGGTTCATTGGGAGGTTGGCGATCGCGGAATGAACGGCTGCCTGAAGCATCATGCACCTTGCACGGGCTGGAAGCCCGTGTCACTGACAGGGTCGTTCCAAAGCGAGTTCCCGGGTTCGTTCGGCGCAGCCGAGTTGGGTTCGTTCGGCGAAGCCGCCTCGGGTTCGTTTGGCAGAATCACGCCGACGGGCCGTCGGGTGTAGAATGAGGGCAACCACCATGCTCAAGCTCAGCGTCAACGTCAATAAGATTGCCACCCTTCGAAACACCCGGACCCTGGGAATCCCCAGCATCCTCCACCTGTCGCGCATCGCGCTGCGGGCGGGGGCCGAGGGGATTACCGTTCATCCGCGGCCCGACCAACGGCACATCCGGGCGTCCGACGTCGGCGAAATCGCGGCGATGCTTCGGGAGGAGTTCCCGACGGCCGAGTACAACATCGAAGGCAACCCCTTCATAGAGTACGTCCACTTTGCCCAGGACTACCGGCCGACGCAGTGTACCCTCGTCCCCGACTCGCCCGAGGCGTTTACCAGCAATCGCGGGTGGGATCTGGCCGCCAATCGCGCCCGGCTGGGGCCGATGATCGAAAAGCTCAAATCCTTCGGCTGCCGGGTCAGCCTGTTCATGAACCCCGAGCCCCAGCAGATGAAACTGGCGGCGGAACTGGGCGCGGACCGGATCGAGTTTTACACCGAACCCTATGCGGCGGCGTTCGCCGCGGGTGATCCCAAGGCCGCCGATGACTATGTCGCGGCGTCGCATGCGGCTCTGGAAGCCGGCCTGGGCCTGAACGCCGGCCACGACCTGAATCTGCATAACCTGCCGCCATTGGTGAAGGCGATCCCGCAACTGCTGGAGGTGTCGATCGGGCACGCGCTGATCGCCGACGCGCTGGAGCTGGGCATGGCCGAGACGGTCAGGCGATATGTGTCGGCGTGCAGGAGTTAACCGCGCGGAAGAAAACCAAACCCGGCCGCATCTACCTTGTAGGGTCCGCCTTGGCGGACGCGTGGGACGACAATGTTGCCGATCCGCGTCCGCCAGAGCGCGACCCTGCGAACTCACGTAAAACGACGCAGTGCCCGGTCCGCGTCCGCCAAGGCGGACCCTACGAATAGAATCTCACTTCGGAGCTTCCTATGGATATCGTTTCTCAGATGTTGTCCCGCCGCCGGATGCTGAGCCGCTTTGCCGCCGGTGCCGCGTTCTTTACGACGGCCGGCGCGTTTGCCGAAGAGCTGACCCGTACCCCGAAGCAGACCGAGGGGCCTTTCTATCCCGACAAGCTGCCGCTCGATACCGACAACGACCTGCTGATCATCAACGACACGATCACGCCGAGCGTCGGCGAAGTGACGCACCTGACCGGGCGCGTGCTGGACGCCAAGGGCGATCCGATCCGCAATGCACTCGTCGAGATTTGGCAGTGCGACGCCAACGGCGTTTACCTGCACACGCGTGACTCGACGCCCAAGAAGGAGAAGCAGGACAAGCACTTCCAGGGTTTCGGCAGGTTCATGACCGGTTCGACCGGCGATTACTACTTCCGCACGATCAAACCCGTGCCGTATCCTGGCCGCACACCGCACATTCATGTGAAGGTGAAGGTCAAAGGGAAGGAAGTGCTGACGACCCAGTGCTACATCAAGGGACATCCGGGCAACGAGCGCGACGGCATCTGGAAGAGCGTTCGCGACAAGAAGGCGCAGGATTCGATCACGATCGATTTCGCGCCGATAAAGGACAGCAAGGCCGGCGAACTGGCGGCGAAGTTCGACATGGTACTGGGATTCACCCCCGAGGCGTAAGTTAAACGGTTAGCCGCGACGCGAAGCGGAGCGCTCGGTCCCGCGGCGCAAAGCCCGTTCTGCGTTACGCGACGGAACATTCGAAATGCGATCAAGAACAGCCAACCTCAAGCACTTTCCTCTCGCGACTGTCGTCGTCGCGTGCATCTCGGCATTGCTGTCCGCCGCCGCTCCGGGCGACGACACCAAATCCGCCAACGGGCGCGATGACGCGGCCTGGCTGAAATCAAAGGCCAAGCTCGTCTTCCACGACGAGTTCGACCGCGAGGAAGATGGCAACGGCCTCAAGGCGATCGGCAACGGCTGGGAGAGCGCCACCGCCGATCGCGTTCCCAAGATCAAGCAGGCCGATCTGGACGGCGGCGTCCTGAAGATCAGCAGCGCGACGAAGGAAGCCGGGCACGCGATCCACGTCCATCACGAGGCGGGTTTTGCCAACGGCGGGGCGACGATCCGTTTCCGGTTCCCCGGCCTGAGCAAAGACGAAGCGCTGACGATGGGTTTTGTGGATCGGGAAGTGAAGGGCGTCTGGGCCGGGCACTTGTGTTACGCACGGCTTTCGAAGACCGGCATCAACCTGATCGACCAGAAGACCGGCGTCAGCGACCTGGCGATCCGCGCTCGCCGTGAGGAGTTCGCCAAGCGAAAGGAAAAGCCGCCGGCCGAACTGGACGCGCTGCTGAAATCGAAGGAGAAGACGGTCCCCTGGAAAGCGGATAACGAATGGCACGACCTGACGCTGGTCACCGAAGGGGACGAGATGCGGCTCAGCATCGACGGCAAGCTGGTGATTTCGCACCGGTCGGAAGGATTTGCCCATCCGACAAAGCGATGGCTCAGCTTCCTGGCGCCGAGCACGGTGTGGATTGACGATGTGAAGGTGTGGTCGGTAGTCAGTGGTCAGTAGTCAGTAGTCAGTAGTCGGAAGTCGGAAGTCGGAAGTCGGAAAGATGAACGGCCAGATGCGACCGCTGACCGCTGACTACTGACTACTGACTACTGACTACTGACTACTGACTACTAATTCTGGCATCTCCATAAACGCGTAGCAGAGCATGTGGAGGATTGCCATTTGCGCGTCTTCGACGCGGCCGTAGTGGGTGTCGTTGATGACTACAAATTCATCGGCGTAGGGTTCGACGCTGCCGCGCTTAGCACCGACGAGGGCGGCGACGTACACGCCGTTTTCCTTCGCCCATTTGCAGGCCTTGACGACGTTGGGAGAGGAGCCGCTGACGCTGATCGCCAGCACCATGTCGCCGGGACGGGCGTAGTTCTGCAACTGGCGGAGGTAGATGTCTTCGTAGGCGTAGTCGTTGCCGAGGGCGGTCATCCAGCTGACGTTGTCGTTGAGCGAGAGGCACCGGAAGCGTCGGCCGCCGTGGCTGGCGGCGATCTTGTCGCTCGAGCCTTTGCCCAGGTCGGTGATGAAGTGCGACGAGTTCGAAGCCGATCCGCCGTTGCCGAACGTGAAGAGCTGGCGATCTTCCTTGTAGATTGCGCGGAGCTTTTCGATCAGCCGGGCGACGGCGTCTGCCGGGATGGCGTCCATCGCGGCCTTCTGGGCGGTGCGGTAGGTTTCGATCCAGTCAGTGACTTTTGGCATGTTTTCGGGCGCCATGCTTGGCACCGCCTCCGGAACGACACGTTGGCGAATCGATCTTGCGACCGTGGGATTCAAACTCGACCAGCGGCAGAGCCGCCGGGCCCTCTTTCAGACTTATATCGTCGCGATCCGGGCCGCGAGTTCCAGTGCGCCGATCGGCACCGGGTCTTCGCCGAGGGCGGCGAGGCGGACATCGGGCGTGGGGTGGAACGCTTCCATCACGAACCCCGGCAGGGCCGCCGCGACCGCCGACCGCAGCGGCTCACCGACCATCGCCAGTCCGCCGCCGATCACGATCACGCCCGGGTGCAGCAGATGGACGACGTGCGAAAGGCTGAAGGCGATCTGGCGGCAGAGGTTGTCGAAGACCTGCTTCGTATGCGGGTCGCCGGCGGCGACCAGCGAGCCCAGGTGTCGCGCTTCGCCGCCGATGCCGCCACTGCCGCCGATGCCGCCGATGCTGATGCCGAGGATTCGGGCCAATGCGGAGTCGGGGTTTTCATCACCGGCCTGCCGCAGTTGCCGGTCGATCGCCCAGCCGGAGCATTCGCTTTCGACGGTGCGGTGCGGATCGTTGATGTCGACGCGAAGGTGGCCGAACTCCATCTCGCCGGGAGAGATGCCGTGGTAGATGCTGCCGCCGGCGACGAACCCGCCGCCGACGCCGCTGCCGAAGTTGCAGTAGAAGACCAGATCGCGTGTTTTGCCGGCACCGTAGACGGCTTCGGCCAGGGCGGCGGCGTTGCTGTCGTTCTCGACCGCGACCGGGGCGGAGATCAGATCGCCGATCCAGTCGCGCAGCGGGAATCCTTCCCAGCCGGCGATCTGGTGCGACCTGCGGATGCGCCCGGCGGCGACATCGACCGGGCCGCCGAAGCCCACGCCTATGGCGCGAGGCGACTGTCCCTGGAGAAGGGTCTGCAGTCCGTCGGCGATCTGCCGCTGGATCGCCGCTCCGCCGCCGGCGCGGTCGGCCGTGGCGCGCCACCGGCGGGTGATTTGCATCGGCTCTTCCGCGAGAACGATCTGCAACTTGGTGCCGCCGATCTCGATTCCGACCAATGGCGGACGGGCGGCCTGCAGCGGATTGGGGATCGATGTACGGTTGGCGGGCATGATAGGATCGAGGGCATGCTAACGGAGAACCGATGAGTGACCAACCGCCGCGAGATTCGAGCCGTCCACCGCCGCTACCGGCCGCGCCGCTGCAGTATGCTGCTCCGCCGTCAGGTTATGAGCTTCCGCCGGCTTCGAAGGCGCAGCGCGTCTTCGATACGGTGGCCGGTCCGAACGTGCGACTGTTGGACAACCTGGTGCAGCTCGGCTGCGTCGTGGAGGGCGGCGGAGTTGGAGTCGTCGTGGGCCTGCTGATCCGTAAGACGCCCGGCGACCCCTTCCCACTGGTCGCCGGCGGATTGATCGGCGTGATCGCCGCACTGGCGGTGTCGGGGGTTGTGATCGGCATCGTTCGCGGCTTTGGCATCGGCAGGCGATGAGCCTGTGGCCGGCAACCTATTGGTGCAATGTATTTCGTCGTATCGTGCCGTCTGGTGCGTTGTGGCCGGTGCGGGTCATCCCTAAAATGCGCGCAACCTACCCAGGACTTTGTGAGGACCGACGATGAGAGCAGGGATGTGCATGATGATCACGCTGGCCGCACTGGCGGCCGGCTGGACGGCGGTGCCCGCCGCGGCGCAAGAGGGGCCTTCCGCCGAGCAGATGAAGAAGATGTACGACGACGCCCTGCAGCAGCTCAAGGCGTCGCAGGAGCGCAAGAACCAGCTCGCCGCGGAGAACGAAAAGCTGAAGCAGCAGATCGACGCCATGACGAAGGAGCTGGCGGCGGTCAAAGGGGAAGTGCAAACCCTGCGGCAGTCCGATGCCGGGTACGCCGAACGCACTTTCTTTCTTCGGTCGCACTACATGGCCTGGCAGGCCTTTGCGCGGGTGAATCCTGAGACGGCCATTCGGTGGCGGCTGTTTCTGGAAAGCGGGTACCTTTTATCGCCCGAGTCCGGTGCCATGCTGATTGACCGCCAGTGGCCGGCGACGATCGTGGAACCCGCGACCACTCAGCCCGCAACCCAGCCCGCGACCACCCAGCCGGCCGCCACAGCTCCTGTTGCGACGGTGCCTCCGGCCACAGCGCCGGTCGCGACGGTCCCCGCGTCCACTCAGCCCGCCACGGTTCCGGCGGCAGCGGACGTCAAGCCGGCTACGCAGCCGACGTCCGCGCCCTCCGCTGCGTCGCAGCCGGCGACCAAGCCCTGAATGAGATCCTGTCCGTGGTCCAAGTTGGGAGATCGATGGGACTCTTCTCACGATTGAAGCAATCACTGACCGGAAGCCGCCGCCGGTCTGAACCGTCGCCGCTGCGGCCGGGGCCCAACGGCACCTTCGTCTTCATTCACATCAACAAGTGTGCGGGCACCAGTGTCGGCACCGCGATCGGATTGCCGAAAAAACAGCACCTGACGTCACTCGAGGTGATCGACATCATCGGCGAGCCGGCGTGGTCCAAGGCGTTTCGGTTTACGATCGTGCGCAACCCCTGGGATAAGGTCGTCTCGCACTACAAGCATCGAATCAAGACCCGACAGACGGGACTGGGTGAGACACATGTACCGTTCAAGCAGTGGGTTGCCGCGACGTACGGCGACACGAAGGATCCGGTGCTGTACGACCAGCCGAAGATGTTCCAGCAGCAGGTCGAATGGCTCAAGAACCGCCAGGGCAGGATCGATGTCGATTACGTCGGCCGGTTCGAGACGATGTCCGAAACCTTCGATGAGGTCGCCCGTCGAATCGGCATCGACGCAACCCTCCCTCATCTGAACCGGACCGAAGGCAAGGTCGACTTCCGAACGCACTACGACGACGCGACCGCAGCCATCATCGCGAGCTGGTTCAAGGACGACATTGCACAGTTCGGATATGAGTTCCGGGCATGACCCGTTTGGCCGGGCAGTCGGCCATGTCGGTGGTCGAACGTCGATGTTGATCAAGTTTTGGGTTTGGCGGTCGACGGCTTGGCGGCTGGCTTGGTCGGGGGCTTGGTGGAAGCGGGCTTTGTGCTCGGCGCGGTGGCGGGCTTGGCGGCTTCGGGATCGGGGCCGGCCTTATAGGCGATCACCGCGGCCGCCAGGTCGGTCGCCGTGTCCGGGTCGTAGCCGACGATTCCATCGACCGAGTGCCCGACGATGCCGACCGAGAGGTCTTCACGGCTGTAGATGACGCCGAACTTGCCATTGACGTCTATTCCTCGCAACCGCGGTGCCTTGAGCGCACCGGCCAGCAGCTTCTGGGCGGTGGGGCGGTAACGGATCGAAATCGGTTCTTTCTTCGGCGAGTAGAGGGGATGGTTCTCGGGAATGATGGCGAGTGCTTCGCCGCCGAAGATGGTCGCCAGTTCCTTCTCCATCGAGTCGGCGAATGCCGCGTTGCCGCCGGCCGAATCAATCAGCAGCAGGCCTCCGCCTTCGACGAACTTCTTGATCTCGCCGCGCTGGGCTTCGGTGAAGGTGGTCTTGCCGGTGCCGGTCAGGTGGGCGAACCCGCCGGTGGGAAGCTTGCCGTCGCCGAGCTTGGCCTCTTCGACTTTCAGGTCGACGCGGTGCTGATTGTGGACGTAGTTTTCGATCCGGCGCCAACCGCCGGGCTCGGGGTTCCAGTTCTGCGGGTGCGACAGGCGGTGCAGGGTAAGACTGCGGGAGGCTTTGATCTTCTTGTTGAGGTTGACCAGGTGGTTCTCGCCGCGGAAGCGAAGGTCTTTGCCTTCGGAACAGTAGAGGAACAGCGCCCCGCCGAGTTGCCAGAACTCTTCCTTGCCGCCGACGATCTTGGTCTGCCACTGCCGTGCCGGGTCGCCGGTGGGGATGAGGAGCATCAGCTCGCGGGCACCGTTGCTGAGCCCCAGGATCTGTGGCTTAACCTTCCAGTTGTTCCGCCGGAAGACGCCGTTGTACATCGGGTGTTCCGGCGGAAGCTCGCGAAGCTCGTAGGCAGGAAACAGGTCGCTGGCGAGCTTTCGGAAGCCGGTGGCGAACGCGACGTTCGCGCAGTCGGCGTTGCCCACGATCATGCCGCCGGCCTCGACATACTCGCGTAGCCGCGCCTTCTCGGCGTCGTCGAGAATCGGCGGTTTGCTGCCGGAGATGTAAACGATCGGCGCGTCGATCAGGTCGTTCAGGGGTGCCGACGCCGGCACGACCTGCCAGTTCAGCCGCTGCTCGATGGACCGACCGATCCAGCCGGAGAGGTTGGCGATGTCGCGCGGGCGCTGGTTCCACGCCGGGGCAGCCGGGCCGGTGGCTGCCTTGGCGTAGTCGAGCTTGTTGAACGCGACGGGTGCCCGGCCGCGGGCGAGGAAGAGCATGGCGTACGAGGTGTCGACCACCGCGCCGCTACCGAAGCCGCCGCCGCCGGTGAACGATCCGTTCTTGCCCTGCTTGTTCACCAGCCACTCGGCGCCTTTCTGATACCAGTCGACGCCGCCCAGGTACTTGAGCCCGGCGGCGACGCCGATGCGCTCGACGGCATAGAGCGTGATGAACGGAAAGTCGCGGGCGTACTTCTTGTCGGTGGCGACCAGGTCCATGTGCTCGCCCATCCACTTGATCCCGCGTTCGATCGAGGGGTTCGACAGGTTTCCCTTGCAGGCAAGGCCCTCGACGGCGCGGGTGTAGTCCTGCGTGATGAAGAGGGTCGCCACGCCGACGGCAGTCATGCCCGGGGTGATGGGGTTTTCGGTTTCGCCGGGCTTCATGTACGTCCAGCCGCCGTCGGGGGCCTGGTGATCGATCCACGCCTTTTCGACGACCTCCCAGTACCGGTTGGGTACTTCGATGCCGATCTGATCGGCGGCCCAGACACCGAGCACGCCGTACTGACTTCGGCTGTGGCTGTAGGCCTTGGACTTGGTGTTGGGAGAGTAGACGTAGTCGTACATGCCCAGGGCAGAGCCTTCGGTCTTGAGGCTCTTGAGGAGCAACTCGGCGTCGCGCTTGGCGGCGGCCATGACTTCGGGCGTGCGCGGCAGTTCGAGCCACACCTGCATCCGGAGGCCCAGCGCGTAGACGCCGGCCGAGGGGTTCTTCTTCAGAAAGTCGATCGCCGGCGCGAGCTTGGCGCTCTGCGGTTTCTCTCCCGCCGCGAGCAGGGCGTACACAGCCAGGGCTGTCTGCCCCGTCCACTGGCCACCCTTCACGCTCTGCCGCTCGGCGAGCATGGTCTTATCGTCGGGCTGGGTCATGGTCTCTTCCCAGGTCCCGTTCTTCTGCACGCTGTAGAGATAGGCCTTGGCCTTTTCGAGCGCGTCGGAGACCTCTTTGGAGTCGGCGGCACGCGCGGGGGCGGCGACTAGCGCCAATAGAAGTCCCAGAACAAGCACGAGCGGCGTCATTGGGCGTGAGGTCATAGTCATGCGGTCAAACCTTGTGCAAGAACTGCACTATAACGCATGGCACCGCTGTCGTCGGCACGAAATGTAGGCGAAACACTGATCGAAGAAGTGGCCACCCTCGCGAGGGGTCTCCAGCAAAGGCCAACGCAAACGGGCAAGCGAGTTCGCTTGCCCGTTTGGCTAAATCCATCGAACTGCGATCCCAGCGATCACCAGTTCCAGTCCAAGCCGCCCTTGAGCTCGGCGCGCTTCTTCTTTTTCTTCTCCGCCGCCGCTGCAGCCGCGGCGACCGCAGCCGGGTCGACCGGGGTCGGCGGGGGTGGCGGTTCCTCGGCGACGCGGCGGATCGACAGGCTCATCCGCCTGGCGTTCAGGTCGATGTCCAGCACGCGGGCCTGGATTTCCTGGCCGGGCTTCACCACGTCGCCCGTCTGCTTCACCCGATGCGGGGCGAGTTCGGAAATGTGCACCAGGCCTTCCAGCCCGGCTTCGACTTCCACGAACGCGCCGAAGTCCACCGCACGCGTCACCTTGCCGGTGATGATCGTGTTCGGCGGATACTTTTCCTTCGCCGTCGCCCAGGGGTCAGGGCCGGCGGCCTTGAGGCTGAAGGTCATCTTCCGCGCCGCCGGGTCCATGCGAATGACCGACAGCTTGATCGTGTCGCCGGCCTTGACCACGTCCGACGGGTGGCGGATGCGTGTCCAGCTCATCTCGCTGACCGGCAGCAGGCCTTCGATGCCTTCTTCGACTTCAATGAACGCGCCGAAGTTCTCCACCTTTGCTACCCGGCCGGTCACCAGCGTGCCGACGGCGTAGCGGTTCTCGATGCCGCCCCACGGGTCGGGCATCGCCTGCTTCAGGCTCAGGCTGATCTTCCCGCTCGCCGCGTCCATCTTGATGATCTTGACGTCGACGAGATCGCCTTCCTTGACGAAGTCGGAAGGCTTAACGCCCCGGCGATGGCTCATTTCCGAGACGTGGATCAGGCCGTCGGCGCCGCCGAGATCGACGAACGCACCGAAGTCCATCACGCTGCGAACCGTGCCCTGGCGCATCTGGCCGGGTGCCAGCTCGGCCATAAGGACCTTTTTCTTCTCTTCCTTCTCGCGCTCGAGGATGTTCCGGCGGGACAGGACCAGGTTCTTGGCCGCCCGCTCGAACTTGGTGACCTCCGCCTGCATCTTCTGGCCGAGGAAGACCGAGATGTCTTTATGGAAGTAAATGTCGATCTGGCCGGCGGGCATGAAGCCGCGCATGCCTTTGACATCGATCTCGAGCCCGCCCTTGTTCATGCCGGTGACGGTGCCTTCGACGATCTGCCCGGCTTCAAGGTTCTCCCAGCTGACGTTGGCGGCCGATGCCCCCTTGACGCTCAGGAGAATGACGCCTTCGTGGACGTCGTAACGTTCGACGAGGAAGTCCTGTTCCTGGCCGACCACCGGAGGCTCGGCGAACTGGATGAGCGGGACGATGCCCTGGCTCTTGCCGCCGAACTCGACGAACGCTTCATCCTTGCTGATGGAGACGATCTTGCCGTGGCGGACCTGCTTGCCGCCGATCTCGCGCGGTCCTTCGGTTGGTGTCGCCGCTGCCGGTTGGGGCTTGTCGAACCCGTAGAGCGAATCGACTTCGACACCGGTGAGAGCGGCGTTGAGCTCGGAATCGAGCGCGCTCTCGTCAGCACGAAATTTCTCCTTGAACGGGTCTGCTTTCAGGTCCTCTGCCATGAACACTCCAAATTGGTTGCCGTTTGAGATAAGGGGGAAATGGTACTGCAGCGCAGGCGGCGGGGGAAGGGTTGGGAGGTCGGAAGTCGCTTCATTTGCCGATGCCTCGTCCGGCTGTCCCAGGGACGGCTGTCGTGGGCGTTTCCGCTTAGGATCGACCGTCAAGCACCAAGCGGAGCCGCTTCGCAGGATCGGGTCGGGGATACGATCGATCGGAAAAGATGGGGTCGCGTCTGCCGCCGCCGGCCCTACAATCCCGGCCTATGCCCACCCCAACCGACCCCCGGCAGGCTTACTTGGAACTGGTCAAAGAGCTGCGTGAGATCGCCGTCATTGGCTCCATCGCGTCGGTCCTCAGCTGGGACGAGCAAACCTACATGCCGCCCGGAGCGACGGATCATCGTGCCAACCAGGCGTCGCTGATGGCGCGGATTTCGCACGAACGGTTCACTTCGCCGCGGCTGGGGGAATTGATCGCGGCGGTGGAGCAGTCTCCGCTGGTTGCCGACCCCCAGGGCGATATCGCGGCCAACATCCGCGAAACCCGTCGGGACTACGACCGCTCGACGAAGCTGCCTGCGTCTCTGGTTGAGGAGATGTCGCGCGTCGAGGTGCTGTCGCAGCAGGCTTGGAGCGACGCCAGGAAGAAGTCGGATTACGCCGAGTTCCGCCCCTGGCTCGACAAGGTGCTGCATCTCAAACGGCAGGAGTGTCAGTGCGTCGGCTTCAAGGATGACCCTTACGATGCGCTACTCGACCAGTATGAGCCGGGTGAGACGGCGACCAGTGTGCGGGCGACGTTCGAGGCGCTGCGCGGGCCACTGGTCGATCTGGTCGGCAAGATCGTCGGGTCGGGGCGCGTGGCGCCGCTGGAAATCCTTCAGCGGAACTATCCCGCGGCGGCCCAGGAAAAGTTTGCCAGGGAAGCAGCCCGGGCCGTCGGTTTTAACTTCAACGAAGGGCGGCTCGATACCTCGGTCCATCCGTTCTGCACGCACCTGGGTCCCGGCGATGTCCGCATGACGACGCGCTACGACGAGGCCTATTTCGCCGACGCATTCTTCGGGGTTCTGCACGAGACGGGACACGCCCTCTACAACCAGGGCCTGCCGAAGGACCAGTACGGTCTGCCCCGTGGCGATGACGTCTCGCTGGGCATCCACGAGAGCCAGAGCCGCATGTGGGAGAACCTCGTCGGCCGGAGCCGGGCGTTTTGGAAGCATTTCATGCCGCAGGCGAGGGCTGCATTCCCCCAGGCGCTGGCGGGTGTGACCGAGGATGCCTGGTACTTTGCGATCAACGACGTGCGGCCGAGCCTGATTCGGACCGAAAGCGACGAGACGACCTACAACCTGCACGTGCTGCTTCGGTTCGAGTTGGAGCGGGCGTTGCTGCGCAACGACCTCTCGACCAACGACCTGCCGGGCGCGTGGAACGAACGGATGGAAAAGTATCTGGGGATTGAACCGCCAGACGATGCCCGAGGTTGTCTGCAGGACATTCACTGGAGCGGCGGGGCGATTGGATACTTTCCCACGTATACGCTGGGCAACCTGTACGCGGCCCAGTTCTTCGAGCAGGCGAGGAAAGACGTCGGCGATCTGGAGGGGCAGTTTGCGCGGGGGGATTTCGCGCCATTGCTAGGCTGGTTGCGCGAGAAGATTCACAGCCAGGGGATGAAGTACACGCCGCGACAACTGGTTATGCGCATCACCGGACAGGATCTGGCACCGACGGCGCTACTGGCACACCTGCGCCGCAAGGCAGGCGAGCTTTACGGCGTTTCCTGATCAGGTGCAGACGCTTGACGCCATCGGCTTCAAGCGACCCCAGCAGCACTAGGGGCTTTTGGAGTCGCAATCTGTGTCTGAAGACGACACGGATTCGCGACAAATTTGCGCTGGCGTCGTTTTTAGAAACTGACGTGGTGGACATTTCGTACTACACTTCATCGCTGGGAGTGGTTCATTTCAACGGGACGGTCGCATTTCTTCTTGAGGTCGTAGTATGCACAGTGGCACGCGCCAGCATTATCGTCGTTGCAATGCGTTTACACTCGTTGAGTTGTTGGTGGTGATTGGGATCATCGCGCTGCTGATCAGCATTTTGCTGCCGTCGCTGGCCAAGGCGCGGAATCAGGCGAACGCCGTCAAGTGCATCAGCAATCTTCGGCAGTTGGGGATGGCGTTTACGATGTACGCCAACGAGAACCGGCAGCGGCTTCCGTTTTCGTCATCCGGCGGCAACCCTTACAACGAAGACTGGATTTGGTGGCAGGAGACGGCGGTGGCATCGATCTCTGCGACAATTCCCGGACGGCCCGTTCCGGATCCGAAGCAGTCCTCTATTGCCCGTTATGTAGGTGGGTTCAATCCCGAGTTCTTCCGATGCCCGGGCGACGACACGGTCCAGCGCAAATCAACCACGTCGGGTGGGTTCTATCGCTTTAGTTACAGCATGAATTACCGGTTGGAGAGTCTGATCAAGACCGTGCCGCCGATCGGCGCTATTCGCAATTCCTCGTCTAAGATCCTGCTGGTCGAGGAGGATGCCCTGACCATCAACGACGGGCGGTGGGTGCCGCCGCTCTACAACGCAAGCCAGGTTTGGGATACGGGATCGGGCAAGGGGGATTTGCTCGACACCCGCCACGATCGGCTGAAAGTGAATCCCGATAACGGGCAGTACGATCCGCTGCCAAACCCCGACTATCGCGGCAACGTCGCCTTCCTCGACGGGCACGCAGAGTTTATTTCTCGAAGCGTGGCGCACGACGAGAGAAGCGTGCGATGGGACAAAAACTAGCGGATCGTTCCGCTCGAATCGGCGAATCAGTTTAAGTGGCATTGGCAAGCGTACTCGCGTGCCCCGTGGCGGATGCCGTCCGAGGGTTGACACGGGCAACGGGGTACCGTCACCCATGCCACCCAGCACCGCTATGTCGAATGGAGCGCGGCCGAGAATACGGCAGATCCGCCGGCCTTCGTCCGCCGGTTCGCCAAGCCTTTAGCGACCACCCTTTTCGTATTCTTTCAGGAACCCTTCGAACTCGCGGAGGTGGCCTTCTTCGTCGGCGAGGATGGTGGTCACCATATCCGCTGTGACGTAGTCGGTTCCTTCACACGTCTCGATGATCTTTCGGTAGTGGTTGATTGCGCCCTGTTCGGCTTCGATCACGCCTTTAATGACGTGCACAATGTCGGTCGGGTCTTCCGCCGGCTGGAGCGACTTCTGGTTGGGTCGGATCTCCATGCTGCCCGGGACGCGGCCGTACAATTCCTTGATCCGCTTGCCGAAAAGCTGGGCGTGACCCAGCTCCGCTGTAATGTCGGCGGCCAGGCTGTTCTTGATTTCCTTCGCCCGCACGCCGTCGGGATTGATGCTGTTGGCGATGTAGCTGGCCACCGTTTCGACCTCCATCCAGTAGGCCTGGATGAGCAGGTCGACGATCTCTTTACGCTTGGTTTCGTTGGGGATAATCATGGTTCTCTCCGTAGCCGTCGTTCACAACAACTGTGAACATCAGGCAACGACCTGATGATAGGCCGGGACCGCTAGCGGAGAACGAATCGAACATTGGTATAGGGAGCAGTTCGGCAGGACTAGGGTCCGACCTGCAAGTTGGCCTCGGCCGCGCGGGCTCGGGCGGCGGCGAGTACAGCACGCACTTCGCCCAGGGCGACCGTGGTTTCCTCGCGGCTCTGCCGGGCGACGATCGTTCCTTTCAGGGTCGTCGTCCCCAAACGGTCGACCATGCCACTGCCGGAAACCGTTGTCGGTAGAACGCGAGCATTTTCGATCGTCAGAACGATTTGGTCACCCGACCGCTCCACGCGAACCAAGCCGGTGCCGTGGTACTCGATCAGGCCGCTCGCGGGAGTGCCGTCGGTAAGGCCGACCGGCGTGACATACCAATGGATCGCCGCGTTCTGCGAGGCGTCCCGGTCCTGAGCCTTGATGGTGTGTCCCTGCTGCCAGAGCACGCGAACATGGAGCACGTGTTTTACCGGGGCACAATCGCCGCTCGCGCCATTGGTCTGGCAGGTGACGACCACATCGGTATCGCCGGCAGGCTGCATGTCAGCCACGCCGACGGGGAGCGACTGCTTGTACAACTCGCCGCTCCGGGCCGACGTAAGACGGAGGTTCGACTGCTGGCTCGCGTTGGAGCAGCCGGTCGCCAGTGCGAGAAGCGACAATCCGATGGCAAGCGTGGCGGCGTAGAGGGGTTTCAAGGGAGAATCCTTTGACTGCGTGATCCGAAAACGAAACACCCGCCCACATCGGTGAGCGGGTGATCTGTTTATCGGACGGTCGAAGGGAACTTCGTGAGCCGCAGGCGGATGATCCGCGATCTCGAGACCGATCTCTTTAGGTTCAGATGTCAGTTTCCAGATCCTGCAATCGCCGCTCGAACGGCATCAACCCAGACCAAGCAACCCCAGGGAATCGCGTTCGACGATGCCGCGGAGCATTTCGCGAGGGACCACCGGCAGATTGGTGCCCTGGGCCATCTGGTTGATGCTGTAGAGCGCTTCGATGCACTCGGTCGCGTTGGTGTAGGGGAAGTCAGAGCCGAACAACAGCTTGTCGATCACACCCGCCTGATGGGCGCTGACCAACGCGTTGTAGGCCTGCCAGGGGCGCGACAGCAGGCCGCTGACGTCGGCGAAGACGTGGCGGTGCTTGCCGAGCATGACGATGCTCTCCTCGACCCACGGCTGACCGATCTGAGCGATGATCATCCGAAGGTTGGGGAAAGACCGCGCCACTTCGTCGAGCAGGTAGGGCCTGCCGTACTCGAGCTTGCTTTGTTCGGTGAACTGGCCGCTCGGATGGAACAGCACCGGCATACCGAGCCGCTCGCAGGCGGCGTAGACGTCCATCGCCCGGCTGTCGCTGGGATGGAAGTCCTGGTTCGCCGGCGAGATGGTGACCCCGCGAAGCTTCAGCTCTTCACGCGCGATCAGAACCTCATCGACGGCGGCATCGTCGGTGGGATCGATGCCGGCGAACCCGATGAGCTTCTGCGGAAACCGCCGGACGTACTCGGCAACGAAGCGATTGGGGATCTCCGCCTGCAGGTAACGGCTCTTGAAACCCAGGACGATCGATTTATCGACGCTCGTCGCCTCGGCCCAGTGGTGGTCGGGGTCGGCCGCCGGAATGCTCCGCCAGAGTCCCTTGCCGGGCACGGGCGCTACTGGCGCACCGGCCGCGGCAGGGCGCGCAGCAGCGGCGGCGGTCTGCCCGGCCGAGCCGGACATCCGCTTTCGGTTCGGCTTCATCGCTCCGCCAAGGTCCAACTGGCCGAGCTGGTCAGGCGATTCCCAGATATGCGTATGGCAATCAACGATCATGTGGATCGGCTCTCATCCCCTTTACTGCAAAGAAGGGGCACAGACTCGAAGACGCCGCCGTGCAACAGCGGCGTCCCAACCTTGCCCTTGACTCGTCGCGTCCGTGACGAGAGGAAGTCTACGGGAATCCGTCCCGCGAGCAAAGTTATCGGACACGTTACGTCGATCGAGCTCAGGAGGTTCGTTCCTGCCTCTTATCGGACTGCCGACCCCAACAAGACGAAAGAATCGGATGAAGCAGAGGTTAGGACGCTCTTTGCTGAGATATCACACGGCTGGAGACACGTCGATTTATTAAGTCTCCATGACCGATCGCAATGAAAATGATGTGGATTGCCCAGAAGAATTGCGCCGTTGACCAGCGCACGCGGCCACACCGCGGCACACTCCGCCACAAACGTCTGCCTTATCTGCCGGTGCCGATGTCGTCATCAGGCCCGACCGTAAATGTACTCGCTCAGGAACGAGATCTGGGCCTGCTGCTGCGAAGCGAACTGGGCGCTGACATCCCCGATGGAAATGAGTCCGATCAGTTCATCCTGCTCGCAGACGGGGATGTGGCGGACGCGGCGTTCCTTCATGACGGCGGCTACATCTTCGATGTCTTCGTCGGCACCACAGCAGATGACTTCTGTCGTCATGACATCCCCGACGAGCATTTCCCGCGGGCCGCGTTCCATCCCGACGACCCGCTGGAGCACGTCGCGCTCGGTAAACATGCCCGCGACCGAACCGCCGTCCATCACGACCAGTGCGCCGATCTTGTTTCGATTCATTTTATCGACGGCTTCCATGACGGTCGCGCCCGGGGCGACGGTCATCACTTTGGAACCCTTGGCCGCCAGAACATCGCGTACGGTAGGCATGACATGCTCCTTTCGAGAGCGGTCGGGCGATCGTGAGTGCCGGTTCGCGCTGCCGGATCGCTCGTGGTTGAGCCCGGGCGGGTGAGGTCGCCGACAGGCCCTGTATTCCCTGACAGAAGTGAACAGCCTCGTGGCGAACTTCGCCGTCGGCCGGTCGGGGCAGTATGCGCAGGTCGCGCGACGCAATTCAACATTGTGAAAAAATGAACTTGGAAGTGTCGTGCCGGGTCAGGAAGGGCGTTATTGCTGGTCATTTGTCACTGGTCACTTGTCACTAGTCATTTGGGACAGGTCATCTGCGACCTCTGTCGCACCGACGCGATCTCTGGCGTCAGGAACTACAAGTGACCAATGACAAGTGAAAGGTGACCAATTCCGCTATACTTGCCGGGCTATGGACCCCGCCTCCCAACCCGCCGCCACCCGACGCGTATTGCCGACTGTTGCCATTGTCGGTCGCCCCAACGTCGGCAAGAGCAGTCTGCTCAACGCACTGGCTCGTCGCACGATCAGTATTGTCGAGGACATGCCCGGGGTGACGCGCGATCGCATTTCCACGCCTTTACGAGTCACCGACACCGCCGGGGTTGACCGGTACATCGAGCTCGTCGACACCGGGGGATACGGATTCATCGATTCCGACGACCTGACGGAGCACATCAAGCAACAGATCGAGCAGGCGATGGCGCTGGCGCAGCTGGTGCTTTTTGTCGTCGACTGCGATGCCGGTCTGACCGCCGGCGATACCGAAATCGCGACGCTGCTGCGCAGCAAGGGGATCAAGACGGTTCTGCTGGCCAACAAGGCCGACAGCGTCAAGTCCGATGTCAGCCTCGGCGACTTCGCCCGCCTTGGTCTGGGGACGCCGCTGGGCATCTCCGCGACGAACAAGCGAAACATCGACGAGCTCGATGCGCTGATCGCCCGCAACGTCGATCTGTCGCACGCGCCGACGGAGATCCCCGAGCCCACGATGCTCGTCGCGATCGTCGGTAAGCGCAATGCCGGCAAAAGCACGCTCGTCAACGCGATCGCGAAGATCTACGAAGGCGAAGAAGGCGACAAGGGGGACCGGGTGATCGTCTCGGAAGTGCCCGGCACCACGCGTGACAGCGTGGACGTACGGTTCGAGAAGGACGGCAAGGCGCTGGTCGTCATCGATACCGCCGGTGTCCGCAAGATGCGGCACATGGTGACCAACGATATTGAGTTCTACAGTTTCCACCGCGCCGAGCGGAGTATCCGCCGGGCCGACATCATCATGCTGCTGATCGACGCGACGGAGCGCATCAGCGACCCCGACAAGAAGCTGGCCGGCTATATCGCCGAGCAGCACAAGCCGGTGGTGCTGGTCGTGAACAAGTGGGACCTGGCCCGCAAGCTGCTCATCGAGCAGGCGCAGGCCGACAAGACCGGACACCGGGTCGACGATGTGACGCTGATGGAGCAGTATCGCGCCTACATCGACCGCGAACTGCGGCATCTCGACTACGCCCCGATCGCGTTCGTGACGGCCAAGGAAGGCCGCAACGTGCAGGCGGCGCTGGACCTGTGCCAGCATCTGTTCAACCAGACGAACCAGCGCGTTTCGACGAGCAAGTTGAACACAGTGGTCCGCGAGATCATGACCGAGCGGGGGCCGAGCACCAAGCACGGCAGGAAGGTCAAGGTCTACTACGTGACACAGTCTGACGTCGCACCGCCGCAGATCGTGCTGTTCGTGAACAATCCCGACTTTCTTACGCCGCAATATGAACGGTACATGATCAACCGCATGCGGGAGATGCTGCCGTTCCCGGAGGTTCCGATTCGGCTCTTCACCAAGGCGCGTAAGCGGGTGGATTTTGGCACCGCCAAGGACATGAAGGGCGCACCGCCGGTGGATGCGGCGGCGTTCGACTCGGGCAAGGGGGACAAGGCGGTCAAGGTT
The DNA here is from genome assembly GCF_015169395.1 of Humisphaera borealis. Classification (GTDB taxonomy): domain Bacteria; phylum Planctomycetota; class Phycisphaerae; order Tepidisphaerales; family Tepidisphaeraceae; genus Humisphaera; species Humisphaera borealis. The sequence continues at coordinate 6,911,186 of NZ_CP063458.1, forward strand.
CGCAAAAAGGGCAAGTCCGTCAACCGTGCCGCCAGCGCCAAGGGGCGGCGAGGCAAGGTGAAGGGCGGCGCGAAAAAGAACCCGAAGATCCGGCGCAAGCGAGAAGGGGCCTGACGAGCGGTCGCCAGAGGACGCGCCGCCGGCCTGAACGTGTCCTTCAACGTTGTTAAGCAAAGACGCTGCGGTACACGTCAATCGTATGTTTTGCCGCCGCGTCGGCGTCGGGGTACGAGAACGCCTCGGCGGAGATGTAGCCGGTATATCCGATCTGCCGCAACGCCTCGGCGATCGGTGCGAAGTTCGTGTGACCGAGGCCCGCCGGCCGGCGGTTACTGTCGGCCAGGTGGACGTGGCCGATGTGGTGTCCGCCGGCGCGGATGGCGCGGGCTATGTCGGCCTCCTCAATGTTCATGTGAAACAGGTCGGCGAGCAGCGTCAGGTTGGCACCGGCCTCGGCCGAGATCTGCGACACCTGCTGAATGAGCTTCACGCCACTGGCGACGTCGTTCACCAGATTGGTCTCGTAACGGTTGAGCGGTTCGTAGATCAGCTTGACGCCGTGCTGGGTTTTCGCGTGGCCTGATAGTTCCGCGAGCGCCTCGGCGAGCCACGCCAGCGCCTGGTCTTTGTCGACGTCGCCGCCTCCCGCCTTTCCCCACGATCCCTGCATCGATCCGATGATCGCCGGCGCGCCCATCGGTCCGCCGGCGTCGATGATGCCGCGGACGAACTGTATCGCCTTGGATCGTTCACCGGCGTCCGGCGAGGTCAGGCGGAGCTTGTGCTTCACCCAGCCCGCCCCGGTCCCGACGGCCGCGAGCTTGAGGTTGTGCTTCGCCAGCAAAGGCTGAACGACGGAAGGCGCAATCAGCTCAGGCCCGGGCGCGAAGACCTCCACCGCGTCGAACCCCAACGCCGCGGCTTTGGCCATGCCAGCTTCCAAGTCATCCCAGAAGACAAATGGTCCGCCACGGGCTTCGGACACGAGAGAGATGGTGACGGCTGATTTCATGGTTCGTTTAAATGCTTCGAGGTTCGATCCCCTCTCCCCTGTACTCGGGGGAGAGGGCGAGGGTGAGGGGCCGAACGTCGGGCGGCGTTGCTCGCACTTCAACGTCGTTGAGGAACCCACGACGGAGTCGCAGGGCTCTCATCAAACCGCGCGAGGAACGGGCCCTCACGTTCGGCCCCTCACCCCATCCCTCTCCCCCGAGTACAGGGGAGAGGGGGTTATACCTCCACCACTGCCTTGATCACGCCCGTCTCCGGCTTGGTGTACGACTCGAACACCTCTGTCATGTCTTCGAACTTCGTCCGGTGCGTCACCCACGGCGTGGTGTCGATCTTGCCGGTTTCAATCAGCCCGATGATCCGCGTGAAATCCGCCGGCAGCGCGTTGCGGCTGCACAGCAGCGTCCCTTCCGGGCGGTGAAAGATGGGGTGAATAAACGTCACTTCCTTGGTCGTGATACCGACGTACACCAGCCGGCCGGTGGGGGCGATGTAGCCGAACGCGTTGGACATCGACCCGTTGTGGCCCGTTGCGTCAATAACGACATCGGGCAGCGCGCCGTCGGTCACCCGCCGCAGGTCGTCGACGACTTTGTCATTCAGCACGATCGTTTCGTCGACGCCCATCTTCTCTTTGCAGAACGCGAGGCGCTGGGCGTTGACGTCGAGCACGATCACCTTGGCCCCGGTGAGCTTGGCGAACACGATGCTCGACAGGCCGATCGGACCGGCGCCGATGACCAGGCAGTTCTCGCCGGCCGTCAACGCCGAACGGTTGACGGCGTGGCAACCGATCGCGAGCGTCTCGACGAGCGCCAGTTGTTCGAACGAGAGCTTCGTGCTGACGTGCAGCTTTCGGGCCGGCAGGACGAAGCGGTCGCGCAGGCCGCCGTCGGTCATGACGCCGAGCACCTTCAGGTTGGCGCAGCAGTTGGTCGAGCCCTTCTTGCAGGCGTGGCAGGTGCCGCAGTTCATGTAGGGTTCGACGGCGCAGCGGTCGCCGGGCTTGACGTTTGTCACGCCGCTGCCGACGGCAACGACCTCCACGCCCAGTTCGTGACCGGGGATGCGTGGGTAGCTGAAGAACGGCATCTTGCCGAGATAGCCGGAGAGGTCGGTCCCGCAGATGCCGACGCGATGGACACGCACCACCGCCTCGCCCGGCCCGGGGGCGGCGGGTTCGTCGATGTCGATGCGTTCGAAATGGCCGGGGCTCTTAAGAAGGATTGCTTTCATGGTTGGCTCGCCGAATGTGATACCGGCACAGCGCAGGCGTGTCCATGTCGCCTTGGCGACAAACGGGCATTGGTATTTCCAGGAAACGACACTGGAACAGCCATGCTGCGTTCGAAAGGTTCTTTCTCAACGCGACTGACAGGCGGGAATGTCCGCCTCTACGAGCGCCCCGCCTTGCCCCCGCCGCCCGGTCTTTCTAATCTCCGTGGCTCGAATGAGCTTTGCCTTGGGACTAGCGATCGGAGGACTCGGCGGCCTTGCCCTGACGGGCGTGGTCGCGGTGATCGCATATCGCCGCAACGCACGCCTGCAACAGCGTGCCTTCCGCGCCGAGCGCCTGGCCGAGCTTGGCGCGCTCACTGGTGGGCTGGCCCACGAGATCAAGAACCCCCTCTCGACCGTCCAGCTGAACCTCCAACTGCTTCGCGAGGACATCACACCACAGGATGTCGGCCCGCGTGCCCACGGCCGGCTGATCCACCGGCTGACGACCGTCCAGCGCGAAACCGGCCGCCTGCGCGACATCCTCGACGACTTCATGCGATTCGCCGGGCGGATCGAGATCGAGAAGCGGCCGGTGGACGTCCACCAGATGTTCGACGACCTGGTCGATTTCTTTGCCCCGCAGGCGCAGTTGCAGAAGGTGCAGCTTCGCGTCCGCCCGCCCGCCGGCGACGGCGAGTCCCTTGTCGTTCCGCTGGACGACCGGCTGATCAAGCAGGCCATCCTGAACCTGATGATCAACGCTTTACAGGCCATGCCCGAGCAGGGCGGCGAGATCATCCTGTCGGCCGAGCGCGAGGGGAACAAGGTAAGACTGCAGGTCACTGACACCGGCGTGGGCATTCCGCCCGAAACCATCGGCCAGATCTTTGACGTCTACTACTCCACCAAGAAGGGCGGCACCGGGCTTGGTCTGGCGATCACCAAGCGCGTCGCCGAGGAACATGGCGGAAAGGTCTACGCCACCAGCGAGGTGGGCAAGGGGTCGGTGTTCACGATTGAAGTGCCGGCGCGATAGATCGAACAGATGACTTTGAGCGAGTTGCCGCATACAAAGTAACGCTTGGAGCTGCTTTGCCGGGTGCCATGGGCTGACGTACTCGTCTACCCGTGGCGGCATGCCTGCCGCTACGCACTGCTACGGGAAGCGGAGTACCGCAGCCCATGGCACCCAGAACGCAGGGCGCACAAAATGCTTCAGGCGTTCATCGTTACTCGTTAGCACCCATGTCAGACACCGAGATCATTCCGTCCACCATCCTTATCGTCGATGACGAACAGGAACACGCCCAGGTCATGTGCGAAGCCCTGCAGCGCCAGGGCCATAAGTGTGACGTCGTCTTCAGCCTGCCCGAAGCGCGGCAGAAGCTCGATCGGCGGAAGTACGACTTGGTCGTCACCGACCTGATGATGGAAGGCCGCAAAGACGGCCTGGAGGTGCTCGCGGCGGCCAAAAAGCAGACACCGCCACCGCCTGTCATCCTCGTCACAGCCCACGGCGCGGTCCGCACTTATAAAGAGGCGATGCAGCTCGGGGCATTCGATTTCATCGAAAAGCCACTCGACCTGGAAGACTTCCGGGCCCAGGTCAATCGCGCCGCGCGGCAGGCGGCGCTACTGAAGCAGAACCAGGTGCTTCAGGAGCAGCTTTCCGAAGTCTCCGGCGAGCGTGCCGGGTTTGACGCGATCATCGGCACCAGCCAGGCGATGCAGAGCGTCATTCGCACCGCCCGGCAGGTGGCACAGAGCGATATCCCGGTGCTAATCCTTGGCGAAAGCGGCACCGGCAAGGAACTGGTCGCCAGGGCAATCCACCAGGCATCCAAACGCCGTAAGAACCGGCTTGTCATCCTGAACTGCGCCGGCTTCGCCCCGACCATTCTCGAAGACGAGCTGTTCGGCCACGTCAAAGGCGCGTTCACCGATGCCCGCACCGACCGCGAAGGCCGCTTCGAACACGCCGATGGCGGCACACTGTTTCTCGACGAAATCGGCGACATGCCCGCCGACATGCAGGCGAAGCTGCTGCGGGCGCTCGAGTACGGCGAAGTCGTGCGGCTCGGTTCGAACGACCCGATCCAGGTCGATGTACGGATCGTCAGTGCGACAAACAAGAACCTCCTGCAGATGACGCAGGAGAAGACCTTCCGCGAGGACCTGTATTACCGCCTGAACGGCATCAGCCTGATGATCCCGCCGTTGCGCGAACGGCGGGAGGACATACCGCTGCTGATTCACTACTTCCTGCAGCAGGCCGCCGAGCGATCGGGCCGGGAAATCGACGGGCTCGAGCCAGACGCCCAGCAGTACCTGATGAGCTACGGTTGGCCTGGCAACGTGCGCGAGTTGCGGAAGGTGATCGAACGGATGGTGGTCCTGAGCAGCGGCAACAAGCTGACGGCCGACTCGCTTCCGCCGGAAATCAAACCCGCCACCCTTACAGAGCCGATCGGCGGCATGGGCAACCTGTTCGGCATCAGCTTGGAGCAGGCGGAAGTGGAGTTGATCCGCAACACGCTCAAGCACACCAACGGCAACCGCGAACAGACGGCGAAGATCCTGGGCATCGGGGAACGGACGTTGTACCGGAAGATCAAGGATTACAACCTGTGATGGTAAGCATGATCCCACAGTCGTGCGTCTGTGACGCTGTCCGTGACACGGGTTTCCAACCCGTGCGAGCGACGTTCGGAGTAGAGACTCTCTTGATCCTCAATCTCTTTAATCTGAGTGCGGGGAGATCACCACGGAGGTACGGAGGCACGGGGAGATTCTCTGAGAACGATTTGAGGATGAGCGAAACCTGGCGTCGTGGACATCGCTTGCACGGGTTGGAAACCCGTGTCACGGACAGCGTTACAGATCGCGTTGCGATGGTAAGCGGGGAGGACTGGCGATGAGTCGTCACCCCCCCCGCATCGGTCACGGCTACGACCTCCACCGTCTGCAAGCTGGTGGGCGATTGATGCTGGCGGGCATTGAAGTCGCCCGCGATCTTTCGCCTGTCGCCCATTCCGACGGCGATGTCGTTCTGCACGCCGTTGTCGATGCCCTTTGCGGGGCGCTCGGGCTCGGCGACATCGGCGAGCACTTTGCCAACACTGACCCGCGGTGGAAGGACGCGCCCAGCCGGGTGTTTGTCGATGAGATCTGGGGCAAGGTCACGGCGGCCGGGTATCGGCTGGGGAATGCCGATGTCACGATCCTTGCAGAAAAACCGAAGCTCAAGGCGTTCAAGCCCGCCATGCGGCAGGCGCTGGCCGAGATGCTGGGGGCGACGGTCGAGCAGATCAATGTGAAGGCGGGAACGAACGAGGGGTGCGACGCGATCGGGCGTGGGGAGGCGATCGCGGCGCATGCGGTTGTATTGCTTTTCGAAAGGGAGTCTTGATGGAACGTGCTCGCCAGCAACCCGAGGCAGTCCAAGCGACTACGACCGGGCGTCCGTTGTCATTGGAGGAATCGCGGCAAGTCGAAACCGTGCTGATACGTGAGGCGCTCGCGCGAACGGGTGGCGACTTTCAGCAGATGTCGAGGCTGCTTGGAATCAGTCAGAAAGTGCTGCGAGCAAAGGTTTCCGAGTTGGGTCTGTCCTGACCTACCTAGAAAGGGTCGTTGCTGATGCTCTTTCTGAATTGATCGGAGAACCGATCAATGTCGCGGCGTACCTCGACCATGGGTTGAAAACCCATTCCACGAAAAACGCGGCCCGTTGCCCGCTCGCCGCCATCGCGTAGACTGACGGCTTCTAGTTCAGCCTTCCGCATTCATCCTTCATCCTTTCCCTATGACTCTCCGCGTCTACAACACCCTCAGCCAGCAGAAGGAACTCTTCCAGACCGTCCGACCCGGGAAGGTGGGGATGTATCTGTGCGGGCCGACGGTTTACAAGTCGCCGCACGTCGGCCACATGGTCGGGCCGGTCATCTTTGACGCGATCAAGCGTTACCTGCAGTTCAAGGGGTACGAGGTGACGTGGGTCGTCAACATCACCGACGTCGACGACAAGCTGATCGACGCTGCCGAGCGGCTGGGCACGACCGTCAAAGACCTCGCCGACAAGCACACGGCGGAATACTTCGAATGCCTCGCGGCGCTGGGGGTGAACTCGATCGACCACTTCCCCCGGGCGACGGGGCACATCGTGGAGATCGTCGAGCTCTGCCAGACGCTCATCAACAAAGGATTCGCCTACGCCGCCGACGGCAATGTCTGGTTCGACGTCACCAAGGACGAGGACTACGGCAAGCTCTCGCACCAGACCGCCGAGGAACAGGAAGCCGGCGGCGAGGGAGCGACCGCGGGCAAGAAAAGCGGCCGCGACTTTGCCCTGTGGAAGGCGGCCAAGCCGGGCGAAATCTCCTGGGATTCGCCGTGGGGCAAAGGGCGGCCGGGCTGGCACATCGAGTGCTCGGCGATGGCGATGAAGATCCTCGGGCCGACGTTCGACATGCACGGCGGCGGGATGGACCTCAAGTTCCCGCACCACGAGAACGAAGTGGCCCAGTCCGAAAGCGCGACCGGTCAGCCGTTTGCGAAGTACTGGCTGCACAACGGCCTGACGAAGTTCAACACCAAGAAGATCAGCGGCAGCGACATGTTCGGCAGCGAGGAAGCCGCCAAGGCGCTGGCGGCGGTATCGGCCAAGAAGCTCGTCGGCGAGCACGGCGCGCTGGTGCTGCGTTACCTGCTCCTCAGCAGTCATTACCGCCGACCGATCGACTTCACCGAGACGGCGATCTCAGACACGAAGAAGGCGATGGCGACGTTCACCCGGCTGTTCGAGCGGATCGACCGGTTGGTGCCGAAGCCCGCCACGCCGCCGGCCACGCCCGCGCCCGGCAGCCATGGCCACGGCGCATCCGCCGATGACATGGATCGTGTCTCGGCGAACCTGCTGGATGGCGAGCATGCCGCGTTCGCCAAGGCGGTGCTCGGGCTGAAGATGAAGTTCCTGGAGATGATGGACGACGACTTCAACACCGCCGGCGCGATCGCGGCACTTCACGAGATGGCGGGCGAGGTCAACGCGTTTCTGGAGCAGAACGAGGCCGAGAAGACCAAACCGGCCGACGTCCTGGCCGCTGCCGCCGCGGGCGTGCAGACGCTGCGTAATCTCGGCGGCGTGCTGGGGTTGTTCCAGGAACCCGCGGCTGGGGTCGCTGCCAAGGCCGCCGATGACGGGCTGACCGGGAAGCTGATGGAGCTGTTTATCCAGCTCCGCGCCAACGCCCGCCAGACCAAGAACTTCGCCCTCGCCGACGACATCCGTAAGGGACTGACTGCGATCGGCGTTACCTTGGAGGACGGGGCGGACGGCACGCGCTGGCGGAAGGACTAGGCCGGAGCAATGACGAATGGCGAAGATCGAATGGCGAATGAATCCCTAAGGACCAATAAACAAAGTCGGAAACGGCTTCGTCATTGGGATTCATTCGTCATTCGCATTTCGTGACTCGTCATTGCCTGAGTGGCACACTCGGTCCGCCGATAAGCCTGATGCGGACTTTCTTCATCCGCCGGCGTTTCCACGTGGTGCACATCACCGCCTCGCCGGGGTAGAATGGCCGTCATGGCTGATGCAACGGAGGCGAATCTCGTGTCCAACCCCCTGAATTCCTGGCTGTCGCAAGGTGAGCAGTTGTACACCTCGGCGTTGAACGAGTTTCGCGCGCTCGAGGCCCAGCTCGACGACTTGGAGCAGAAGCTGGCCGCCAAGCAGCAGGAAGTGAACCAGATCGCCGGGATTATCGGCAAGCCAACGGTTGAGGGTTCCCGCCGCCTGTCGGCATCGCATTCGCCCGTCGCCGATATCATCGACGCCCCGCACCAGGAACGCCTGCCCGTGCCGTTGCCCCACCAGGCGACTCCCAGCAACAGCTCGAACGCGACGATCGCGCGGGCGCTGACGGGGAAGTTCGGCCGGTAACCTCGCGGCGCGCCTTGTGAAGGATCATCACGCCGGTGTCTGAGCGTACTCGCGAAGACCCGGATTCTTTCTGCGGATGACGCAAAGAATCCGGGTCTTGGCGAATACCTCAGACACCGGCGTTTTTTTGTGTCGCGTCGTTCGTCAGGGGATGAATCGCGTGGTGCACTCCGAGTGCGTGTTCACACCGTCGCCGGCACGCGCGTCGCGAGCGCCTTGCGCAGCTCGCCGAGCAACTGATCCACCTTGAAAGGCTTGAAGAGGACCGCCTGCAGCCCTTCCTGGCTGGCGCGGACGATCGAGTGGGCGGGGTCGTAGCCGAAGCCGGTCATCAGGATCACCGGCACCGTCAGGCTCTTGGACCGGGCACAGGCGAACACTTCGTACCCGTTCTTGTCGGGCATGCGGATGTCCGACAGGACAACGTCGAACTCTTTTTCTTCCAGGATCTGGCACGCCTCGCCGCCGTTGCTGGCGAGCGTCACCTCGGCCCGGTACTTGTGCAGGATGTTCTGGATCGTGGTGCGGATGTTGGGCTCGTCGTCAGCGACGAGGATTCGCGCACCCGTGAACAACGGGTCTTCCGTGCCCACCACATCCGCAGCACCCAGAACCGATGTATTCGGGCCCTGTGCTGCCTGATTCAGGCTCGAGCGGATCGTCTCGACGTTTTCCATGATCGCCTTGAGGCGGGTGCGGAGCTCGTCGTTGCCGATGTACACATCCAGCAGAGCCGCGGTGTCGGAAGCAATATCGTTCAGCGGGCCGGCGACTTCCGAGCAGACCACGTCGGCGACCTTATGGCTGGTGCTGACGCGCTCGACGATCAGCAGGTCGAGGATGTTCAGCGCGATCGCCACATAGCGGGCAAAGATCTCGGAGAACTGGCGGTCGTCTTCGTTGAATGCCGCACGCTGGCGACTTTCGATGTTGAACACGCCGATGATCTTGTCGTGCAGCGTGAGCGGGACTGTCAGGCTGCTTTTGGCCAGGTCCAGGCCGTTGATGTAACGCGGGTCTCGCTCTGTATCGGGACAGATGTAGCTGCGGCCGGTGCTGGCGACGTAGCCGCTGATGCCGTTGCCTTCCATCTCGGCGTAGAGCTCGACGTTCAGCGCGTCGGTCGGGATGCCGACGCTGATGACCGGCTCAAGTCGATTGCTGCGGCGGTCGAGCAGGCGCACCACGAAATGATCGAAGTGCATCAGCTCTTTGGTGTAGCTGATGATCTTCTCTTCCAGCAGCTTGAGCCGCTGGCCGACATTCAGCTTGCTCATCAGGTCGGATTCGATACGGACCAGCTCGCGGCCGGCCTTGTCGATCGCATCGACCTTCTGCTGCAACCTGCGGGTGCCAGTTGCATCCCAAACCACCGCGACCACCTGCACCACCTGCCCGGCCGGATTAATGACCGGCGAGCAGACCATCTCCATGAACTGCTGATCTTCGATATTCAGGGCGTAGCGCTTGGACCGATTGAAGGCGGGCGGGGTCTCCGGGTTGGCGGGAGAAACCTGTTTACTGAACAGCTCGAAGCTTCCCTGACAGCTTCGGCGAATCTTCTCGTGAACCCGGGCAGGCCAGGCCTGCATCTTTTTGTTCATCCAGTTGCAGCGGCCCTCGGCGTCGACGATGCACACCCCTTCGCCGATCGTGTTCAATACCAAGTTCGCCTGCTGCGATACCAACGCTCGTTCGAGGGGAAGGAAGTCGGCCGAGTCGGAGAAGATCGCGGAGAACTGGTCGGAACGCAGGGCGTCAATCGCGAGATCGATCGACGCTGCCTCCACCACCTCGCAAGTCGCCTTGAGAGCATCGACAGCCGGACCGTAGCGGCCCTGACCGGAGAGGACGAGAACTTTACAGCGCGTGTCGTTCAAAGAACCACCGCGAAACAACTCTCCCCCGACTGGTTAGACGTCCATCTTACGAAGACACAGCAAGCGAGGTCAACCAAATCTCGTCAGCGCAGGCTCAATAACGACTTACGCAAGTAATCGCTGTCTGGCACCCTGCTTCTGGAGATCGTTCATCACTGCTACGACCGCCGACGAGGCTTCGTTCACGGGTGCCTCAGACAAAGCAAAAGCGACCGGCGGAATACCGTCCCGACCGCCCACCGCAGATCGCAACAACACGCGATCGCCGTTGATCGTCGCCAGGGCGGCGATCGGCGAATGGCAGTCGCCTTCCAATTGTCGGACGATTTCGCGTTCCAACTCCACACACGCCGCCGTCGCTACATCGTGCATGCTGCCCAGGATACGCCGGGTCACCTCGGCATCTTGCCGGCATTGCAGCGCCAGCGCGCCCTGCCCTGGCGCTGGCAGCATGTCGGCGGTATCGATGGGCGTCATCCAGGTTTCGTCCATAACGCCGCCACGCTTCAATCCGGCCGTCGCGAGCACGACCGCGTCGTACTGACCTTCGCGCAGCTTCCGCAGCCGGGTGTCGATATTGCCGCGAATGGGTTCGACCAGAAGGTCGGGCCGGTGGTGCAAGATCTGGCTCCGGCGACGCAAACTTCCCGTGCCGACCTTTGCGCCCGCCGGAAGATCGCGGAAAGACTTGCTCTTGAGGCTTGCCCAGGCGTCGGTAGGGTCTTCCCTCGGCGGTACGGCAGCGATGACCAGTTCAGCAATATCGACCAGCGGCATCGTTACCGGCACGTCCTTGAACGAATGAACGGCAAAGTCGACCGAACCGGCGAGCAACGCCTGCTCCAGCTCTTTCGTAAACAGCCCTTTGCCGCCAAACGCGTGCAGCGGCTTGTCGGTAATCTGGTCGCCGCTCGTGCTGATGATGACCAGTTCGACGCGCACGCCGGGGTTTCTGGCCTCAATCTGCCGGGCCACCCAGCCGCTCTGGGCGCGGGCGAGCATGGACCCGCGGGTGCCCAGGCGAAGGGTTAAGTCGGGCTGGGGATTATGGTTCGGCGCGCCTATCGTCATCGCAGCAGGTATTGTGCAGATCGCACGCGCCGGGAAAAGAGCGGAGTCGCACGAGGAGTTCACATGGCACGTAACATCTTTGTCACCGGAGGCAGCGGGTTCGTGGGAACCGCCGTCGTCGATGAGCTCGTCTCGCGCGACTATTCCGTGCAGGCGCTGGTTCGCAAAGGGTCCCTCGATAGCCGAGGCGGCAAGGTGACGTCATTTGTTGGCGACCTGTTCGACCCCAAGTCACTCGCGGCCGGCATGGCCGGGTGTGATGCGGTCATTCACTTGGTCGGCATCATCATGGAGCAGCCTTCTAAGGGGGTGACGTTCGAGCGGATGCACTTCGAGGGGACCAGGTCGGTCGTCGATGCGACGAAGGCCGCCGGCATCCGGCGATACGTGCACATGTCGGCGCTGGGCGTTCGGCCGAATGCTGTGAGCGCCTACCACAAGACCAAGTGGAAAGCCGAGGAGTACGTCCGCGGCAGCGGGCTCGACGCGACGATTCTCCGCCCCAGCATGATTCACGGTCCCAAGGGCGAGTTCATGAAGATGGAAGCCGCCTGGGCGAGGAAACAGGCGATGCCGTTCCTGTTCATGCCCTATTTCGGCAACGGCGTCCTCGGCCTTGGCGGGAGCGGCCAGTTGCAGCCGGTCTACGTTGCCGACGTCGCCCGCGCCTTCGTCGATGCACTCGATAAGCCCAACACCATCGGCCAAACCTACGAACTAGGCGGCCCCGACCGCATGGACTGGCCGACTATGCACAAGACCGTCGCCGAGATCCTGACGGGTAAGAATCGCCTGACGATGCCAATCCCGTCGTGGTACGCCAAGGTGCTCGCGACGGTGGTGCCCGGATCGCTGTTACCGTTCAACAAGGCGCAGGTGCAGATGGCCGAGGAAGACAACGTCTGCGACACAAAGCCGGCCGAAGAAGCATTCGGCTGGAAGACGCGCGGGCTGCGGGAGACGCTTTCGCAGTACAAGGGCCAGATGACGGAATGACGAATCACTGAATTCGAATGGCGAATGAATGACCAATCTCGAAGCATGAAATGTCCGCCAACGTCCGCTGCAATTGGACATTGGGTCTTGGAACTTCATTCGCCATTCGATTTTCGTCATTCGTCATTCGTCATTATGCACCACTTGCCCTCGGCCGCTCCATCGGAAACCATGCTGACGAAAGGGAGGATTCGCATGGCAACGACCGATCCCACCAAGCCCGCCGATCCCGGCATCGTCATCGCCGCGTCGGCCCGACCGGGACAAGGCACGATCACCGCCCGCAAGGCGGGCGGACTGCGCGACATGGCGTTGCCCGTCTCGCCAAGGGAAGTGTCGCTGGCCAAGGCGCTGCAAAACCTCGCCAAGGCGATCAACATCGCGTTCTCGTCCGACTTCCTCGAGAACGAACTCGAACAGGTCTACAAGGCCGCACGTGTGCGCAAGGGCACTGTTGAGATCCTGCACGGCGACTTCATCGGCCTCGGCGACGGCGTGCTGGCGACGATCGGCAAGGTCGGCAAGTCCGTCCAACTCACCCTGAGCGGCCCTGACCCCAGTTCGCCCGAGGGCAAGGCAATCCTCGCGAAAAACGGCGGCGGCAGCTTCCGGGGCGTTGCCAACTTCCTCGGCCGCAAGCTCAACCTGTTACAGGAATACGAAGACAAAGTCCCGATGTACGTCGAGCAGACGCTCGACCGCCTCGAGGCCGCCCAGATGATTACCGGCTGGCACCGGGACCAGTGGCAGATCTCGACGAAGGTCGTGGGGCTGGATGTCGTGATCAAGCCGGTGGCGGAAGAGACGGCGAGCAAGACGGCGACGTGATGCGTCTTGGCGAGTCGGCAGATGCCCCGAGGTACAGAACGGTGGCCGTTATGCTTCGCCTCTTCGCAATAACACTCGCCGTGTCGTGCATTGCCTTCGCCTGCGTGGGGTATCTCATGAAAGACGATGCCGGCATTCCGATCGGTCCGCCGCCGCCGATGCCGGGCGAGACGTTCGCCGGTCCGATGCCAGCGATCAGCGACGACGAGAGACGTGCCGCCGAGCGCATGCAGTCACATGTTCAGAAGCTCGCAGGCGACATCGGCGAGCGGAACATCTGGCGGTATGCAGAACTCAACTCATCCGCCGACTACATCGAGAGAATCCTGACCGACGCCGGCTACAAAGTCGGCCGACAGACCTACGAGTGCGAGGGCAAAACGGTCGCGAATCTCGACGCGACACTTGCTGGCGGCGATCCGAAGCTGGCCGACGAGATCGTCCTGGTCGGTGCACATTACGACTCGGTCAAAGGCTGCCCCGGTGCGAACGATAACGCGACCGGCGTAGCGGGGGGACTGGAACTGGCCCGATCGTTGGCCAAAGCCAAGCTTGCGCGGTCGGTGCGGTTCGCCTTCTTCGTCAATGAGGAGCCGCCGTTCTTCCATTCGCCGATGATGGGCAGCGTCGTCTACGCCAAGCGGTGCAAGGAGCGCGGCGAGATGATCGTCGCGATGTTGAGCCTGGAGACGATGGGCTTCTACAGCGACGACAAGGACAGCCAGAAGTACCCGCCGCCGTTCGACAAATTCTTCCCCGACACCGGCAACTTCATCGGTTTCGTCGGCGACACTTCGGCGACAGATCTGGTCTCACGCTGCGTGGAGTCGTTCCGATCGCACACCAAGTTTCCTTCGCAAGGTTGCGCCGTCAGCGACCGCATCCAGGGCATCGGCTGGTCGGATCACTGGTCGTTCACAAAGCAGGGCTACCCGGCGCTGATGGTCACCGATACCGCGCCGTTTCGATATCGCCACTATCACACAGCGGAAGACACGCCGGAGAAGGTGGACTACGAGAAGCTGGCGAGAGTAACCGCTGGCATCGGGCGGGTAGTCCAGGCGTTGGCGAAGTAGGGTCGGCGCTCTCGTGCACGACCTTCCGGCAGAGTATCCCCGCTTCCTGTTTCGACGCGGCAAAAGACATGGCCTAGGCCATGCCGCCGTCCGGTTAGGCCAGCACACCCTTCACGACATGCCCGTGCACGTCCGTCAGCCGGAATTGCCGACCTTGGAAGCGGTAGGTCAGCTTCGTGTGATCGACACCCAGGCAGTGCAGGATCGTCGCCTGCAGGTCGTGGATGTGGACGGGGTTCTCGACGGCGTTGAAGCCGAAGTCGTCACTGCTGCCGTACGTCATTCCGCCTTTGATTCCGCCGCCGGCCATCCAGATACTGAACGTCTTGCCATGGTGGTCGCGGCCGTAGGCGTCGCGGTTGGCGTTGCCCTGGGCGTAGGGCGTGCGGCCGAACTCGCCGCCCCAGATGACGAGCGTGTCCTCGAGCATGCCGCGATCCTTCAGATCCTTCACCAGTGCGGCGCTGGGCTGGTCGACGTCAGCGGCGAGCTTGGGCAGGCGGCCGTGCAGGTCGCCGTGATGATCCCAGTCGCGGTGGTAGAGCTGGATGAACCGAACGCCGCGTTCGGCGAGCCGCCGGGCGATCAGGCAGTTGCGGGCGAAGCTGCCGGGCGTGGCGACATCGGCGCCGTAGGCATCGGTAAAGTGCTTCGGCTCTTTCGACAGGTCCATCAGATCGGGCACGCTCGCTTGCATGCGGAACGCCAACTCGTACTGCGAGATGCGCGTTTCGATCTCCGGATCGCCTGCGGTTTGGAAGTGCAGGCGGTTCAGCTCGGCGACGCCGTCGAGCATCATCCGGCGGCGCTCGCGGCTGACGCCCGGCGGGTCGGCCAGGTGCAGCACCGGCTGGCCGCTGCCACGAAACTGCACCCCCTGGTGCCTGCTTGGCAGGAAGCCGCTGCCCCACAATCGCGCGAGCAATCCCTGCCCGGCTTTGTCCTTGTTCACCGAAATCAGCACGACAAACGCGGGCAGGTCGGAATTGACGGTACCCAGGCCGTAGTCGATCCAGGACCCCATGCTCGGCCGGCCGGGTTGCTGGCTGCCGGTCTGGAAGAAGGTAATCGCCGGGTCGTGGTTGATCGCCTCGGTGTTTACAGAGCGGATGAGACAGACGTCGTCGGCGATCGAGCGGATGTTCGGAATCAGATCGCTGAATGGCGTCCCGCACTTGCCGCCGGGCGCGAAAGTGAACTTGCTCGGCTGCAGCGCCAGCCGTGCCTGCGACGCGACCATGCCGGTGATGCGCTGTCCCTGGCGAACCGAGTCGGGAAGGTCTTCGTTGAACCGCTGGCGGAGGACCGGCTTGTCGTCATACAGATCGAGATGCGACGGACCGCCGGACTGGAACAGGCAGATGACACGCTTGGCCTTGGGGGCGAAGTTCGGAAAGAGCGACGCCCCCGCGGCGGCGACGGACGGTGCGGCGATGGCGTCGCGACCGAGGACCGAAGCCAGGGCGGCCGCACCGACCCCCAGGCCGCTTCGCAACAGCAGATCGCGACGGGAGGAGACGGGTTCGTAATGTTGGCAGCTCGACATAGTCTTTCTCATCTCGAACCTGACGTCGGCGTTCCCGGAGGCGAATAGATCACTGCCTTGCGGCTTCGACTCGGTGCTTCCCTTGATACAATACCCCACATGAACTGCCCCGTCTGCAAAACATCGAGCCTGGAAGCCACGGAACTCGCCGCCGGACAGGCCCAGGGCCTGTCGGCCCGTCGGTGCACTGGTTGCGGCGGCCAGTGGGTGAACGGCGAAACCTACCTGCTCTGGGTCCAACGCCAGGGAACGAATCTCCCCGAGAATGAGCCGGACAGCGTTACCGAGCTTCAGGTGAACCAGACGAACAAGGCCAAACTCTGCCCGGACTGCGGGCGGTTCCTCGTCCGCGCCAAGGTCGGGCACGGCGTTGGCTTTCAGCTCGAACGCTGCGGCGGATGCGGCGGCATCTGGTTCGACGCCAACGAATGGGAATCGCTCGTCGCCCGCAACCTGCACGACGACGTCCACTTCGTCTTCAGCAGCACCTGGCAAGCAGACGTACTGCGCCAAGAACGCGAACAACAGCGTGAGAAACTGATGATCGCCAAGCTCGGCGAAGCCGACTGGAATGAGATCCAGCGAATCAAGCGCTGGCTGGACGGGCATTCCAAACGGTCGGAGTTGTACGCCGTGCTGGCGGAATAGCTTCGGTTCGTGCGTGGAAATGAAAACGACGCGGGAGCGGCCAGCTTCGGCCTCTCCCGCGTCGCATTGGTTGATATCGGCTTGTAAACGTCAGACCTTCTTGACCGAACCTTCTTCTTTCGCCGAAGACAGAACCGCGTCGCACACCTTCTGCGTTTCCAGTGCGTCGCGGAAGGTCGGGGGGCAGGGCTTGCCTTCCTGGATCGCCTTGAGGAAGTCAGCGACCTGGTGAATGAAAGTGTGCTCGTAGCCGATCTGCAGACCCGGCACCCACCAGTTCTTCATGTAGGGCTGATCGCCGTCGGAGACATGGATGCTGCGCCAGCCGCGGAGACGGCCTTCGTCCTTGTGGTCGAACCACTGGAGGCGGTGCAGGTCGTGCAGGTCCCACTTGAGGGACGCCTTCTCACCGTTGACTTCGAGCGTGTAGAGCGCCTTGTGGCCGCGGGCGTAGCGGGTGGATTCGAAGAGGCCCAGCGAGCCGTTGCCGAAGCGACAGAAGAAGGTGCAGGCGTCGTCGATCTTCACCTGCTCCATTTTGCCGGTCAGGTTGTGCATGCGTTCCTTGACGAACGTCTCGGTCATCGCATTGACGGTGGTGATCGAGCCGTTGAGCCACAGCGCGGTATCGATGCAGTGAGCGAGCAGGTCGCCGGTCACGCCGCTGCCGGCGGCGGCAGCGTCCAGCCGCCAGAGGGCCGTGCCGCCCTGTGGCAGGTCGGCGTTGATCGTCCAGTCCTGTAGGAAGTTGGCACGGTAATGGAAGATTCGCCCGAGCCGACCTTCGTCGATGAGCTGCTTGGCCATCGTGACGGCAGGTGCCCGGCGGTAGTTGTACCAAACGGTGTTGGCGACGCCGGCCTTCTCGATCGCGGCCACCATCTCCTCGCCCTCCTTGGTGTCCATCGAGAGCGGCTTCTCGCACAGGATCATCTTACCCGCCTGGGCGGCGGCAATCGCGATTTCTTTGTGCAGGTTGTTCGGGGTGCAGATATCGACCGCGTCGATGTCCTTGCGGTCGATGATCTTCCGCCAGTCGCTTTCGGTGGACTCGTAGCCCCACTGGTCGGCAAACTTCTTGACGCCCTCGGCGTTACGGCCGCTGACGGCCTTAAGGACCGGGTGGTAGTCCAGTTCGAAGAAGTTGTTGACCTTGCGATAGGCGTTGGAGTGCGTACGGCCCATGAAGCCGTAACCGACCAGACCGATATTGAGTTTCTTAGGCATTGTTCGATCCTCCGTAATTGTGGTGGATCGGCATTTTAGCGAGAGCGGACGCGACAACAACCGTCTGTAAAAAGAGGGCTTTCCGGGATCGATTTTGGGGGGATCACGCCGTTAGCGACCCGCTGCCACGCCGATCCCACAGGCGAGAATGCCGAGAACGACGCTCCCGCCGACGTACAACGCCAACGTGAGGTATTGCCCGCCCCGCAGCATGGTGTCGGCCTCGTAAGTGAACGTGGAGAACGTGGTGTACGCCCCCAGGAAGCCCGTCGCGACCGCCAGACGCATGGGGTGGCCCATGGGGAATCGGTCGCCGAAGGCGGCCATGAAGTACCCCAGCACGAAGCTGCCGGTCAGGTTGATAACCGCCGTCCCGAGCCACGGGCGGTCCGGAACAAGGTGGGCGGCGAACGTGCCGAGACCGAAACGGACGATCGCACCGACAAAGCCGGCCGCGCCGACCGTCAGGCACTGGAGTAGAGCGTGCATGGCATGATGGTGTGCCAAAGCGATGCCAGCGTCAAAATGGGGGCATTGCAGCGCCTGGCGCACAGGAGGTGCCGTAGCGCTTCTGATCGACGGCGGGTATCCCGGGATCGAGGACATTGATCGCCCCGGGACCGGGTTGCAATCAGACTACCGCAGCATCCTTGTTCCGCTCGGCAACCCTGCGTACGCTACGAGACCTGACGCGAAATAGATCGCGCAAGTAAGCGTTCGCCGCTTCCGTACTGAAAATGCTTCGTGAACCGGCGACGCGCGTTGACGGGGCACTGCTGACCCGCGGCACCGGAGTTGCTTCCATCGCACGAGCGTGCGGCGACGCCGCGTACGGAGGCATGACTGTGCATCGTCGCCGCAATCCCCAATCCGCAACACCACCATGCTTCGCTCCAAACTCATCCATCCCAAGATTCTCGAAGTCCTCGGCCGATGCGGACATCACGCTAAGATCCTGATCGCCGACGGCAACTACCCCGCCAGCAGCACGCTCGGGCCGAACGCCGAGCTGGTGTCGCTGAACCTGATGCCGGGTCTGCCAACGGTGAACCAAGTGCTGGAGGCGGTCGCGAGCGCCATCACGATCGACATCGCGAACACGATGGACTACGAGCGGACGGGTCAGTATGCCCTGACGGAAGACCCGCCGGTCTGGAAGGATTTTCAGAAGACGCTGGACAGCGAGGGGCTGAAGATCAAGCTGCAGCCGATCGAGAAGTGGGCGTTCTATGAAGCCGTCCGAACGCCGGACCACGTGTTGACGATCCAGACGGCGGATCAGCAGCGGTTTGCGAATTTGCTGTTGTCGGTGGGCGTCCGCATGGATTGAAGTAGGGTCCGCCTTGGCGGACGCGAAACGCTCATTCCTGCAAACCGCATTAGAAGTCCGATCACGTCCGCCAAGGCGGACCCTACGAGAGAACTATGCTCCGCCGCCCCCTGGGTAACACCGGTCTTCAACTCCCCGTCCTCAGCTTCGGCGCTTCGTCGCTCGGGGCCGAGTTCCGCAACATCGACATCAACGAAGCCATGCGGTGCGTGCGCGTGGCCCTCGATCTCGGCATGAACTTCATCGACACCTCGCCGTTCTACGGGCGGGGGATGTCGGAGGTGCTGCTGGGCGTCGCGCTGCAGGGCGTGCCGCGGGACAGCTATCTGCTGGGGACGAAGCTCGGGCGGTACAGCGGTACGCGGTTCGATTTCTCGGCCCGCCGTGTGATCGAGAGCGTCGAGATCTCGCTGGAGCGGATGAAGGTCGATCACCTCGACATCTGCCTCTGTCACGACATCGAATTCGTCGACATGAAGCAGATCGTCGAAGAGACGATCCCGCAGATGCGTGTGCTGCAGAAGAAGGGGATGATCCGCCACGTCGGCATCAGCGGCTACCCGATGAACATCTTCAAGTACGTTCTCGGCCAGACCGACCTGGACGTCATCCTCAGCTACAACCACTACACGCTGCAGAACACGATGCTCGCCGACCTCGTGCCGTTCCTGAAGAGCAAAGGCGTCGGCGTGATGAACGCCGCCCCGTTCAGCGCCCGGCTGCTGACCAACACCGAGCTTCCCAAGTGGCACAAGGCGACGCCGCTGGTCCGCGAGACGGCGAAGAAGGCTGCCAAACATTGCGAGAGCAAAGGCGTCGACATCGCCCAGCTCGCGCTGCAGTACTCGATCGCCAACGCCGACATGACGACCTGCGTCGTCGGCTCGGCGAACCCGAAGAACGTCCAACTCTGGGCCGACTGGGCGGCCAAGCCGATCGATCTGCAGCTTGTGAAGGAAGTGCAGGAGATTCTTAAGCCGATCCACAACTGGTTCTACACCGAGGGCCGGGCGGACAATAACGACCCGAGCCACTAAGGGACGCGAAGGAAGAAGTTGGGCCACGAATCTCACGAAGCAAAACACGAATGAAGAGCATGGCGGTCGGCGCCGTCAGTGACACGGGCATCCTGCCCGTGCTGAGTGCGTGACGGTCGAGTTGTATCAATACCAATCTCTTTGCTTTGTCAGTGCATGGACTCGCAAACGGCCAAGAATCTGTTGCGCTATCCCCAACTTTTCACTCGGACGTCGCACGCACGGGCAGGATGCCCGTGTCACTAACAGAGTCGATCGCAATCTCTCATTCGTGCTTCGTTTCGTGAGATTCGTGGCTCACTCTCCGATTTGCTTCCGTAACTGCGCGATCTGCTCGTCGATCATCTTCACCGACTCCGGCGAAAACGTTTTGACCTGCTCGCGCATCGCCTCCATCCGCTCGATCGCCTGTTCCATCTGATCGCGCATCAGCTTCCTTGACTCGGCGTGTAGCTGCTCGGCCTCCCGTGTCGCCTCGACTTCTTCCGGGGTTGGCGGGGCGGGTGGGGGTTCGGGGGCGTCGGTCTTGCCGTCGTACAGTTCGACCGAGTGCGGATCGACCGCGCGGAATCGCTCCGTCGCGGCGTCGCGGGCTTCACGGTCGGTGTCGATCGCGGCGTGCAGGCCGGCTTTCCATTCATCGAGCGACTTCTGCATCTCCGGCGACAAGCCGGGTTCCTTCGGCGATTGCCAGTAAGGCAGGCCGTCGTACGACAAATACGGCGTCTTGGGGTTCGTGCCCAGGTAGCTCCGCTGCACTTCCACCGGCAGCGATCGGCCACGCTGCTTCACCAGTTCGTGCACCGGATCGGGCGTGGGGTAGCTGCCGTCAACAACAGCGTACAGCGCAGCCTCGGCGGCGGGTTTCAGGGGGCCTTCCGTGTCCCAGATCGGCAGCACGAACTCGAAGAACCGCTGCCATTGCGCCGGCGTCGCGTTCTCAGGCACGCGCAGGTAGTGCCGCAGCGCCGCGGCCCGCGAGGCATCCGTTTTCAGGCTTCGGTAGACGTCGAAGCGATGGCGGAACTCCGTTTCGTCCTTCGGCCAGCCGACGTAGAACGACTTGTCCAGTTCCGGCAGCAGCGACGGACGCTCGACGGCGGCGTCGTCGATGAAATGCA
This sequence comes from Humisphaera borealis, assembly GCF_015169395.1. GTDB lineage: Bacteria > Planctomycetota > Phycisphaerae > Tepidisphaerales > Tepidisphaeraceae > Humisphaera > Humisphaera borealis. The sequence continues at coordinate 6,932,125 of NZ_CP063458.1, forward strand.
GCAGCGTCGGCGCATCGTAGTGAAAGCCGATGCCGAACTGCCGCTGCGCCAGCAGCATCGCGAACGCCAGCACCGGGCCGGTGAGGTAGAGCATCCGGTAAAGGATGATCTGCCCCATGATCGGGTGCTGCGGGTAGTTCCGCTGGAAGATCAGGTTCACGCCGTGCAGGCACCAGCAGGCGTACTCGAACTCGCCGCGACGGCAGGCGAACTCGGCGGCGTCGAGCAGCGGTTTCAGGCAGACGCCGTCGCCGAGGCCGACCTCGAAGACGATCGGCCTGGGGCAGCCGACGTCGAAGATGAATCGCTCGGCGGCGCGGATGGCGGTGTTGCGAAGGCCGGGGTCGCCTTCGCACAGCAGCTTGCCGATCAGGTCGGCAACGGCCCGCTGATACGCGGGCTCGGCGTTCTTCGTGCTCTCCAGCAGTGGCGGCAGCAGGCGGGCGGAGGTGGCGTTGATGTTCGTCCACTGCTCGAAGTGCCGTGCGAACGCGAGCCGTCGGTCGGCGTCGGTCTCGTGCAGAATGCGGTAGATCAGGTGCTCGGTGTCGGGGTGGTCACCCTCCGTGGCCCGGCGGCGGTCGTTGGGGTGTCGCGGGCGGGGGACTTCCGTTTCGGGGTCCGGCGGTGGCGACCAGAGCCGGCGTTCCAGGCGCGAGTTCGTGCCGCAGGTGCGGCAGTGGATGGCAGTGGCGTCGTCTTCATAGTCCAGGCCGTCGCCGCAGCCCGGACATGACGCCCGGCCGACGATGCCTTCGCGGTATTGCTTCGATCGCACCCAGGCGGCGCGGGTCAGGTTCTGTGCCTCCGCAGACTCGGCATCCACGTACAGCCGCAGGGGGGCGTCAGCGACTTCGGGCTCTACCTTCCGCAGCCGGCGTTCGAGGACGGCTTTCTGCCCGCAGAATCCGCAGGCCAGTTGGGCGACATCGCCGTCGAGCGGCAGCGGTGCGCCGCAGCCGGGGCAAAGGCCGCGTTTTTGCTTGAACAGGATGCTGGGGAGGATCGCGGTCATGGCTCTGCTCCCTCTCCCCGGTACTCGAGGGAGAGGGCTGGGGTGAGGGGCCGTACGTCAGGCGTTGCCCCCGCTCAGTTCGTCCTCAACTGTCATCCTGAGGTACTCCGAAGGACCTGGTATCCGAGCCGAGTAAGTATCGAACGTCGAAAACCGAACGTGTGCGGTTTGGGGTTCGATGGCGGTCTGCTTGGGATAGAAGGTCTTTCGGAGTACCTCAGGATGACAACTGCGGTCCCCGGGTCGATCACACCATTTTCAGCAGCTCGGACTTCTTCGCGTCGAACTCGGCCTGCGTGATCGCACCCAGGTCGAGCAGTTCCTTGAGCTGCTTGATGCGGGCGACGGCATCGGCGCTGCTGACGGCCGGGTTCGTTGCGGCATGCGGGCTTCCGCCCGCGGCTGTGATCGGAGCTGATGGTGAGCTTGCGGCTTGCGGCATAAATGCATCCCGCATCATCTGCGCTGCCGCAAGGCTCGCACCGAGCTGCATGCCTGCACCCAACGCGCCGCCGCTTCCGCCTCCGCCCACGTCGGCTCCGCCGCCTTTTTCGGCCATGGTCTTGAGCGCATCGGTCGTGCCGACGTCGCGGTAGGTCGTGCCGGCCGAGCTGAGCGCCGCCGCACCGGCGGCCTTGGCTTCCAGGTCGAACTGCGTGGCCCGTGCCTTGGCGAAACCCTGGCTAGTGATCTTCGCGCTGTCGGCGATCATGCCGGCGATGTCTTCGGTCGGGGTGACGGCGTTGACCGACAGGTCGGTCAACTCCAGCCCCATCGCCGAAAACTCGACCGCGAGCAGGCCCTTCACGCCCTGGCCCAGCTCTCGGTAGTAGCGGGCGATCTCGGCCATCGGCCGGCCGAGGGAGGCGATGCCGTCGGTGAGAGCGGACACCAGGTACTGATCGCGCAGGAACGCTTCCAGGTCGGTCGTCTTCAGTTGCCCGCGCGTGCCGAGCATTTTCGTGACGAAGATCGCCGGGTCCGCCACCTGCACGGCGAATCGGCCGTGGGCGCGGATGGAGATCTGCTGCATGACCGGGTCGGGGATGTAGATCGGTTCGGGCGTGCCCCAGCGCAGGTCGCGGAACAGGTGCCGGCCGACGAAGAAGACCTCGGCCTTGAAGGGCGTATTGCCGCTGCCGAAGACCAGCCCGGTGACGAACTTCGTCAGCACCGGGATGTTCTGGGTCGTCAGCGTGTAGCGGCCGGGGTTGAATGCGGCGGCGAGCTGCCCGTCTTTCAGGAAGAGCGCGGTCTGCCCCTCTCGAACAACAAGCTGCGAGCCCCATTCGATGACGGCATCGCCGTCCGGCGGAAGCCGAACCGCCATGGTGTCGCCGACGGCATCTTGATACTCGAGGATTTTGAAGATCTGGGGCATGGGAGTGGGGTAAGAAGTCGGGAGTCAGAAGTCGGGAGGTTGTTCTGCCTTCGGACTTCCGACTACTGACTACTTAGTTCGAAATATACACCGGCCGAATCACCTCGACAGGGGACTGGCGGATCGCTTCTTCGATCTCGGCGAGGACCCAGGCGACGCGGGAGACCGATTCGCGGTCGTCAACGCGGGCCAGGCTCACCGCTCGCACGAGCCGTTCGAGGTGTCCCTGCAGGCGATTGGCGATGCCCTGCTGGCGGGCCGTGGGAAGGGTGAGGGTCGCACCGACGCGGGCCATCCGGCCTGACAGCCGTTCAATCATCTTCTGGGCCGGTTCGTCGAGGAAGCGACCGGCGAGCATGGCCATGGCGTCCAGGCGGGTACGCTGCTGAAGGATCAGGTCGGAAATCGAACGTTCCATGGTGCTAGCCTCCGTCTCTCCTGCATCGACCGATTGTGGCAGCGCCTGAGGCTGCCACGCATCGCTGATGTAACGTACTTCTCCGGTCGGTCACGCGCGGAGCCTTAAACGGGGCATCGAGGAGTGGCGGAAACTGGCGGGAGGGCCCCTGAACCTGGAGATCGCGAGCCGCCGGGAGCCGATGCAGGCCGCTGCTCGTCAACCTGTCGGGCACTTATCGATTGATATCAATCTCAACCAAAGCTCATGCCGTGATGTATCAACGAGCAGATGCGCTTCGGGTTTACCCAATTTCTGATGCTGTTGTCCCTCGGGGGAGCGTCGGCTTTCGGATCGGTCGAGCCGACAATGCCGCCGGCCGGCAAATCGCTGGAGTTCTTCGAAAACAAGATCCGCCCGGTCCTGGTCGAGCACTGCTATCAGTGTCATAGCGCCCAGTCCGAGAAACTAAAGGCCGGCCTGCACCTGGATTCGCGGGATGGCCTGATGAAGGGGGCGACTCGGGCTCGGCACTGGACCTGGCCAACCCGGACAAAAGCCTGCTCATCCGAGCGTTGCGGCACGATGACGAGATCGACCTGCGGATGCCGCCGAAGCTCAGGTTGCCGGACGTGGTCACGGCGGACTTCGTGAAGTGGGTGAAGCTGGGGGCTCCCTGGCCGGCGCAGGCGGTCGTCGCGGCGGCCCCCCGGGCCGCGTTGGACCCGGCGGCCGCCCGTAAGTCGCATTGGGCGTGGCAACCGCTCCGCAAGCCGGCTGTGCCCTCGGCCGATCCGGCCTGGGTCCGGACGCCGATCGACGCCTTTATCTTCGATAAGCTGCAAGCCAAAGGGCTTCGGCCGTCGCCGCCGGCAGAGCGACGGACGTTGCTCCGGCGCGTCTACCTCGACCTGATCGGCCTGCCGCCTTCACCCGACGAGGTGCAGAAGTTCCTGGCCGATTCGTCGCCGACGGCGATGGAGAAGGTCGTCGATGACCTGTTGTCGCGGCCGCAGTATGGCGAGCGGTGGGGCCGGCACTGGCTGGATATCGCCCGCTACGCCGAAAGCCAGGGCTACGAGCGGGACGAGCCCAAGCCCTTCACCTGGCGGTACCGGGACTATGTCATCCGGGCGCTCAACGAAGATAAGCCGTACGATCGATTCGTGTTCGAGCAGCTGGCAGGAGATGAGATTCCCGGGGCCGATCTCAACACGCAGGCCGCGGCGACGTTTCTTCGCCTGGGCATCTTCGACACGATCGCCGCCGACGGAAAGGTCGCCCGTTACGACCAGCTCGACGATGTCGTCGGTACGGTGACGGCGGCGTTTCTCGGGCAGAGCCTGCGGTGTGCCCGTTGCCACAATCACAAGTTCGAACCCTACTCGCAGACTGATTATTATCGCATCCTGGCGGTGTTCGATCCGCTGAGCACCGACAGGCCTCGCGAAACCCGGCTGGCCGGTTCGAAGGCGGAACTGGCCGATTACGAGAAGGCGCTCGCCGCGTTCGAACTGGAGATCGCGCCGCTTCAGGACAAGCTTGATGCCGAGCGCGTTGCGATCCTGGAGCCGCTGGGTGCCGGCTACTACTCGGACAAGTCGAAGGAGCGAACCCCGCGCGACGAGAAGAAGCCGCGTGTCTCCCAGGAGGTGCTGTCGGCTTTCAAGACACCGCCGGCCAAACGAGACGCGACGGAGCGCGAGCTGGTCGAAAAGAACCGTCGGCGTCTGGGGGACGAGATTCGCAAACTGGCGACCGCCGATCAGCGCAAGGCCGACGAGGCGTCGCAGAAGGCGATCGACCAGTTGGAAGCGAAGAAGCCGAAGGGGCCACAGGTTTACCTGTTCACGGAGACGGCCAAGCCGCTATCGACCAAGCTGTTCCTTCGCGGCGACCCGCACAAGATCGGCCCGACGGTCGAGGTCGGCCTGCCGCCACTCTGGGGCGGTAGTCCTCAGGCGACGCCAGCACCGGTGACCCAGGACGTTCTGACCCCATCGAGCGGCCGGCGCACCTGGCTGGCGAACTGGATGATCACCGACGGCAAGGGCACGCTAGCCCGCGTGATCGCCAATCGCGTCTGGCAGTACCACTTCGGCCGGGGGATCGTCGCGACGAGTAATGATTTCGGTTTGGCCGGCGACAAGCCGACCCATCCGGAGCTACTGGACTGGCTCGCGGCCGACCTGATCGACGGCGGATGGAAGCTCAAGCGGCTGCACCGGCAGATCGTATTGTCGGCGGTCTATCAGCAGTCGGCGGGCTATGCGCAGATCCCTGATGCCGACCCGGATAACGACCTGCTGTGGCGCTGGCCGACGCGTCGGCTGGAGTCCGAGGCGATTCGCGATTCGATGCTCGCCGTCAGCGGCAAGCTCAACCCCGAGATGTTCGGCCCGCCGATCTTCCCGCCGGCGGCGCAGCGTGTCGTCGGCACGTCGGCCCAGAGCGACTGGGGCAACAGCGACGATCGGGAAGCATCTCGGCGAAGCGTTTACGTCTTTCAGAAGCGATCGATCCCACTGCCGGAACTCGAGATTCTGGGTATCCCCGATTCGACGATGAGTACCGATGTTCGGCCGGTGGCGACGACCGCGCTGCAGGCACTGCTGCTGATGAACAGTCGATTCGCCAGCGAGCAGGCGGCAACCCTCGCCGAGCGGGTAGCGAAAGAAGCGGGGAACGATCCGACAGCGCAGGTGAACCGGGCGTTCGAACTGGCGATGGCCCGCCCGCCAAGGACGGAAGAGCTCGAAGCGGCGCTGGCGTATCTGGCGACGTCGGCGGAGCCGGAGATCAAGGCATCGGTGAAGCTGTCGCCGCTGGGATCGTTCTGTCTGGTGCTGCTGAACAGCAACGAGTTCTTGTACGTGAATTAGTCGCTGTTTCGAAACGGCCTTCATCTGGGTGCCATGGGCTGGCGTACTCGCCTGCCCGTGGCGGCGACATCGCAGTCATGCGACGCCACGGGCAGCGGAGTACCGTAGCCCATGCCACCCAAACTCGGTTCTTTCGCCTACGTCTGAGGAATACAGTGCCCGACCCACTCAATCCCAACTTCCCCTGCGGCATCACCCGGCGGCAAGCCATCTGGCAGGCCGGTGCCGGGTTCTTCGGCACGGCGATGGCCGCGATGCTCGCCAGGGACGGGTTCTTTCCCGCGCGTGCCATGGGCGCGTCCCTCACGCCCGCGTCGCAGCCGACCAACCTCGCCCTTGCACCGCTCGCGGCCCGTCAGCCGCACTTTGCTGCCAAGGCCAAGCGCGTCATCTTCCTCTATATGGTCGGCGGGCCTTCGCACCTTGATACCTTTGACCCCAAGCCCGAGCTCGTCAAACGCCACGGCCAGAAGCAGTCGCTGGGCAGCGACAACGAACGGGCCACCAGCCAGAAAGCCAGTGGCGAACTCAAGGGCGCACCCTGGAAGTTTCCCAAGTGCGGCAAGTCGGGTGTCGAAGTGTCGGAACTCTTCAGCCACGTCGGCAAATGCGTGGACGATATTGCCGTCGTGCGATCGATGACGGCCGACTCGGCGGCACACGGGTCGGCGTCGATCCAGATGAACACCGGGCACATACGGCCGGGCTTTCCGAGCATGGGTTCATGGGCGGCGTACGGACTGGGCACACTGAATCAGAACATGCCGGCGTTCGTGGTGCTGGTGAATGGTGCGCCTTACTCGGGCGCGCAGAACTGGTCGGCCGGGTTCATGCCGGCCGCGTTCCAGGGGACGGTCTTCGGAGCGACCGGCGACCCGATCCTCAACCTTCGTCCGGCATCCGGCGTTTCGCCGGAACACCAGCGACGGCAGATCGATCTGCTCACGAAGCTCAACGAAGGTCATCGCCAGGCCGAGCCCCTGAACACTGAGCTGGCGGCGCGGATCGCGAACTACGAGCTCGCGTTCCGCATGCAGGCCAACGCGCCCGAGGTGATCGACTTCGGCCAGGAATCGCCGGCAACTCTCGATCAGTACGGCATCGAAGGGGACACGAAGAAAGAAACCGAAAAGTTCGGCCGAAGCTGCCTGATGGCCCGGCGGCTTGTCGAGCGTGGCGTGCGGTTCGTGCAGATCTATCACTCGAACTGGGACACCCACGGCGACAACGACAAACGTCACCAGAAGCTTTGTGGCGAAACCGACAAACCGATCGCCGGCCTGCTGACCGATCTCAAACAGCGAGGTTTGCTCGAAGACACGCTGGTTGTCTGGGGCGGAGAGTTCGGCCGAACGCCGGTCGGCACCGGCGGACGCGACCATCACGCCGCGGCGTTCAGCATGTGGATGGCCGGCGGCGGGGCGAAGGGTGGCCAGGCCTACGGCGTGACCGATGATTTCGGCTTTGCTGTCGCCGAGAACCGGGTTCATGTTCACGACCTGCACGCGACCATCCTGCACCTGCTGGGCTTCGATCACGAACTGCTGACTTACTTCCACAGTGGTCGCAACTTCCGCCTGACTGATGTTAGCGGGCGGGTGGTGAAGGAACTGATCGCATAGCCGCCGTAGAATCCATCGCCGCTCAACAAGGAGTATCGATGGACCCCCAATCCTGCCGCCTGCCGACGACGCCCGAACAGAGTGAAGAAGCCGTCATCCGCCGAATGTTGACAGCGAAGCGAATCGCCGTCGTCGGCTTGAGCGACGACCCGTACCGCGCCAGCCATGACGTCGCGTCTTACATGGCGTCGGCGGGCTATGAGATTGTTCCGGTCAATCCGACACTGGGTGAAGTCATGGGACGCCGCGCGTATGCATCGCTCGCGGAGGTGCCCGGCCCGATCGATCTTGTGAATGTTTTTCGCCGGCCCGAGCACTGCGCGGATGTCGTGCGGCATGCGATCGCGGCGGGGGCGAAGGGCGTCTGGCTGCAGCAGGGGATCGTTAGCGTTGAGGCCAGGCGACTGGCGGTTGAGGCGGGGATCGACTTTGTTCAGGACAGGTGCCTGAAGGTCGAGCACATGCGGCAGTAGAGGTGGCATGCCCCGGCATGCCACCTGAGCGGTTTGAACCGATCATCCGTCAGTCGACCGCATTGGGTGTGAAGCTGATGAACACCAGGCGTCCGGCGGCTTCCTCGATGTTGAACTCGATCGACACCGCCGATGCCGCGGGATTGCTGATGCCGTAGTACCAGACATCGCCGGACCAGGCGGCGTCGTTGTTGACCAGTTCGCCTTCGGTCAGGGCGCAGCGGGGTGGGCCGAAGACCGAGGCGATCGCCGCCCGGCTGGTGCCGATGATCGCGTCGGTCAGCAGCGGCATCGCCGACGCCATGCCCGGGCGAGGCTGTGACAAGGCCTTGCCGACGGGCCAGCCGAGCCGCTTGGCCATGGTGCGAAAGTAGCGTCGCTGGGCGGAGTGAGTGGGGGACGACATTCCGGCCAGGGCACCGGCCATCCAAAGCGCCAACCGAGTGAAGTCGCCGACAGCGGGGAACTTGCTAAAGGTGCTCGCTTCTGACAGCGTGAATGAGGCGGGATCGAACGCGGATGCGGGGTCGGTCTCTGGCATCGTAAGGCTCGGGTCGGCAGACAACCGGGGTTTAACTGACTCGCCGGGCCGAAGGCTGAGTCAACCGCCTATCAATCGGCTGACGTGCCTCAATTCGATAAACCTTTTGTCAGGGGCCGGGCGGGTGACGTGCTTGCGCTGCTCACGTGGTCACAAAACGGCATCGGCCGGTGCTTTGACGTGCGTGCGGGGGCGCGCAGGCGTTGCGGATTCCCCGCATTGCCATCGATTCCTCGGGAACCTGCGCGATTTCGGAACGCCCCAATTTGCATTGGCAAGACGGGACGAGTTTTCCAGCGGTAGGGGGAGTTTGCTCCGCCGGCGACCTCTACGCAATGGAAAACCCGACCTCGCGGCCGGGTGAGCTCACATCGTAAGTCACTGCCGGTCAAAGAACAGAAACCTTTGCTTGCCTGGAACCGGAGTGCTTCAAATGCTGACTGCGTTGACGACGATCGACCTGAACGACTGCGATATCCAAACGGCGTTGCCAGCGCCGCGAGTTGCCCGCCCGGTGCCGCTCACTTCGCCCGCCGCGATTCACTTTCCCGTCCTTTCTGCAGAAGGGTTGGGTTGGCCGCGGGAGGTCAACCTGATCATGTCATCGCTCGATGCGGCGCAATGCCGGGCGGGCCACGAACGCCGGGAACGCGCTCGTCGGCGTTACCGGGTGGCGGTCCGGGTTCGGCTCTTCGGGATGCCCCAGGACCTGCCGCCCCAGGTGCTGTATTCGCGCGATCTGCACACCCGGGGGATGGGATTTGTAACCCGCGAGATGTTGCCGGTAGGTCGTGGTGGTGCGGTTGAAATCCCCACGGCCGACGGCGCGCCGCTCAGGGCGTCGATCACCGTGGTGCGATGCCGGGACATCGGTTTGGGCTGGTTCGAAGGATCACTCCACTTCGTCCGCGACCTTTTTGACCTGCCGCGATGACGAATAGATCATTCCGGTTTCAAGCGGTCTTAGTGGCCGGGCCCGACGGCGGTGGCGGCGGATTGGGGGTTTCGGGCATGGGCGACGTACAGGATGATCATCCCCACCGCCGCGCTCGCCGCCGAGGCCGCCAGTACGCCTACCTTGGCCTCACTCAGAAGCTGTCCCTGTACCGCGAGCCCGGCAATGAATAACGCCATGGTAAAGCCGATTCCCGCCAGCACGCCGCCACCGACGATCTGTAGCCAGGACACGCCCGACGGAAGCTGGGCGATCCGAAGCTTCACGGCAAGATAGCTGACGGCGGCGATGCCGACCGGCTTGCCGAGGAAAAGCCCGGCCATGATCGCGACCGCGATCGGTTTGCCCAGATCTTCAGGACTAAAGGGCACGCCGGCGTTGGCGAGCGCAAACACCGGCATGATGACGAAACTCACCCAGGGATGCAGTACGTGCAGAAGAAACGACAGTGGCGAGACCATCTCTCGCGCCACCGTGTACCGCGATCGAATACGGCCGACGGTCTTTCCCTCGTCATTCCAGTCGTTGCGTTTCAGGGTGCTGGCAATGCGGTCAAGAAATCGTTTGGCCCCTTCGGTCCCCAGCGCGCGGTTGGCGGGTGTCATCAGTCCCAGGATCACTCCGGCGATCGTCGCGTGCACGCCGGACTCGTGGAAGGCAAACCAGATGAAAGTGCCGACCACCGTGTAAACCGCGAAACTGCGTATACCAAGCCGCCCCATGAGGAAGACGAGTACAAACCCCGCCAGGCCGATCGCGAGCCAGCCCATGCTCAGCGAAGCGGTGTACCCCACGGCGATCACCAGGATGGCGCCGATGTCGTCCGCGATCGCCAGTGACAGCAGCAGAACGCGGAGGCCGTGGGGCACCCTTCGTCCCAGCACGGCCATGCAGCCGACGACGAATGCGATGTCGGTCGCCATGGGAATGCCCCACCCGCGCCTGGCCTGAGGGTCACTGCCTTGCAGAAGCAGGAAGACGCCGGCCGGAACGATCATGCCGCCCAGCGCTGCGGCAAGCGGCAACGCCGCCTGGCGGATGCCGCGCAGTTCGCCGTGCACGATCTCGCGTTTGACTTCCAGCCCGACGACGAAAAAGAAAATCGCCATCAGGCCGTCGTTGATCAGGTGATAAAGCGGATGGCGGAACTCGAACGTACCGATTTGCAGGCCGACCGGAGTCTTCCAGAATCCCAGAAAGTCCTTCGATACAGGGGAGTTGGCCAGCGCAATCGCGACGATCGCCGAAATCAGCAGTACGACGCCGCCCATCGCCTCGACGTGCATGAACCGCGAAACCGGGCTGATGATGCGGTCGATCGGCCGTGGCGGAAGGAAACTTCCGCTTTCGTCGTGAGGGTTGTTTTCAACCATGGCTCGCAGTCCCGTCTCTGATCCGGAGGTGTGGTTCAAGGGGAGAGGCTAGTCCGAGCCGAGTGTTCCGGAGGCGTGGTAGGCGTCGATGCCTTTGGACAGGTCGTACTTTGGGGCATAACCGAGCGAGGCGCGCGACTCGGTAAGATCGGCTTCGGTCCATGTCTGGAAGAAGTCGTAAGGATTCTCGAAGTACTCCGGCGGCAGATCTGTCTTGAGCACGCGGTTGAGCTGCGTGACCACGTCGTTGAACGACGCCGCGGCCCCCGCGCCCACATTGAAAACGCCCGAGACCTTCGACGCCGCTGCGCGAAGGTTCATCTGCATGACGTCTTCGATGTACACAAAATCTCGCTTCTGATCGCCGGGCGCGAAGATGCGCGGCCGCTTGCCGAGGCGCATTTGCTTGGCGAGCTGGTGGATCATGCTGGCGAACTTCCCCTTGTGCTGCTCGCCGGGGCCGTACACGTTGAAATACCGCAGTCCGACGATCGGGTGCTTCAGCCGCGGGGCGTACTGCCGGGCGAGGTCTTCCATCGACAGCTTGGAGTAGCCGTAGACATTCAGCGGTTCGGGGCGCTGCGATTCCTTCATGGGTGCAGGGCCCCGGCCGTAGGTGGCGGCGCTGCTGGCCCAAACCATGCGGCTGCCCCACATCTCGGCCAGGTTCAGCAGATGGCGGAACCCCTCGGCGTTGTTCTGCATCATCTTCCGCTGGTCGAGCACCGTGGTGTCGGTGATCGACGCCTGGTGGAAGATGACGTCGAACGGGCCGGAGGCCTGCAGCGTGTTCAGATCATCGGCGTACAGGTCGAGTGTCAGCACGTCGCCGCGGAAATCGACCAGATTTTTGAAAGTAGCGGAAGAAAAGTCGTCCAGGACAACGACATCATGCCCGTCGGCCAGCAGCCGCTTGGCAAGGTTCGATCCGATGAATCCGGCTCCGCCGGTGACGAGCATGCGCATGGTTGATAGACCTTTCGTTTGAGCCCGCGATTCTACGGGGCGGCGGGGGGCTGTCTACGAAGGGCGGCAAAGGATCACGAAGATCCCCGACCTGTCAGGAGAACCTTTCAAGGAGCCGCGCACGAAGTGTACTCACGGAGAAAGCGGGAACTGTGACGTTCCGTGGTCCATTCCGACGTTTCGGGGTCCATTCCCGCTTACTCCGTGAGTACACTTCGTGCGCGGCTCCTCAGAAGGTCGTACTTCCGATCAAACACTTCGTGCTCCTTCGTAAACTGCCTCCTACAATGCCTCGCATGCCTGACGCCCATTCAGTCATCATCGTTGGTGCCGGCCCCTCGGGGGCGGTCTCGGCGATCCTTCTGGCCCGAGCGGGGTGGCGCGTGACTCTGCTGGAGCAGCACCGCTTCCCACGTGATAAAGTTTGTGGCGAATGCCTCAGCGCTACCGGGATCGATGTCCTGCGCCGGATCGGCCTCGATTCGCTGATTCGCAGCTACGGCGCGATCCCGCTGCATTTCACCCACCTCCACGCCGCCGACGGCACCTCGGCAACCGTCGCACTGCCCCGGCCAATGTGGGGGATCTCACGCCATGTGCTCGACCAGCTGCTGTTAATCGAAGCCGGCCGCAGCGGGACGGAGGTCCGCCAGCCGGCGCGGTGCGAATCGCTGGTCACGACGGGTCCGACGCCGACGATTCGCGTCCGTGACCTGCTGACCAATGTGGTCACCGAAGAACGCCCCGACTGGGTGATTGTCGCCGACGGAAAGTCGGCGTTACTCGGCGCAGAGGTGCCCCGACCGACGAAAGACTTCGGCCTGAAAGTCCATTTCAAAGATATCGCCGGCCCCGCCGACGCGATCGAACTCTTCGGCACGATGGACACCTACGGCGGCCTGGCGCCGATCGAGAACAACCGCTGGAACGCCGCGTTCAGCGTGCCGGCATCGCTGTTGCGGCTGCACGCTGGCGACCTTGAGATGGTCTGGGAACGGCTGGTCGGCGAGAACAAGACCCTTCGTAAGCGGTTGGCCGACGCGACGCGCGTTTCGCCGTTCCTCGCGAGCCCGCTGCCAAGGTTCGGCGTCCGCCGACAGTGGCCGAACCGGGTGATCCCGGTCGGTAACGCCGCTGCCGCGATGGAGCCCATCGGCGGCGAAGGGATGGGCCTGGCGCTGCGAAGCGCCGAACTTGCGGTGGAACATCTGCTGAGCGCTCAGAACGGCACATCCACCGCACGAGATCCCGGCGGCACCGCCGCGGCTTCGTCGGATCCTTCGAATCCGGACATCACCTCTCTCGACCCCGTCGAATTGCAGAACGCCTACCACCACCTCTGGCGCACCCGCCGAACCGCCTGCCGGGCAGCGGCGAAAGTTGTCTCGTCCGGGGTTTTCTCCGGAATGGCGATGGAGTTTCTGCGGCACAATGAACGGGTCGGTCAACGGGCGATGGCGTGGATGGGGAAGTAGCGAGGCTGTTAAGTCCCAGTGCCTAACCACGCCTCCAATTCACGCACAATGTCGGTTCTCGATCTGCTTTCAAAACATCGCAGCGGCTGATCCCAGTTACCAGTCCCATTCTCAATTCGAACGAGCACCAATCGAAACAGCCCATTCGGCGCTACGTCACCGTGCCAACAAAGATCGATCAACGTGTCTCGATCCTCATTGACCAAGTAGAGAAGACTCTCATAGAACGCCCAGCGGTTATCGTCGGCCAGAAATTCCGGCGGATCGATCGCTTCGAATAGATTCCAGAAAATGTGCCATCCACCGTCGACGCGGAGTGGTTGAAGCGTCGGAGATGGACGCTTGGAGGCGGCGGGCCGCGGGTGCCTCATCCTCCACTCACTTGAGGTTACTTTCCCCGATTCGTCAAGCCCCTTCAGCGGCGTGTGCCCCTCCGTGAGCGACCCCAAGTACTGCTTGAGAATACTCTCGATCCAAAGGTCGATGCCTTTTACTCCAAGGCTTCTGGCGTGCGTTTCAAGTTGCTGGGCCAGATCGTCTGGAAGTTGAAACGAATACTCGGTCATCTCGTATTTTCTCCAGTTCACTCGTGGCGGTGCAATTGGTGGTTCGTTGCCGACCTTTCGGCTTTCGTAACCCTCGGGCATAATCCCGTAGCCCGCCGTAGGCCGCGTCGTCAGCCTCAAATGAATCTGACTCGTCACTTAATCTTGACTGCGCTGTTGCCTTGGTGGAATGAACACGATCACTGCTTTAGACAGTTGGACCCCGATTGGCCGATCTTCGACGGATCGCTGGCGATGCTCATTCTATCATTCCAGCGACTATTTGGGCTTAGTACATGCTGTCTCGTATAAGCGAAAAGATACCACCGTCAGCCGGCCTGCCGGTTCGTGTCGCCGCACTCCAACACATATTCCCCAACGGCGTCGAAGCCATCCGCCGGGTTGATCTCGCGATCGCCGCCGGCGAGTTTGTCGCCATCCTCGGTCCGTCCGGGTGCGGCAAGTCCACGTTGCTCCGCGTGATCGCCGGGCTGGAGCGCCAGACCGGTGGCGATGTCTCCGTCGGCTCGGCGGATGACGCGGGCCGTAGCGATATCGCGTTCGTCTTCCAGGATGCCCATCTGCTGCCCTGGCGGACGGTGCTCGCCAACGCGGCCTTGCCGCTGGAACTGCGCGGCGTTCCAGTGGAGCAGCGGACCTCCGCCGCGATCGCGGCACTGGCATCGGTCGGGCTGGCGGGGTTTGAAGATCGATATCCGGCCCAACTGTCCGGCGGAATGAAGATGCGGGTTTCCATCGCCCGTGCCTTGGTCACACGCCCGCGGCTGCTGCTGATGGATGAGCCGTTCGCCGCCCTCGACGAGATCACCCGGCAGAAGCTCGATGACCTGCTACGAAAGCTGTGGGCCGACACCGGCATGACGGTGCTTTTCGTCACCCACTCGACGGAAGAGGCAACCTACCTGGCCAGCCGTGCGGTCGTGATGAGCCGCCGGCCGGGGCGCATTGTGCTCGACCACGCGATCGACCTGCCCGCCGTTCGGTCGGCCGATCTTCGCGGCGATGTCGCGTTTGCTCGCCATGCCCGCGCGATCTACTCGGCGCTGGAACGTGGGCAGATGACGGAGGTCGCGTGAAGCCGAGCGAACCGATCGAGCATCAGTCCACGGCGACGCAGGAGCGCAGCCGATGGCGGACTGCCGTCGCGAGTTTCCTTCCGCCCGTGTTGCCGTTGGTGGTTGTGCTCGCGTCGATCGAGGCGGCGGTGCAGTTCGGGCTGATCGCGCCTTACATCATTCCGCCGCCGTCGCGAATTTTCGCTTCGATCCGCGACGACCGTGTCGAGCTGTTCTCGGCGATGCTCAATACATCGATCGCTTCGCTCGTCGGATTCGTGCTCAGTATGGTCATCGGGGTCGTGCTGGCGGTCGTCCTCGCTTCGTCGGCGTGGATTCAACGGGCGTTCTACCCTTATGCGATCTTCTTCCAGACGGTGCCGATCGTCGCGATCGCGCCGCTGCTGGTCATCTGGTTCGGCTACGGCATGCCGACGGCGGTCGCGTCGGCGTTTATCGTGTCGGTGTTCCCCGTGATCGCCAACGCGCTGGCGGGTTTGCTCTCGACCGACCCGGCGCTGCGCGACCTGTTCCGCCTGTACGGCGCGACACCGACCGCCACGCTGCTCAAGCTTCGTCTGCCCGGCGCGCTGCCGAACATCCTGACCGGCCTGCGGATCGCCGGCGGATTGGCGGTGATCGGCGCGATCGTGGGCGAGTTTATTGGCGGCAACGGCAGCCTGGGTGACGTCATCACGTCGGCCCTCACGCAGCAGAAGAACGCCAAGGTCTTCGCCGCCGTGCTGCTGGCGTCGCTGCTGGGGTTGGCGTTGTTCGGGCTGATCAACCTGGTGAGCCGACTAGCGCTGCGGCACTGGCATGCGTCGGAGCGGTGATCATTCGTCAACTGTCATCCTTTGGAGCACTTCAGAGCGTGTGACTTCTTGAGGAGCCGCGCACGGAGTGCACTCACGGAGTAAGCGGGAATGACCCCGAACCGTCACGGTTCCCGCTTGCTGTCACGGTTCCCGCTTACTCCGTGAGTGCACTCCGTGCGCGGCTCCTCAAAGTCACGTACCCTCAGGATGGGAAATTGGGAGGGCTTTCCGCGTCGTCACCCCATCCAACTCGTCACCCCATCGATGCCGCCGTGTGATCCGCAACCAGCTTTCCCCGGTCGCCGCGTTTCTTCGACGGTCGGCGACCGAAGTCGGCGACGGCCTGCTTTAGCAGTTGGTCGAACTCGGCGACGGCCCGCGGCTCGTGGCGGCCGCGGATGCGCAGACGGTGCAGCGGGCGGGTGATTTTCAGGTCTGACGTACGAATTTCGACGAGTGTGCCGGAGCGCAGCTCCAGTTCGCACGCCAGGCGCGAAACGAATGCAATCCCCACGCCCGCCGCCACGGCACGCTTGATGACGATGGTGCTGCCGACGGCCATGACCGGCGTGACGGCAAGCCCACGCGCCGACAGCGCCCGCTCGACCACCGCCCGCGTGCCGCTGCCGGCTTCGCGGACGACGAAGGGCTCCCGGCAGAGCACCTCGGCGCGAACGCTGTTCGTGCCGCCCGTCTTGCCCCCGGTTTTCCCGGCCGCAAGCGGATGTCCGGGAGCGGCAATCGCTATCAGTTCATCGGTCATGAATGGATCGACGACGAACTCGGCCTCGTCGGCGTCCCCTTCGGTCATCGCGACGTCGATCAGGCCCGCCGCGAGCCGATCCTGGATGTCATGGGTGTTCGCGATGTCGACTGTCAGCTTCACGCCGGGGAACTTACTGCGAAAGGCGACAAAGACCGGTGGCAGCAGGTAGACGGCGATCGTCGTACTCGCGCCGATCCTCAGTTCGCCGCGTTCCAGCCCGCGCAGCTCGGCAAGCCGCTGCTCGGCCTCGGCGGCGAGGCCGAAAATGCGCCTGGCGTAGTCGGCTAGGATCGTTCCCGCCTGCGTCGGCCGCACGCCGCGGGGCAATCGGTCGAACAGTGGAGTGCCGAGTTGCTTCTCGAGTTCGCGAAGCTGCTTGGAGACGGCCGGCTGACTGACCATCAGGCGGTCGGCCGCCCGGGAAACGCTCTGCTCGGTAGCGACGGCATGAACAACGGCGAGGTGATTGAGGTTCATGATGGGGGAGGTACGTGAGATGGAGGCACGCAACAGCTGCTCTCGCATGAAGTCCCTCCACGGCTCCGTGCCTGAATGAATTTGTGCCTACGACTTTGAGCTCAAGTGACATAACGGATTGGCATGCTTCCGATCACTATTATGTCTTTGCTTCATGTCATCGCAAGTTCTATTCTTCCGCACCAACGAGAGAGGCATGGGTGTGAGTCACCCGGATCCTCATGGTTGCTGAAGCGACCACGCCCGGCGTTACAGCGTCGTGGCGCTCGAAACGTGAGAATCATCATGGCCTACGTCATCGCCCAGCCCTGCATCGGAGAGAAGGACACCGCCTGCGTCACGGTCTGTCCGGTGGACTGCATCCACCCGACCAAGAGCGAGGAATCGTTCGAGGCCGCCGAGATGCTCTACATCGACCCGGCGAGCTGTATTGATTGCGGGTTGTGTGTGGACGAGTGCCCCGTGAAGGCGATCTTCCCGCAGGAGGATCTGCCGGCCGAGTGGGCCGAGTTCATCGGCCGCAATGCCGACTACTTCAAGACGGTCTGAGAACGTCGCGCCGAACCAGCCGATCGCTGGTTTGGCGCTCGAGAGACAAACATCCCATCGTCTGGCGAAGCCCCGGGGCAGTTGGAGCGTTTCCAACGCCCCGGGTTTGTTTTGGTGGCCGATGGAACAGCGACATTCGAATTTCGCCCTTGGCTTCAACCCCGGTGTTGGAAAGGCGTAACTGAAGACGTACGGTGTGTTTGCCCCCCTGACCCTCCGCGATCAAACCGACGTCTATGCCCACGACTCGACGCAACTTCCTTAAGTCAGCCGCGATGGCGTTGGGCGGTTTGTCGCTTCCGCAGCTACTCCGCGCCGAAGCACAGAACGGCATCCGGAACTCGCGCAAGTCGGTCATCATGATTTACCTGTGCGGCGCGCCGCCTCATCAGGACATGTGGGACCTGAAGATGGACGCCCCATCGGACATCCGCGGGCCGTACAAACCGATCGCCACTAATGTGTCGGGTATCCAGATCTCCGAGCATGCGCCGCGAATCGCGAAGATGATGGACAAGTTCGTCCCGATTCGCTCGCTGTACGGTTCGCCGAACGGCGCGCACGACTCCTTCATCTGTTACACCGGGCGGCCGCCTTCGGGATCGCCGCAGCCGGCGCGTGGCTGGCCGTCGCTGGGTTCGACGGCGTCGAAACTTCTGGGGTCGGTCCATCCTTCGATGCCGGCGTTCGTCGGGCTGGCCCCCGACGCCGGGCATCCGCCATACGGTTCGCCCGGGCATCCGGGTTTCATGGGCCCGAGCCATGCCGCGTTCCGCCCCAACGGCGACGGCATGAACGACCTCAAGCTCGAAGGCGTCACCCTGGACCGCATGAACGACCGCACCGGGCTGCTTCGTCGCCTGGATACGCTGCGCCGGGACAGCGACAACAGCGGAAACGTTGACGCGATGGACGCCTTCCAGAACCAGGCGATGAATGTCCTGACGTCCAGCCGTCTCCTGGATGCTTTGGACGTTACCAAGGAGCCCGGTTCCGTCCGTGAGCGCTACGGCAAAGGGGACCCCAAGAACTACGGGGATGGCGCCCCGCTGAACCTCGAACATTTCCTGCTGGCACGACGGCTGGTGGAAGCCGGGGCGCGGGTTGTCACATTGAACTTCGGTCGGTGGGATTTCCACGACAGCAACTACCCCCAGTTGCTCAAGCACTTGCCGCTCTTCGATCAGGGGGTCAGCGCCCTTGTCCAGGATCTGCACGACCGCGGCATGGAGAAAGACGTCGCGGTCGTCGCCTGGGGCGAGTTCGGCCGAACGCCCACCATCAACAAAGACGGCGGTCGCGACCACTGGCCCCGCGTCGGTGGAGGGTTGCTGGCAGGCGGTGGATTCCGGACCGGGCAGGTGATTGGCGCCACTGATCGCCTGGGCGGCGAGCCGACCGATCGCCCCGTTCACTTCGGCGAAGTGTTCGCCTCGCTCTATCAGTTTCTCGGTTTGGATCTCAACCAGACAGTGCTGCACGATTTGTCAGGTCGTCCCCAATATCTGGTCGACGGCTGGAAGCCGATGCCTGAATTGCGGTAATCCCCCGGAATGCGTTCCTGAGCCGCCAATCGCCATGTTTCAAGTGCGCCTAGGCGTTCATTTTCCCGAAACGCACCATCTGCAAATTGCGCCAGTCACTTCGGTGTCTTGACAGGTGAAGGAACTCGAATAGAATCCTCAGCCCGAAGTTGGTCAAGGGCGCGTAGCTCAATTGGTTAGAGTACCGGACTGTCGATCCGGAAGTTGCGGGTTCGAGTCCCGTCGCGCTCGTTAAAGAACCCCGTTCCTGATGCAGGAACGGGGTTCTTCGTTTTGGCAATTCGGGTCCTTCTTCATCGGGTGAGCCCCGTCGACCAAGGGCGGAGCCAATCGACGGTCCGGTGAGGAAGTCGGGTCATATGTCAGCGATTGGAATCGTGGAACGACCGCCAGGTGGGGATGGCGGAAATGACGGGCCAAGCATAGCCATAAGACGTTCACCTAGGCAGGGATGCCGCTTCTCCGCGAGATATGTCTCGAAGTCGGTGACGTCATTCTCAGACGAACCCGTACACCTTGCCGATACGTCTGCAATTCGGTGGAAATCGATGAAGATTGTCGCCGAACAGAAATTTCGCTTTGCGAACGAGGCATTCGTGCGCTAGTGTATTGATACCGCGCAACACAGTGGGTGAAGCTGCGCAAAAGCCGTCATGCCGTCCGTCCCCCGGGCGGCGTTTGTTCTCGGTATCCCCGGGCTGCGGTCGGGAGATTGGCTCCCGAGCGCCCTTGCCAGCTCACGACGCAGGAAGTTTGATAATGAATCAGTCGTTCTGGAAGAAAGCTGTCCGCTTGTCTCGTTTGCAAACGACCGAGGCGGGCGGGTCGAATCACACTCAGGGTGTTTCCCTCACGCGCGCCCGCGTGGAACGGCTGGAAGACCGCCGACACTTTTCCGCCGGCCCCGGTTCCTCCGGGACGTCTGCCGGGTTGGCCCCGCTCGCCGCGCAGACCCTGGCACTGGGCACTCCGAGCATTGCATCGGTAACGCCCGCCAATTCGACGACCGGCGTTTCCGTGGATGCTTTCATCTCCACCGAACTGAATATCCCCAACAGCGGCGTCGACACGGCTTCGCTGACCCCCAATACCGTCTATCTCGAACGCGTCAGCGACGGTGTTCGCATCGCTTCGGTCCTGAACACCTCAGGCGGCGGTGACGTCATCGTGCTGCGGCCGGAACTGCCGCTCGATCCCAGCACCGCTTACAAATTTGTCGTCACGTCGGGCGTCCGGGATCTCAATGGCGTCGGGTTCTCCCCGTTCCAGAGCACCTTCACGACCGGCGTTCCGCCGACGGACACGGCCTCGCCCATTGCCTTCGAGCAGGTCGAGCTTCCGACGACCAAAGGGCACCAGTTCTCGTCGGTCGTCGTCTGGGGCAGTTGGGTCACCGCCGGTACGCTGACGGGCGAGATCTATCGCTTCCCGTTGAAGGCCGATGGCACGCTCGGCACGCCGACGGTCATCAACACGATCATTGACCACAACGGCGGGCCACGGTTCATCGTCGGCCTGGCGTTTGACCCGGCGTCCTCGGCGACGAACCAGATCATCTGGGTGTCGCACACGGCGACCTCGGGCCTTCAGGTCGGCGGTGCCCCGGGTGAAGACTTCACCGGCACCATCTCCGTCCTGTCGGGTCCAAACCTGGAGAACATCCAGGACAAGGTGGTCCACCTGCCACGGTCGGTCCGCGATCACCTGACGAATCAGATTTCGTTCGGCCCTGACCGAAAGCTCTATTTCACTCAGTCTGCCAATACGGCGATGGGCGCGCCCGACGTCGCGTGGGGCAATCGCCCGGAACGCCTGCTGAGCGCAACGATTCTTCAGCTGGATGTCAGCAAGATTGGCACAACACCACTTGACGTCCACACTGAAGACGCCGACCCCTACGATCCTTTCGCGGCCGACGCACCGCTGAAGATTTACGCCTACGGCGTTCGCAACGCGTACGACCTGGTCTTCCTCGACGGCAAGATGTACGCCCCGACGAACGGATCAGCCGCCGGCGGGGCGACCCCGGAAGGACCGGGCATCCCCGGTATTCCCAAGGTGACCACCGCCGAGACCGACGCGCTTTACCTGGTTCAGCCGGGCAAGTACTACGGCCATCCCAACCCGCTGCACAACAAGTTCGTTCTCAACGGCGGCAATCCGACGAGCGGCAAAGACCCGTTCGAAGTCAAGCAATACCCTGTCGGAACCAAGCCGGAGTCGGACTGGCAGAAGCCGATCTACGATTTCGGTCAGCACCAGTCCCCCAATGGCTCGATTGCGTACCACAATTCTTCGACGTTCGGTGGTGCGCTCAAGGGGAAGATGCTGGTGGCGCGCTACAGCGGCGGCGACGACATCATCGTGCTGACGATGGGCGCCGATGGGAAAGTGAGTAAGGCCGAAGAGGGGTTGCAGGGTCTTGCAGGTCTGAACAATCCGGTGGATATCGTCGAGCACTGGAAGACGGGCAACATCTACGTAACGGAGTTCGGGGCCAAGGAATCGGAAGGCAAGATCACGCTGTTGCGTCCGACGACCCCGACGGTTCCGCCGGTGGTCCCACCCGTCGTGCCGCCGGTGGTGCCACCGGTAGTTCCGCCGACGGTGCCGCCCACGGTTCCCCCGGTCGTCTCTCCGCCTCCGCCGCCCCCTCCGGTATCGCCGCCGCCGCCTCCGCCGCCGACCGGCCCGCTGGCTGACTTGGCGACGGAAGTCACCAAGGTCGTCCTTCCCGCGAACGTTCCTTTTGGCACGGCGGTGAAGGGCACACTCCAGTTCCGCGTGTCCAACATCGGCGACAATTCGTTGACGGGTCTGATCCCGATCTCTGTCCGCCTCACGGCCGACACCACCACCGACACCGGCGACACCGAAGTGGTCCGCTTCTTCAGGTCGCTCAACCTCAAGGCCGGCCAGAGCAAGATCGTCAAGCTCAAGATCACCGAGTTGCCGGCGGTCGCCGACGGCAGCTACCACCTTGGCGTGATGCTCGACCCGGAAAGCGCGTTGTCGGAGAAGTCGGAAACCAACAACACCGCCGTCACGACCGAGGTCTTCAATGTCGCAACGCCGAGCGTGGATCTTTCCGGCCAGTTCGTCACCACCCCGACGAAACTGGTGATCGGTAAGAAGGGCACGGCGAAATTGACCGTTTCCAACAACGGCAACGTGCCCGCGGTGGGTTCGATTATCGTGCAGGTCGTCGCGTCGGCCGACGGAACATCCGGCGCCGGCGATGTCGGACTCGGTGCGGTCCCGCTGAAGCTGAATCTGAAGCCCGGTGCATCCAAGGTGGCGACCCTCAAGCTCCTTCTTCCGCCGACGCTCGCGCCGGGAACCTACTTCATCATCGCATCCCTCGACTCGACCGGTGTCATCACCGAGTCGAACGAAGGCAACAATGCCGCGGTGACATCGCCCCTGGCACTGTAGAGCGACCGGTTCGCCGACCAGCGTCGGCGGCTTTGGCGAACAGCTTTTCGACTGACGCTCACTCCTGATTACGTCCCTCGCGGGACGCCGGGGCTGAGCGTCTTTCGTTGGTGGCAGCTAACACTTGCCGGCTGTGCCCTGTCGCCACGCGGCGACTTTCTTTTCCGAACCGCGTCACTAGACTTCGTCGCAAATGAAGCTTTATCGCACCACACTCGGCCCGATGGTCGAAACCAAGGGGTCCTGGCACGTCGTCCCCGAACTGGCATGGGACGCGATCTTCGCGTTGCCCGACCCGCGCAAGATTCTCATGGAAGGCGTCGAGGCCCGCGGGGAGATCAATCGTCGGCCGGCGCCTTCTGAAACCGATATCCTCGCGCCGATCGGCTCGCAGGAAGTCTGGGCGGCGGGGGTGACCTATCTGCGCAGTCGCGACGCCCGCAAAGAAGAAGCCAAGAGCGGTGGGGGCGGCGACTTCTACGACAAGGTCTACGACGCCGCCCGGCCGGAGATCTTCTTCAAATCAACCGCGCACCGCACCGTCGGTCCCGGGCAGGCCGTCCGCATCCGCAAGGACAGCAAGTGGAACGTTCCCGAACCGGAACTGACGCTGGTGGTCAACCCGGCGGGGAAGATCATCGGCTACACCGTCGGCAACGACATGTCGTCGCGCGATATCGAAGGCGAGAACCCGCTCTACCTGCCACAGGCCAAGGTGTACGACGCGAGCTGCGCCCTGGGCCCCTGCATCTACCTGCCCGAAGACGGCGCTCCGTTGCCGCCACTGACGGAGATCAAGCTGACAATCTCCCGCGGCGGCGTGCAGCAGTTCCTGGGCATCACCGCGATCGCCAAGATGAAACGCCGGTTCGATGAACTGGTCGAGTACCTGTACCGCGATAACAGCTTTCCGCAGGGCGTTTTCCTGATGACTGGCACGGGGGTCGTTCCGCCGGATGATTTCACGCTGCACAGCGGTGATGAGATTCGTATTGAGATCGGGCCGATCGGCGTGTTGAGGAATGTCGTGGCGTAGGGGCATACGGCGTATGCCCCCGGCCGGCCGGCGCCGATGTCGCCCCTCTTCCCGACAGCACCCATTGCGAAGTCGGGCACACGCCGTGTGCCCCTACAAGGACACCTTGAACTCCACACCGAATCACCACACTCGCGTCAAGATCTGCGGCGTCCGCCATCCGGAAGACGCGGCCTACGCCGCACGCTCGGGGGCTGACGCCATTGGCGTTATCTGCTACCCGAAGGCGTCGCGGTACGTCGCGCAGGAAGAGGCACGGCTGATCGTGCAGACGGCGCCACCGTTCGTGACGCCGGTGGCATTATTCGTGGACTCAACGCCTGGCGAGATCGCCGCCGTCGTCTCGGCGATCGGGGCGACGTGCGTTCAGCTTCACGGCCACGAATCGCCGGACGTGGTCCGGAAGGTCAACCTGCCGGTGCTCAAGGCGATCCGCGTGGATCGCACGACGTTCGAGGCCGAGCTCGGCACCTGGCGGAAGGCTATCGCCGAGGGCGGGCTGGAACATCTGCAGGGATTGGTTCTGGAAACCGCCGCGGGAACCGGAGAGGCCGGCGTCGGCGGGACGGGATTGGCCAACGACTGGACGTTCGTCCGCCAGGTCGCCGCCAAGGGAGAGTTTGCCGGCTTGCCGCCGATCATTGCAGCCGGAGGTCTCACGCCCGAGACGGTGGGCGAGGTGATCCAGTCGGTTCGACCCTGGGCGGTGGACGTCAGCAGCGGCGTCGAAGTGGTGAAGGCCCGGAAATCACCGAAGCTGATCAAGGCGTTCATCGCGGCGGTGCGGCAGGCCGATCTGTCGAAAGCTGTGTGAAACGATTGCATTAAACGCGATGGGGAACGCCGAGCTCCAGCCCGGCTCATCAGTCTCCGCAAGTCCGGTAAGGAGCCGAGCCGGAGCTCGGCGTTCCCAGGGGTGCACCTCACTTCAGGCTTTCCACCGCACATCACAGCACGCGAGTTTTCGCCGCGCGTTGCTCCTCCGGCGTTCTCTCTGGCGCTTCTTTTGAGTTGCGACCCGGTAGCCCTGATAAGGGCCAGCCCGTTCCGGGCAGATGGGCGCTTCGGCCGAACCGACTACTGTTTGCGTGTCGCGTTCGGGGTCCCCCGAAGTTCGTACCGAGAGCAGCCATGTTTGAAACCCTCGAAGACCGCCGTCTCTTCAGCGTCTACGACTTCACCAACGTGGGCACCCTGGTGCTGGCACCGGTCAGCCCGCCGGTGATCGTCACCGGGCCGACGGTGGTGAATCCAGCTCCGCCGACGGTGCTCGCCCCTGAAGGCGACCCGAACATGGAGGTCCGCAACTCGATCAAGCTGGTCGGCCAGACGTTGTACATCACCGGTACGTCCGCCCCCGACTCCTTTCAGGTCAACCCAGCCGGGGCGAGCCTGATCGTACGGCGCGGCTCGATCGAATCGTTCCCGTTCCCCGCTGCCCAGGTGAAGAACATCATCATGGTCGGCTACGAAGGTGCTGACGTCCTGTTCGTCGATCCCGCGACGAATGTCCCCGCGACCGTGCTCGGCGGCGCGGGCGACGATCACGTCTTTGGCGGCGCGGCGGCCGACTACCTCGAAGGCGGCACCGGCAACGACACCATCAAGGGTGCCAGCGGCAACGATGTCATCAACGGCGGCGACGGCAGCGACAAACTCTTCGGCGAAGCCGGCGACGACACCCTTCGCGGCTGGGCCGGCGATGACACGATCGACGGCGGTGCCGGCCGCGACACCCTCTACGGCGCCGACGGCAACGACCAGCTCTTTGGCGGTCTCGACGACGACACCATCTACGGCGGCAACGGCGACGACACCCTCGTGTCGGTCTTCGGCGGCATCGACAAGGTCAACGGCGACCAGGGCTGGGACATCTTCGTCGCCGACAAGAAGGACGTCCTGACCGACATGGACAACCTCGCCAACACCCGCAAGAGCGTTTACCGCATCGACAAGTTCTCCAACCCGACCAGCGGCAGCACCTACGCCACCGAACTGGGCACCACCAACATCACCGATCCCGCTCTGACGTTCAGAGCCACGAAGTACCAGAACTTCGGCCACATCCCGATCTTCACGGCGTCGGGTCCGAACATCGGCGACGTGCAGCAGAACCAGCTCAACGACTGCTGGCTCGCCACCACCGCCGGCAGCGTGGCCCGCTCCAGCCCCTGGGCGATCAAGCGGACCGTCGTTCCCCTGGGCGACGGCACCGTGATGGTCGCCCTCGGCGGGGGCTGCTACCGCGTGGACGCCGATCTCCCGACCGATGCCAACGGCAAGCCGATCTACGGTTCGATCGCCGGCCGCAAGGGTGACAGCCTCTGGTTCGGCCTGCTGGAGAAGGGGATGGCGTATCACATGAATTCGGGCAGCGGTTACAGCTACGGCGACGTCGAATCCGATACGCCGGGCGTCGCCTACGACGCGCTGCGGATTGGCTACGACCGCTCGACCCTGGTGCCGTTCGGTACGGACGAATCATTGATGTGGGACAAGATCAACAGCAATGTCAGCTTGCGGGCGATCACCATCACCACCGAGCCGGCATCGCTCGGCGTGAACAGCGCCCTTCGCCCGTCGCACGCCTACTCGGTCGTCGGCACGTTCCGCCAGGGCAATGGGACGACGATGGTGATCCTGCGGAATCCGACCGACAAGAACGGCATGAATAGCGGCACCGACGGCATGGTGACGGTATCGGCGAGCACGCTCTATTCGTCGTGCCTCTTGTTGTACATCTCGAAGTAGGCTTTCAGCCGGCAGGCCGGAACCCTGTGTCACGTCGGCGACTTTGGCGTGAGCTCACCCAGCAATGACTGCAGGTCCAGCCGCCGGGTGAACATCGCCAGTTCGCCGGCGGCATTTCGCGGCCAGACGTCGGGCGGGCGATCCCAATACAGTTCAACGCCGTTGTCATCCGGATCGTGCAGGTAGAGGGCTTCGCTGACGCCGTGATCGCTGGCGCCGTCGAGTTGAATTTTCGCGTCGATCAACCGTCGCAGGGCATCGGCAAGTGCCGGTCGAGTCGGGTAGAGGATGGCCAGGTGAAACAACCCGGTCGTGCCCGGAGGCGGGGGCGAACCGCCCAGGCTTTCCCAGGTGTTGAGTGCGATATGGTGGTGATACCCGCCCGCCGAAAGAAACGCCGCCTGATGTCCCATTCGCTGCGTCACTTCAAACCCGAGGACACCACGGTAAAACCCGAGCGACCGCTCGAGGTCGGCGACCTTGAGGTGCACGTGACCAATGCGAGTGCCGGGGTGGATGGATTGAGGTGGGGAACTCGGATGAGTCAAAGTGTTCATGGTTGCGCTTGCAGGTTCACGGGACTCGTTAGCCGCGACGCGCAGCGGAGCGTGTCTACGGCGCGGGGAACACGTTCGAGCCTTACGAAACGCTCCGCCCCGCGTCGCGGCTAACCCACTGCTACTTCTTCTCCACCCACTGCACCGCGTCCGCGATGACGTATCCCGTCGCGCCTTCGTTGCTGACGAC
Source organism: Humisphaera borealis (assembly GCF_015169395.1). Classification (GTDB taxonomy): domain Bacteria; phylum Planctomycetota; class Phycisphaerae; order Tepidisphaerales; family Tepidisphaeraceae; genus Humisphaera; species Humisphaera borealis. The sequence goes on from NZ_CP063458.1 coordinate 6,958,949, forward strand.
GACCGTCGCGGGCTTGTCGGTGGAGAACTCGAACACGCCCAGCGAGATGAACGCGCCCTCGATCGGTGCCGCCTTAGTCTGATCGACCTTCACCTTCTCAATGCCGCCGGCGTGGTGGATCTCGACCGTTGCGTTTGTCGCCCGGTTGGGGTTGACGCTGTACGACAGCCGTACCTCATACTTGCCGGCGGCGGGGAGCCTGGCCTCATAGCGGGCGGTCGCCGGCTCGCCTTTCCTGGCGGCGCGGTAGCCGTCGCCGACATAGTTGGGCTGGCTCGATCCGATCTGCCATTCGCCGGTGGTCTTCGCCTGTTCGTCGTCGACGACGACGCCGGGCAGGGCACGAAACTCCAGGCCCTTCTTCACGCCTCCGGCCTTCTGTGGGCCGGTGTACTCCAGGACCTGTCCGTCCTTCAGCAGCTTCTCGCGCAGCTTGGCGTATGGCACATCCTGCACGGCGATGTCGGCGTCGATCGCCATCGCGGCGGCGGTCGCCGACGATTCGCCGAGGATCATGAACACCGGTTCCATGCGGATCGAACCGAACGCGATGTGCGAGCTGCTGACACAGACCGGCACGAACAGGTTGTTCGCCTGCCCCTTCTTCGGCACGAGTGCTCCGTAGGCGATCTCGTACGGCCCCTTCAGGCCGACGCCGATGTCGCCTTCGTTCTGCACGTGGCCTTCCGGCGTGACGTACCGCTGGATGTTGTGCGAGTCGATCGTGTAGCTGCCCATGCCGACTGAATCGGGCGTCGGGCGGCGCTTGAGCAACTCGTTCTCGGTCATCACGTAGCTGCCGATCATGCGGCGAGCCTCGCGGACATAGATTTGGTGCGACCAGCCGCCGTTATCGACGAACTCATCTTTCGGCAGGCCCCACTTCTGCATCGCTTCCTGGACGTCCTTGGGCACGCGCGGGTCGTTGGCGATGAAGTAGAGCCAGCCCTTCTGATAGGTCTCATGTTCTTTCAGGATTTCCTTCCGGCGCTCGTAGCTGGCGTCGGGGTAGTCGTAGTTCATGCCGATGTTGTCGGTGCTGAACGGGCCGTGGTTATTGGTGTCGGTCTTGTGATTGGGGATCGGGTCGAACTTGTTGAAGGTCTGCCGCCAGCCCTTCTCAAAAACGCGCAGGAGCAGTTCGTACTGTTTGGGGTCATAGCCGTCGGGCTTGGGGAAGGGGATGCGGTTTTCTTCCTTGTCGGTCAGGCACATGCGGTAGCAGTAGGCCTGGACCTTCTTGTCGCCGGAGCCGTATTCGCCGGGCTTCTCGGCGGTGATGCGCGGCAGCAGGCCGCTCTTGGGGTCGCCGGGGATGACGTAGGGGCTGATGTTCATCGTGCCGAAATGATGCTGGTGGTGCAGGATGCCCACCTGCACGCCGTTCCACTTCTCGTCGTAGATGCTGTTAGCCTCGCGGCCGACGTGGTAGTCCACGCCCGCTGCGGCCATCAGGTCGCCTTCGTAGGTGGCGTCGATGAACATCTTGCCGGTGTAGGTCTTACCGCTGAGGGTGGTGATGGAAGTGATCTGGGCGCCGTCCTTCTTCACGCCTTTCGCCCGGTCGAGCAACTCATCGCGAACGACGGGGATCTGATGTTCCTTAACGAAGTCTTCGAACACTCTTTCGGCGGCGTGGGGTTCGAAGATCCACATCGTGCGGTTCTCGCCGTCGATGGCCGGCGTGCCCTGGCCCTTGTTGCCGTACTCTTCCTTCTTCTGCCACTTCCAGGCGGCGTCTTCGTTGTAGTGCTTCCAGATACGCTGATAGAACTCGCGCGACAGCCCGCCGATGACGGCCTTGTTACCGGTGTCGGTAAAGCCGAGCCCGCCGGAGGAAAGGCCGCCGAGGTGCTTGTCGGGGGAGACGACGATGACCGTCTTGCCCATTTTCTTCGTCTGCACGGCGGCCGTGACAGCGGCGCAGGTGCCGCCGTAGATGACGACGTCATGAGCGCCCTCGGCAGGTGTTGCTGCATTGACAGGCGTCGAACAGCCGGCCAGCAGGACGGCCAGCAGAAGTACTGAGCGCATAAGACCTCCAGAGGAAGCGAATCAAGGACATCGAACCACGCACGTCGGACCAAGACCCCGCCGCCGATACGTTCCGCCAGATCCCAGGCGGCGAGGCTCGACAGTCTGGTGGAGTGGGGCGGAAGATTCAATCGCAAACCCCGGTCATGCAAGCTGGGACACTGACTGCACGGGCCGTCGGTCGGCCACAGGCGTACCAGCTTTGGAGGTCTTCTGGAGCCTTGCAGTGCCAGTTGCGTGAATCAGACAACGCTCGATTGGGCACGCGAGCAAAATTCTAGGAAATCCATTGCAGCGGCCTCTGCTGCGGACTAGATTCTCGCCCGGACGTCGGGCTGTAGTGACAAGCAGTCGCTTGTCGGCGGCGTCTCATGACGAGCAACTCAAGGACGAGCGTCTGACGTTCCATCCACTGCCGAGCAGTGGATGCGATTGTGATCGTGAGGCACAAGGATGGTTGGGCAATCTGGGTACGTGCGTTCGGAATGGAGTCCGACGGCCGACATCGTTCGGCGGCGGCACTCCCCGGGTCACACCCGCTTCGTCGCAGAATCCCTCGAATCACGACGCCTGTTCGCCGCCATCGGGGGTGGCTCGTCTACGTTGGTGGACTCGGCCAACTCGGTGTTGGCTGCGGCTGTGCTGACTTCGCCGCAGGTGCGGTCCGTCAAGCCGACCGCCAACGCGAAAAATGTGCCGACCACCGGCTTCGTGTCCGCCGAGTTGATTCTGCCCAACGGCGGTGTCGACACGGCGACCGTGCTTTCCAAGAACGTCTACCTCTACAACGTTGCGGCAAAGACCACGGTGCCGGCCGTCGTAAACACCTCCGGTGGCGGGGACGTCATCGTCCTCAAGCCGTCCAAGGCGCTTGCGGCCAACACACAGTACCGCTTCGTGCTGACGTCGGGCCTGCAGGACGTGCAGGGGGTCGGCTTTGCGCCCTTCGAGTCGCTCTTCACCACCAGTGCCACCACCAGTCCGCCGTCCAACTCCCCGGCGAAGTTCACGCAGGCACCCCAGGCGAGTTCCGCGGGTCACAACTATTTCGGACTGGCGATCGGCCCCGACGGCAGGCTCTACGCCAGCAGCGACGACGGCCGCATCTACCGCTTCGCGATCGAAGCCGACGGCTCCCTCGGCACGCCGTCGGTGTTCGATATCGTCCGCGCCCGCAACGGCGGCAGCCGGTTCATCCTGGGGATGGCGTTCGATCCCAGGAGCACGCCGACCAACCCGATTCTCTGGATCACGCACACCGCGACCTCATCGCTGGTGCTGGGCGGAACCGTCGGCGCCGATTTCAGCGGGAAAGTCAGCGTGGTCAGCGGACCCTCGCTGGGCCAGTACCGCGACGCCGTCGTCAACCTGCCCCGGTCGGTCCGGGATCACGCGACCATGCAGCCGACCTTCGGCCCGGATGGCGCGCTGTACTTCTGCCAGGCGTCGCAGTCGGCCATGGGCAAGGCCGACATCATCTGGGGGAACCGCCCGGAGCGGCTGCTGTCCGCGGCGATCCTTCGGCTGGACGTGGGGGCGGTCGGCAGCTCGACGCTCGACGCCAAAACCCCCGACGCCGGCGGCACCTACAACCCTTCCTCGCCCGGTGCGCCGTTGACCATCTACGCCGATGGCGTTCGCAACGCGTTCGACCTCGTCTGGCACCGCAACGGACAGTTGTACGCCGCCGCCAACGGCAGCGCCGCCGGCGGCAATACGCCCGCCGGTGCCGGTGCGCCGGCGCTTTCGGCCGTCAGCAAGGCCGAGAGCGATTTCCTGTTCCGTATCACCCGAGGCGGGTACTACGGTCATCCCAATCCCCAACGCAAATACTACGTTCTCAACGGCGGCAATCCGACCGCGGGCAAGGATGCCTACGAAGTCACCGACTATCCCGTCGGACAGAAGCCCGATCCGGCGTGGCGGCCGGCGGTTTACGACTTCGGCGCCCACCGCGCCCCCTCCGGCACGATCGAGTACCGCGGCGGCAGCTTCGGCGGCGCGCTCGACGGAAAACTGCTCGTCGCCCGCTACAGCGGCGGCGACGACATCATCGCGCTGACGCTCGGCGCAGGCGGCAGCGTGACCAAGGCCGAGACCGGCATCTCCGGCCTGACCGGGCTGGCCGATCCGGTTGATCTGGTGCAGACGCCTGATAGCGGAAATCTTTATGTGATCGAATTGGCGCGGCAGCGGATTACGCTGCTACGCGCCGCGACCACGGTGCCCCCGACCGTACCTCCAGTCGTTCCGCCTGTCGTTCCGCCCGTCGTCCCCCCGACTGTGCCGCCGACGGTTCCTCCAGTAGTGCCGCCCACAGTGCCGCCCACTATCCCACCGACCGTCCCACCCGTGGTTCCGCCGGTCGTCCCGCCGACTGTTCCTCCCACCGTTCCCCCGGTCGTACCACCCGTCGTGCCGCCCACGGTGCCACCGACGGTTCCGCCCACAGTTCCTCCTACGGTGCCCCCGACCGTTCCGCCGGTGGTTTCTCCGCCGCCCGCGCCGCCGCCCGCAGCGCTCGCGGACCTGACGCCGCTGGTCACGAAAGTGGTGTTGCCGTCGAGTTTCGCGTTCGGCACGCCCGTGAAGGGGACGCTGTCGTTCCGCGTGACCAACGCCGGCGGGCTTTCGTTCTCGGGACCGGTACCCGTCTCGGTGCAGTTGTCGGCCGACGGGACGGCCGATCCCGGCGATACCGAGGTCACGGCGTTCTCCAAATCGGTCCGCTTGCGACCCGGCGGCAGCGCCAGCGTCAAGCTCAAGCTCTCGGCGTTGCCTTCGATTGCCGCCGGCAGTTATCACCTGAACGTCGTGCTCGATCCCGCCGGGCTGCTGACCGAGGCGTCGGAGACGAACAACGCCGCCGCGACGACCGAAACCTTCGCCATTTCCGCGCCCAACGTCGATCTCAGCGGCGCGTTTGTCGTCGGGCCGTCGAATCTGGCGATCGGCCGGCGGCGGCTCATCAAGATGAACCTCAGCGCCGCGGGCAACGTCGCGGTGAACCAGACCATCGTCGTGCAGGTGGTGGCTTCCACCGACGATACGCCTGACGCCGGCGACATCGACATGGGTGCCGTCCCGGTGAAGCTGAAGATCCTGCCGGGGCAGACCAAGTCGGTTTCGCTGAAGGTCTATCTGCCCCCAAACATGGCGCCGGGCATCTACCGCATCATCGCCACGATCGATTCGCCCCAGTTGCTGGCCGAGTCGAGCGAGACGAACAACATCGCGATGACAAATCCGCTGATCCTGAAGTAGGGGCGAAACAGGCTAAGACTTAGAAGATGTCGCGATGACGAGATTCGGCCTTTCTTGCAACTGAACCCACCCGCATATTCGGACGATGACGTGACAGGCGTCTTTCCGGAGCGCTGGCATGGATCCGATCAACACGCTCATCTCCAAGATCAAGGCGCTCGGCCGTCAGTTCATTGAGCCGGGGGCTCAGTTCTCGATCTTCGCGCTGGCGTGCGCCTTTGCGGTCGCGGTCGGCTTTCTCTACCTGCGGCAGCGCCGCCGGCGGGGCCGGGCGAGCCTGGCCGCGGTGTTGCGGGCGGTTTGCTCCCGGCGGGTGTTTTTCAACCCCTCCACCTACGCCGACGCCGGCTATCTCCTCATTAATACCCTCTCGCTGGGTGGGCTGATCGCCTGGGCGATGATCTCCACCGGCGCGGTCTCGGCCTGGATTACCGCGGGGCTGGGGAACGTCTTCGCCACGCCGACTGCGACCACCTTGCCGGACTGGCTGACCCGCGCCGGGGCGACGATCCTGTTCTTCCTCGCGTACGAGTTCGGCTACTGGCTGGATCACTACCTGAAACATCGTGTGCCGTTCCTGTGGGAGATGCACCGCCCCCATCACACCGCCGAGGTGCTGACGCCGCTGACCGTCTTCCGCGTCCATCCGCTGGATTCCCTGGTCTTCAGCTTCGTCCTGGCGATCACCGGGGGCGTGACGGCGGGCGTGGTGAACTTCGCGCTGGGCAAGCCGGTGCTCGAACTGACTCTTGACGGCACCAACGTGCTGCTGGTGGTCTTCTTCTACGCGTACGTCCACCTGCAGCATTCGGAGATCTGGATTCCGTTCCGTGGCTGGGCCGGCCGGTTGTTCATGAGCCCGGCCCATCACCAGATCCACCACTCGAGCGACCCGGCCCACTTCAACATGAACCTCGGTTCGTGCCTGGCGATCTGGGACTGGGTCTTCGGCACGCTGTCGATCCCCGCCAAAGAGTCCCCGAGACTGAAGTTCGGGGTGGACGATGCCGAGCCACACCCGCACGCCCCTTCGCGGTTGCTGCTCACACCCATAGCGCGGGTGGCCAGGGCATTGGCGCGGATGGTTCTGCCGACCAAGGCGAGGGAAGAGGTTGTTCCGGACAGCACAGGGGTAGTCGAGCAGAACGCGAACTGAAGCATCGGCCGGCGCACAAGGCTCGCCACGGAGTTGCCTTGCCCTGAATGGCGTTCTTGGAAACTCGGCGTCTTGGCGTTCATCTCTTTGATTCCTGGGCAGATGCAATCGGGGCGCGGCGGCGGCGTCGTCGTCCGCGGAGTACGCCGCTCAGAATTCAGTTGAAATCTTCGAGCTGGAACATAACATATACCGTACAAATATAGCTGCATCGTCGGCTTCATGCGTGAGCCCGGCGGTGCCTGGTCTCCGTGCGCCGATCGAGCGGGTGTGATCCGGCGGTCATGGCGTGGACTCCGCGGGGACAATCATCCGTCCGGCGATCGGCAGGCGATCGTCGGGAACAGTCTGCTTGTTGCGATGGGGGCATGCACCCGTGCCCGTATCGTGTTCTGTCTTCCGCTGCGCGCGGGCCAAGGAACCGTCCCCGCTCGATCATGACAACTGCGAGTCCGCGAATCGCGGACACCCACAACGGCTCGGGCGATCGGACTCGATCGCGCCGGGTGGTTTGGTTTGGGTTTAGGTTGAGGGGAAGAGACCGGAAGACGATGTAATGGAGGGACGAGATGCCCGCTGTGATCGATCACTTGGGTTCGTTCGGCAACTGCAGAGCCGCGGCACTGCAGTTCTGCGGGGCCGGCCCGATCTCGGGTTCGTTTGGCCAACAAGGCTCGCGCAGCGTACTCGCGGAGCCCCGGGCGTGTGGCCTGGATCGCAGAGCCCCGGAGTGGTCGATCTCGGGTTCGTTCGGCAATCCGCGCTCGGTGATTCGGCGTTCGATTTCGGGCGTTCGATGTTCGGTCTTCGCCTTGATCCTTGGGTTCGTTCGGCCAACAAGCCGCGGGCGCAGCGTACTCGCGAAGCCCCGGGTATTCCGACCCGATCTCGGGTTCGTTCGGCAGGCGAGGACGGCGACCGTAGACGGCTGAACTGGGATTGCTCCCTAAGGTTAAGGTGCAGGTTCGGGTGGTTTGCCGCCTTCGGGCGGTCTCTTTAGACTGTCGCAACCATGATCGAAAAGATATTCAAAGCCTATGACGTCCGCGCGATTTACCCCAACCCGCTCAACGAAGAGGCGGCCTGGAAGGTGGGGCATGCCACGGCCCAGTTCCTGAAGCGCAGTCGGCAGAATGTTGCCGCCGACGCCAAGGTGAAGATGGAAGACACGATGTGTGTCGGCCGGGACATGCGGCCGCACTCGCCGGACCTGGCGGCCGCCCTGATCGACGGCATCCGCTCGACGGGCATGAACGTGATCGACGTCGGCATGGTCGATACGTCGTTCATCTACTTCGCGATCAACCACCTCGACTGCGTCGGCGGGATCATGACGACCGCCTCGCATAACCCGATCCAGTACAACGGGTTCAAGATCAGCGGTCCCAAGGCCAAGCCGATCGGGTCGGCGAGCGGATTGGACGACATCAAGCGCATCAGCGGCACGCTGAACCGCGTCGCCGACACCGGCTTGTCGGGCAAGGTGCAGGAGCAGGACCTGTGGAAGGCCTACCGCCAGCACGTGCTGCAGTTCCTGGACCTCAAGCGGCCGCTGAAGGTGGCGATCGACGCCAGCAACGGCATGGCGGGCAAGATGGTACCGGCCGTCTTCGGCGGCATTCCGGGTTTGGAGATCGTCCCGATCCTGTTCGAGATCACCGGTAGCTTCACCCACGACCCCAACCCGCTGGTCGAAGCAAACCTGGCGATGCTGCAGGCGAAGATGAAGGAAGTGCCGGTGGACATGGGCGCCTGTTTCGACGGCGACGCCGACCGGTGCATGTTCGTCGACGAAACCGGCAAGACGATCGGTTCGGACATGGTGACGGCGTTGATGGCCCGCGACCTGCTCGGAAAGCCGCACAACAAGGGCGCGACCATCGTTTACGACCTGCGGTCGAGCCATGTGGTGCCGGACACGATCAAGGCGTTCGGCGGAGTGCCGAAGCGCGACCGCGTCGGCCATGCGTTCATCAAGAAGACGATGGCCGAGACCAAGGCGGTTTTCGGCGGGGAGCTGTCGGGGCACATTTACTATCGCGACAACTTCTTCGCCGACTCGGCCGCGATCGCGTTTGCGCACATGTTGTCGATCGTCAGCGCCCAGCCCGAGAAGCTGAGCACGCTGATGAAGCCGTTCCATAAGTATTCGCAGAGCGGCGAGATCAACTTCCATGTCGAAGACAAGGACGGAAAAATCCGCGAGCTGGCCGAGGCGTACAAGAAAGCGCAGATCGATTACCTCGACGGCGTGACGATCGATTTCGGCGACTGGTGGTTCAACGTCCGCAAGAGCAACACCGAACCGATGCTGCGGCTGAACCTGGAATGCCCCACGGCCGCGATGATGCAGGAGAAGTTCAAGGAGCTGAAGAAGTTCCTGGGAGAGCCGGTGGAAGGGCACTGATTACTGCTGAGTGCCGAGTACTGAGTCTTGCTCCCTCTCCCCTGTACCGGGGGAGAGGGCTGGGGTGAGGGGCCGAACGTCCGGGGTCGTTGTCGGCGGGAGATGCTGCCTCGGTTTGCCTTGCCGCGGGGTGCCTCTATGGTTAGTCACGACGCCTGATGTCCGGCCCCTCACCCCGACCCTCTCCCCCGAGTACAGGGGAGAGGGAGCAAGATGGAGATTGCTATGAAGGTTCACCCGCGCCTGTTTGCTGCGTTGTTGTCCGCTCTGCTGCTGGTGCCATTGGCTCGCGCGGAGGAGGCCAAATCCGCGCCGCCGGCGGGAGTGCGGGTGTTTTCGGCCGGGCACAGCTTCCACATGCCGATCGTCAATCCGCTGGCGGAGATGGCCAAGGCGGCGGGGATCGACCACAAGATCGCCGGTTCGCAGAGCATTGGCGGGTCAACCGTCACCAAGCACTGGGAACTGCCGGATGACAAAAACAAAGCCAAGAAGGCGTTACTGGCCGGCGAGGTCGACGTGCTGACGCTGTCGCCGTACATCTCGATTCCCGACCCGGCGATCGACAAGTTCACGGCGTTGCTGTTGGAGCACAACCCGGCGGGGCGGGTGCTGCTGCAGGCGTCGTGGATGCCCCGCGACGGCTCGATCATGCTCAGTTTCAAGAACGCCGCCCGCGACGCGACCCAGCCAGACATGCTCCGCGGGATGTTCAAGTCCTACGACCAGAAACTTCACGAGCAGGCGACGGCGATCAACGCCCTGTACGCCGAGAAGGCCAAGCGGCAGATCGCCTTCATCGTGCCGGTCAACGAGGCGGTGACGATCCTGCGCGAGAAGGTGGTCAAGGGAGAGGTGCCGGGGATCAGCAGGCAGTCGGAACTGTTCCGAGACGACCTGGGGCACGGCAAGGAAGCGATCTATCTTCTGAACGCCTACTGCCACTACGCAGTGATCTACGGCAAGAGCCCCGTCGGCCTGCCGACGCCGACGGCGTTCCAGAAGGCCAACCTGGGAGACAACACCGACAAGGTGAACAAGCTGTTACAGGAGATCGCGTGGCAGGCGGTCATCGCCGAGCCGATGAGTGGCGTGAAGAAATAGTCCCGGTGGCCCCGGATGTCATCCCGAGGTACGCCAAAGGACCTTGTGTCCCAACCGTAAAGCCATCGAATGTGGTAACCCGGTCGATGGATCGACGGCGTTCGATTCACTTACGCTTCGGATACCAGGTCCTTCGGAGTACCTAAGTATGACAATATTCCGTACCCGGTGCTGTTCAGTAATCAGCGCTTTGGAAGCGTTCACCCGATTTGAACCAGCGTCAACCCCATGGTGACGTTGTCGGCGAACTTGAAGACCTTATCGAGGCCGGTGACGAGGAACGCGCCCCAGATCTGGGTGTTGACCGAGCACAGGACCAAGCGCTGCTCCTTGGTGACACAGGCCTTACGGACTTGCAGAAGCTTGGCGATGTTCGAGCTGTTGATGTAGTGGACGCCGGCGAAGTCGAGAACGACGTCGACGTCATTGGTTTCCAGCTGCGTGAGCAGGGCGTCCAGATCTTCGCTGAACTGCGGGTCGTCGCCGAGACGGACCACGACGACGGTCTCTGACCAGTTCTCCACCGGCATGGGCACTCCCTCTGTCGGGCAGGTCTGGGTCGCGAACGGCGACGAAGACGGCCGGACTTGTTGCGCCTGATAACCGTAACGGCTTGCGTCCCAGATGGCAACGGTTGGAAGCGGTGTACGGGTAGATATGAGCGGATGGGCAAGGCGAACGCATGTTGCGAGCCGCGACCGCAAGGGGGTGCGACCGCTAATCAGGGACCGTCACTTGGTCCGGATCAGGTCGTCGTCCCGGATGCGCAGCCGTTGGCGAGCGGCGGCGACGTCGTCCAGGAAACGCAGGCCGTCGTTGTAGTAGCCGGCGGTCGGCTCGACGGAAGGCTCGTGCTGACGCCACCAGGCATTGAACCGCCGCATGAGGGCTTCGCGGAAGTACTTGCTGACCATCGACGCCATCGCCACGGGCAGGCACTGGGCCTCGGCCTTCTCGGCGAAGAGGATGGTCGCGGTGTGGCCGTTGCGATGCAGCCGGTATTCGCTGCGGCCGTCGACTTCTTCGACGATCTCCAGCGACCAGTCCTCGAAGCTGGTGCGGAGGAGATGTCCGTAGCTCGATCGGCCGCCCTGGCGGTCGCAGAAGACGTAGAGGTTCTGCTCGCCGTAGGTGCGGAGGAGGAAATCGAGATGCGTCGCCGCCTGGGTGAAAAGGACCGACGCCTTGTTGCGGGTCGCCGCGAGCATGCGGTTGTAGGGCCGCTCGCTGACGATTCGCGCCGCCAGGTGCACGCACCGCGACTGCTTGGCGGCCATCTCGGCGGTGAGCGACTTGGCGAACAGGCGGATCGGCAAGCCGTCCTGCTCGCAGGGGAAGGGCTCATCGGCGGCAGGGGTGTACCAGGGGTGCTCGGCGAGTTCACGGGTGGCGTGCGGTGCCAGCCGGGCGACCAGGCCGTCGAGTGTGTCGGGCATCTGGCCCATCGCCGCGACGGTGGCCAGCACGGAACGTTCGAGTTCCTTGAGCCCGACCGACGGCGAGTAGACCTGTTTGCTGTCGTTGATGTGAAGCTTTTTGCCGGTCTTGGAGCGGTGCCGGCTGACGTACTTCTTGAGACGCGTCCAGACGCAGGGAAGCGTCGTCACGACATCGGCAACGGCGATGCCGCCGTCGGCGGCGTCGGTGGTCGGGGCGGTGTCCGACTCGCCGATGTCGAAGGCGCAGCATCCGACGACCAACGGGCCCAGGAGCGGGCCGTACCCAGCTTCATCGATACCGGCGACGATCATCGCCGCAGGGTAACCCAAGGGCGATTCCGAGTCGCGAAGAGCGCGGATTGGCGACAGTCGGGATCGGCGTGACGGAGCGATGCCTGCGTCATTGACTTACCGCTGTTGCGGACGCGGCCGCTTGCAGTGTGTACAATCCCGCCCCACGGATACAACGCATGAAAGAAACCGACATCATCGACAACAACCTGGAACAGTCCCAGGAAAGTACGCAGGCGCCGAACGTCTGTTCCCTCGACCAGCTGACAGAGATTCACGAAGCCGGCAACGCTCTGGTGTCTGTTCTGCGCAACGTCGCCGACGGCGACCTCGTCGGGGAGATCGTCGCCAACGCACTCAAACTGCTGCGCGACCAGACCAACCGCGGCGACCTGAAGCTGATCGACAAGGCGTTCAAGGAACTCCGTTACGGGTTGAAGATCTTCGCGCCATACCGCGACGTGCGGAAGGTGAGCATCTTCGGCTCGGCCCGCACGCCTGAGACGGCGCCGGACTATCAGTCGGCCGTCGAGTTCGGCCGGAAGATGGCCGACGCCGGCTGGATGGTCATCACCGGTGCCGGCGGGGGCATCATGGCGGCGGGGCACGGCGGGGCGGGGCCCGATCCGTCCTTCGGACTGGCGATCCGCCTGCCGTTCGAGCAGAAGACCAACGAGTTCATCGAAGGCAACCCCAAGCTCATCACGTTCAAGTACTTCTTCACTCGCAAGCTGATGTTCGTGCGGTCGAGCCATGCGATCGTCTGTTACCCCGGCGGATTTGGGACGATGGACGAAGGGTTCGAAGTGCTCACGCTGGTGCAGACCGGCAAGAGCGTGCCGATTCCGATCGTTTTTGTGGACGCCCCCGGCCACGATTTCTGGCAGGGCTGGCAGCACTACGTGACGAACCACCTGCTGGCGCGAAAGCTCATCAGCCCGGCCGACCTGAGCCTGTACAAGATTACCGATGATGTAGACACCGCCGTCGCCGAGGTTCGGCACTTCTACAGCAACTATCACAGCCTGCGGTACCACCGAGACGACGTGATCTTCCGCCTGCATCGAAAGCCGACCGCCGCCCAACTGGCGGAGATCAACGAGAAGTTCGGCGAGATCAAGGTCAAGGGCGAGTTCCGGGCGACGGATTCGGCGTTGCCGGTCGAGGTGGACGAGCCGGCGCTGGAGGCGATGCCCCGGCTTGTGTTCGCGTTCAACCGCCGCGACCACGGCCGGCTGCGGCAGTTGATCGATTTCCTGAATGATTTGCCGGCGTAGCCGACCCGTTCAGGATGACCCTGGCTAGCTCATGGCCCTGGCTTCTTCGAAGAAGAGGCGGACGGCCTTGAGGGCGTCGTCGTAGTAGATCAGGTTGATGTGGTCGGCACTCGGGCCGGAGGGTGCCAGTGGGCGTTGGACGCCGGTCTCGTCGACGGTGTACTTCGCGTTGCTTCGGATGACGTAGCGGTTTTCGGCGTCGAGTTCGCCGACCCACAGCCGAACCTTGGGCAGTTGCGCCCGTTCGAATAGCCGCACTCCGGTCTCGAACGGAATGAGATGGTCGCCTCGTCCGTGGACGACCATGATGGGCCTGGGTGCCAGGCGGTCCGTTGCGCGCGAGGGCGAGAAGGCCTGAAGGTCGGTGCCCACATGGGCGCTGGCGAGCGGGACACCAATGTTCCGGGCCAGCCATCCGAGTGGCGAGATGAGGTAGTTGTCGGTGATGTCGTCGGCGAGAGACGCGAAGTCTGCGTAGGTGCTGAAGACGGAAACGGCGTCGATGGCGCGGCCTTCGGCAGAGTCGTCGCCGGCGGCGGCGAGAAGGGCCGCACCGCCCATGCTGACGCCGAGGCCGACGATCCGTTGGGCTTCGTCCGGCCGGTGAAGCCTGAGCCATCGGACGGCGCCGAGCACGTCGAACCGCTCGCGGTCGCCGAAGCTGCAGAGCTGTCCGCCGCTGCTGCCATGAGCGCGGAAGTCGAACGCGAGCACGTTGTAGCCGTTGACGACCAGATCGCGGGCCAGGGCCAGCTGGTTGCTCTTGCTGGAGCCCAGCCCGTGGCAGATGACGACCGTCTTTCGGCCCCAGTCATCGGGCCTCGAAGTTGCCCTGGCGGTTGCCGGCGGCGTGGAGCGACGCGAGGCGGGGTTCGGCCCGGTCGGAGGCGGTGGAAGTGCGGGAATCCACCAGCCGGCCAGTGTGGTGCCGTCGGTGGCTTCAAAGGAGACGTCGACGAAAGGCGTACCGAGCTGCTGCAGGGGCGTTTGGCCGCCGACCACTTTCGGCCGGTAGATCATGCCGAGCGACATGACGTAGGGCAGGCCGATCGCGAACAGGAGCACCACGCGCGTGAGCGTCGCCCCCGCCAGCCGGGCCGCCCAGCCGATTCCCCTGGCTGGCGGAGCCGGTCGCCGGGGGTGCTGGTAGTCGATGTGGGCCTCGGTGCCGGCGGCGTCGACAGGCGGTCCATTGCGGTGTCGTAAAGTGGGTCGCCCGGCGGACTGACTGATGTGGACGAAGAAGGCGCGTTCGGCAGCCTCCTTCAGGAACCAACTCAGCGCCTTGAGCAGAACCAGCACGCCCGTTAGCAGATACGCGGTGAGCAGAATTTGCCCGGCGGTCGCCTCGGCGCTCAGGCCGCGGGCGTAGAACAGGCAGATCGCCAGCGAGATGAGCAACGCCGAAACCAGGCTGAGGCCGAATGCTACGACCGGTTTAAAGTTCCGCCGCCTTCGGGCGAATACAACCGCGACCACCCCACCGACCAGCGGGAGCGCGACGTAGAGGCCGGCGAGCAGGTGATCTTGAGTGGGCATGAAAAGACACGGAGAGTGGCCTGGCGAGATGTCGCCTCGGGAATTGTAACGTCGGGCATCCGATGTTGCGCGACAAACCACTGCCGCAGGATCGCAAAAAGCGGTCGGACTGAGGGGCAAAACGACCTGAGCGCAGAAAAAAGGTGGCGTGGACCTCTCGGGATTCCACGCCACCCAGGGAAGGAGGCTCGTTAACGCTCAATGATACGCCTGCCAAACCCTTCAAGTTCTACGTTCGATCGAATTTTTGGCACCCCAAGTGTCAAAGGCGGAAGGGGAGAATGGTGGGATTTGTCGACTGTGAAGGGGCTAACGTTATAGCCCTCACCGTTTGCTTCCCCCGTGCCACCTACTTACGATCCATTCATGTCGGTGGCACCATGGTTTCACTGCCGACGACAAGGAAACACCGCATGATCCTGCGCCGCAAGACGCGACAAGTTGTTCTCGGAGATGACGCCCACGGCTTCGTCCGCATTGGCGGCGACGCGCCGGTCTCCGTTCAGTCCATGACCGCCGGCTATACGCACGACATCGACGCCTGCGTGGCCGAGATCCACAAGCTCGCCGCGGCGGGGGCCGACGTGGTTCGGGTGGCTGTTCCCGAGAAGAAGGACACGGCCGCTCTCAAGGAGATCCTGCCGCAGGTCAGCGTACCCATTGTCGCCGACGTGCACTTCCACTTTCAGCGGGCTCTGGAGGCGATCGAGGCAGGCGTTCACAAGATCCGCCTGAACCCCGGCAACATCAGCGACCGGGCTCAGGTGAAGGACGTCATTCAGGCCTGCAAGGCCCGCAAGCTGCCGATCCGTATTGGCGTCAATGAAGGCTCGATCATCGAACGGAAGGATAAACAGAAGCGCCTCAAGGAGTTGGGCGGCGTCTTCTCCGACAACAAGCACGGCCACTTCCTGGCGATCATGATCACCAAGCTCGAGGAGTACCTCGACGTCTTCCGGGAAGAGGACTTCCACGACATCGTCATCAGCGCCAAGAGCATCGACCCGCTGCTGGTCATCGATGCCTATAAGGCGATCAGCGAGCGGTTCGACTACCCCCTGCACCTGGGCGTGACGCACGCCGGCCCGAAAGAAACGGGCACGATCCGCTCCGTTGTCCCGCTCGGCCATCTGCTGGCCAGCGGTATCGGCGATACGGTCCGCATCAGCTATGCCAACGACCCCGTGTATGAAGTTCAGGACGGCCTGGAGCTGATGTACATCCTGGGTTTGCGCGTGCGTAAAGGTGCCGAACTGATCGCCTGCCCGAGCTGCGGCCGCATCCAGGTCGATCTGTTCAAGCTCGTTCAGGACGTCCGCAAGCAGTTGGAGAAGGAGATCACGCTGCCGATCAAGGTGGCGGTGATGGGCTGCGTGGTGAACGGCCCCGGCGAAGCCGAGGGAGCGGACGTCGCGATCTTCGCCGGCGATCGCAAGGGCATCATCTACGTGCAGGGCGAGCGCGTCGCGAACGTCCCCGAAGCCGACATCCTGCCGACGCTGCTGGCCGAGTGCCGCAAGTTCCAGGACCGCGTGGCCCGCGGCGAGGCGAAGCTGGGCGAGAAAAAGGTCGACATCCTTCCCCCCGACCCGATCGGAGAGATCGGCAGCGGATGGGAGAAGATTCAGCGGGAAAAGAAGGGCATGGGATTGCCGGTGGTGAAGGTGTAGGTCGCGTTTCCTGCTGATGTCGCATCCGAGATACACCGTTTGGAATGGCCACTAGATGATCTTGCGATAAACTTTCGCTGGATCGAGTTTCCCCGGCCCTGTTAAACGCGAGCGGAGGTTGTCCATGTTCAAGCTCATCATCCTGGCGTTCGGCTTCGTCCTCGGCGGCGGCACGGGCCTTTGGCTCAGTGTCAATCAGCCGGAACTGGCCGCCAAGTTGTTCCAGAAGCAGAACGAGCTGATCGAAGAAGGCAAGCGGCAGGCGATCGAAGAGATCAAGACGCGGCTCGACCAGATCGTTGCCAAGGAAGAGGCCAAGCCCAAGCCCCCGGGGAATACGATCATGGGCGTAGTCGCTGGCATGTCCGGGGCGTCGCCGGAGGGGAAGACGGAGATCAAGTCTCTCCAGGCCGACCTGGGCAAGCAGTTGACCGACCTGGGCGGTCCGAGCAAGAAGTGATCGCGCCAGTCGTGTAGCCGTCGCGCTTGCCCGCCGTGCCGGGTTGTGTCGGCTCGCCGGGTTGACGCGCGGCATGTGCCCTTTTGCCCGGCGGGCCCTCGTCCGCTACAACACACTGCTATGCCATCGGTTGGCGCGAAGCCCGTTTATGCCCTCGTCGGCACCGATTCGTTTCTGCAACTGCTGAAGCTGCGCGAAATCCTGGCGATCCTCCCGCCCGATGTTCAGCGGACCGACCTCGATGGCGAAAAAGCCGACCTCGCCGAAGTGCTGGACGAATGTCGCAGCTTTGCGATGTTCGGCGGCGGCAAGCTCGTTGTCGTCCGCAATGCCGACGACTTCATCACCCGGTTTCGCGAGCAGCTCGAAGACTACTGTGCCAAGCCGTCCGACAGCGCCACGCTGATCCTTCGCTGCGAATCGCTCCCTAAGAACCAGCGCATCTACAAAGCGATTGCCAAGACCGGGCAGGTGGAAGAATGCACGCCACCCGGCGAGCGGATGCTGGGCAAATGGATCACCGACCACGCCAGGGCCGGGCATCGGGTCCAGATCGCCCCGCAGGCGGCCGAGCAATTGGCGCAGCTTATCGGTGCGGACCTGGGAAAGCTCGATACCGAGATCGCCAAGCTCGCACTGCTGGCCGACGGCAAGACGATTCAGCCGCAACACGTTGCCGAGATTGTCACGTTCCAGCGCGAGCAGAAGATGTGGGACATGACCAACGCCCTGGCGGCGGGCGACACCACCGAGGCGCTCCGCCGCTGGCGGCACCTGCTGGCGACCGAGCCGTCGAGTGAGTTTCGCGCCGTCACCTGGATGGGCATGTGGCTGGAAAACGTCCGCAAGGCTCTGGCGCTTAAGCGGCAGGGGATGAATCCGTTTACGATCGCGCAGCAACTCAAGATCTGGCCGCGGGAGAACGTCCAGCCGTTCTTCAAAACCGCCGAGGAACTTGGCGAAGCCGGTGTCGCCCGGGCGCTGGACCTGCTGGCAACCGTCGACCGCCAGAGCAAAAGCGGCGTCGGCGAGGCTTCGACGAACGTCGAACGGTTTATCCTGGAGCTGGCGGTGTGAATTCTGGCAGTCTGACGTGAATCCTGATGGTCATTGGCCTGTCCCATTTCCTGGTTCTCTCGGCGATCGTGTTCGCCTGCGGGTTGCTCACGATCCTTCTCAAGCGGAACGCGATCGGGATTCTCATGGGGATCGAGTTGGTGCTGAACTCGGCCAACATCAATCTGGTGGCGCTGAACCGCTACTGGCACGCCGGCCCCGGCGCGGTCGCCGGCAAGCCGTTGCTCGACGGCCAGGTATTCGCACTGTTTGTGATTGTGATCGCCGCCGCCGAAGCCGCGGTGGCATTGGCGATCTTCCTTAACTTTTACAACAACTTCGCGTCGGTCGACGTGGAGAAGGCGAAGATGCTGAAAGGCTGAGATCTCGGGTTTAGCCGTCGGGCTTGCCCGCCGAGTCGTGTCCGATCGCGTCGGTACGGGCAGGGGGCGTACGCTCCAACTTCGAATGTTTTCCCCGGCGGGCGGTGCCCGCCTCAAAAGACTTGCCCACTCCAGCAACCATCCTCCTGATCGCCGCGCTGCTTCCGCTGGCGTCGTTCGTGCTGCTGCTGTTTGTCGGCAACCGCATGGGTACGCCGGTGTTGCGGATGGGAACCGCGCTGGCCGGCTGGGTCGCGACGGTCGCGATCGGCGGCAGTTTCGTTTGCAGCCTGGTCGCGCTCTATCACTGGTACGGCGGCGGCAGTCAGCCGGCGATCAGCTGGGGTTACGGCAAGCGGGCGATCAATATCTCGACCGGTTGGCTTCCGACCGGCCCACAGGACGTCGCCGCCACGGCCGCCGTCGATCACCCCGGTTGGCTCGACGTCGGCATCTACATTGACGGCCTGACCATCTCCATGTTCCTGATGGTCACGCTCGTCGCGCTGATGGTGCACATCTTCAGCATCGGCTACATGCGCGGCGACATCCGATTCCCAAGGTTCTTTACCTATCTGTCACTGTTCTGCGCGTCGATGCTCGGATTGCTCCTCTCCAGCACGCTGCTGCAGCTGTTCATGTTCTGGGAGCTCGTCGGGCTTTGCTCGTATCTGCTGATCGGGTTCTGGTTCGAGCGCAAGTCCGCCGCACGCGCGGCACTGAAGGCGTTCGTCGTCAATCGCATTGGCGACTTCGCGTTTCTGGTCGGTTTCGGACTGCTGTTCTATTGGGTTGGCAATGCGTCGCTTCCGTACCTTTGGGCCAACTTCGGTTCCGCCGGGCAGGGGGGCGACGTCACCTTGCTCGCAGGTGGGGTCGTGCCCGCGTCGGCGATGACGGTCATCGGCGTCTGTCTGTTCTTCGGTGCCGTCGGCAAGAGCGCGCAGTTTCCGCTGCACACGTGGCTTCCCGACGCCATGGAAGGCCCGACACCGGTCAGCGCGCTGATCCACGCGGCCACCATGGTCGCCGCCGGGGTCTATCTCATGGGGCGGATGTTTCCGCTCCTGACGCCCGACGCCAGGCTGTTCATCGCGATCATTGGTTGCATCACGCTCCTGATCGGCGGGCTCGTCGCGATCGTCCAGACCGATATCAAGCGAATCCTCGCCTATTCGACCATCTCGCAACTCGGCTACATGATGCTGGCGATCGGGGTTGGGTCGTGGGTAGGCGGGTTGTTTCACCTGATCACGCACGCGTTCTTCAAGGCACTGCTGTTCCTGGGCGCCGGCAGCGTCATTCACGCCGCCCATCACGAGCAGGATATCCGGCAATATGGCGGACTCTGGCACCGTATTCCGGTGACCGCCGCGGCGTTGCTGATTGGCGTGTTCGCGATTGCCGGTGCCGGTGTGCATCTCGGCGGATTTGAGGCCGGACTGTCCGGCTACTACAGCAAGACCAACATCCTGACCGACGCCGCCGGCTTTGCGATCCTGGCCGGCGATGCCGGGCGGTCTTCGGGGTACTGGCTGCTGTTCGGAGTTCCGGCCGCGATGGCGTTTGTGACGCCGTTCTACATGACCCGCCTCTGGGTGCTCACGTTCCTTGGCAAGCCGCGGAATGAACTGCTGCACGAGAAGGCCCATGAGTCTCCGATGATGTACGTGCCGCTGCTCGGCCTGGCGGCGATGAGCTGCATTGCTGGAAGCGAGCTCGGAGTGCCGGACCTGCTTCAGAAGTCCATCGGTGAATCGTCGGCGGAAGTGAACCGCCTGACCGATCGGGTAGCGATCGCCCGCCATGCCCCGGCCGATACCCGGCCAACCGATACCCGGGCACCGAACTTCGGCGGCTGGTCCACGGCCTGGCGTCCGATGCAGGCAGTCGCATCGCCTCGGCGATCGACCGAATCGGTCGAACTCTCGACCGACATCGCGCCCTCGCCCACGACGATGTCCGTCGCCGAGTCGGCGCGCGACAGGGCCAGAGGACTCGAGAGCAGGGCGGCCGGGTGGGCCTGGGCTATCGGCATCATCGTTGCCCTGGTGCTCTACCGCCTTTGCCCGCACTGGGCATCCCGCCTCAGTCGCATTCCGCCGGTTTCATGGATTCATGCGTGGCTGAAGCACGCGATGTACTTCGACGAACTGTACGACATCCTGTTTGTCCGGCCGATACGGTTCATGGCGAGCTTTGCGGGCTGGCTCGACCGTACGCTGGTTGACGGGACCGTTAACCTGGTGGCTTCATCGACCATTCGACTGAGCCGTGTCGTCGGCTGGCATGACCGCAGGATCGTGGACGGCGCGGTTTCCGGCGTGGCGCAGGCCGCATGGGAGATTGGCGTTGCGGCCCGAATGCCGCAGACCGGGCGCATTCGCTTTTACGTCTCGGCTCTAATGCTCGTGATCGTGATTGGACTTGCGGTCACGGTTGCCGTGATGATGCTTCGTTGACCAGCGCGACCCTTGTCGAATGGCTGTTACAGCCGTTCCCAACAACTGAATATCGAATGTTTCTCCGCGATAACCTACTGACGCTGCTGATCTTCTTCCCAGCCATCGGTGCCGCGCTGGTTCTGCTGACCCGTACGCGCAATGCCGCACGCTGGCTAACACTCTGCTTTGCGGTGTCGACCCTGGTATTGTCACTTCTGGTCCTTGCGTTCTTCGACTGGGGCCGGGGAGACGTCTACGGCTACCTCAGTGGCGACGCGGTCGGCACGGTGCAGTTGGTCCAGCAGGTGGACTGGATTCCGTCATTCGGCATTCGCTACAAGGTGGGCATTGACGGGCTGTCGTTTCCGCTCGTGGTGCTTACGACGTTCATTTTCGTCGTCTCGTGTGTTGCGTCGTGGAACGTCCGCCGCATGTCGCGAGGCTATATGGCGCTGTTCCTGTTGCTGGAATGCGGCGTACTGGGCACCTTCCTCGCGCTCGATTTCTTCCTGTTCTACGTTTTCTTCGAAGTCAGCCTTCTGCCGATGTACTTTCTGATCGGCATCTGGGGCGGGCCTCGCAAGGAATATGCGGCGATCAAGTTTTTCCTATACACGCTGATCGGCTCCATCGGACTCCTGGTCGTACTGATCGGCGTCCACCTCTGCAGCCGAGACGTGTTTACTGGTGGCGGAGGTGCCGCCGGCACATTCGATCTTGTACGTCTTGCCGGGCCGGAGATGCGGGCGTTCTTCGCCCGGCCGGAGAACGTCAACACCGGCCGCGCCTTTTTCCTGCTCGCGATGCTGGCGTTCCTGGTGAAGGTGCCGGCAGTGCCGTTCCATACCTGGCTTCCCGATGCCCATGTCGAAGCCCCAACGCCCATGAGCATGATCCTGGCCGCGGTCCTGCTCAAGATGGGCGGGTACGGCATTTTTCGAGTGGCCTACCCGCTGTTCCCGGCAGCGGCCAAGACGCTCTGGATGCTGATCGCGATCATCGGCGTGGTCAGCATCATTTATGGTGCGCTATGCGCCATGAGCCAGATCGACTTCAAACGGCTCGTCGCCTATTCATCGGTGTCGCACATGGGTTTCGTCGTGCTGGGCGCGGCGATGATGACACCCATGAGCGTCAATGGCGCGATCTTCATGATGGTCGCCCATGGCATTACCAGCGCGATGCTCTTCTTCATCGTGGGGGTTATTTATGAACGGGTGCATCACCGTGAGATGAACCGCATGGGTGGCCTCGCCGGCACCATGCCCATTTACGCCGGTTTCAGCACCGTTGCGGCGTTCGCCAACCTGGGCCTGCCCGGGCTTTGTGGGTTCGTGGGGGAGTTCATGGTTCTACTGGGCAGTTTCCAGGCCGCGCGCGGAGGATCGATCATCATGGTCGGGGGCGCGTCGGCGACGGCCGTCTATGTACTGTCGATAGCCGCCGCGTTCGGTGTTGTGCTGGCGGCAGCGTACATGCTCTGGACGATACAGCGGGTGTTTCTCGGGCGGGTGCGGCCGGAACATTCTAAACTGCCGGAAATCACCGGCCGCGAGGCTGCGGTGCTCACCCCGCTGGCGGCGATGTGCGTCCTGCTGGGCGTGCTGCCTGCGTTCTTCGTGCTCGTGTTTACAGATCGCTCTGTGGCCGTATTGATTGATATCCTCAGGTAGACCGTCTCCTGTCGCTTGTCGGCGGCAGCCCGGCATGTACGAAGTACCGCACCCAATCCCGCAGACGTCTCCCGCCGTTACCGCCACGGGCGTTCTGGTTTCGCGGTTCGAGAAACCGATCGCCGACTGGCGACGGGCGGAGTGGTTGACGGTTCTGTCCGGGTGCCTCATTGTCGGGCTAGGCTATTACGGCATTGCCCGCATTTCGCTTCTGTTCGTTTCGGCGTCGAAGGGCTTTGCCGTCATCTGGCCGGCGAACGGACTGGTGCTTGCGTCGTTGCTGTTGGTCCCCAGGCGAGTCGGCCTCTTCTTCGTGCTTGGGGCGGCGACGAGCAACACGCTCGCGAGCATGGCGAGCCGTGACGTTCCGATCGCGCTGCTGTTTACCTTCGCCAATATGTTCGAGGTCGTGTTCGCCGCCGCCATGACCGCACTGATGTTGCGGCGGCGCATCCGATTTACAGCCATCCGGGAAGTTGTCGCGTTCTCCACCGCCTGTCTGATGGCCGGAATGCTTTCGGGACTCATCGGTGCCGGCATCGCCGTGAACCTTGGCGCCCACTCCTTCTGGGAAGCGTGGGAGCTCTGGGCGACGGTCGACGCGCTTGGGCTCATGGTTGTCACACCGTTTCTGGTAACCATGTGCACGGTCAGGCCGTGCTGGCCCGGACTTTTGAAGCTTCTCGAGGCAGTCGCCTGTCTGCTGAGCTATGCGGTAGTCCTCAACTTTGCCTATGGCTACAAAGACCCTCACCGGGCGCTGCTGCTTTACTTCCCGCACGCGACAGTTCTTCCGTTTCTCATCTGGGGCTGTGTCCGGTTCGATCCCCGAATGGCGGCCACGCTGGTCGTGGTGATGACGTTGGTCAGCGCGTCCAACACGGTGGACGGCCGCGGCCCGATGATCCGCGCCGGGTATGGCATCGAAGAATCGATTGTTACGCTTCAGATGTCCACCATGCTTTGGTCGCTCTGCGCCCTCACGCTGGCGGCGGTAACGGCGGACCGCAAAACCGCCGCCGATGCACTGGCCGAAAGCGGACAACGCGCCCGTTCCGCCGAGCGCAGCGCGATTGAAAGCCATCAGCGCCTGCAGGCGGTGTTCGACAACTCCGATGCCGTTATCTTCATGAAGGATCTGGCGGGGCGATACGTCGAAGTGAATCGGGAGTTCGAGCGGGTAACCCGGCTGTTGCGGAAGGATATTGTCGGTCGGACCGACCATGAGCTGTTCCCCAAGGCGATCGCCGATGATTTCCTTGACCGCGACAGAGAGGTGATTCGCACCAGGCTGCCGGTGCGGTTCGATTCAAACTGGTACATCGACGGAATCACGCGAACCTACGCATCAAGCAAGTTCCCTCTGATCGATGCCGACGACAAGGTCTGGGCGGTCTGCGGAATGGTGACAGACATCACCGGCCGCATCCAGCAGGAGCTCGAACTCCGCTGCGCTAAGGAGCAGGCGGAACTGGCCAACCGAGCCAAGAGCGAGTTCCTGGCCAACATCAGCCACGAGATTCGCACCCCGCTGACCAGCATCTTCGGATACGCCGATCTCCTGCTGGCACCCGACTTGTCTCCCGAGGAGCGGGTCGACCACATCCAGACGATCAGGCGAAACGGCGAGCATCTTCTGGCGATCCTCAACGACGTGCTCGACATGTCGAAGATCGAAGCCGGCCGCATGACGGTCGAGAAGATGCCCACGTCGTTGCCGGAAACGGTGGCCCGCGTCATGTCGCTCATGCGGCACCGCGCCTTGGCCAAGTCGCTTGAACTGGAGGTCGTCTGTCGGCGGCCGGTGCCCGTGGTCATCGAGTCCGACCCCATGCGGCTGCGCCAGTTGCTGCTCAACATCGTCGGCAATGCGATCAAGTTCACGGAAACCGGAGGGGTTCGTGTTGCATTCTGGACCGAGGACGCGGTCCCGGACGCGCCCGGCGAAGCGGCGATCGTGATCGAGATATCGGATTCCGGAATCGGCATGTCGCCGGCGCAGGTCGCGGCGCTCGGCGAGGCTTTTCGACAGGCCGATCCGTCGCACGCGCGGCGTTTCGGAGGCTCGGGTCTGGGGATGTCGATCTGTTATCGCCTCGTCGCGTTGATGGGAGGCACCATTCGGTGCACCAGCGAACTGAATCGCGGCACACATTTTACCATCCGCCTTCCGGCCGGGGATCTCACCGGCGTTCCGCGGATCGGCGAGTTCCGGGATGTAGACCCGGAAGTCGCGCGTCCGGTTCCCGAGACGCTGCCCATTCGTGCCGGCCGTGTTCTGCTGGCCGAGGATTCTCCCGACACGCAACGACTGCTGAAGCTCTATCTGGACAAGGCCGGCGTCCAAACCGAAGTCGCCGAGAATGGGAGGATCGCCGTCGCGCGTGCGTTGGAAGCATGGCGGGAGGGCCGTCCCTACGACCTGATCCTGATGGACATGCAGATGCCGGAGATGGACGGGGCGTCAGCGGTGTCGGTCCTGAGATCCAACGGATACGCCGGGCGGATTGTCGCAGTCACCGCCAATGCGATGGACAACGAGCGAAGGCAGTACATGGCCGTCGGCTGCGACGACTTCCTGGCCAAGCCCGTGCAGGGTGCGGTATTCATGGACATGGTCCGCCGTCATCTGCATGAGGTCGGCGTGTCGTCGTCGGTTCCCGCAGCTACCACAGCAGCGGCACCTTACGTCGGTGGAGCGCCGCTGGAACGCGCCAAGCCCGACGCCCTGTACAGCGAGCTTGCCGGCGACCCGGACGTCGGCCCGCTTCTGCCGGAGTATCTCCAGGACCTGGACGAACTGGCCGTAGCGCTGCGAACTGCGTTGGATTCCGGTGACTGGCGTGCTGTCGAGCGTGTTTCGCACAAGATCAAGGGATCGGCCGGGGCGTACGGCTATCCGTCGCTCACGCGCGCCGCGGCCACCGTTGAAGACGCGGCGAAGGGAGCCAACCCGTCGGTTGATATTCCGACGGCGTGTCCGGAACTGCTCGCGCTATGCGAAAGAGCCGGGATTGCCGTGCGTGCCGTCAGTGTTGTAGACCGGTGACGCCGCAGCAGACGTGCTTGACCCGCGCCTGTCCGCAAGTAGGCTCTGCCGCCTTGAGTGACTCCATCCAGATTACCGAACTTCGCCGGTCCGGCCGGGATCTGTCTCGATTCCTTCGCATGCCCTATGCGGTCTACGACGGTGACCCCAACTGGGTCGCGCCGTTGATGGCGGACTTGAAGAAGGTCTTCTTCGATTCCAATCCGCTGTTCGAGCATGCCGAGATGTCGATCTGGGTCGCCACTCAAGGCGGTCGCGATGTCGGACGAATCGCCGGCATTCTCGATCGCAACCACGTCGCCAAGCACGAAGACGCCACCGCGTTCTGGGGCTTCTTCGAATGCATCAATGATCAGGCTGTTGCCGACAAGCTTTTTGCCGCGGTCGGCGACTGGGCGAAGGCAAAGTCCTGTCGTC
The DNA here is from genome assembly GCF_015169395.1 of Humisphaera borealis. GTDB lineage: Bacteria > Planctomycetota > Phycisphaerae > Tepidisphaerales > Tepidisphaeraceae > Humisphaera > Humisphaera borealis. The sequence continues at coordinate 6,984,612 of NZ_CP063458.1, forward strand.
GGCTGCTGGGGCCGATGAACCCCACCACCAATGACGAGTGCGGCTTGTTGATCAAGGGCTTCGACAGTCCTCCGGTGATCATGATGACGTATAATCCGCCGTACTACGTCGACCTTGTCGAGCGGGGAGGATTCTCCAAGGCGAAGGACCTGCTGGCATATAAGTTTGGCGTCAATCCCAAACCGCTCGAGCGCATGCGCAAGATCGCCGACGGCCTGGCCCGCAGAAATCCTGACCTCAAGATCATCAGCATTCGAAAGAAGCACCTCCTGGCCGACCTGGAGAAAGTGAAGGCGGTCTACAATGCCGCCTGGGAAGACAACTGGGGGTTCGTCCCGATGACCGACGGCGAACTGACATTCATGGCGGCACGGCTGAAACCGCTGCTGGTCGAAGACTTCGCATTGATCGCCGAAGACAAAGGCGTCCCCGTCGGATTCATGCTCTGCCTGCCCGACTACAACCAGGCCATCGGCCCGATGAAGGGCAAACTGCTGACGCCCAGGATCTGGGGCCTGCTGCAGATGCTCATGGGCTGGAAAACGCCGAAGATGGCGCGCGTGCTTACGCTCGGCCTGGTCAAGTCGCACCGGCAGCGGGGAATCGACGCGATGTTCTTCGCTCATTGCGTCGCGAAGGGCATTGAAATGGGCATTGAAGAGTGCGAAGTGTCCTGGATGCTCGAAGACAACGTAATGGTCTTGCGGCCGATCGAAGTCTTCGGGGGCGTCAATTACAAGACCTACCGGCTCTACGACAAGCCACTGGCCGGTTAAGCCTGCCCACCCGATGTCGCGTCCGGTGAAGAGCCCGTACCGCGGGTCGCGCGGTCGTACATGCGGTATCCCGCCGGCAGCGTCAGGAACGCCAGTATGATCCCGGCGATCACGTCGATGACATAGTGAAATCGGCAATACACGGTCGAGATCGCGAGCATGACAGCGACCGGCAGCAGCCACCAGAATATCCTGCGGTTAAACCGCCAGGCCGCGATCAGGCACACGGCCGTAATCATGTTGTGGCCCGAGGGGAAGACGTCGTCCTTGGTTTTCTCGGCGCCGTCGAGGAAATCGTAGATGCCCGTGCTGATCGGCGTGGTGCGGGTGCTGAGCGTGTAGAGCTGCGCCTGTGCCGTTCGCGGTCCGCGTGCCGGAACCAGGAAGTAGCCGATGTAGGAAACGTAGAAAGCCAACGCGGCGGTGAAGATAAACCGCCGGGCTATCTCCGGCGATCGCCGCCACATCGCGACGCCGACGACGAGGGGGAAGATGTAGTAGGTGCAATACGACAGGTGCATCACGTCATTGAGCCAGGGTGTGACGAATCGTTCGAGCCAGACGGTGGCGTGATGTCCGCCAAGCATCGCCTGGTCGATCGCGATCAGCGTCCCGTCCTGATTGGGCAGGCCGATGCCGGTGATGAGCGGCTGAAGACTGTTGAACACCTGCGGAACAATCACCAGCGGGTAGAAACTCGTGATGACATCCGCGAAGCGGCCGCGCCAGCCTCGGCGGACCGCCTGGGCAACACAGAACACGATTGCCAGCATGAGGACGTAGTGGGCCGCGCTGGCCTGCCAGCGTTCGAGCCGGCCGAGAGCGGCTAACGCCAGCGTGATCAGCAGCAATAGTCCCAGCACCAGAGCGTGTAAGATGTCGATCGGTCGGCGAGGCATGCGCTGGATGCTATAGGCAACGGCGATGCCGGCCAAAACCCGGCCCGCGATTGTGAAAGCGGAGTTAATCGTTCCCGCATATTGCTCGCCAAACGGTGCCATTGCGATGCAACCTTCATCCTGTTCGGGACTGTTCTGTTGTAAGGAGACGATACAAATGAACATCTCACGCGTCGGCATGATGGCGACCATCGTGGCGGTTCTGTTTACGAACGCCGGCGCAGCGGACTGGCCGCAGTTCCGAGGGCCGGACCGCAACGGTGTCTCGGCCGAGAAGGGGCTGGCGCGGCAGTGGCCCAAGGGCGGCCCGCCCCTGGCGTGGACGTTCGACAAGCTCGGCACCGGGTATTCGGGGCCGGCGGTTATCGGCGACCGGCTCTACGTTTCCTGTGGACGCGGAGACTCTGAATATCTCGTCGCGCTGGATCTCAAAGCCGCCGGCAGCCCCAGGGAACTCTGGGCGACCCGGATCGGACCGATCTTTACCTGGCGCGGCAATGACTGGAACAATGGTCCCAACGCCTCGCCCACCGCTGACGGCGACGCCATCTACGCCCTGGGTGGCTTCGGCGATCTGGTTTGTGTCGAAGCCGCGACAGGCAAGGAACGCTGGCGCAAAAACATTCCCAAGACGATGGGTGGGGAAGTCGATCCGATCGGCGGCGGCGCCGAAGATCCGACACCGCTCGGCTGGGGATACGCCTGGTCGCCGCTCGTCGACGGCGACCATCTGATCTGCGTGCCCGGCGGCAAAAAGGGACTGCTTGCGGCGCTCGACAAGAAAACCGGCGAGGTCGTCTGGCAAAGCAAGTCGGTCACTGACCAGGCGAGTTACTCCTCGCCGATCGTCGCCGAAGTGGGGGGCGTGCGGCAGTACATCCAGGTCACCAACGCGGGCATGGTCGGCGTATCAGCAAAGGACGGCAGCAAGCTCTGGTCCTACCGTCGCGAACCCGCTTACGCGGATGTCGTCATTGCGTCGCCGATCTTCGCCGACAATCACGTCTTTGCCAGTGTCGGCTTCGGGCAGGGGTGTGACCTGATCAAGCTTGTTCCGGGGGCCGCCGGCATTACGGTTGAAACGGTCTATTCGAAGAACACGATTCAGAACCGCGACGGAGGTGTCGTGCTGATCGACGGCCGGCTGTACGGTCATTCCGAGGGGCGTGGCTGGTTCTGCGTCGAACTTCAAACCGGCAAGGTGGCGTGGAACGACCGTAACAGCCTGGCCCGCGGTTCCGTCACCGCCGTCGATGGTCTGCTCATCTGCTGTGCCGAGAAGGGCGGCACCGTCGCGCTCGTGGAAGCAACGCCCGCGGCGCGAAATGAAAAGGGCCGGTTTCAGCTTCCGAAGGAATCAACCTTTCGACAGCGCAGCGGCGGCCTCTGGACGCATCCGGTGGTCGCCAACGGCAAGCTGTACATCCGCGACCAGGACCTGCTCTTCTGCTACGACCTGAAGCCGTGAACGCCGAGCCGGACAGGTGCGCAGGCGCGGTGTAGAAGCTGACTGCCCGTGCCTGAACTCAGGCGAAGAGTCCTCGAGCCCGCATGACGCGGTCGACACGCTTGATCCCCAGGCACAGCGCGGCGACGCGTGTCGAGGTGCCGCTGGTCTTCATCTCCTCCAGCATCCGCGCGAACGCCGTAGTGAGAATGCTCCGCAGCCGCTGGTCGATCTCGTCGGCGCTCCAGAAGAAGTGCATGCCGCCCTGGACCCATTCGAAGTAACTCACGGTCACGCCGCCGGCGTTACAGAGTACGTCCGGGATGATGAACACGCCGCGGTTCTGAAGTTCGGTGTCGGCGGCAACCATCGTCGGGGCGTTGGCGCCTTCTGCGAGGATGCGACAGTCGATCTTATGAGCGTTCTCCCCGGTGATGACGTTCCCGGTCGCCGCGGGAATGAGGACGTCGCACTTCGCGTAAAGCGCCTGAAGCGGATCGGCGACGCGGGAGCCGTCGGCAAAGCCGTCGAGGGTGCCGTTGTGCGTTTCGGCGTACTTCACGATCGCGGCTACGTCCAGGCCGCGCGGGTCGATCAGTGCACCGCCGACGTCAGCCACTGCCACGCACTTCGCGCCGCGTGCGGCCATTTCGAGTGCGGCGACGGAACCGACGTTTCCGAAGCCGTGAACGGCGAAGGTTGTCTTGGAAACATCAATGCCAAGGTGTTTTGCGGCTTCGTCGATGCAATAGACGACGCCTTTGCCGGTCGCCTCACGCCGCAGAAGGCTGCCGCCGACGTCCACCGGCTTACCGGTGACCACGCCCTGGCTCAGCTTTCCCTGCCTGGCCGAGTAGGTGTCCATGATCCACGCCATGTGGCGTTCGCTGGTGCCCATGTCGGGGGCAGGGATGTCGGTTTCCGGGCCGATGATCGGCGAGATTTCAGAGGTGTACCTGCGCGTCAGGTCCTGGACCTCGCGATAGCTGAGCATGCGCGGGTCCACCGATACGCCGCCCTTGGCACCGCCGAGCGGAAGGCCGACCAGCGCCGTTTTCCAGGTCATCTGCATCGCCAGCGAGCAGACTTCGCCGAGGTCGACATCCACGGAGTAGCGAATGCCTCCCTTGTAGGGCCCGCACGAGTCGTTGTGCTGCACGCGATAGCCGGTGAATACCTCCACGTGCCCGTCGTCCATGCGAACGGGCACCGACACCACGAGCACCCGCTCGGGCCGGCGGAGCCGGGCGGCGACGTTGGCGTCGAGCTTCAGCACTTCGACGGCCTTGTTGAAGTTCTCGACCGTTCGGCGGTAGATCGGCGAGGCGCCCCAAAGGTGTTCGCCGGGATCGGGCGCGCGGTAAGAACGGCGGGGTGCGGTGCTTTCGGTCATGGGCGAAATGGTGTGCGCGCGCCGCGAAGGCGTCAATGCCGCCCGGATCCACACTTGGCGAATCCCCGATATGCCGCTCAGCTTGACACCCTGGCAACTCTTCTGGCTGAACGGGTCGATAGAAGTTGCAATCGCGCCGATGGGCTGATATTGCTCTGGTAAAGCGACCTCACCTGTGGGCAGGCGAGTCGGTTTGGGGTGTCCCCTGGAAGACTTTCGATGCGTTCACGCTGGCGATTCCCACTCTTGTTCACCGCCGGGGTACTCGCCTACGTGTTCGTCTGCGACCTGATTCTCACGCCGATTCATGAAGAGCACGGCTGGGAGTGGACCGGTTGGCTCAACGGGCTGGCACGGATCCTGGCGCTGCCGGGTCTTTGCGTCGCCGAGTCGACCGGGGCCCGGTTCCGACACCGCACCGGCTGGGGTGCCTGGCTCGTGATGCTGCTCACCAGCGTGCCACTTTACACGTTGGTCGGATTCGTCCTCCGATGGATGTGGGCTCCCCGACCCCGCAAAAGTCGCGGCGGAACCCCGCTAAACCCCCATCAGCCCGACGTCCATCCACGATCAGACGCCGCCGCTGACCTGTCGCACGAACAGGTGCCGGCCGAGACACGCGACATCCCGTCGCCGGGCGACGACGCCCTGGTTTCGCGTCGCGGATTGCTGCTGGCGGCCCGACGGACGGCGGTGGTGGGCATTGCCGGTACCGCGGCCTACTCGTTTTTGGTCGAGCTGCGGAATGTCGAAGTCACTCGCCAGTCCATCCCCATCCGCGGCTTGCCGCAGACGCTGGCGGGACTTCGAATCGTCCAACTCACCGATCTTCACCACGGCCCCTGGACAAGCTTGTCCTACATTCGCCGGGTGGTAGACCAGGCCAACGCGCTCAAGCCGGATCTGATCGTTCTGACCGGCGATTACGTTCACCAGTCCGACCGGTATATCGCGCCGGTCGTCGAGGCCATGGCCGGGCTGAAAGGCCGCATCGGCGTCGTGGCCACGTTGGGCAATCATGACTGGTGGGAGAACGGCGAACTGATGATCCGCGAGCTGGACAAAACCAGCATTCGACGACTCGACAACAGCCGACTGTTCATCACTTCCGAACGGACACTGGAATCAGGTGTCGGTCGGACGGATCAGAAACATGTGCTATGCGTCGCAGGCCTGGGGGATCTGTGGGAGGGTTCGCCCGACTGTGGCGAGGCATTGGGCGGCGTTCCCGATTTCATGCCCCGCGTGCTGCTGTCTCACAACCCCGACACCGCCGAAGAACCCTGTGTTCGCAAGCACTCGCCGCGGATCGATCTGATGTTGAGTGGCCATACGCATGGCGGCCAGGTGTCGTTCCCGGGCATTGGTACGCCGATCACACCCTCGCGATACGGGCAGAAGTACGCCGCCGGCCTGGTGCAGTCGCCGTCGTGTCCGGTTTACGTGAACCGCGGGATCGGAACGACGATCATCCCCATGCGGTTTCGGGTACGACCGGAGATTGCGGTGATCGAGTTACAGGCTGGATGAACTGAGTCGGGACGCTCTTCGGCGCGGGGATTCAGCGCCGTCATGCCAACTGCCATCGCCGCCTAAGGATCCATTCGACGGTCAGAAGGGCTATCACGAACAGCGCTTGGATTGGCAGGTCATACGTCCGGGGCCAATCGGCCGGCTTGCCCGCCAGGGCCGACACGACGTGAGCGAAATTGCCGACACGGATCGCCATCTGTTCCGGCCTTGTCGTCGTATCCGATCGGATCAGTTCATCGACCAACTCGGGGACCTGGTCCAATGCGTAGCTTCCTGCATTGGTTTCCGCGGCGATGCGGCGCATCAATGGGTGGTTGGCGGCGAGCTTGTGCATCTCATCTGCGGGGGGAATCACCTTCAACCGAATCTCGGTCTGGCCGAGTGCGGCGCCGTCCTTCGTCGCGGCGATGCTGGCGACATAATCGCCTTTGCCGACCGGCGGGATCGATAGTTCGTACATGCCATTGCGGCTGTCGATGGGGTTCAACGCGTACGACTTCTCGGAGAAGGACGCCGGCGAATTGGCGTCCACTCGCTTGAGTTTCAGCGACACCTGCGCGAAGCGTGTCGCATCGCCGTGGCTGTCGCGGACCCTGGCACGAATGCGAATGGGGTCGTCAGACGGATAGGCATCACGGTTCACGAGCGCGTCAACGCCGGCCCCGCGCTGGCGGCTGCGCACATCCGTCCCGGCGAGCCAGCGGATCAGTTGCCCCCAGAGCCGGTTGTGCGGGCTCTCCTGTCCCAGGCCATGCAGTGGCAGGGCCCACAGATAGGTGGAATGGACGGTCAGCGCCGCCGACCGGCCTTTGCCGTAGCGCTGGGTCGCGAGCACGATCATCGGCTTGCCATCAGGGCCGACCTTTCCCGGGTGAGTGAGCAGCACCTGAGCACCGCCGGTCTCGCCGGCGACGACGACATTGCCGTTCAGCGGCGGCAGCGGAATGGTCGGGGGGTTGGCTTCGATCCCGAAGAACGGCGTCAGTCCCTCCATCGCCGGATGCAGCGCGCTGTCGGCGGTCAGGCGGGGGACGAACCGGGCCGATTCCTGTGGGCTGGAAAGCGGGCCGACGATGACAGGCAGCGCATTCTCGATCGGCGTACCGCTGTAGCCGCCGGGGCCAAACGCCTTCTCGCCGCCGATCATCAGCAGTGCCTTGCCATCGCTGACCGACTGCTGAATCGCCGCCTGGTCAGAGGTCGATAGAAAACTTGCGTCGAGATCGCCCAGCAGGATGACATCGAATGCCTTCCATTCCGTCGCCGTCGGCAGCCGGGCAGGCAGCTTTTGGCGGTTGACGGTGCCGCTGGCAACGAACTTATTCTCCTGGATCCGTAACAGTGTCGCCGCTTCGATGTTGGGATCGGTTTCCAGAAGCCGGCGCAGGTCGCGGAACTCCGGCCGAAGCCGACCTTCCACGTACAGCACGCGGATTGCCGGATCGACCGCCAGGGTTTGCAGGGTTTGGCGGTTGTCGATGGTTAGTCGCTCTCCTGCTGTCGGTTCAACCCATACCGCCAGCCGCTGCACGCCGATTTTTGTCGGCGTATAGGGTAGGGTCACCTGCTGCCCCCGCGCCGTCGGCTGCAGAACGAGCTTGACCTGTCGGACCTGTCCGATCGTTTTGCCCAGGTCGTCCACTTCGGCGAAGTTCACATCGACCACACGATTGGGGAGTGCGGTCGAACGAATGGTGGCGACCAGTTTCGATTCCTGTCCGACGACCAAGTCGTCATCCGCCTGCACGTCCGCGACGGCAACGTTCGGGGGCGACGCCGAATCGCCGGCTTCTGATCCGACCGTCACTGTGTAGACCCGCCGATTGATGCCGGCGATCGCTCCGGGGATGTCGGGGGTCGTGTTGTCGATCCCGTCGCTGAAGACGACCAGGGTCGCGTCGTCACGGACGACGTTTGAAAGCGATTGTCGGATACCGGCAACGATATCGGTCGATCCACCGTCGGCACGGACCGTTGCCAGTTCCTGAGGACCGGACAGCGCACTGGCGTTGGAGGCGAACCGGTAGACCTGCGGTACAAAGTGCTGACTGAGCCGCCCGAGTTGCGGTTCCAGACGCTGCCAAACGCTCTGCAGCCGGGTCGGTCCGTTGGGGACATCGGGGAATGACATCGAGCCGGATGTATCGACCAGCAGAATGAGGGGTCGCTGCGGCGGGGGGATGTGAACGTACCGAAGCACAGGCTCGAAGAGCATCGGCACCAACGCCGCCAGAGCAGCGATTCGCAGGGCGAGCAGGGTTGCGACCCGCTTGCCGGAAATGCGGTCGAGAAGACGGAGACACGCGACCACCGACAGCAAGGTGAGAAGGACAAATGTCCAGGCGAAGCCTGTGCTGGCGTTGCCAAGTCCCGGCAGTCCCAGCACCGCCGCGGTTCCCGCCGCGCCGATTCCCGCGAGCAGGAGTCTTATCCAGCCGCCGGGCGCTGTCCATGCGCGGGTCGCCACGACGTGAGTGACAAGTGCTGCGGCGGCGAGCAGGCAGAGCCAGGACCAGATGTCCCAGTCGCTCTGTCGGGTGATGTCGAGGGACCAATTCGGCACGGTCTGGGCGTGTGTACCAGTAATGCCGGCGGGCGAAAAGCGGATAGCGCCTTAGTTCAAGACCTCGGCCGGCTGGTTCATGCGTCCGGCCAGCGCGGCGACAACCGTTATCAGTTCGGCCGACTCGAAAGGCTTGGCGATGTGATTCTGGTATCCGGCGATCAGAGCACGGCGGCGATCCTCGGTCCGGGCGAACGCGGTCAGTGCCGCTGCCGGGATGGCACCACCGTCGGCGGGGGACAACTGCCGCACGGCGCGAATGAACTCATACCCGTCCTGCCCGGGCATTCCGATGTCACTCAGAATGACATCGGGACGATCTCGCTCGAGAATCTTCATCGCCTCGGGGCCGCCGGACGCGACGAAAACGGTTGCCCCCGATTCGGCGAGAACCCGGCTGATCAGGTCCCGCGCATCCGGTTCGTCATCGACCAGCAACACGCGAACGCCCTTGAGCGAATCGCCGTTGTACATGGTGGCGTAATCGTTCGCGGCAGCGTGATCGGGCTCGCCTGGGGAATTGTCCAGGGAGACTGGTGTACCGACCAGGATTGGCAGCTCGACGTAGAAATGAGCGCCCTGCCCCGGTCCCGCGCTGGTCGCCCAGACCTTACCGCCGTGCAGCTCGACCAGGTTCTTGACGATCGCGAGTCCGAGGCCAAGGCCGCCGTGCCGACGTGTGATGGAGCCGTCGGCCTGTCGGAACCGTTCGAACAGAAACGGGAGGAAGTCCGGCTCGATTCCCTCGCCGCTGTCGGCCACGCCGAACACGACCTTATCGTCCACGCGCGCCAGGGACAGTTGAACCTGGCCGCCCTTGGGAGTGAACTTGATCGCATTGGACAGCAGATTCCAGATGACCTGCTGAAGCCGCGAGGGGTCCCCGTAAACCGGTCCGGCCTGCGGGTCGAAATCCGGAACCAGCGTGATTTCCTTCGCGTCGGCGGCGGGGCGGACCGATTCGACGGCGGCATGTACGACGGTCGACGGGTCGATGACCTGCACTTCCAGACGCAGTTTGCCGGAAATGACGCGGCTCATGTCCAGAAGGTCGGAAACGAGCTGGGTTTGCACGCGGGCATTGCGTTCGATCACGCTCAGCCCGTCCACCAGATCCGCGTTGCCGGCGTGCTGCCGTCGAAGGATTTGAGACCAGCCGAGGATTGCATTGAGTGGAGTTCGAAGCTCGTGCGAGAGCGTCGCGAGGAACTCGTCTTTCATCCTGCTGGCGCGTTCGGCCATGCCGCGGGCGGCGCGCTCGCTTTCGAGCAGTCGTTCTCGCTCGTTGGAAAGTTTACGTTGTTCGCTGAGGTCGGTGTTGGTTCCGAACCAGAACAGCACGTTGCCGGCGGCATCCCGCAGCGGGACGACGCGGGTAAGGAACCAGCCGAACGTGCCGGAAGCGGCACGAATCGGGAATTCCAACTCCGCCGGCTCGCCAGTCGCAATCGCCCGCTGCCAGGTCTCCATGATGAGCGGGAGGTACTCGGGGTCTTGAACGGACTTCCAGCCCCATCCCTCCATGAGTGCCGGCGTCGTGCCGGTGTAGTCGTACCACCGCTGGTTGTACCAGAAGATCCATCCGTCCGGCCGGGCGATCCACGCGAGCTGCGGGATGGAGTTGGCCAACTGGCGGAACTTGGCCTCACTTTCGGCCAGGCTCTCCTGCCCCTGTTTAAGCGCCGTGACATCGATGGTCAGCACGTCGAAGCGGCTTGCCTCGCCATCGGCGTCGATGAAGGTTTGGCCGATCGAGCGAATCCAGTTCATTCGCGTCCCGTCGGGGCTGACAGTGCGGTACTCGACGTCGAACGGCGCGCCGTCGCGAATAGACCAGCCCATCGCGGCGCGAATGCGCTCGCGGTCATCCGGATGCACCCGCTCGAACGCCCCTTCGACGGTGATCTGCTTTTCTTCCGGCGGAAGGAAGAAATGGGCCTTCACCCGGTCGTCCCACTGAAGCGTTTCGAAGGGAAGGGTCGAGTACCAGAGGCCGACACGGGCCCCCTTGAGCACGAGTTCCAATCGCTCGGCGGCAGTGCGGGCTTCTTCGCGTGCGTCGTCGGCGGCGCGGCGATCGACTTCCGCGGCAAGCCGCGCCCGGGTCTGCAGGCGGGTGAGCAGTGTCATCAGAACCGAAAGGATGATCCCCGCTATCGCCGCCGGTGCCGCGAGCCCCGCCGGCCTTGAGGCGTTGAATGCCGGCGTGCTCTGCGCGGTGATCAGCCAGGTTCGGCCGGCGACCAACATGCGGTGGGAGGACTCAATTGCGGCGGCTTCCTCGTGGTGTCCCTCCGGTTCATTGTGATACAGGAGGGCCTGCTCGTTGGGCGTACTGCTGTCGTAAATCTTGAATGCCGCGTCCGCCTTAGCGCCCGGTGGAACGATGTTGTAAAACAACTCGCCGGCGCGGAACGGCGCGTAGGCAAACCCCAGGAGCGCCGCCCGACGCTGGCCGATGTCGACCGGATCGGCCGGCCCTTCAAACACCGGTACGTAGACGAGAAAGCCGGGTGTCGGGTCATCGGCCTCATTCTGGATCAGCGTAACCCGGCCCGTCGCGGCGGCAGTACCACTGTCCCGGGCGCGATCCATCGCCTGTCGTCTGACGGGGTCGGATGCCATATCGAACCCGATCGCGCGACGATTCTGCTGGTCTTGTGGAGACAGCAGGACGATCGCCTGGGCTTCGCCCCGGGGCGCATCGGGCGCGACTTTGAACGACGGATGCAGTGTCCGCCGGATGTGATCTTCGAAGCTCTTCAGGTCGCCAGGCGCTACCCTGCGGGAGAAGCCTATCCCGACTGCACCCTTGTAATAGTCCTTGAGCTTCATCCGCTCGATGAAGCCGTCGAACTCGTGAACGGATGTTTCCCCGCCGTCCCCACCGACCAGACCCGCCGTCGCCCGCAGCAGGGCGTAGTACCCTTCCATCCGCTGATTGATGGCGTCTTCGAGCCGATCGATCACGTTTCTGAATCGCTGGCGGTCTCTCTCGTTGGCCGCTTTCTGCAATTGGGCGACGACAATTGCCGTCGACAACAGGCCGGTTACCAGTACGGCCAATGGCGCCCATCGCGAGGAGAGAAATGATGAGATGGCGTGCCGCGACATACGACTCCGACGGCTGCTTGTTTGCAGTTCCGAGACAAGGGGTCGATCGCTGAAGGGCCCACAGAGGACCCGTACATAGCGTAGAGCGTGGCAGGAGAGTTTCAAAGAGCCAAGACCAATTTCGGCGGCCCTTACCCTTACGGCGATACCTGCTGGCCGACCCGGATTTGACGCAAGCCCTCGAAGAGCACGACGCCGGCGGCGGTCGACAGGTTCAGGCATCGCTCGCCGGGAGCTTGGGGAATACGAATCGTCCGGTCTGGATACCGGCTGAGAAGGCTGTCGGGAAGGCCGCTGGACTCGTTCCCCAGGACGATCCAGTCGCCGTCGCTGACGGGCCATTCCCAGATCGAGGACTTCCCCTTGCTCGTCATCAGCCAGACTCGATCGTTACAGATTGCTGCCAAGAAGGCGGTCAGGTCGTCGTGCAGCGTCAGCTTCAGGCGGGGCCAGTAGTCCATCGCGCTGCGGCGGAGTTGCTTCTCGGAAAGGACGAATCCGAGGGGGCGTACCAGATGCAGTTCGGTTCCCGTAGCCACACACAGTCGGGCGATGTTGCCCGTATTGGGCGCGATCTGCGGCGCGACCAGTACGATTTTCAGACGGTGGGGCGTGAGATCAAGTGCGGTTGACATGGGCGGGTGGAAGGATTGTACGTTGATCGTCTGCGATCGGCCCGGACCCCTTGCATCGATCTTTGTCGGCCGCGGACAGAAATCGAAAGGGTGAAACGTTACACGAGCCGTCAGTTGGCGTTGCATCCGGCGGGGTCGTCCTCTATCATTTTCCGGCTCAGCAAGACCCGGCTTACCGCGCCGATTCCGCTTAGTAGACCCCTGAAAGGACGATTCCCATGCCGTTGATGACGACCAAGCCCATGTTCGATCTCGCCTATGACGGAGGCTTTGCCGTCGGTGCCTTCAACGTCAACAATATGGAGCTCGCGCAGTCGATCATCGACGCGTGCGTGAAGGAGAGCTCGCCGTGTATCCTGCAGATCTCCAAGGGCGCGCGTAAGTACGCCAATATCCGTTACTTGAAGGCGATCATCGACGCCGGCGTTGCCGAGAACCCCGGCCTGCCGATCGCCGTCCACTGCGATCACGGCGACACCGTCGAGCTGATCGACACCTGCATCAACGACGGCTACACCAGCGTCATGATCGACGGCAGCCACTACGACTTCGACAAGAACATCAAGCTGACCGCCGAAGCCGTGAAGCACGCTCATGCGGCCGGTGTGGTTGTGGAAGCCGAGCTGGGCATGCTCGGCGGTATCGAAGAAGACGTGGTCGGCATGGACGCCCACGAGTACGAAAAGAACGTCGAGAAGTTCCTGACCGACCCGAACGATGCGAAGAAGTTCTGGGACGCCACCAAGTGCGACAGCCTGGCCGTCGCGATCGGCACCAGCCACGGGGCGTTCAAGTTCAAGCACGAAGCGAAGCTCGCGTTCGACCGCATCGAGCAGATCATGAAGACCTGCCCCGGCCTTCCGCTGGTCATGCACGGTTCGTCGAGCGTCCCGCAGGAATTCATCGACCTGGTCAACAAGTACGGCGGCGCAATGCCCAACGCCAAGGGCGTGCCCGAAGACCAGATCGCGATGGCGGTCCAGAAGTACGGCGTGTGCAAGGTGAACATCGACACCGATCTGCGCCTGGCGATGACCGCGAAGATCCGCGAAGTGTTTGCCACCAAGGCCGCCGAGTTCGACCCCCGCAACTATCTCGGACCTGCCCGCGAGGCGATCACCAAGATGGTGCAGCGCAAGCTGCACGTGCTGAACTCGGCCGGTAAGGCCGAGGCGATCATCAAGCACTGGGAAAAGCAGGGCAAACCGCTGCCGGGCTACTACAGCAAGGTGAAGGCGGCCTGAGCGAAGTCTTTTGCGGTTCGAACATGAACAATGAGACGGCCGTGGCGAGCGATCGCCTCGGCCGTTTTCAAATTTGCGCAAGAGGCAAAATGGACCACGCATGGCGGTAAACACTTCGCGTTTCCAACGCCCGGGCTGCTATAATCCCAAGAGATGAAATGGGAAGAACTTGCGACCGACTCGCACTACAAGATGGCACTGGCCGTCCTTGGGATTGGGTGATGACGGATGCTTACTCACTTTGAGACGCTATCCGCGACGACGAGGTCGGGGTGCCCGATCGATTCAGAGGAGGCCTGATGCACACGGAACGCCGACGATTGGTTCCCGTGAAGTGGTCGGGAACCATGGTCGATGGGGATAAGCACGACCGTGAACAGTCGTTTCAGAAGACGCCGCAGCAACGGCTGGCAGCGTTAGAGTACATTCGTGCGGTGCGGCACGGATATGCCGATGGATCTAAACCTCGACCCCAATTTCAAAGACTTTATCAGGTTGCTCAACTCGGCGGGAGTTAGGTACCTGCTGGTCGGGGGTTATGCGGTCGGCCATTACGGGTACGAGCGGTACACGGCTGACATCGATTTCTGGATCGGCATGGATCGCGCCAGTGCCGAGGGCGTTTCCAAGACACTGATAGAGTTCGGGTTCGACCCAGATGAGGTTCGCCCCGAACAGTTCATGGCACCGGGAAGCCTCCATATGTTCGGCCGCGCTCCGATCCGAATCGATTTGCTCACGAGCCCGAGCGGGGTGGACTTTGAAGAATGCTACGCGCGTCGAGTGATGACTCTGTTTGAAGATGTCCTTGTGCCTGTGATCAGCTTGGCGGACTTGCGGGTCAATAAGTCGCACAGCGGGCGCGACAAAGACTTGATCGATCTGAAGCACTTGCCCGACGCTTGAGCATCCGAAATCCCTGTTCAACTCCTTTAGCGCCTAGTAGCAACCATGCCCCTCATCCCCCAGGATCTTCGCGTCGACTATGGCCGCGGCCAGTTTTCTGAGACTGACGCCGCCGCCGACCCCATCACCCAGTTCGAGCGGTGGTTCGCCGACGCCAATGCCGCCGGCGTGCCGGAAGCCAACGCGATGACGCTGGCGACGGCCGACAGTTCTGGCGTGGTGTCGGCGCGGATCGTGCTGCTGAAGGGGATCGACGCGCGCGGGTTTGCTTTCTTCACGAACTACGACAGCCGTAAGGCGCACGACATCGAAGCCAATCCACACGCGGCGTTGTGCTTCTTCTGGCAGCCGTTGGAACGGCAGGTACGGGTGGAAGGCGCGGTCGAGACCGTCGGCCGGGCCGAGAGCGAATCTTACTTTCGCACGCGGCCGGTATCGGCCCAGGTGGGGGCTTGGGCGTCGGCACAAAGCACCGTCATCCAATCGCGTCAGGAGATCGAAAACAAAGAGCGGGAGCTGACGGAGCAATTCGCTGGCGGTCCTGTGCCGCTGCCCGAGTTCTGGGGCGGGTATCGTGTCGTCCCCAACGCCGTTGAGTTCTGGCAGGGCCGACCGAGCCGGCTTCATGACCGGATTCGGTATCGGAAGCAGAAGGACGGGACTTGGATCAAGGACCGGCTGTCGCCCTGAGGAATGGGCCGAATGCGGCGGGCAAGCCGGCCGGCTAAACGAAGCGTACGTTCCGTGTTTTACCCACGATACTCGCAGCTCGACGAACAGGTCTCGTGCACTACGATCGACGCGAGCAGTGGCAGTCCCGGCTTAATGTGGTCCCACAGCCAGCGGGAAATCACCTCGGCCGTGGGGTTGGCGAGGCCTTCGATCTCATTCAGGTAGTAGTGGTCCAGCCGTTTAACAATCGGGTCTACCGCCCGCTTGATGTCGCCGTAGTCGATCAAGAAGCCCCTGGCAGGGTCGACATCGCCTTCGACGAACACGTCGAAACGAAAAGAGTGCCCGTGCAGCCGGCGGCACTTATGGCCGTCGGGGAATGTCGGGAGAGAGTGGGCCGCTTCGAAGCGGAACGTCTTGGAAAGCCGAACACGCATGGGGAACGAGTGATTGTAGGGGCGGGGGGCGTACGAGGATAGAGGATGGACGATCGAGGATCGAACATAGCAGAATCAGGTGTTCGTCAATCCTCAATCCTCAAGCGTCGATCCTCACAGTCCTCGATCTTCAATCTTCCGACCTGCCCCGCGCCTGTACCTGCACCAGCAGCGCGTCCATCTCCGGCGGAAGCAGGGCGTCGAGCAGCCATCGGCCGGTCGTGGTCAGCCGGCTGGGGTCGTCGAAGGCGTGGGCCGACAGCATCGCGCCGTGCAACGCCGAGTAGACGCACCGGGCGGCGGCGGCGGACGAGCCTTCGAACTCCAGCACCTTGGCTTTGCGGCCTTCCCCGAGCACCCGGGCTAGCCACGCCTCATTATCGTTGAAGAACGCCCGAACGTCTTCCTGGAGCGGGCTTGGCAAAACGGTGAGTTCGGTCGCCAGCATGCCGCACAGGCACATGCAGTTGTTCGGCCGAAGGGTCGCTTGGAACAGTTGGATGAATCGCTCCAGCGCGTGCCGTGGTGACAGGGCCTGTTCGTCGATCTTCGCCAGCGACAGGTGCAGGCGTTCGCGGTAGCGTGACATCAGGCTGCGGACGAGGTCGGTCTTGGTGGGAAAGTGGTAGTGGATCGCAGCCGATTTCACGCCGATTGCCTCGGCGAGGTCTCCGAAACTGAACCCGTTGTAGCCGCGCATCTGTACCAGGCGCTGGGCGACATCAAGGATTTCGGTCTGCCTGGGGCTACGCAGTTCCATAGGGCGTGAACTTATCGATTGGTAAGCGCAACGGCAAAGAGAAATCCAGTTTCCATGCGGTTTCACGCGATTTTCGTGGCGATTGCTTACCAACTGGTAAGTAAGGGGCGCGAATCGCGCTGCCGCATTAAGCGGCGAAAAACAGGCGTTCGACGCGCCGCGCGGCACGCCCGCCGCACCCGGTTCGAACGGTCGAAAATGTTCTTCGCCGCCGTTGCCCAATACTCCACTGGGAATTGTGGCCAAATCACCAACGTGCTGAACTCCCAATTTCAGTGCTGGCATCAGGATTGCCTTCGCTCCTTTGTTCTCAAGCGCTACTCCGCGGGCTTCCGAACGGCGATTCTGCCTTCAAGGTGAAGGCTTTTCGTCTCTGCCATACCGCGTACTCGGAGAGACTCCATGCCTGTCGTCGAAAAACCAGCCAACAAAAAGGGCGATTTCCTGGTCGATTACGAAGAGAAGGTGTTCGAAGACGTCAAGGCCGAGAAGGGTGAGAAGGCGCTCGTTACCTTCCACACCGTCGCGTTCGAAGGCTCGATCGGGCTGGTGAACCTTCTGCAGGCCACCCGCCTGAAGCGTAAGGGTTTCGAGACTTCGGTCCTACTGTACGGCCCCGGCGTGACGCTCGGCGTGCAGCGCGGGTTCCCCACGCTCGGCGACGAAGCCTTCCCCGGCCACCAGAACATGAACAAGCAGATCGTGAAGTTCATGGAAGAAGGCGGCAAGGTCTACGCCTGCCGGTTCGCGCTGCAGGCCCTCTACGGCCACGGCGAAGGCGCGCTGATCCCCGGCATCCGCCCGATCAGCCCGCTGGACGTGCTCGACCTCATCCTCCTGCACCGCCGCGACAACGCGTTCATCCTCGATACGTGGACGGTGTAGTCGCTCTTCGTAACCCGGAAGAAGAGATCGACCACAGATGCACACAGATGAACACAGATGAGAAAGAAGTCGGACATGAAAGGACGCTTGCTCGCACGCCGTTCGGCAATGGCGACGACTCGTTTCGCCTCTTCTGATCTGTGCATATCTGTGTGCATCTGTGGTTCCCCCTCGGTTCTGCGGTTCCCCTTCCGGTCTTGAGATGTGAAGGACTTACCCATGCCGTCGAAGACGATTCGAGCCGCCGCCGTTCAGATCGCTCCGGTCCTGCACAGCCGTGAAGGGACGATGGAGAAGGTGCTGTCGGCGATCAGCGACGCCGCGGACGAGGGGGCGGAGATCGTCGTTTTTCCCGAGACGTTTGTTCCCTACTACCCGTACTTTTCGTTCGTGCTGCCGCCGGTGCTGATGGGCGGCGAGCACATGAAGCTTTACGAAGAGGCAGTGACGATCCCCAGCCCCGCGGTGGACGCCGTCGCGTCGGCGGCGCGGGAGCATGAGATCGTCGTCGTACTCGGCGTCAACGAGCGAGACCACGGCTCGCTCTACAACGCGCAGCTCGTATTCGATGCCGACGGAACGATCGCCCTTCGACGGCGGAAGATCACGCCGACCTATCACGAGCGGATGGTTTGGGGCCAGGGTGATGGCTCAGGGCTGAAGGTCGTGCAGACGGCGGTCGGCCGGGTCGGGGCATTGGCCTGCTGGGAGCACTACAACCCGCTGGCCCGCTACGCCCTCATGGCGCAGCACGAAGAGATTCATGTCAGCCAGTTTCCCGGATCGATGGTCGGCCAGATCTTCGCCGACCAGATGGAAGTGACGATCCGGCACCATGCCCTGGAGTCGGGATGCTTCGTCATCAACGCGACCGGCTGGCTGACGGACGAACAGATTGTGTCGATCACGCCGGACGCCAAACTGCAGAAGGCCCTGCGGGGCGGGTGCTGCACGGCGATTATCTCACCGGAAGGATCGCACCTGTGCCCCAAGCTGACCGAAGGCGAAGGCATCGCGATCGCCGATCTGGACTTCAGCCTGATCACCAAACGCAAACGCATGATGGACAGCGTCGGCCATTACGCCCGGCCCGAGTTGCTGAGCCTGGTCGCCAACGTCAAGCCGGCAATGCCGATGGTCATCGACGGCCCGTCGCCCATCCCTGCGATGACGGAAGCCGTAGAGCCGACGGAGATCCCCAACCCGTGGCAGGAACTCGCGCAGGCGGCGAGCGCGTGACATCGGATGGCGCATCTGTGACACGGGCTTCCAGCCCGTGCTGGTTGCGCTGGACTTCTGAAATCGCCAACAGCGCGTGCTTGAAACGTCTTTCTGGCGGATCGCGATGAACGACAACCGGTGCTCCAGTGCACCACGCACGGGCTGTAAGCCCGTGTCGCTGATTGGCCTTCGTATCTGGTGAATCATGACACAAACGCATTACCCGGTGATCGTGATTGGCGGCGGCCAGGCGGGGCTTTCGATCAGCCATCAACTGACGCAGCGCGGCATCGACCACCTCGTCTTTGAGAAGCACCGGATCGGCCACGCCTGGCGTGAATACCGGTGGGATTCGTTCTGCCTCGTGACGCCGAACTGGCAATGCAAGCTGCCGGACTTTCCCTACACGGGCAAAGACCCCGAAGGCTTCATGGGGAAGCACGCGATTGTCGAGTACATCGAGCAATTCGCCGCGTCATTCGGGGCACCGGTACGGGAAGGCGTCAGCGTGACGCGCCTCCGCCGGGTGACGAGTGATGCCGCGACCATGTTCGAACTCGAGACCTCCGCCGGCGTATTCACCGCCGACCAGGTCGTTGTCGCGGTAGGGGGATATCACCTGCCCGTCGTTCCGCGGATGGCCGAGCGGCTGCCGAAAGACCTCGCGCAGATTCACTCGCGCGAATACAAGAACCCGCAGTCGATGCCCGACGGCGACGTGCTGGTCATCGGCAGCGGCCAGTCCGGCTGCCAGATCGCCGAGGACCTCCATATAGCCGGCCGTAAGGTCCACCTTTGCGTCGGCGGTGCCCCGCGTGTCGCAAGGCGATATCGCGGTAAGGACGTCGTCGAGTGGCTCGACCTGATGGGGTTCTACGACCTGCCCGTCCACAAGCACCCGCTGAAGGAGCAGGTCCGCGGCCGCGCCAACCATTACGTCACCGGCCGCGACGGCGGCCGCGACATCGACCTGCGGCTACGCGCCAGCGAAGGCATGAATCTCTATGGCCGGCTTCTCGCGATCGAAGACGGCGTGATGCACTTTGGCCAAGACCTCAAACAGAACCTCGACAAGGCGGATGAGACGTCAGAGAGCATCAAGACCAGCATCGACAAGTTCATCGGCGAACGTGGCATATCCGCCCCGACCGAACCGCGGTACACGCCACTATGGCACCCGCCCGAGCCTGCGGTGACGACGCTGGACCTGAAGGCGTCGAACATCCGCTCGGTCATCTGGTCGATCGGCTATCGGGCGGACTTCAGTTGGATTGAGATTCCCGTCTTCGATGGCCGCGGCTACCCCGGACACCAGCGCGGCGTGACGACGTGCGAAGGCTTGTACTTCCTCGGATTGCCCTGGCTGTACACGTGGGGTTCCGGGCGGTTTTCCGGTGTGGCACGAGATGCGGCGTACGTCGCCGACCGTATCGAACTGTGCCGAAGTGAGGACGCCGACGATGAAGTTGCCGTTCCGTACGACGGTGCACACATGATCGAGGCGTTGATCGGGTCGTGAGTCTGATCCCCTCCTCCGGTACTCCGGGGGAGGGTTAGGGTGGGGGTCGTGTAGATGTACGTTCATCCGCCTGAAGCAGGCTTTCGCGCTATTGAGGTTCGTCGAAGACAGCCGTCCGAACGTAACTCGAAGCAACCCCCTCCCTAGCCCTCCCCCGGAGTACCGGAGGAGGGGACTAAGACCTGAGGAAGGGACTTGGTGCTGCCGGAGTGATTCGCTATGCAACTCAACGTCGTCGGTCCGACATCGTCATCCTCGATCTCTTCGCAGGATCTCATCACCGAACTGCAATGGCTTGGATTGCGCCTCGATGACCCCTCCGCCGGTGCTGCCGGACGCAAAGGTGGCGCGGGGCCGTCGGACCATAAGGCGGTGACCGTACAGGGTCGCACCGTCATGGTGCCGATCCACACGCACGCAGCACACCAGTCTCCGTACGTCGCCCGTAAGCCCGGCGAGGACGGTCTTTCAACGCTCGAGCGCGATGGCGTCGTTGTCGGTTCGATCGGCTTTCCCAGGCAACCTCGCTTCTACGGCCTGCAAACCTTCGACGGCATTCCCTATTGGAAAATCGCCGTGCTGCACTCCAGCGATGTGCTGGCGACGACCGTCCTGCAGAACTGCATCCGGTATCAGAACCAGGCGACCACCTGTCAGTTCTGCGCGATCGGGCAGTCGCTCAAAGCCGGCAAGACGGTCGCCCGCAAGACGCCGCAGCAACTGGCCGAGGTGGCCCGGGCGGCGGTTCTGCTGGACGGGGTCAAGCACATGGTGATGACGACCGGCACGCCGAACCTGACCGATCGCGGCGCGCGGGTATTGTGCGAGAGCGCGTTCGAGATCAAGGGCGCGGTCGACCTGCCGATCCAGGGCCAGTGCGAACCACCCGACGACAACGCCTGGTTCCGCCGGATGCGCGAAGCGGGCATCGATACCCTCGGCATGCACCTGGAGGCGGTCGAACCGGCGGTGCGGGCGCGCATTATGCCGGGCAAGGCAAGCGTCTCGCTCGATCAGTATTTCGACGCGTTCGAGGTCGCCGTCGATGTCTTCGGTCGCGGGCAAGTGAGCACGTACATCCTTGCCGGCCTCGGCGACACGCCTGAAGCCATCATCCGCATGTGCGAGCGACTGATCGCCGTCGGCGTGTATCCGTTCGTCGTGCCGTTCGTGCCGATTTCGGGGACGGCGCTCGAAGCCCACCCCGCGCCGCGGGCTGACTTCATGCGGCCGCTGCTTCGCGAACTGGGCGGCATGCTGCACCGAGCAGGCATGACCTCCGCCGACATCAAGGCCGGCTGCGGCAAGTGCGGGGCGTGTTCGTCGCTGTCGGCATACGAGCAGGAACATGCCGGTTGTGCGACGGCCCCATCGACCCAATCCGTAACGCCGGTCGCGGCCGCGATGACGAAGGCGGCGGGGAGCGTGTCGACATGCTGATGACCAGTTGCCTGCTCGATCCTCCCGACGCCGTCGCCGCACAGGCGATGTCGTTCCACACCGGCACGGCGGCTTCGGCCTGGGCCGTGCCGTCGGGCGTTTACCGGGTGAAGCTGGCGACCGACGATTGGGAACTGCGTCGGTACTGGCAGTTGCGGCAGGACGTCTTTTGCCGCGAGCAGCGACTTTTCACCAACACCGATCTCGACGAGAACGACAGCCACGCACAGCCGATCGTCGCCGTCTCGTACAACGCGGTGATGGACGACGATGTCGTCGGCGCGGTGCGAATCTATGAACAATCGCCGGGCGTCTGGTGGGGATCGCGACTCGCCGTCGCGGCCGAATGGCGCGGCGTGCGCAGCCTGGCGGCGGGGCTCATCCGTTGCGCCGTTTGCACCGCCCATGGCTACGGCTGCCGCACGTTCCTGGCGACGGTGCAGTTGCAGAACGTACCGCTGTTCCGGCGACTGCACTGGAGCACGCTGAGCGAGGTCGAAGTCTGCGGCAAGCCGCACCATCTGATGCAGGCGGACTTGGCACACTATCCCGCGGAGCGACGTCGCGAAGGTCATTCCGGCGTCGTCGTAACGAACCTCAGCGCCACAACTCGCGCGATCTCTCCCGCCTCAATCGGACACTCGACGATCTGTCCCTTCCTGGAGGTGTCGTGAACCTCCCGCAACTCAACGCCTATTTGCAAGGTCTGCGCGGCGTTGGACACAAGCTCGACATTCAGAAGGTCGCGCCCGCGATTGGTACATCTGCCGTTCCTGTCGGCGACGATTGCGCCGCCATCCCTGACGGCGACGGGTACTTGTTGTTTGCGATCGAAGGCCTGCTCGATGAGTTCGTCGCCGCCGAACCCTGGTTCGCCGGGTATTGCTCGGTGATGGTCAACGTCAGCGACATCTGCGCGATGGGCGGCCGGCCGACGGCGGTCGTCGACGCGATCTGGGCGGCATCGGCCGAAAAGGCCGGGCCGATCTGGGATGGCATGCACACCGCCGCTACGAAGTACGGTGTGCCCATCGTCGGCGGGCACACGAATCATCGGTCGGCAGGGGACCACTTAGCCGTCGCGATCGTAGGTCGGGCCAGGAAACTGCTCACCAGCTTCGACGCCCGCCCCGGCGATGCGTTGGTCGTAGCGATCGACCTGCGCGGCGAATGGTACGGGCCGTACCCGTACTGGAACGCCAGCACGACAGTCCCCGGCGATCGCCTGCGCGGCGACCTGGAACTATTGCCCATGATCGCCGAGGCCGGGCTGGCCGTTGCCGCGAAGGACATCAGCATGGGCGGCGTTGTCGGCACGACGACGATGCTTGCCGAGTGTTCTGGCGTCGGGGTGACGATTGACGTGTCGCGTATACCGATGGCTGAGGGTGCCCTGCGTGAAAAGTGGCTGTCGGCGTTTCCGAGCTTTGGGTTTGTCCTCGCCGTGCCGCAGGCCAGTGTTGCCGCCGTGGTCGATCGATTCTCGGGTCGCGGCATCGCCGCGGCGGCCGTGGGAACGTTTGACGATAGCCGAACGGTTCGGCTCGCCGACGGCGCGGGGCCCAGCGAGTTGTTCTGGGACCTCCGGCGTAAGCCGTTTATTGGATTCGGGCCTGCCGCTTAGGCAAAAGACTCGGATCGCATGGGCAACGGTACCCCGTTGCCCGTGTCGAACGTCGGACGGCGATCGCCACGGGCAAGCGAGTACGCTTGCCCATGCCACCCGGAAATGAAGCCGTCTTCGATTCGCAGCTTCAGCAAGTGATTTGTTCCATGAGTCGTCCACTCCGTATCGGCCTCTTCACCCACTCCACCAATCCTCGTGGCGGCGTGGTGCATTGCCTTGAGCTGGGCGAAGCGCTTGCACAACTCGGTCATGATGTCACTGTTCACGCCCCGGCCGAAGCCGGCCGCCGATTCTTCCGGCCGCCTGTCCTCGCGCGGCACGTGCTGGTGCCGGCGCGGGCGGTGAAGGCCGCCTTGCCGGTCGTTGTCCGGCAGCGCATCCAGGAGTACGTCGACTACGTCGCCAACGGGAACGCCAGTTTCGACATCTTCCACGCCCACGACGGCATCAGTGGTGGCGCACTGGCGGACCTCACGGAAGCGGGTCTTATCGAAGGTTTCGTGCGAACCGTTCATCATCTGGACCAGTTCGAAGATCCCTACCTCGACGCCACTCAATCGAGATCGGTTCAGGCGGCCAGGCAATGTCTCTGTGTCAGCTCCCATTGGCGGGGGGCGCTCTTTTCACGCTACGGAGTTGATGCGACGACCGTTCCCAACGGCGTGAACCTGAGCCGGTTCGACCCGACGCCGACCGACTCGGACGGGCCGTTGCGCGATAAGCTGATGGAAGGGGGCCGTGCCGGGCCGTTCTTTCTTGCCGTCGGCGGAATCGAACGGCGGAAGAACACGGTCAACATCCTGCGGGCGTTTCTGGAAGTTCGTCAGTCACTCTCCCGCGCGGTGCTGGTGATCGCGGGCGGGGCGAGCCTGCTTGACCACTCCGACTATCGGCGCGAGTTCGACGCCGTCGTCGCCGCTGCCGGACCCGACGCGGCAAACTCGGTGGTCATCACGGGCGCCATGTCGGACGACCAGATGGCGTCGGCGTATCGGATCGCCGACGCGCTGGTGTTCCCTTCGACGGTCGAAGGGTTTGGGCTGGCGGTCCTTGAAGCGATGGCCAGCGGCACGCCGGTCATCACGTCGCGCATGCCGCCGTTCACCGAATACCTCGACGACAGCAAGGCGATCCTGGTCGACCCGCACGATCCCGGGCAGATCGCCGCGGCGATGCTGCGGGTGTTCGATCCGTCGTTGCGCCACGATCTGCGGTCCGCGGGATTGCAGGTCAGCGTGCATTATTCGTGGCAGGCGTCGGCCGCGGCACACATGAGGGCCTACGGCGGCGTGGCGGTCACACCGTCGCCGACTGACCTTAAAGGAGAACCCAACCATGCCGGAAATGCGGTTTCGAGTTCGCTGGCCGGATGAATCGGTCAGTTCATGCTATTCCCCGTCGCTGGTGATCAAGGACTTCTTCGAGGTCGGCCAGTCGTACACGGTCGCCGATTTCGTGGGCCGCAGCCGCGAGGCGCTGACGATTGCCTCGAACCGCGTCAAACAGAAGTACGGGTTTGCCTGTTCGTCGGCGGCCGATCAGCTGCAAAGCATCGAGAGCACCGCCGCGCGGTTCAAGAATGCTTCGGAGCAGAAGGTGCTGGTGCTGGGGTTTGACGAATGAAGATTGATTCGCGGCCGCTTGTTTAGCGCGTGATGCCGGCTCGCGGTATAGTCGAGCCCACCTTGCTCTTCGCCGCGCCCATCTGGTTGTTCGGCCTCATCCCCTGGGGGATCGTGGCGGTCGTGCTGCTGATGAGCCGGCGTCCGCGGACGGATGTCCCTTACCTCGATCTATGGACGATCAACGCGCCGCAGGAATCCATCCGGCGGAGTTTCTCCACGCCGCCGGCAGGCGTCATCCTCGTGTTGCTCGCAGTTTTGCTGGTCATCCTGGCGGCGGCGTCGCCGTCGCTGCGACGGCCGGGCATTGCGGCGATCAATGTCGTCGTCGATACCTGCGTGGAGATGTCTTCGCGGTCGGACGTCAGCCCTGGCGCACCGACGGCACCGCCACGGTATGTTGAAGCTGGTGATCGATTGGCGGCGTTGCTGGAGCAAGCCGGTGCCGGCTCGGTGCCCGTCGATCTGATCGTCATCCCAGGCAGGTCCGACCGCCCCGGCCGCGAGCCAGTGGCACTACGGACCGATGCCGCCTCGCTCCGGTCGGTGCTCGCCACAGCACCGCCGACGGCAGTCGCGACGGCGGCGACGGTCGATCGCGTGGTGTCCCGTCTACTGGCAGACCCGCAGGCTCGCGTGATTGTGCTGAGTGATCGTCGGCCGATCGTGTCGGTGTCGACTGCGGCGACCGATACGACCGAGACAACCGCGCGATGGGCCGTCCTGTCTCCGTCCCGACCCGTCGCCGACAACATCGGCATCCGGCAATTCAGCGTTCGACGGACCCCGGCTGGCCAGGCGATGGTTGCCCTCGAGCGGAGTTTTGGCAACGGGCCCGAGTTGCCGACGATGGGCCGGGTGGCGCTGCGAATCTCGTCCGGCGGCCAGCAGGCGGAGCGATCGGTCGATCTGCCCCGCGGGGCGCGCCAGGATCTGTTCGTTGACCTGCCGGCGGTCGGTGACGTCATCACGGCGGAGTTGGTGTACACCGGACCGGCCGGTGCCGGCGGGGAGGCGGTTCGATACGCCGATGCATTCCCCGGTGACGATCGTGCCGATCTCATCGCCGAAGCAAACGGGCCCGTGATCGAGCCTTCGGTCAGTGTCGGCGAACTTGATCGACTGATCGGACTCTATTCGCGAGCCCGGCCCGCCGGAGACCGCTCGGTTCACGTACGGCTGACGTCGACACCTGCCGAACTCGGGACGTCACCCGGTGTCATTCTGCCAGCCATTACAGGCCTTTCGCGCACGACCCGGGCGACGCGCGTGGTCGATCACCCCGTTCTTGGCGGGGCCGACCTGGCGTCGATCGATCTTCCTGCCACCGTCGACCGCGCTCTGCCTGCGGGGCGTTGGGATGTCGTGCTGGCCGATGCTTTCGGTCCCCTGGTTGCGGTGCGCGCGACGGAGAGTCCCGCGGCCGTTCGGCAGGTCAGGCAGGCCTGGTGTGCGATCGATCCGCGAGGCTGGGGGCAGCAGGTCGCGTATGTCGTCTTCTGGTCGGCGATGCTGGACTGGCTGGGAGAGGCCGACGGGCGCGATCAGTTTGTGTCGCACCCACTGAATGAGTTGACGCCGGCCTGGATACCTTTCGAACCTGCATCCGGAGGTGATGGGCGACGGTACTGGCCGGGGATCTATCAGCGTGACGACGGGGTTCGCCGGGCGTTCGGCCCAACGCAGGCGGTGGCTACCGCCGAAGTTGGAAGGGAGATTCAGACGAAGCCATCGTCGCGTTGCTGCGGAAGGGAAGCCGGCTGTTGCCCCTGGCACCCTGGCTATTGCTGTTGGCGGGGGGGCTAATGGCGTTTGCGGCGACCGTTTGGCGAAGAAAGTCGCGTGCCTCGACCGGACCCGCCGTGACCAACGAAGACCCGGCGACCAGGTGACTTTCGGCCCCGAGCTTTGTTCTCGCGGCGTCTTGACACGATTTTCCACTCTCTTTAGTGTCTGTGACATCGATACAGCGGTGGCGCATCGTCGCGTTAACGCTCGTGGTCGCGGGCACCATCCGCTCCTTTCCCCGCCGACCGGCGTGGACGCCGTCATCTGAGGAAACTCTGGCCATGGCCGATTCCATTCCTGCACTCGCGGTGTCGGACCAAAAAGACGTCCGCGTTGTCGAGTTTACGAACAATAAAATTCTCGACGAGGCGAACATCAAGGAGATCGGCGACGGCCTCAATTCGCTGGTCGACGAGCGCACACACCCCAAGCTGCTGCTCGATTTTGCCACCGTCGATCACCTGTCGTCGGCCGCGCTTGGCATGTTGATCAACGTCAACAAGCGAGTGAAAGAGCGTAACGGACAGTTGCGACTGGCGAACATCAAGCCGCAGATTCTCGAAGTGTTCGTGATTACCAAGTTGAACAAGCTGTTTCGCATTACACCCACCCGTGCCGAAGGCTTGTCCAGTTTCACCTGACCGGACCGACCGCGGCGGGATGCCCTGTTCCGGGCATCCCGCGAACGCTCACGGAGTGTTATCCGTAGCATGTCTGTGGAACACGACAACTGGCCGACGAAACTCATGGGTGCCACCGGTCCTCAACGACTTCCGGAAGCAGCGATTGCCTCGCCAGGAGACAACGGCCGCCACGGGGGAAATTCTGGCGGAGGACAACCAGGTTTCAACGGTCGGGCGGCGGGCACGGCCCGCCAGGGCGAAAGTCAGATGGTCAAGCGCGTCTTCGACATCCCTTCCGACTTCAGCGCAAGTCGTGACGTGCAAACGCACATCATGGATGATGTCGTCGCCGCCGGCTTCGACGAAGAGCGCATCTTCGCGATTCGCATTTCGCTGGAAGAGGCGATCGTTAATGCCATCCGACACGGCAACCGCATGGACGCCTCCAAGCGGGTCAAGATCGAGGCGGCGACGGGACCGGGATATCTCGAAGTCACCGTCGAAGACGAAGGCCCCGGATTCGACCGCAAGAATGTTCCCGACCCCACCGCTGCCGAAAATCTCTGCCGTCCGAGCGGTCGCGGCATCCTGCTGATTGAAAGCTACATGACGTCGGTCGGCTGGGAGGCGGGCGGCCGACGGATGCGGATGATCCTTCAGGGTGCCTGATCCCTTCCACAGGGCGGTTTAGCTGGTCCTTCCGGTGTTTGCGGTAGACATTCCTGCCGCCGCGCTCAACAATCGCTGACGCGACATGTTTCTCCCCATCCGCACCGATAGTCCGCTCCGCAGTTCGCCCTACATGAACTGGGCGATGATCGTCATTAACGTGTTCGTTTTCGTCGCGCAGAACGTCATCAGCTCCGGGCATTCCCGTGGCCAGTGGTGGGACCCCTGGGCGCTTTCGGCTTCCGAACCCAGTCTCCTGCAATTCATCACCTCCGGCTTTTTACACGCCGACGGTATGCATCTGGCCGGGAACATGCTGTTCCTGTACATCTTCGGCAACAACGTCAACGACAAGATGGGGCATCTGGGGTATCTCGCGTTCTACCTCGCGTCGATCATCTTTGCCGGGCTTTTCTACGTGCTCTGGGACAAGCAGGGCAGCGTCATCGGTGCCAGCGGCGGCACGTCGGCGGTCGTCGGCGCTTACCTCATTCTCTTTCCACGCGCACGGGTGACCATTTTCGTTCTGTTCTTCCTAGGGGTTGTGGAGATTCCCAGCCTCTGGTTCGTCGCGGCATTCTTCATCAAGGATGTCATTGGGTTGTCGGGACAATCACAGGTCGCGCATTCGGCCCACGTCGGCGGGACGCTGTTCGGGGTGCTGGTCTGCGTGGCTTTGCTTGCGGTCAACCTGCTTCCTCGCGATCAGTTTGACGTCGTTGCCCTCATCAAGCAGTGGAACCGGCGTCGGCAGTACCGTGACGCGGTCAGCAGCGGCTGGAACCCTTACGGCACTGCCGGCCCTGCCGCCGCTCAGCCACCCGGCCGTGGATGGGTGGCCCCCGAACCGGTGCCCGCCCAGCCGATGAACCCCCGGCAGGCCGAGATACTGAACTTACGCGCACGGATCATCGACGCGGTGGCCAATCATGATCTGCCGGCTGCGGCGCGCGGTTACATCGAACTCAAACTCCTCGATCCCCAGCAGGTGTTGTCGCGACAGGCGCAGCTTGATGTCGCCAATCAGCTCGCCCAGCAGCAGAATTTCGAGCACGCCGCCGAGGCTTATGAGGCGTTCCTCCGCTCGTACCCCAAGTATGAACAGGTGGAGCAGGTCGAACTGATGCTCGGCGTCGTCCTCAACCGGTTCCTGAACAAGCCTGCCCGGGCCAAGGAAATGCTCATCCGCGCGATGGCCAAGTTGATGGACCCCAATTCGGTCCAGCTTGCCCGATCCGAACTCCAGAAGGCCGAGGCGGCTCTGGCGGCAAGTGGTTCGGGCGGTCTTTCGAGCACGCCTACGATGGGTGGGGCGGTGTAAGCCACTCCCTGCTACGCCGGCCGACGTGCCGATTTTCGTCATTCCCGGTCGGAAGTGCAGCGACGTCGCGACCTGCTGATTCACGTTCTCTTACTGCTCGGCCGCGGCAAATCGCTGCGGAGTCTGCGGTGTCTGATTCGCCAGGGCCGAGTCGAGTTTTGCCTGGTCTGCCCGGAGGGTGCCGATGGTCATGGATTCGGGCATGGCCATCTTGTAGGTCATGCCGCGCACGCACCCGACGCTGTTGAAGGCGCAGGCGGTACAGACAATCAGGGTGAGGACACGAAACGACTTCATGGTCGCACTCCAGAGACGACGCAACCGAACGTTCAAACCAACCCGCACAACCGTTACCATCGACCAGCGGCCCGGCCGAGAGAGAGCCGGGTTAGGTGTCGATAAAAACACTACTTCTTGCGGTTCTCCCGCTGCCGTACCACAACTAGGCCCAATATTTGCAGCCACCACCACTTGACGTGGTTGCGGCGGCCTTTAGCATTTGAGTGGCCGCTGGGCGATTGATCCGCCGCGGAGCTCAAAAAACCTCGGGCAGAATGAAAGGATTCATCATGGGCCTGTTTTCTATCGGACGTTGGGGCGGCTCTCTTAAGACACTTGGGTTCGCTTCAGGTTTGTCGCTGCTGGCCGTGGGCAGTGGCTGCCAGAACGCGATGCTCGACGAGAACAAGGCGCTCCACCAGGAAAACCGGGAACTGCGGGCTCGCCTTGAGGAGCGCGACTCGATGAAGTCGCAGGAAGCGCCGCTCACGCCACCTGAAACACCCAAGCCGGCCCCGGTGGAAGTCGTCACGCCCGCTCCGAAGCCGGCACCGGCTCCCAAGCCGGCGGCAGCGGCCGCACCGAGCCCCGTGACCGACCTTGGCGGCGACGTCACCGTCGACAACGTCGCTGGTACGACCACCGTCAACTTCCTCGGCGACGCGCTGTTTGACAGCGGCCAGGCCACGTTGAAGTCGTCGGCGAAGGTAAGCCTCGACAAGATGGTCGCCGGCCTCAAGAAGCAGTACGCCGGTAAGACCGTCAAGGTGCAGGGCCACTCCGACAGCGATCCGATCAAGGTCAGCAAGTGGAAGAGCAATCAGGAACTGAGCGAAGCCCGTGCCAAGGCGGTCCGCGATTACCTGGTGCAGAAGGGCGTTGAAGTCTCGCGCATCAGCTCCGAAGGCTTCGGCAGCGCCAAGCCCAAGAGCGCCACCGACAAGGCGTCCAACCGCCGGGTGGAAATCGTCGTGATGACGAGAGACTAAGCTCCAGTAGACTGTGGTCGGTAGCAAGAAGGGCGAAAGATCGACATTGCGTCGGCCTTTCGCCCTTCTTGCATTTGCCGCTACTATCATCGGTTCGTGTATCTTTCGGACCAACGGCTAGTAACTACCGACTACTCTCCATGATTGCGATTCTCGACTACGGCATGGCCAACCTTCGCTCCGTCCAAAAAGGATTCGAGCACGTGGGCCACCGCGCCGAGATCGTGACCGAACCGGAACAGATCGACCGTGCCGAGCGTTTTGTGCTTCCGGGTGTCGGCGCGTTCCAGGACGCGGTCGCCGCACTACGCGAGCGCAGCTTCGTCGAACCGATTATTCGGCACATTCAGAAGGGGAAGCCTTTCCTGGGCATCTGCCTGGGCCTGCAGATGCTGTTCGACGTCGGCTACGAAGACGGCGAGCACTGCGGCATGGGCGTTCTGCCCGGCAAATGTGTGCGATTTGATGTCGATGACGCGTTCGGCCTGAAGGTGCCGCACATGGGCTGGAACCAGCTGAATGTCGTGCGCCCGTCGCCGCTGATGCGCGACCTGCCGGCCGATTCGAGCGTCTATTTCGTCCACTCGTACCACATCGTCCCCGGCAACGAGGCCGTCGTCGCCACGACGACAGACTATGGCCGGCCGTTCGTCAGCAGCATCTGGCGGGACAATGTCGTCGCGACGCAGTTCCACCCCGAGAAGAGCCAGAAGGTCGGCCTGCAGATCCTGTCCAACTTCGCGGCAATGTGAACGGAAGCAGGAAGGGGCCTGCGTAAGCGATGGGGGATGAATCAGTGCGAATCGAGCCGATTGGGTTTCTCGACATCGAACCCGCGGGGCGCGGGCCCGCCGCGCACTCCCCGGTACAGCGTGAATCCTACAAACCCCAGCACCCCCACGAACGCCGACAGCATCACGTAAATGCTCGTATTGAACCCGCTGGAGAGTCCGGCGCTGGAATCTCCGCTGCCGGTGTCTTGCGAGGCGCCCATCGGGATGGACTCTTTGCAGTTGGGGCAGGCGGACGCGACGTTCGCGAACGAATGGATCGCGAGCACTGCCAGCATTGCAAAAGCGATTGATGTCCGTCGCATCGTAGTCACCTTGTTGCGTCCAATACTATACGCGAGGTGCCGGAGACCTGTTGCACGCATCCGCGGTGGCAGTCGCCGGTCGCTTCGCGGCTTCGCGCCGCATCAGCCCGTCACGCCTTCATCGACGGGAACAGATGATACAGCATCCAGTAAACCACCACACCCGTTACCGAAACGTAAAACCAGATGAAGAACGCCGGCGAGGCGATCTTATGGTGTCTTGCCCACTGGCGGTTATACGCGCGAACCAGGGCCATGATAATCATTGGAAGCATCACGACCGCCAACACGACGTGCGACAACAGCAGCAGAAGGTAGAAGGTCTTCACGGGGCCCGATTGCACGCCGCTGCTGCGCTCGCCGAACACGACATAGCTGGTGATGTAGAAGACCAGGAAAGTCGCGCTGGTGGTCAGCGCGGCGATCATCGTCCAGGCGTGTGCCTTGACCTGCTTCCGCTTGATGAACACGAATGCCAGTAGCAGCAGCACCGTGCTGGTGGCGTTCAGAGTGGCGTTAATGGCCGCCAGCGATTCCTTCGTCACGACTTGCCTCCGGGATGGCCTGCAATGTACTTCGCGTCTTCGACCAGCTTTTTTAAATCTTCCGGCATCTGGCTGTTGTAGGTGCCGCGAATCTGATTTTTGTCGTCGACCAACAGAATTCGCGGGCTATGCAGGATCGGATGGTCGGCACTGCCATCCTGGAAGACCAGCTTCATGTCACGTGCGACGGCGGTGATCGCATCGCGGTCGCCGGTGAGAAAATGCCAGCGGGCCTCATCGGCTTTGTGTGTCGCGGCGTACTGCTTCAGGACGGCCGGGGTGTCGCGCTGCGGATCGACCGAGAATGAGATCAACTGCACTTCCTTCGGCAGTTCCCCCTGCAACCGCGACATCTCGGCCGTCATCTTCGGGCAGATGCTGGCACACTGGGTGAACACGAACGCGGCAATGTACGGCTTGCCGGAGAGCCTATCGTTGCCGAAAGCCTGGCCGTTCTGATCCGTCAGCGCAAAATTGGCGGCGGGGAAGAGCACCTCGGGCACATTCTGCGATTTCGGCCAGAACAGCTTGCCGGCGACCACACCGACCATTGCCAGCAGAAGGATCGCCCAGAGGCCGGTGGTGAGGATCTTTTGCTTGTTGGCCATTGAATCGGTCGGGCTGTAGGGAAGAAGTCGTCGGTCGAGGCCGTTTGCTTACGCCTGCCAGTCGGCCTGGGTGCGAATACCGGCAAGGTAGCTCGCCAGAAGGAACATTACCGCTGCGAAGGCGAGTGTCACGCCGACGCAGAGCGGCCACCCGGGCAGGGCGGAAGCATCAACGCCGGTGTATAACGCCCGTCGCAAGCCTGCAAGGCCGTAAGTCAGGGGGTTGAGTTCCATCACCCACCGGAGCGGCGCAAAGGTGTCCGCCCTTGGCGGAAACAGCGCGCCCGACAGGAACCACATGGGCATCAGGAACAGGTTCATGATGGCGTGGAAGCCCTGCGTGGAACTCATCCGCCAGGCGATGCAGAAGCCCAGCGCCGTCAGCGCGAACGAGACCAGGAGCATCATGCCCATCGCGGCGAGCAATCCACCGGCAGTCAGTTGCAGGCCGGCAAGCGGCCCGAGGGCGAGAAACAGCACGCCCTGGCCGAACGCCAGCGCCGTCCCACCCAGCACTTTCCCCAGGACGATCGCCATCCGGCTGACCGGTGCCACCAGAACACTCTGCAGAAATCCTTCCCGGCGGTCTTCGATGATCGAAATCGTGCTGAAAATCGACGTAAACAGCAGGATCATCAGCACGGTGCCGGGAAAGAAAAACTCCAGATAATTGCCGCCGCCGGGAAGACCTTCGCCTCGAAAGCTCCGCCCCATGCCCAGTCCGATGAGAAGCCAGAAGACGATGGGTGTCGCCAAAGCGCCGATCACCCGGTGTGGCTGACGCAGAAAACGAACGAGTTCCCGCTTGGCCAGCGACAGTGACGGCAACCAGAGCCCGGGTGCCGGAAGGGCGCCAGTGGTGTCTGATTCGAGAATAGCCGGGCTCGCGCCCGTGGCGGTCGACATCGGCAAGATAGTAGGGATTTGCGCGACGATTATCGACAGCGTGTCGGAGTTGGCACCCATGCCACGAGCGAACGGGCACTTCGCGTGTAGAATTGTTCGACAATGTCCGAAGACGACAAGCCGATCCAACGCCGACACTTCTTTCGCGAGGGATTGCGCAGTCTGCTGGACAACTTCGGCAAGGTCGCCGACCCGTTGCAAAAGGCACTGAACGAGTTCGACCCGAAATCGCGAGCGGAGGCGCGAGCACCAGCGCCGGGCGATACGGGCAGTAACACGCGCAGCGATCCTGCGGAGAAGCCTTCCAGGTTCGTCAACAAGCTCCGCATCCTGCGGCCCCCGGGTGCCAAAGAGGTTGAAGACGATTTCGTCGGCACCTGCAGCCGATGCCAGAACTGTGTCTCGGCCTGCCCGGTGCATGCGATTCAGATCGACGACAATCAAGCCGACGGCGTGCCGTTCATCATCGCAGAAGAGCAGCCCTGCGTGATGTGCGACGGACTGCTCTGCATGTACAACTGCCCGAGCGGGGCGATCACAGCGTTGCCGATCGGCCTGATCGACATGGGAACTGCCGAGTGGCGGGAAGGGCGGTGCATTCGGTCCGAAGGCACCGACTGCACGATGTGCGTCGACCGCTGTCCGATCGGCCCGCGGGCGATCGAACTACGCGACGGCCGAATTGTCGTTCATGAAGAGGGCTGCACCGGGTGTGGCGTCTGCGAGCACGACTGCCCGACGTCGCCGAAGAGCATTGTGGTGATTCCGGCGGCGCACCGGGATGCGTAGGGTTGGGAGGCACGAAGGCACGGAGGCACGAAGAGCCGTTGCGCGCCCCTTCGTGCCTGCGTGCCTCACTGCCTTCGTGCCTTCCCACCTACAATTCGTCGTACTTCACCGCACGCCCTTTCGATTTCTCCACGGGGTACTTCAACGCGTCTTTTGCCAGCTTCTGCTTCAGGGCCTCGGCAAGATCGATCTTCAGGTCGGCTGCCAGCAGCAGTGTGGAGTGCAGCACGTCCGCCAGTTCGTCGACGATCTTATCGCGTTTGTTCGTCACGGCGCGGGTGAGCGCTTCGCCCGTCTGCCACTGCATCAACGCCAGCAATTCTGACGCTTCGACGGCGAGCGAGATGGCGAGTTCCTTGGGGGTGTGGAACTGCGCCCAGTCGCGTTCGTCGCGGTGGCGCAGGACTCGGGCCGTCAGTTCGGCAAGGGGGGTATCGCTCATGTCCGGCGTGATACGCGGACAACCGGCGGTGTGGCAAGCGATGCAGGTCCAAAGGGCCGAAGGCTCGAAGCAGTGCCCGGCGGCGTTACCCGGCCACTCGCGCCCCCGTGCCGTTCGCCGTGCCGTTCGCCGTGCTGTTCGTTGCGCGAAGTTTCGCGGGGATGTGTCCCCAGATCCGGTGGAACCCGTAGGTGTGCAGCTCCGCGACGGCCGATTCGGCGTCCCAGCCCTGTTCGGTGATGCGGTAACCGCCGACGACAAACCCCGTGCGGTCCGAGCCGTGCTGGCAATGGACGAAGACGGGCTGGTTCGCCGGGTCGTTGATGATTGCCATGAACTGCCGGAACTGTGCCCGGTCCACATCCCAGGCCGAGCAGGGGATGCGGAAGTACCGCAGGTTGGTGCCGGCGAGCAGGTCGGCGTCGTCGTGCATCGATCGAAGGTTGATGACCGCCTTGATTCCCATTCGCTCCAACTCGCGGAAACCTTCGGCCGTGGGCTGCGCGCCGCGATAGAGCAACGGCGAGACCCTGGCAAAGTTTGTAAGGCCCGGTCGTATCGCCGGTCGTTCCTCGGCGACGATTGCCGGCGGGGCGGCGATGTTCTCCTGGTGATATACGCACCCGCCAATGACTGGCGCGATGGTCACCCAGGCGGCTGTAGCGAGTCTGAGATGGACGATGCGGTGAATCACGCCGCGGAGTGTACCGGCGGATCGCGATCTATTCACGCGGGAAGTCGTAGCTCCATGCGTTCGGGCGGCGCGACGCCACGGAGACTCGTCAGGCAGCCGTCGCCAGCGGGGGATCGTTGTCGGCCAGATCCTCGATGTGTCGCGGCAGCACCTGTTCGAGGCGTGAAATCGTATACACCCATTGCGCCCTGTCGCGAAGCCCCACCACACGAAGATCGCGGCCATGCTTGAGAAGACGCCGGCGAAGCACCACCAGTGTGGCGAAGGCGGCGGTGGTCGCGTCGTCGGCCTGGCTGAGGTCGACGACCACGACGGAGCGAGACCTGTCGCGGCCCAGCACCCACTTGGATATCGCGTGCGCGTCCTCGTGCGAAAACCGTTTCGCTTTCAGCACCACCGATGTTGCACTCTGGGGATTGCCCCGCATCACGCACTCTCCGGCTTCCGACCCTGGAACGTCTGAAACACCGGCCACATCTCGCGGCCGCCGAAACTCTTCACAGCCCTGCATCGGCGGCTAAGTCCGGCAAGTTCTGCGGTATCAGTGTGATCAACGCGTCTGGTAACCGCAGGCGGGTCGGAATTCCGGGATCGCCCGAGAAGATGTGATGATTATGCGGGTGCCGACGGGGCGGTTCCCGGTACGGCTGCGGTGTTGCGGGTCAGGTGGAGTCTTTCCTACTGAAGCGGAAGCACCATGCTCAGCCGGCTGATGCGCCAGATGCTGGCGGCCCGGCTGCGCAGGCCTTTGAGGCGAAGGTCACGGCCTTCACGTAGCAGCTCGCGGCGTAACAAAACCAGTTGGGCGAACGCAGCCGTTGTCGCGTCTTCGGTCTCGCGGAAGTCGACGATGACCGTAGGTGCCCGGGAGGCACGAATCTGACCGCAAAGCGCCTCTGCGTCGCGGTGTGAGAAACGGCCCGGTTTGGCCACCAAGGACAGCGTTCCGACCGACATCGCGGTCGTTTCGCCTCTCGCTGATCGAGGCATGGCAGCCCAGGAAGAAACAGGCCCGCCGGCCGTCGCGGCGTACGGTTGTCCGCACAGGAGCTTGAATAGTGTGTTGATGATCATCCTGTGCCTCGTCTTACTGATATGCAGGATACAACAGATTCCGGCGACGGCCCTCAAATGGGCTTGAAAGCGTAGGCGTTTGGCGTCGTTACGAGGCAATGAGGGGGATTTAAGTGTGGCGTAACGTCACGACGCAGACACCCGCCAAAGCTGGGATGCCGTATACCGCGACAACGTGACAAAAGGTACGTTTTCGGACGCGTGGAAGTTACAAGCCGAAACCCCGAATCATCCGCTATTCTCACGCCAGGTTGACAATGCCCGGATGCTGACGAATAATGCCTCCGGTCGCTGAGGTCTGAGTACTAACACTCCACTCGGCATTTGTCGGTCGTGGTGCCCGAAACCACGACATCCTGACGACGGAATGTCGAAAACCGCGAACGCGGTACCCTTGACGAACACTTTCGGCCGCAGTATAAACCCCGCCCCTCAATCGGAACCCGGTTGTTGGACGAGGCGGTGTCATCGGTTGCGAAAGCAGTTTGATGATCCGTGCGGAGTGGCGAAGACGCCAATCAGCGAGCCCTGAAGAAAAATAAAAAGGGCCGTTGACAGGGGGCTGCAGATCGATAGTATCTGCGACCCCGCTGAGGGAAGTCGACGACGGTAACGAGAGAAGCCGGCGGCGTTTACGACAAACTGATGTCTGCGAAAGCGGGTGTCATAAGTTGTTCGTTCTTTGACAAGTGAAGAGTCGGATAGCCGCGAGGATGTGAGTCCGAAGCTGCCGGTGTACGGTGGTGTTCGGACGCCAAGATCCAAGTCGTCGGTCTGAGTTGATACGTCGGCCGCTGGTGTAAATCAGTGGTTGATGGTTTGACGAGGGTCGGCGCAAGCTTGAGTAAAATCAAGCTGCTTGAATCTCAAGCATTCTTTGCGGTGCGCTTAAGAAGTGATCCTTTGATTCAGTCTGATTGCCCGCAAGGGTGGTCGGGATGGATCAAGTTCAATTTCAAGAGAGCCGGTCCCCCGGTGCTTAGCCGTGTCGGGGGCCGAAAGCCAGAAGAGAGTGTTTGAGCCTTGCAAATCCGAGTTGAAGTTGCTGCCGCGAGAGTGGTGGTGATGGAAGCTCGGCGGGCCGATCGTCCTAGCCGACGGTTGGTTCGTAAAGACGCCTTCGAGTTGTCTTAACTCGGAGGTGTTGGACAAACTCGTTTCGAGGATAAACGCTTCTACTGAAACTGTTAGTCGCCGTCTATGAGGGCCGAGAGGTTCTTACGCGGTGCATGAGGATGGAGAAGTGCCAAGAAATTCAATTGAAGAGTTTGATCCTGGCTCAGCCTGAACGCTGGCGGCGTGGCTAAGACATGCAAGTCGCACGGGCGTAGCAATACGTCAGTGGCGGACGGGTGAGTAATGTATCGCTAATGTACCCTTCACGCTGGGATAGCTGCGGGAAACTGCAGGTAATACCAGATGATATAACCGAATCGCATGGTTTGGTTCTCAAAGGAGTAATCCGGTGAGGGAGCAGGCGATATCGTATCAGCTAGTTGGTGAGGTAACGGCTCACCAAGGCGACGACGCGTAGCTGGTCTGAGAGGACGACCAGCCACATTGGGACTGAGACACTGCCCAGACTCCTACGGGGGCTGCAGTAACGAATCTTCCGCAATGCACGAAAGTGTGACGGAGCGACGCCGCGTGGAGGTTAAGTCCTTCGGGATGTAAACTCCTGTCAGGGGTTACCAAGATCTGAGGAGCCCCAGAGGAAGGCACGGCTAACTCTGTGCCAGCAGCCGCGGTAATACAGAGGTGCCAAGCGTTAGGCGGAATCACTGGGCTTAAAGCGCGTGTAGGTGGATGGGTAAGTACCTTGTGAAATCCCACGGCTCAACCGTGGAACTGCTGGGTATACTGCCTGTCTTGAGGCACTCAGGGGCAGCTGGAACAAATGGTGGAGCGGTGAAATGCGTAGATATCATTTGGAACGCCAAAGGCGAAAGCAGGCTGCTGGGAGTGATCTGACACTGAGACGCGAAAGCCAGGGGAGCAAACGGGATTAGATACCCCGGTAGTCCTGGCCCTAAACGATGTCCACTAGATGGTGGCGGCTCTGACGCCGTCATGGTCGAAGCAAAAGTGTTAAGTGGACCGCCTGGGAAGTACGGTCGCAAGGCTAAAACTCAAAGGAATTGACGGGGGCTCACACAAGCGGTGGAGCATGTGGTTTAATTCGAAGCAACGCGCGGAACCTTACCTGGGCTTGACATGCCTGGATTATCCCCATGAAAGTGGGGTACAGCCCGCAAGGGCCGGAACAGGTACAGGTGCTGCATGGCTGTCGTCAGCTCGTGTCGTGAGATGTCGGGTTAAGTCCCTTAACGAGCGAAACCTTTGCCCTTAGTTACTAACGGGTTATGCCGAGGACTCTAAGGGGACTGCCGGTGTCAAACCGGAGGAAGGTGGAGATGACGTCAAGTCCTCATGGCCTTTATGCCCAGGGCCACACACGTGCTACAATGGGATGCACAGAGCGAACCGAGACCGCGAGGTGGAGGAAATCGCACAAATCATCCCTCAGTTCAGATTGGAGGCTGCAACTCGCCTCCATGAAGCTGGAATCGCTAGTAATCGCGTATCAGCTACGACGCGGTGAATATGTTCCTGAGCCTTGTACACACCGCCCGTCAAGTCATGGGAGCCGGAAATAGCCGAAGTGGCCACATCACAGTGGTCCCTACGCTAGGTTCGGTGACTGGGACTAAGTCGTAACAAGGTAGCCGTAGGGGAACCTGCGGCTGGATCACCTCCTTTCTAAGGGATACTTAGAACGTCGATCAGAGCAATCTGTCGACTGAATGTCAGCACAGCCTCGTATCACAACTAAGCATTGTGATAGACAACCGCGGTAACGCAGTTGAATGGCATCCGACTCAACGCTTATCAAAACACAAGAAGCCCGTGATCTAACGATCATGGGCTTTTTTGTTGCGCCCTGAAACCTTCTGCCGAACCTGAAGGCTCACCATCTATTCACGGAGGGACGACGCGGAAGGCACTCTGCACTCCGAAGGACTGGGAGCTGGCACACTTTCGCTTTCTGTCCTGAATCTCTCGGTGTTCTCTGTGTCCTGCCGCGATCAGTCGAAGCAATGAACGCCAAGACGCCAAAGGGCGAAGGCAAAGGCAACGCAACTCTTGGCGTCTTGGCGTTCAATCCTGGTACCGTTCGGCGTTCTCACCCGTGGAGAGTCTTTCGCCTTTGGAATGGCTTTCACCCGGAACTTTGACCAATTCCGCGCTCCCCCTTCCCAATTCCTCATCCTTGTAGATAATGCACGGCCCGGACGCGCCAGCGTGGTTCGGGCATTGCCCCAGTTCTCTCAGGAAGGAAACGCCGCCCATGGGTCCGACGAACGTCGCCTTGGTGAAGCTGTTCGAGGCCGACCGCAAGCTCCGTGATGCCCAGTCCCGCCTCGACTCCGCCGCTCACAACGTGCGAATCCAGGAGCGCCGCGTCAGCGACTTGACTGAGAAACTCCGTACGACGCAGCACAATCTCAAGGAAAACCAGGCGAAACATGCCAACCTCGAGATGGACCTCAAGAGCCGCGATCAGCACATCGAAAAACTCCGAACTCAGCAGCAGGGTGCCAAGAACAACAAGGAGTACCAGGCGCTGCTCGTTGAAATTAACACCCGCAAGCTGGATCGCGGCAAGGTCGAAGAGCAGGTCCTGGTTCTGATCGACCTCATCGAAAAGCAGAAGACCGAAGTCGGCAATCTCTCGACCCATCTCGATGCGGAAAAGACGAAGCTCGACAGCATGCGGGCCGAGATCAACGACCGGCTGTCGCAGCTGCAGTCCGAAGTGAACGCGATTCGCCCTGAGCGAGAGGCCGCCGAGATCCTCGTGCCGGTAAAGATTCGCGACCTCTTCAATCGGCTGGCCGACCGGTACGACGGCGAAGCGATGGCCGGCATCGATCGGCCCGACCGCCGCAAGGAAGAATACCTCTGCACCGCCTGCAACATGGACTTGGTGCGGGACATCTACAACAAGCTCAACAGCCGCGACGACGTGGTCTTCTGCCCGAACTGTCAGCGGATGCTGTTCATCCCCGATCACTTCACGGCCGAGCACGCGATCGGCCCTGCCAGCCGCGCCAAGCCCAAGACGACGGTCAAGCGGGTCAAGACGACGACGGAAAAGGCTGCCAAGGCTGAGAAGGCCAAGAAGGAGAAGGCAGCCACGGCGGGTACCGAAGGCGTCGCCGAATTCGTCTCCGAGACCGTGGTGCTGATCGAAGCCCGCGCCAGTGGCGAACTGGGCAAGGCGCTGGCCAAGGCACAGGGCGAGTCCGTCAGCCGGGCCGTCAAGTCCGATACCACCCCCGTCGATTGTGAAATCCACGTCGACGGCAAATTGGCCGGCATCTACAAGGGGATCTCGGTCGAGAACCTCGAGCGCGCCGCCAAGTTCTTCCTCGGCGAATCAAAGGTCACCTATTCGACAATCGAGGTGAAGCCGATCGCACCGGACGTCGCCGAGCCGGCAGAGGCACCCGAATCGGCATCGGTACCGGAATCCTCCGCCGCAGAGACGCCTGCCGAGGCCACTGCATCGGTGGAAGAAACGGCCGCCACCGCAGAGACCAGCGAAGCGCGATAACCGCAATCACGCGATATCCCACAGCCAAAACTTGATCGGCGGACAGCAACCCTGTCCGCCGATTATTTTTTTTGTCGCGGTAGGACGACCGCCGTTCGTTCCAATTCCTTCGCCAGTCGCAACGCTTCATCCCGCGAGGCCAGCCGTCCTTCAAGCTGCGCGTCGTAGGCGGCATCCAGAATCTGACGGAACACCGGTCCCGGTCGCATGCCGGTTGCCGTCAAGTCGTCGCCGGTGATGAACGGCTGTGGCGCGAAATCCGTCCGCTCCATCTCAGCCAGTGATTGCTGGAGCATCGAATATCGCGACTCGTCAATCAGGTTCGCCTCGTTCAGCGCGGCCAGCAATGTCCGCGACAAGCCGGCGGTCGGTCGCGCGAGAAATCGCTTCAGGATTGCAACGGTCGGCGGATCATCTGCAAGCAACGGATGCAGGCCTTCGAGCGTCTGGCCGGCAGAGTCGCATTCGTCGTTGCTCAACTTGAGCGACTTGCGAACTGCGCCGACCAGCATCGCAATCACGGGCTTTTCAAAACTTCGGCGAATGTCCGAGCCTGCCGGCGATGCCCACCAGAGCCATTGCGCCGCGGCGGTGGCAATGACCAGCGAAAACGGCAGCGGCTCGGCCGGCAGCTTTTCGAATAGCCTGTCGATGGTCCGGTCGTCGTCCGGCTCTCCTGCCGGCACCTCGACGAATCGAAAGATCGGCGTCAACAGGCCCAGAACGTGCATCAGCCTCCACGCCGCGACGCGCGTCGGCGGTGCCAGCATCACGCGCAGTTCGTCGGCGATCCGCTCCGGGCTGATACGGGTGAGCAGCGCCGAATGAACCTGAATCGCGGTCGCGGTCGCCGGCTCGATCTCAAAGTTCAGTCGGGCAGCGAACCGCACTGCGCGAAGCATTCGCAAGTAGTCCTCGTCGAAGCGATGCCGGGGATCCCCGATTGCACGGATCACCTTCGCCGCCAGGTCCGCCTGACCGCCGACATAGTCGATGACCAGGTCGTTGACAGGATCAAGGAACAGGCCGTTGATCGTGAAGTCGCGGCGCTTTGCGTCTTCTTCCGGGTTGCTGAAGGTCACGCCCTGCGGATGTCGCCCGTCGATGTACCGGCCGTCCGTGCGAAAGGTGGCGACTTCGACCTGGCTCTTGCCCTGGCGAACGAGGATGACCCCAAACGCCGCCCCGACGGCCTGCGTCCGCGGAAAGATCTCCCGCACCCGGGCCGGCGGGGCGTCGGTGGCGATATCCCAGTCCTTCGGCTCTCGTCCGAGCAGCAAGTCCCGCACGCAGCCGCCGGCGAAGTAGGCGATGTGCCCCATATCGCGGAGGCGCAGAAGGACTGCTGTAGCGTCGGCGCGATCGCTGGACTTGGGGTCATTCTGTGGGGCCGCTTCGGACATCGTGACGCAATCTTAGCAATTGGATGCGTCGAAGTCTGAATCGAGAGTTGGTTGCCGCGCCGGCTACCCCGGATGAT
This sequence comes from Humisphaera borealis, assembly GCF_015169395.1. GTDB lineage: Bacteria > Planctomycetota > Phycisphaerae > Tepidisphaerales > Tepidisphaeraceae > Humisphaera > Humisphaera borealis. The sequence goes on from NZ_CP063458.1 coordinate 7,027,226, forward strand.
TCACTTCCGTACGGCACCAGGATTGAACGCCAAGACGCCAAGAGCTGCATCCTTGCTCTTCGTCCTTGGGAACTCGGCGTCTTGGCGTTCATCTCTTCCATCTTGGGAGGAGAAAAGGCATAGCAGCGATCGGAGCGATTCGATTGACTGGCAGGTTGTCCTCCGTGGTTGTTCTGTATCAATCTGGCTATCCCCGCGGTGCTGATCCGACGAACGCTTCGACACACAGCAGCGCCATCACGATCGCCAGGGGAAGCTGCCACTGTGGGACCGGCTGGCTGAGGGCGGAAAACTTGTCCGCCAGTTCCCCCAACGATCGGACGACGACCGCCGAGCTTCCCGTGGCGAGGAGTTTGCCGGCCGGCGTGTAGGACAGGTCGGCCTCGGCGGCAGGGTACTGAACGTTTGCCATCGCCACCGCGCGATCGTCGGCCGGGTTTCGCCAGGTGTAGAGCCCGGCGATATCGGAGGGATCGGCGCGGAAGACTTTTCGCCCGTCCTGGGTCGTCGGTCGGACGTTCGTTGTCGTGCCGCCGGGTCCTTCGAGGCGAAGCTCCGGGTACTTCAAATACCTGGCATCAGAGAGGGTCAGCGGGGTACCCAGCTCGACATTCGTTGCATCGCTTTGCGTCGGGGGCCGCAGCGCCATCTGTACGAGCATGGGCGGGAATGTCGGGTGCAGGTGCAGGGTGCTGTACCGCTTGTCGGGCAGCGTGGCGAACGTGAAGACCGTGCCGGCCTGCGAGGCGTTGCCGGAGATCGACCGTCGGAACAGCAGTCCTGCCGGCCGGGCACCGGCCCCGCCTGTGGCTGCGTCGGCGACATTCAGGATCGGCTGCGCGCCGGGCGAAAGCACGTCGAACGGCAGCAGTCGCCGTGCGGTGATTCCGCCGATCTGGAAACGTTCGTCCGTCAGCCCGTCGAGCACCGGGTCGGCCGGCGAGGCGATCGCTGCGGTGTAAGTTGACGACCGCAGAAGCGCGGCCGTCGGTACGCCGGGCAGGATTGCCGAAAGCGCATCGCGCTGCGGTTGCGGCAGATCGGCCCACGATGCTTCGAGGCCCGGGCGGAGAAAGAGAATGACCGTGTTCCCCGCCGCGGCGAAGTCGCGAAGCTGTCGGGCTCGCTCGACCGACGGCCAGTCGCTGATCACGGCGACGGCGACGTTCGCATCGGCCGGCAGGCCGGACGCACGCCGAACGGACAGTGGCCAGGCGTCGGCCCGTCCGCCGCCGGGGTCCATCGCAAGTTCGATCCGCCGGGTAACGTCGTCCATTCCCGGCGAGTCGAGGATGGCGGTGTTCTGTCGCGGCGGTACCTGAAGCAGCAGTCGCCGCGACCGGGCCCAGGGCAGCGGTTGTTCGCTGGTCAGCGACGCCTCGACCGCGACAAAGCCAGCGGGTGGGATCGCCAAAGGAATTCGCAACCGCGCACGGCCACCGTCGTCAAGATTCGCCGGCGCAGGCGGATGGGTTGCGCCGCCTTCCAGATCAAGCGAACGTGAGACTACGTTGACCTGCCGCGCGTCACGTGGTCGGCCGGCGACATCAATGACGGCTTCGCTTATCAGGCCGGGTGTCGGCTGCTCCGGGTTCAGTCGCACGCTGGCGATCGACGCCGACCGGACGTCGTCGGGGTGTAGATCGATCAACACCATCCGGACGCCGTTCGGTTCGGGAATGGCGCGGGGGAACTCGCGATTCTGGAAGTCACTGACCACGATCAGCCAGCGGTCGTCCACCGGCTGTTGGGCCAGCAGCCGGGCCGCGAGTTCCACGCGGTCGGCCAGTGGCGTTACCGCCGGTTGCGGCGGCGGGGCCGACCATTGGATAGTCGCGGCGTCGCGGAAGGTTTCCTGGGATTGCAACTCAGTCGTATCGGCGAGATCCGCGGGCGCGGCCTGCGATCGAAGGATCGCGACCTTCATCCCGCGAAGCTGGCCGGCGAGCAGTTCCCGCACCGTGCGATCGGCCCGCCCTGCAAGGGTGGAACCGTCGGCGGCGAGCTGCATTGAGTAGCTGGTATCAACGACGATTACAGCGGCCGCGGAGTTTCCGCCCCGACTTGCCCAGACATCGGACGGCATAAGCGCCGGCTGGGCGACGGCCCAGATGAGTGCCAGCAGCGCCACCGCACGCAGCAGCAGGAGCAGCCAACGGCGGATCTTCTTCCGTGCGGCGGTCTGCTGCATGCTTGCGCGAACGAAGCGCAGCGTCGGGAATGGCACCACCTGGCTCTTGCGCCGAAACAGCAGATGCAGCAGCACCGGCAACCCCGCCAACGGCAGGGCCCAGAGGGCGGCGGAGAAGAGGAAGGTCAGGCCGGACATCGATATCAGTTCAGTGTCGCGTCGCGGAATGTTTTACGGAGCGTTTCAACGCGCAGTCGCTCTTGGCAGTGGCGACGGTGTCTGCAGTCCCGGGCTGCACTGCTCGGCGTTACCATTGCTCGTTCGGTATCCGCATACGTCACTCGAGATCAGTAAAGTTCCATTTCTCCGGCAGGGCTTCGCCGCATACGTCGCAATAGAACCATCCGTCCTTCACAATGTTTCGTTCTCCACACGATCCGCACTTACGAAAGGTGCATATCGTCGTAAAGTCGCGCGGGTGGGATAATCCGATCCGATCGAGCGCCAGCGCTACGGCTTCCCAGCAGTCCGACCTGGGACAATAGCCAGTCGATTGGTTGCTGATTTCATCGATGTGAACACTCGATGGGCTTTCGACCACGAAGAAAACCTCGCCAGCCGCGAGGACATTCCTACCTGCTGCGCACGCGACGTGTTCTGAATGCCGATCGGCGATCAGCAAACGAGACTCCTCATCTATGACATATGTTGCTGCGACAGGGAACCCCCGACGGATATCTTGCCCCGTGTCCCGCGCCCAGGTCAGGACATCAGCAGCGGATCTTATCTCGCGACCTGCGGGCTTTCCCAGCGATCGAAGGCGAATGTCCGGTGGGCCGACGTAGGCATATGAGCGCATCGCCTTAAGTTTCTAATGGCAGATCATATGCTGCAATAGACGGGCCCACGTTACCCGCCCGTCTTCGCTCCGCAGTTCGTGCAGAACTTCGCGCCGATGGTCAGCGGCTTGCCGCAGTTGGTGCAGAATTTCGGCCTGGCCGGCGTCACCGCGGCGGGCGCGGTTGCAGGCGACGTGGCCGTTGCCTGCACGGGCGGGGGTTGGACGGGTGGAGGCTGGACTGGCGTCACCGGCGGCGGTACCGGCGTTGTCGCTGTGGGTGTCGTCGGCGCTTTGCTGAAGTCGATCTTCACCGGATCGAACCGGGCCACCGTCGTCGAGTTGGCGTTCACCCACGCCTGCCGTTTGAACTCGATGCCGGCCATCGTTGTCGTCACCGTGTATTGCCCCGGTGACAGCTTGGCGCTCTGGCCGAACAGGCCGCGGGCGACCTCCTTGCCGTTCCTGTCGGAGATGACCCACTGCTCGGGCGTGCGGAAAATCGCGGTCTGCAATTTCGCCAGCAGGATGTCCGCCTGCGCCGCCGGCAGGTACTGGCCGTTGCCGGCCCGGGCCGTCGCGAGCAACTGCTCGCTCCAGTCCTGGCGGTTGATGTCGAAGCCGACGACCTGGAAGCTGACGCCGGGAAGCTTGGCGATCGCCTCGGCGGCTTTCACCGGGTTCTGCCGCGGCATCGTGTCTTCGCCGCCATCGGTCAGTAGCACCAGCGTGATCGGCTTGGTCTTGTCCTTCGCGCCGGCCAGGTCCTGCGCCGTCTGTGTGAGACTGGTGGCCAGTGGCGTTTTGCCGCGGCAGCGCAAGCCGCGGACGATGTCGATCACCTTCTTCTTGTCGAGCTTCGCCATCGGAAGGATGAGCGCCGTATCCAGGTCGGCGTCCTTCTCGATCGCTCGCTTGCGGTAGCCGTAGGCACGCAGCGCGACCTCGCTGTTCTCAGGGAGTGATTCGATCAGCGCAATCACCGCGTCCTGGGCGATCGCGAACTTCTGCCGGCCGCCCATCTCTTCCAGCATCGAGCCCGACGCATCCATAATGATGTAGATGCGGTTCATCGGCGGGGTGGTCACTTCAGTCTTCAGTGTGCCGGGGCCTTCCTTCTTTGCGATCGTCAGGTTCGGTGTGGCCCGTGTGAGGAAGAGCAACGCGAAGCTCGTCGGCAACGGCGGGTCGGCCTCCTGGCCGGTGTGAATCCAGCTTCCATCGTCCATCTGCTTCGACACCAGCATCTTGGCGCCAAAGGGGTACCACTCGTTGTCGCCGATGTATTCGGTGTCGAGGATCCGGCCGACGCGCTCCATGCCGTAGAGATAGTAGTAGAGCCAGCTATCGCTGTTCTCCGGGTTCTGCGTGACCGAAAACTTGACGTCCAGCCAGCCGATGCCGCGCTCGATGATCTCGTCGACGCCGGGCTCTTTTTCGCCCATGTGATAACGGCAGAGGGTGAGTGTGCCGACGCCGGCACAGGTCATCGAGCCATACGACCGGTCGCCGTGGTAGCCGAAGCCGCCGTCTTCCTGTTGCCAGGATTTCACGGTGTCGTAGGTTTTCTTCCAGAGTTCCGGGGGGATCTTCAGGCCCATGCGGGCGGCGGAATGCAGGCCCAGTATGGCGTATTGCGTTACGGAGTTGTCGCCGTCTTCGCCGGCCTCGGGCTTGCTGATGCGGGTCATCACGGCTTCGTCGGAGCCGGGGCCTTCGGTCGGCTTGCCGCCGACGATGCTGAGCGGGTCCGACAGGTCCGGCGGCGTTTCGGCGTAGAACTTGCGGTCGCGATTGCCGCCATAGCCCCAGGTGCCTCCCTTGCCCTGCGATTCGATCAGGTACCTCGTTGCGTTGCGGACTTTCGGCATGTACATCGCGTCGCCGAAGTGCTCGGCGATCATCAGGTAGACGCCGGCGGCATAGGTGCCCAGGGAGACCGGGTCAGCGCCATCCAGGAACATTCGCACCGCAGCATCGCACGCAGGATTCTTCTTGTGATGGTCGCTGTGGACCAGCGCCAGAAGCATGAGCGCTTGCTGGGCGGTGAACTGGTTGCCGTTCTTGAAGTCCTTGGTGTCCTTCTCCAGTGCTTTCCACAGGAAGGCCGCACCGCGGTCGATCGCGGCATTGACCTGCTCGGGTGTCAGGCCGGCGGCCGCGAGCCCCATCGGCTTGGCGGGCTGCTTCGCCGTCACCCGCGCCGGAAGCTCGGACTTCTTTGTCACCTGCGGCGGCGTGATCGGCTTGACCGGCGGTGTCGTCGTTCCGGCGACCGCGGGGCCGGTGGCGGGCCTGCCGCCGCCGGGCTGGTTCGCGGGTTGCGAAGCGGCGACTGCGGGGTCGGCGCCTGCCCCGGCGATCGGTTGCAGATCGAACACCTTCGCCATCGAGATACCTGCGTACGCCAGTCGCGGCTTGGCGAGTGCGGCGGCCACATCGTAGACAACCTGAAACGCCCGCTGCTCGCCGGAGGGAATGTAGACCAGCGGCGTGGGCCGACGGATACCGGCGAATGTCGCATCACTGACCGCAAGCTGAGCGCCCTGCTCGTCCACCAGCTTGAGCTGGTCTTTTACCTGGAAGAACTCGCCTTGCCGGCCGGTGTTCTGCACCTCTACATCCAGCACCAGGAATCGGCCCTTGGTTGGCTTCACGTCGGCGAAAGTCTCTAGTGCTGTCTGGCCGACGATCGCGACCTTGAACAGGTCATCATTGATCGCCAGCAGGGCATCGCGCTTGGCGGGGCGGATGTAATTGCCATCGACGAACAGGTCGATCGCGGTCGGCCGGATGATCTGCGTGCCGCTGCGCGCGCCGGGGAAGCTCAACTTCAGTTCCGTTCCCTTGGCTTCGGCGGGTGCGAGAAAAACCATCGATCCGCCGGTCTTCACTTCCGGCAGCAGGCGTGGAATGACCGGAAGATCGGAGAGTTCGGTATCCACCGCGTAGGCGTACTGGCCGTCGACCAGCAGGCTCACGTATTTCTGCCACTCAGCCCAGTCGGTGAAGATCGCCTTGCGGATCTTGCTGCCGGGACTGGCGGTGGGATCGAACGCGGTGGCGTCGGCGTCGGCCTTGAAGGTGCTTTCAGCGCGAAAATCGATCGTGACGTACGTCATGCCCGCCGGTGCCTTGCGGCCGGCCAGCTCGGTGTCGCGCTTGATGGCGAACACGCCGGCCTCCATCACCTGGTTGCTGCGAGCGATGCCGATGGGCTTGAGCGGCGACGCCGGTGGTGTGCCGGCGATCTGCACGAAGAAGTGGCCGTGCGTCAGGTCGTAGTAGTGCAGCGAAAACTGGCTCGCCGACAGGGCCAGATCCTTCGGCACGTCGAAGATCAGGTTTCCCTTGGCGGTGTCCCCCAGGGCGGGCAGATCGAAATCGCGGGTCTTGAGATGGCCGGGCAGTTTCGCCGTCGCCGGGGCGACCCGGGCGACCTTGCGACCGTCGACGACGAGATAAACATGCTCGGCCAGATCGGGAATTTTATACCCAGTCGGAATGCTCTTGTTCTCCGCTGTTATCTTGACCGGCAGGACGTTCTCCCACTGCGTGCTGATGATCAGAAACAGCCTGCCGTCGGCGGCCTTGGTGTCGCCGTAAGTGTCGGCGAGGCCGGCATTGCGAATGGTGACAGCGACGGCGCGATTGCCCGTCTCTGCCCGAACGGGAACGGTCTTACCCAGCTCGATCGCCGCGGCGAAAACAGGGTGAGAAAGCAGCGACACCAAGAGACTGACGGAAAGGGCAAGGCAGCGTCTGTTGGATGATTGCATGGCAGAACTCCGTTCGTTCGGCTGGGGCAGCCACGAAGGACTCGTCTCAAAACAGCCGACCGAGATTCGCAGTCCCGGTGCGCGAATCTTGGACGTCTATCCAGCTCACTTCTTTTCGCCGACGACCGGCACCTATTTGCGTCGATCCAGAGTCCCACTTCCAGTGGTGTTGCGAGATTTGAGAAGCTCGAGTCTGCCACCCGGGTCTTCAAGGCCCGCTTGACCGGCCTCCGGGCTCGCGATTCTTCCCGGCTCCCCGGGTGACAGACGAAACTCTGCAGCTTCTCCGTGTCCCCGGTGTCGTCACAGCAGCAGGATCAGCTCGTGCAATCGGGCGGCGTTCTGAAACGCGCGGAGCAGTTGAAGGCCGTTCAAACCCTTGCCGCCGCACACCATCTGGATGAACTCCTTCTGCGAGTAGCTCTTCATCTCGTCAACGCTCAGACGGAACGGAATGTCGAGCAGGCCGTTGACCTTGTTCTCGATCTGCTGGCGTTCGGTGGTGGCGGCGTGGAAGCCGTCGCCGGTGACACCGATCGTCGAACCCGTCGCCGGGTCCACCTTCCACCAGCCGACCTGGCCGGTCAGCCGAGCGACGGTACTCGCCGACGGCTTGGCGGTGGCGATCAGGACTGCGCCACCGGCGACCGACTGCTCGGCGCGGGTGCGGGCATCCGTCGGCCAGACGGACAAATCCGCTGCCCGGCCGGGGAGGGCAACCAGTGCGGCGTCCGGCCCTTCAAGCAGGTTCACCGTGTTGATCGCCTTGCTCGCCTGCTCGCCGGCGAGGGTATCCATCGTCTCGACCACACCGGCTTCGACGACCGTATCGGCGACGCCCTGTTTCACGCGGGTTACGAACGCATCCACGCCCGAACGGACCGCGACATCGTTGACCGCCAGGTCGGTGCGGGTGAGCCGAACAACCTTGCCGTCGGCGGTGGCGCGGGTGAAGCGGGCGAGCGTGAAAACGTTCGTGGAATCGAGATACACGTCTCCTGCGACCGGGCTCACGGCGAACCGGCCGGTGGCCGCGCCCCACGCGGGCGAGAGCGCCAGCGTGCGCGGGTCGAAATCGATCGGCTTGATCTTCGCGTCTTTGCCAGCTGCGGCGATGCGGGCATCGAGCGTCGCCAGCACGCGGCGCTTGGCCTTGAGCAGCGCCTGCGCGTACTGGCTGGCGAGGAACTCCTGCGTCGGCTGGGCGCCGAACGCCAGGATGTCGGTCTCGCCGACCAGCGTCAGGGCGCGGTCGAGCCGGACGGCGTCCGTGAGCTTCGACAGCGTGACTGCACCCTTGGCACGGGCCGCGGGGCCGACAAGATCGAACACCTCGCGGCGGATCGTCCGGGCCGGTTTGCCCGGCGTGCGGACGGTCATCTCCAGCCATTCGGCGGTCCAGATGCCGGCAGCCTGTGCCGTGTCGCTGTCGCCGGCCAGTCCGCCGCCCAATCCGCCGAGCGTGCTGCCGGTGGCCTTGCCCATGCCGGCGGTGCGGTCGAGGTTGGGATTGGAGTTGATCTGTCCGGCGTCGGTGACTGCGTCGTTCACGGTGCTCGCACCGGCGATGATGAACGCCGGGATGTACTCGCTGACGGCGGTCATCGCCTGGAGCTGCTGCGGCAGCGGGGCGGTGGTCGGTGTTTTGTATGCGACGGGGATATGCGTGTAGACGACGCGTTTGCCCTGCAGTTCGGCCGGGCGAAGCGAGAGCGTGAGCGGCGACGCTTCGAGCAGCTTGCCGCCTTCCAGCCGTTCTACAACGACCTTGAAGTCGACCGTATGCACCGATTCGGCCGGAATCGCCTTAAGTTTGCCGTCCTCGCTCGGACTTGCGACGGTGGTCTTGGCGTCGGCGATGCGGTCGCCGAGCTTGGCGGTCGGAAGCGTGGGGTCGGCGTCGATCCACTGTTCAGCTTGCTTGAGTTGAACCCACCAGTGATCGGCAAGCACATCGGCGATGGCCGCGGGCTGAGACGCCTGGCCCTTCTGCGGTGCGAGGCCCGACGCGGCAAGCTGTTTGATGAGTTCGTCTGAATGCTTCGCCACTCGTGCCGCGGCGGCGGCGTTCTGCGCGACCGCGCCTTGATTCGCAGCCGTCAGTTCGGCGCTGGCATCGGCGGGTCGCGCGGACGTCAGCCAGTTCGCGGGGATCGGACGGATCGCGCCCGCGACCTTGGCGGCATCGGTCACCGCGCCCTGGGCGAGCCGCGCTTCAAACCCGGCGGCGCGGAGCAGCTCGGCCAGCAGCAGGCTGCGGTCCAGGCTTGAACCCAGGCGATCCTGCAGTACACCCGCCGCGCCGCGGAGGGAGCCGCGATAGGGGGCGAAGTGCGTGTTGTCGCGCACCCAGGCGAACAGTGTGGCAGGGTCGCGGCCGATCTTCTCGATCAGCGCGACCGGGTCGGACGTCTCGGCGGGGATCTGCCCGGCGGCGTCTTCGAGCGCGGCAAACGCCTCGACCAGCTGCGCCTTGACGGCCTTGGGGTCGGCCGCTGGTGCGGCGGTGTTGGACGGCTGCGCGATCAGTTGGCCGGCTCCCGAAAAGCTGAAGGCGAGGACCGAAACAACGAGCGTGCGAAATTGATGGGTTGGTTTGGCAAGGCGAGTCATGGTGACTCCTGGAATTGCGAGGGTTTCGAAAGGCTAAGTCGGCGTCAGCCCCGGCGAGCGTCGCCGGGGCTGACAACAGTCTCTTTGTGGCATGGGCATGTACTCATGCCCGTGCGGCGGCAACTGGGCATTCAGCGGACATGGGCAAGAGTACTTGCCCATGCCACAAGAACGCTACTCGATTTTCGTGCCATCCTTCGGGCAGAACCGGGCACCCGCAGGAATCGCTTCGCCACAGTCCGGGCAGAACTTCTTGGCGCTGACGGCCGAAGGGGTGACGGCGGGGGCCGACACAGCCGGGGCTGAAACGGCGGGGGCTGAGACAGGGACCGGAACTTCCGCCGCCGCCGCCGCCGCAACCGGGGTTGCGGGTGCTTTGGCGGGTTGGGTAACCGTACCTGGAGCGGCAGCCGGCGACTTGGTCAGCTTCGCGATCTTGGCATCCAACTCCGGCAGCATTTTCTTGATGGCGTCGTCGAACGCGAGCCGCAGCACGCGGCCGGCGTCGTCTTCGGTCACCTGGATCTGCGCGTCATTCTTCCCGCCGAAGCCCATCACGTTGATGCCCAGCGATTCGGCCGAGTCCACGCGATCGAACTCCGAGAACTTGCTCACCAGGATCTTACCATTGGTCGGATCGACCAGGCGAAGGTCAACGCCAACCTGGGTCTTGATCTGAACGTTCTTCTGGTTGTAACCGGTTTCGCCGCCACCGAAGCGACCGCCAAGCAGGCCGCCAAGACCGCCGGCATTGATGCCGGTTTCGGTCGCTTCCTGCTTGATGCGGAAGCTGGTGATCTTGCCGATCAGCAGGTACTGCGCCCCGAGCACCTGGCCGGCCTTGGCCATCTGATCGGGGCGAACGATGCCTTCCATGTTCTGTTCGGCCAGCAGTTGCTGAACCTGGGTGCGCTCGACCATTTCAAATCGACGGGTCTGGTCGAGCAGGGTCGTCAATTGGTCGCCGGCGATCCGGGCGAGCTGCTGCTTGTCGCCGGAGAAATTGCCAGGCGCCGCAACTTCCAGGAACGGCGGAACGGCGGCACGAAGCACCGGGTTGCTGCCCGGCGGCGGGGGATAGACGCCGACATTGGCCGTCAACTGGTCGCGGTTGGCCGACTCGCCGGTCTTGGCACAACCGGTGCCCAGAGCCAGGACGCCTGCGGCAAAAACACAGGAAAGGTTACGAAGCGTGCGATTCACGGAAGTCTCCATCTGACAGCAAAGGGACGATAGTGCCGAACGACCGCGGGCGACGGTTGGTGTCGCGATCCCCGATGGCATGCACCTGACAGGGTTGCGGTCGCGTCGGCCGGCTCCAAAACTGCCGGCCGTCGCGTTCGGCGTGTCAGGTAAGGACGCGATTTATAGGGATTCGGTTAGACCGCTCGACCGCCCTTTTCAGGTCAGTGAAGTCCGGAATGGGTCGGCAACGTCGTAGCTGCTGCGGCCCTCCTGTCCTGTGGCTCAGCTCGCTGTGTTGACCATCATCGTTTGCGAATGGGGTGCGCTGAGTCGCCATTGCGAGCGTCGAGGAATTTTCCTGTGGGGTGCGATTTCGTGTTGGGTGGGATTCTTCTGGCGGGAATAGCGGCAGAGGAAAACGATCGACGCGAGAAGTCGGCAAGAGCTCTGTCGATACTCCCGCGTTGTTCCAGCCTGTCCGCGTCGCGCCGTCAGTGTGTCGGCCGCGACCCACCCACACCAAATCTTTGCGACGGAGGCCAAATGCGCAGCATTTTGGAAAGCATCGAGTCTCGACGTCTGTTGTCGGGAAGCCCCATTGAACTCGAGTCCGATGGCGAACTGGAAATCAAAGGCACCGACGCCGCCGACACCCTTGCGGTGGTCGTCAACGGGACCGACGCGACACTGCTCGATGTCACGCTCAATGGCGTCACGTCGCAGTTCAAGGTCGCGCTGGTGAAGAAGATCGAGGCGTCGCTCGGTGCCGGCAACGACACCGCGACGATCGGCACCGGCATCGCCGTCAAGGCCGAGCTCAAAGGCGGCTCGGGCGATGACAGCCTGACCGGCGGCGACGGCAACGACGAAATCGACGGTGGAGACGGTGTCGACACCATGACCGGCGGCGCAGGCGCCGACAAGTTCAAGGTCACCACCGGCGACGTGCTGACCGACTTTGTTGCCGGCACCGACACACAGGTGACGCAGACCGTCAAGCCGCCCAAGCCGCCGGAACCCCCGAAGCCGCCGAAGCCCCCGGAAGTCAAGCCGGTCGGCCCCTCGGTGACGCTCAGGAAGGGCGAAGTGAAGGTGCTCGGCACCTCCGGCGATGACAAGCTCAACGTCGCCCTCAATGCGATCGACGCCACGCTGCTCGACGTCACCCTGAACGGCGTCACGACGCAGTTCAAGGTCGCCGACGTGAAGGAAATCGAAGCCGAGCTGCGAGCCGGCAACGACACTGCCGTCATCGACAACGCCGTCACCATCCGCTCGGAACTCGACGGCGGCGCCGGCGACGACAACCTCACCGGCGGCGGTGGGAAGGACACGCTTTACGGCGGTTCCGGCATCGACACCCTGACCGGCGGCGGTGGGGCCGATCGCTTCATCGTGAAGCTCGCCGACACCGTCACCGACTTCGACGCGCTGGTCGATACGAAGTACCTGCTGCCGATCTAACCCGCGTATGCGGCATCCCAAGTTCAGACGGCAGTCTCCGCCCGAGTGAATCGGCGGGGACTGCCGTCTTTTTGTCTGGCAGTTCAACATCGGGCCGACCTGCGTCTACTCTGCGTAGGCAGGATCGGTCCGCGTGGACGATTCGTGCCCTGCCACCCCAACCCAACGAACGCCATGAAAAACCGCCTCATGCTCGCCTTGTCTCTTGCCCTCAGTGCTTCGGCTTTCGCGGCCGAGCCGCCGGCGATTCCGGCTGAATCGATTGCCAATAAGAAGGAAGTGCTTTTCTCCGACGACTTTGAAGGCGCCGAGCCCGCGAAGGTGTGGCACAAGGTCGTGCCGACATTCGCGGTCGAGAAGGGCGCGCTCAAGGGAACGCAGACCCGCGACAAGGCCATCCCTGCCGAGGGTGGCAAGCCTGCGGTCACCCCGCACGCCGCCGTCCATGGCCTGGAGATCCCGACGAAGGACAGCGTCGTGGAAGTGAAGATCAAGTTCGAAGGCGCGTCGATGATCGACGTCGAGTTCGACGACCGGAAGTACACCGGTGCCCACTATGGCCACATCTGCCGGGCGCAGGTGCGGCTGAACGGTGTCACGCTGATCGATGAGCGCGACGGGACGATGCGCAACGACATCTACGAGATGAAGGACCCTTCGCAGAAGGCCGCGAAGGCCAAGCTGCTCGCGGGGCGCAGCGCGACGTTCCCCGCCAAGCTCGAAGCCGGCAAGTGGTACACGCTGGTGGTCGAGACCGTCGGCGACGAGATGCGCGTGACCATCGACGGCAAGCCCGCCGGCTTCCTCAAGTCCTCCGGCATCGGCCATGCGACCAAGAGCAAGATCGAGCTCGGCGTCGCGGGCAAGGACGGCTTCTTCGACGACATTAAGGTCTGGAACGCCGAGCCGAAGAAGTAGTAGTCGATGGTCTGACGAGATATCAACGGATCGATCATACGGCGGAGTCGGCGCGATGCGTCGGCTCCGCCGTTTACGTCTGGGTTGCGATAACAGGGGGACCTGCGACGTCTCGGCGCGTGGTCAGCCTCCCAGAGCCATGGTCAGCCCCACCATCGCGGTACCGAGCAACACCATCGTAACGCCCGTACGGACCGGTCGAAGAGCGGCGCACTTGCCGAACGAGTATCCGGTAACGAACAGCAGGGCGATCGCGATGCCGTTCGATAGCCGAATGGCGTTAGCGGGATGGCTCATGAACAGGAACGGCAACACCACGGGAAAGGTGGAGACGAATACGAGCGCGAAGATGGCCGCCGCACCGAGCCAATCGTCCTTTCGCAGTCTGGGGTAGGGCGGCGGCTCCGCCAGTTCATGGACGCGCTGACGCATCAGTTCCAGTTCAGCCGGTCGCAGCAGCGACGCCGCCGCGGCCGGCAGGGCTTTGGCGATCGCTTGCTGGCCTTCAGAGGCGTTGGTGGCGGCTCGCACCGCACGCCAGGTACGCAGGGTCTGTCCCTTTTCGCTGAGGCAGGCCATCAGGAACATCACGGCGTCGATCAGTCCCCACGCCAGATTGCACCCGATCGCCCCGAACAGCATGGTGCGCACCGCCGCCTGGCCCGCCTCGGCCGCGCTGAGCGAGCCAGTGAATCCCAAGACCATGATCAGGCCGAAGAGCACTTCGGAGATGCGGTCCATCGGATCGAGGAGGCGATCGGTCGATCTTTCGGGCAGGGCAGTAGGCATGCTGGGACGATACTGTCGGCATTCCCTTCCGCTTGGCCAGCACGCGGTTCGTTGATCCAGCGAGCAACAGGGCGATCCAGGGGCGTCGCGAGCTGCCGGCACGTTGCAACACGCCCGGCCGTAGCGAGGTAACACCGATCGAGCAGGCGGGAGACGCCTTCACCTCTGGCTCGGTGGAACATGAAGAACACGCGATCCCAATCCTCGCCGACGTCCGGCGGCGTGCCCATGCACCCCGGCGTCGGCTTGACCCGCCGACAGGCGATCCAGGCCGGTGCGATCGGCCTGCTGGGCCTGGGGATGAATCACCTTTCGGCGCTGCAGTCGCTCGCCGGGGCGACCGGGGCGAAGTCAGCCAAGGCCAAGTCGGTCATCTACATCTTCCTGTCCGGTGGGCTGGCTCAGCACGAAAGCTTCGACATGAAGCCCGATGCCCCGGACAACATCCGCGGGGAGTTCAAACCCATCCGCACCGCGACGCCGGGCACGCACATCTGCGAGCACCTGCCGATGCTCGCCCAGCGGTCGGACAAGTACGCGCTGGTTCGTTCGCTGACGCACGAAAGCAACGAACACTCTCAGGCCCATCACATCATGTTGACCGGCCGCAGCGAGATCCCGATCGGCTTTGATCCGAGCAAGCCCAAGAACACCGACTGGCCGAGCATCGCCTCGCTCGCGGCGGCGTCGCTGAAGCCGGTGAACAATCTGCCGCCGGCGCTGGTGCTGCCGGACAAGATCGTCCACCGCACCGGTCGGACCATTCCCGGTCAGTTCGGCGGAATGATGGGTACGCGGGCCGATCCCTGGTTTTTGGAGATGTCGCCGTACCATCCGATTCACTACGGCGCGTATCCGCAGTACCTGTTTCATCACGAGACGGGGCTGCAGAAGGATGACGGCCTGCGGTTTCAGGCGCCGTACCTCAGCCTGCCCGAGGGCCTCACGCTCGACCGCGTCGCCAGCCGGGTCGGCCTGCGGGACCAACTCGAGAAGCAGGTGGCGGCGTACGACAAACTCGCCGGCGATGAACAACTCGACCGGCACCGCGAACTGGCGATCTCGCTGCTGACTGATCCGAAGACCCGCGAGGCGTTCAGTCTCGATCGTGCCGACCCCAAATCCCTCGACCGCTACGGCCGCAACAGCTTCGGCTGGAGCCTGCTGATGGCGCGGCGGCTCATCACGTCCGGTGTGAAACTGGTGCAGGTCAACCTCGGCAACAACGAGGCGTGGGATACGCATCAGAACGCGTTCCCCAATTTGAAAAACTTCCTGCTCCCGCCGATGGACCAGGCCGTCAGCGCCCTGCTCGATGATCTCTCGGCCAGCGGCGAACTGGACGAAACGCTGATCGTGATGGCCGGCGAGTTCGGCCGAACGCCGAAAATCTCCACGCTACCCAAGGCCAAAGGCGCCGGCCGTGATCACTGGGGCGCGGTGCAGTCGGTCCTTCTCGCCGGTGGCGGTGTCCGCGGCGGGGCGGTTGTCGGCAGCAGCGACAAGATCGGCGGCCACCCCGCGTCCGACCCGCAGCGTCCGGAGAACCTGGCTTCCACGATTTACAACGCACTCGGCATTTCACGCGAGGCCACCTGGCAGGACTTCGGCGGCAGGCCGCACTACCTGTACCAGGGCGAGCCCATCAAGGGCTTGGTGTGAGCGGTCGGTCCGGAGTAGGCAGCGTGGGGCTCCAATGGGTTGAGGTTTTTGTTGACTACTTCGGTAGTCACGCTTATTCTCTGCCTACGCTAGTAGTCACAGCTCCGCCCAACTAAAAGGGAATGAGAATGGCAGACCGCAAGCCCGCCCTTGGATCGACTGAAATCGAGGTGCTTCGGTACCTCGGCGACCACGGCCCCCTCAGCGTGGCCGATGTCGCGGCCCACTTCGCCCGGACCTCGGGTCAGGCGCGCACGACCATTCTGACCATGATGGAGCGGCTGCGTAAGAAGGGCTATCTGAGCCGCAAGCAGGTCGACGGCTCGTACCAGTATTCAACCAAGGTCGAAAAGAAGGCGTTGCTTCGCGGGCTGGTGAAGTCCTTCGTCGACAAGACCCTGGCCGGTTCGGTCTCGCCGTTCGTGGCCTACCTCTCTGAAGATGGCGCGGTATCGCAGGACGATCTTGACCAGTTGAAACAACTGGTTCGCGATCTGGAACAGGAGAGAAACGGAGGGAAGAAATGAGCGGTTTAAATGGCTTGTCGGAACTCTGGTCGTCGGCCGTCTGGCGGGCTAGTTGGCAGGGCGGCGTCTTCACCCTTTTCGTATGGCTCATCTGTTGGCTCGCGCCGTCAATACCCGCTCGATTCCAGAGTTGGATGTGGCGGCTGGTCGCGCTCAAGTTCGTGGTCGCATTGGTCTGGTCGACGCCGATCGGCATTCCGCTGCTGGCACCCCCGGATGCAGTAGTCGTTCAGGCGGGCACTTCTGTCGCGTCGGAACAAACCGATGTGGCAGCGGAGTTTACGTCGGAGAGAACGCTCTCCCCCATGCTGATGCCGCTTTTGGTCATGTTCGTCGGCTGGCTGCTGGTTACGGCGTGCCTGTCGGTGCGAATACTCGTCGCCTGCCTGGCCGCCCGCCGATTGAAATCCGCATGCCGTCGCAGCGAGGACAGAAGGTTTTTATGCCAATTGGCGGCGATCGCGCGGTCGTTCGGGATGACAGGCCACCCGCCTGTCCTGGAGTCCGATGGTGACGGCAGTCCGCTGCTCGTCGGGATTCTTCGGCCGGCTATCGTCGTCCCCTCGACTACGCTCAGGCGACTTGCCGATCCGGAACGCGCCATGGTGATCGGCCACGAACTCGCACATCTCCGCCGGGCCGACCTGGCGTGGGGACTGCTCGCGTCGGTCATCCGAGCCGTGTTCTTCTTTCACCCGCTGGCCTGGCTTTGCGAACGGCGGTTGCGGCTGTCACAGGAAATCGCCGCCGACGAATTGGCTGTTCTTAAACAGCGACAAGACCCGATCGGCTATGCCACGTTGCTGGTGGCGGTTGTCGGCAAGTTTAGCCGTCATCAAACACAACCCGCACTGTCGCTTGCGGCAGCGGGGTCTGGTCAATCGCTCGGAAAAAGGATCGTAGCCATGCATTTTATCAAGCCCGTTTCCCGTCGAGCCGTGGCGACCTATGCGATCGCACTCGGATTGTTCAGTGCGCTGGGCGTCGTCCCCTGGACGGTCGTCGCGGCCGAGCCGCAAGCGGAAAAGAAATCGTCCCCGGACAAACCCGCCGCGAAGGAAACCGTCGATCAAAAAGACAAGAACGGCTGGGGCAGATTCGTGTCGTTCAAGGACGGCACCCTGACCGTCGAGAGCAACGCCGGTGCGCACCTCGTCTGGACCGGCATCACTGAGACCGTTAAGGCGATGGTGTACGACGTCCAATCCAATTCATATCGCCAGTACGAAGGGACCGCGGCGGCACTGAACCAGGCGAAGCCCGGAACGCCAGTGTCGGTGACGTCCGGAAAGGCGATGATCCGCATCGGCGCGAGGAAGGGGCAAACCGTGGGCACCTTCGTGGCCTTCAAGGACGGGCGTCTCCTGATGCTCGGCAAGAACCTCGGCGAGAGCTTCACCAAGAAGTATGGGAACAACGTTCACTTCAATCCGTTCCGTGCCGACATCCCGGCTTACGAAAGCGTCGACGGCGGCGAGTACAAGCAAGTGGGAACCGCCAACAAGGTCTTGGGCAATGTGAAGGAAGGGACAATCCTGACCATTCACGGCGAAGGCGACGACAATATCACGCGAGTGGACATCGGCGTGCCGAAAGCGAACTGAGCTTTGTTCGCAAACGATGCGGGCCACCCACGCCACAAGACTTCGGCCAGGTACGAGTACTGTCTCGCGGTCGTTGCGACCGCGGGATGTGCCAACTTTGAAAGGTAACACATCTGTGCTGCATTCGATCACTAGCGCCAGTCGCGTTGTTTACTCTATCGTCCTCGGGTTGCTTGCCGCTGCGGGTGCCATGTCCGGGTCGGCAGGGGCAGCGGAGCCGCCGGCCGGCAAGACGCCTGGGTCCCCCGCTGTCGAAGCCGCCCCGACAGAGTCTGTCGCCACAAAGCGGCCGATCGATCAGAAGGAGAAGTTCGGCTTCGGCAGGTTCGTGTCGTTCAAGGACGGTACGCTGACGCTCGAAAACAATGCCGGCGACTTGATCGTTTGGAACAAGATTCCCGAGAGCGCCAAGGCCCTCAAATACGACCCCGAGATCAATGACTACAAAGAAATCAAAGGCACAGCCGCCGCCCTCAAGGAGGTGAAGCCTGGCAGGTACATGATGGTCGGCGAGAAGATGGCGTTCGTCCGGATCGGAGCGAGAGTCGAGCAGGTCAGGGGCACGTTCGTGTCGTTCAAGAACGAGCGGCTTCTGACGCTCGGCAAGGATCTCCCCGAGAGCTTCACCAAGCGATACGGAAACAACCTGCATTACAGCAAGTTCCGTGACGACGTACCCGTTTACGAGAGCGTCGACGGCGGCGAGTACAAGCTGATCGGGACCGCCAACAAGGTCCTGGGTAGCGTCAACGAAGGAACGCTCGTCATCGTTCACGGAGAGGGCGACGACAATATCACTCTCATTCAAATCGGCGAGCCGACGAAGAAGTAACCATTACGTGTTGACGCGACGTCGTGGCGTGGGCCCCAGCCCAGGGCGCACGATCCGAACTCCTGTGCCACCTAACCCGGGGCCTGCCGTGATGAAGTGGACTGTATTCGCGTGCCTGTTGCTGTTTGCAACGGCTCTGTCCGCCGCGGAGCCCGTGACCTTCAATGCGCGCTCTGCCAATAGCGGCAACTGGTCGGACGTCGGCACCTGGGAAGCAGGTCGCAAGCCGCAGGCCGGCGACTTCGTTCAGATTCGTTCCGGGCACACGGTCGAGTACGACGTACATTCCGGCGACGCGCTGCGCATGTTGCATGTCGCCGGGAATCTGCGGTTCTCGCGGACGAAGTCGACGTTGCTGGACGTCGGTCTGATCAAGATCGAGCCCGGCACGACGACCACC
Organism: Humisphaera borealis; assembly: GCF_015169395.1. Lineage (GTDB taxonomy): Bacteria > Planctomycetota > Phycisphaerae > Tepidisphaerales > Tepidisphaeraceae > Humisphaera > Humisphaera borealis. Next base: position 7,045,968 of record NZ_CP063458.1, read on the forward strand.
GAAGACGGATTCGACTGCCACGACGACGCACCCGCGGCGCTCCCCGGCGGCGTTAAGCCGGCGCTGGAGATCGGCTCGCGGGAGTCGCCGATCCCCGCAGGCATCAAGGCAACGATTCGTCTTCGGCATCACAAGGGCACCAACGCCGAAACGCTCCCTGCGATCATCGCCTGTGGCGGACGATTCGATGTGCATGGCGAACCCATGGCTCGAACCTGGCTCAAGCTGGCCAAACCGGCAGGCCCCGGTGACACTCGGATCACGCTCGAATCGGCGGTCCCTGACTGGCGCGTGGGGGATCGGATCATCGTCACGACCGGCGACCTGAAGGGGCCGGACGCCGGCGGCGGGTTTCGCCAGGGGCTCGGCCGACCGAAGAAGCCGGGCACCGAGGAATGCCTTATCAAGGCTGTCGACGGCGCGGTGCTGACCCTCGATCGCGCCTTGAAGTTCGTCCATCACGGCCAGGGCCTGATGCGGTGCGAGGCCGCGAACCTCTCCCGGAACGTCGTCATCGAATCGGCCGAGCCCGGCGGTGTGCGCGGACACACGATGTACCACCGCGATTCCATCGGCGGCATCAGCTACGCCGAGTTCCGGCACCTCGGCAAGGACGGCGTACTCGGCAAGTACCCGATCCACTTTCACCTCGTCCGCGACACCATGCGGGGCAGCGGCGTGATCGGCGCAAGTATTTGGGACTCGCACAACCGCTGGGTCACCATTCACGGCACCGACCATCTGATCGTCCGCGATTGCGTCGGCTACCAGTCGCGCGGCCACGGCTACTTCCTCGAAGACGCGACCGAGCAATGGAACCTGCTCGACCGCAATCTCGCCGTGCAGGCGTTCGGTTCAGCTCCACTGCCCAAACAAGTCCTGTCGTATGACCCCAACGACGGCGCTGGGTTCTGGTGGGCCAACGGGCGGAATACGCTCACACGCAATGTCTCCTGCGAAAACGACCGTTACGGCTATCACTTTCAGATCGTCAAAACGTCGGTCTTCGATCCCGTCATGCAGCTGAGAGGGCCCGATGGCAAGTCCGCCGGCCAGGACGTTCGCGCGGTGCCATTCCTTCGCTTCGAAGACAACGAGTCGCACGGCAATGGACTTTTCGGATTCCGTTTCGGCGACGAGGTTCACGGCTCCGTCGGCGGAACCCCTCAGCACCCCTTTGTGGTACGCAACCTGCGGAGCTGGCAAGAGCACTACGCGGTCCGGCCCAACGTGCGTTGCTTCATGCTCGACGGTCTGAAGGTCCGCAACGCCGCCTACGGCATTTACCACCCCGACTATGATCTTCACGTCTACCGCGATATCGAGTTGGACAACGTGACCGCAGAGCCGATCAACGGCGGGCACGACGACGACAGCCTTGCCGACGGCGACTTCACCTACGAACGCCTGACGTTCCGAAACTGCCGCCTCGGCCGCGATCCCCTCGTGCAACTCACGCACCGGGCAGCGAAACCAGGGCTCTCAGGGCATTTTCGCGGGATCGTCGTCATCAACAGCGTGTCGAACGACGGCGTCGTCAACTTCGGCGGCGGGCCTCGGACCAACCGCGTTGACAATCCAGTCCGTTACTACTTTCACGATTGGCCAGCCGCCGGCGAAGTCACTCGTGTCATCAGCGAAAGATCGCTCGACATCGAGAGCCGCGGAGATTTTCGAATCATCGACGGCTGGACCGGCGGCGAAGCGCGGGCTGGCATCGCAGCGGGTGTCGTCTTTCCCCAACTACTTCATTTATCGGACAACCTTCCTCCTGCTACCCTGATCACCCAAGTGCGAACGGAAGACAATCGCCGAATCGTATCGGGCGTCTCCCATGACAACGGTGAGATCGCTACCGTTTCCGTCAATGGTCAACCCGCCACGATCACAGCACGCCACGCCGGTGTGGCTGACTGGACGATCACGCTTGAGGCGTCGAACGACCGAGCTTACGTTGGCCGGTCTGTGGACCGCGCGGGTAACGTCGAACACACGACACACCAGCGATTTGAAAGCGATCGTCGCTGATTTAACGTTCTGCAAGTTCCACCTTTGGAAGGCGCGACGGAACTTGGTCCCGCTCTGCGGCATGGCGACTGCGTCGAGATTCCGTCGTCCAGTCAATGCGGACTAGGTCAAGAGATCATCTCAACTCCGCCGCCGAGAGATGCTCTTCCCGGCTGATGTCCGGTTCCGAACCGGTCAGCATTCCCTTGGCGATTTCGAAAAGGGCTCGCGGGCGGGAGTGCTTGCTCTTGGTGTAGACGACCGAGACGGCGTCTACCAGGATCAATGCCAGCCGAGGGTCGTCGGGGCCGCCGTTGCGGTTGCCGCCTTCGTCGCCGAACCAGGCCTGCCAGTCGGGCTGATGCAGCTCCCGGATGAGCCTGCGGTCCTGGCTCAGTGTCGCCTTGCCGCTGACCGACACCCACTCATACGTGCCGTGGTTGTAGTAGCCCAGGTTCACATTCGGATCGTCCTCGAGCTCGTCGATTTTCTGAGTCTCGATATTGGTGACGAACCAGAGGTCGGCGATCGGATTTCGCTTCTGCGTCGCCATCGGACGCGTCACGAGAAGACCATCGGATCGACGGGTGGTCATGAGCGCGATCTTCATCTCCTTGATCAGGTCGTACAGTTCGTCGAGCTTCTTCGCCGTTGGCGTGGTTTCAGTCATGGTGTTCACCTGAAACGATGCTACGCACTTGCCCACCCGCTCGGACCTGCGAAAGCCGCGTTAAAAGTGCATCATGCTTCAAGCGACCACGACGATGCGAACGACCGGACCTCTGCGTGGTATCGAACTTCGGCATCACGTCATTTGTTCTGCTTCGGCGACACAGGAAAGCGAGACCTTCAAATGATCCATCTGCGTAACCCAAGGCAGGAAAGCCACAAAGGCACAGGGGCACAGACGGCCAACTCTGCCCGATGGACCTGGGGCGAACTCGACTTGCTTCAAAAGAACGTTCGCACGACCGTGCTGAAGACCCGTTTGCCCTCCGTGTCTCTGCGCCTCTGTGGCGTTCTCGTCCGCACGGCGTGCGTGCTGGTCGTCGCTGCACTGGCGCAAGCCGCATCCGCCGATGCCCCGCGCGTTCTGCCGGCCGGTACGCTTCCGGCGGATAGTCGGCTCGAGCCATTGAAGGACCTCAACGGCTACTTTCCGTTCACGCCGCCGACGGACAAAGACGCCTGGGCGAAGCGGGCGGATTACGTCCGGCGGCAGATCCTGGTGTCGCAGGGCCTCTGGCCGATGCCGACGAAGACGCCGCTGAACGCCGTCATCCACGGCAGCATCGATTGCGGCGACTACACGGTCGAGAAGGTTTACTTCGAAAGCGTGCCGGGGCTGTTCGTCACGGGGAACCTCTACCGGCCGAAGGGATCGACCGGAATCGGAGCGCCGCCGCTGAAATACCCCGCCGTGATGTTCGCCCACGGTCATTGGAAAGACGCCCGGCTCTCCGAAGAGTCTGAAGCGAATGTTCGCAAGGAGATCGCCACCGGCCAGGAGCGCTTCGAGAAAGGCGGCCGCAGCCGGTTCCAGTCGATGTGCGTGCAGCTTGCCCGCATGGGGTGCATCGTCTGGCAGTGGGACATGCTGAGCGATTCTGACGCGATCCAGTTCTCTGCCCAGACCGTGCATCGCTTCGCCAAGCAGCGGCCGGAGTTCAACACGCTCGAGAACTGGGGCCTCTACAGTGCACAGGCCGAAGCCCGTCTGCAGAGCATCATGGGCCTGCAGACGCTCAATGCCGTCCGCTCGCTCGACTTCCTGATGACCCTGCCCGAGATCGATCCCAAGCGCATCGCGATCACCGGTGCCAGCGGCGGCGGCACGCAGACGATGCTGCTGGCGGCGATCGATCCGCGCATCACGCTGTCGTTCCCCGCCGTCATGGTCAGCACGGCGATGCAGGGGGGCTGCACCTGTGAGAGCTCGTCGCTGCTCCGCGTCAACACCGGCAACATCGAGTTCGCCGGGCTGTTCGCGCCCAAGCCGCAGGGCATGACGACCGCCAACGACTGGACGAAGGAGATGTCCACCAAGGGCTTCCCCGAGCTTCAGCAGCTCTACAAGTTTCTGGGCGCGCCGAACAACGTGATGCTCCATCGCGGCGAGCACTTTCCGCACAACTACAATGCCGTCTCGCGGTCGGCCTTCTACACGTTGCTGAACAAGCACTTCAAGCTCGGCTTTCCCGAGCCGGTGATCGAGAAAGACTTCGAGCCCCTGACACGCGCGCAGCTCACGGTGTGGGATGACAAACACCCCGCGCCCAAGGCCGACGACGCCGACTTCGAACGCAAGCTACTCAAGTGGCTCGCCGACGACGCTGACAAGCAGCTTCGTTCCGCCGCCGCATCGCTCGAGGGTCTGAAGAAGGAGATCGCGCCGGCGGTCGAAGTGCTTATCGGCCGCAGCATCGCGACGGCGGGTAAGGGCGAGTGGGAACTGAAGCTCAAGACCGACCGCGGTGACTACATCGAAATGAACGGCCTGCTTAGGAACAAGACGTATAAGGAAGAGCTACCGGTCGTCTGGCTCTTTCCGAAGGACTGGGACGGGCATGCGGTGGTCTGGCTCGGCGACGGCGGCAAGTCTTCGCTGTACACCGCCGACGGTAAGGTGCAGCCCGATGTGCTGCGGCTGGTGAAGTCGGGCGCGACGGTGCTGGGGATCGATCTGCTGATGCAGGGCGAATTCCTCGCGGAGGGACAGCCATTGAAGGAGACCCGAAAGGTCGCCAACCCGCGCGAATTTGCCGGCTACACCTTCGGCTACAACCATGCGCTGTTTGCCCAGCGGACCCACGACGTGCTGACGGCGGTGAGTTTCCTGCGGACGGCGGAGTACGGGTCGCACCCGAAGGTGACCCGGGTTGACGTGGTCGGGCTCGGCGGGACCGGGCCGATCGTTGCCGCCGCCCGGGCGATCGCCGGCGGCCAGATCGACCGCGCCGCGGTGGACACCGGGGGTTTCCGGTTCGGCAAGCTGCTGGATTACCGCGACCCGCAGTTTCTGCCGGGTGGGGCCAAGTACCTTGATGTGCCCGGTCTGCTCGCGCTCAGTGCTCCGCACCCGCTCTGGCTGGCCGGCGAGGGCAACGGGGTGGACCTTGTGACCGCCGCCTATGCCCCCGACGGGAATGCGAGCCGGCTGACACTCGCGCCGGTGGATAAGGCTCGAGCCGCGGCATCGGCGACGGATTGGCTGCTGAAACAAGGGATTTGAAGAATCTGTTCAGGAAAATAGGGAAGTTAGACAACGCGGAACGGGGTCCGATAATAGACAGGAACATGCCGAGAGGTTTGTAGCTCTGGGAGAGACATTTCGTCGGGGATCGCCGGAATGTTTGAGCGTCTCATCGGTGGTGTGAAAAAGGGAGAACCACGTCTTGTGCCTTGCGACTTTCGGGTCGTTGCGTTGTAGGGGTTGTCGTACACATCCGCTCGGTGCCTGCCGTCGCCCGGCACGCTGCACGCAGTTGCGTGGCCTCATCGGGTGATCAGCGAGCACCGTCCAACGCCTTGGAAGTGGCCGGTCATTCTGTTGTGTTCGCCGTATGGCACGCGCCCTGCGCGTGGGTTCTCCGTTGGGCGAGTCATCATTTCATTGGAGTTGGCCATGCCTACCGGTCCGGTTAAGTGGTTCGATTCGAAAAAGGGTTTCGGCTTCATCGTCAGCCCCGACGGTGAGGACGTTTTTGTTCATTTCTCCAGCATCGAAGGGGACGGCTTTCGGTCCCTTCGCGACGGCGAGACCGTCGAATACGAAATGCGGAAGACCGACAAGGGACTGGCCGCGGATCATGTCCGTCGGCTGATCGCCGAGGTCGCGGAGATCGCTGTCGATCAGGTTCGTGAGACGCGTGACGTTCGCGGCCCGCGCGAGGTCAACGGCAACGTGCTGCATCCGCAGGAGCGGCCGGGGCAGTCGGCCCGGTTCCGTGGCAGCCCGGCCGGGAGCATGGGCCGTCCCAGCCGCGTGCCGCAGGGCCATGCCCATCGGTACTGATTGCCCGTGCGAGCCGCGCCCGCAGGGAGGTGGTCGCGGCTCGCATGTCACGCTCGGCGCGATTCACGGCCGGACCCAGCCGTCATATACACTACAGCCACCCCAGGTTGACCACTCGGGGCCGGCGGACATCGTTTAGGTGTTTCTCGCATCTTCTGCCGCGCGGCTGATTTGCCGATGCTTACGCAAAGTACCCCCGCATCGACAGCTCCGGCCGTCGAAACGGGTACTGCGTGCCTTGGTCAAATCGGCCTGCGTCGAGCGGGCGACCGAAGGACGTCCTCTTCGACAGGGACAACCACCGATGTCTGACGGTGCCGCCGATACGACGTTTCCCACCAGCAGGTCCTACGCCAACAGCCGAAAGCTGCAGGCGGTCGCGCACGCGTTGATTCCCGGCGGCGCGCACACCTACGCCAAGGGGGACGACCAGTTCCCCGAAGATTCCCCAGGTTTCATGGCCCGCGGGCAGGGCGCGCATGCCTGGGATGTCGATGGCAACGAGTTCATCGAGTACGGCATTGGGTTGCGGTCGGTCATCCTCGGCCACGCTTACGAGCCGGTCATCCGCGCCGCCGCGGCCGCTTTGCCGATGGGCGTCAACTTCACCCGGCCGCACCAGGTGGAAGTCGAAGCCGCCGAGGCCGTCCTGTCGCTGGTCAACCAGGACATGATCAAGTTCGCCAAGCACGGCTCGGACGTCGTTACCGCCGCCGTCAAGCTGTCGCGCGCCTTTACGGGGCGCGACATGATCGCGGTCTGCGGCGACCACCCGTTCTTCGCGGTCGACGACTGGTTCATCGGCACCACCGCGATGAACGCCGGCATTCCGCTCTACACGCAGCTGCTCACCCAGAAGTTCAAGTACAACGACCTGGCGAGCCTGCAGGCGCTGTTCGACCAATTCCCCGACAAGATTGCCTGCGTGGTCATGGAGGCCGAGAACACCGAGGCCCCGCAGCCCGGCTATCTGCAGAAGGTGCAGGACCTCTGCCGCCGCAAGGGCGCGGTCTTTGTGATGGACGAGATCATCACCGGCTTCCGCTGGCACAACGGCGGAGCCCAGGCTTTCCACGGGGTTAAGCCGGACCTGTGCTCGTTCGGCAAGGCGATGGCCAACGGGTTCAGCGTGTCGGCGCTGTGCGGCCGACGCGACATCATGGAGCAGGGCGGCCTGCGGTCCGACCGCAAGCGCGTCTTCACCCTCAGCACCACTCACGGCGGCGAAACCCACGCGCTGGCCGCCTGCATCGCGACGATGAACGAGTACAAGAGCCGCGACGTCATCGGCACGCTCTGGCGGCAGGGCAAACGGCTGCAGGACGGCGTCGACCGCATCATCGATTCGCTCGGCATCCGTGACTACTTCCATCTCGTCGGCCGCCCGGCGGCCCTGATCTACGTCACCAAGGACGCCGACAAAACCCGCAGCCAGCAGTTCCGCACGCTGTTCCTCCAGGAGATGATCAAGCGAGGCGTCATCTGCCCGAACCTGATCGTCTCGGCCGCCCACACTGACGCCGACATCGATCGCACGATCGCGGTCGTGGGTGAATCGCTGGAGGTGTACAAGAAGGCGCTGGAAGAAGGCGTCTACCGATATCTCGCCGGTCGGCCGGTTAAGCCGGTGGCGCGGGCGTACAACTAGCGGGGAAGAATCTGGCAAGGGGGCAGCACCGCCCGGCCGCCTTCTGCCGGTCGGGCGCAAAGTCATTCACATCAGTGGCTTAGTGTCACGTGGAGTTTCCGTCGGGGGGCTTCCTATTGACGCGCGTTCCCGGGTCGGTAGCATTTGTCCCCTTCGTTTGCCGCCGAGGCACGGGTTTGTTTGAGCCTGTGCGCGGGGAACCCAAGGGTGTTGGTTGCCGTGAGAATCGGCCCGGCACCGGGGGCGCAGCGATCCACGAAGATCGCGGGGCACTTTCAAGCCCTAGCCCGTCAGCTAACCCCGTAGGCTTTTGAGAGGGCACGACAGAGCCTTCCTGCGACGGTCGCCACCCAAGTGGTGTCCGCCCGTCCGACCGCCAAGACTCCTGTCTGTGCGCTGAACGCATGACTGCCGCTTCCGGGAAGGACCGGGGTGTCGGTTGCTGAATGACGTCTTCGGATTTCCGACGCTGTCGCCTCGCTCGGGCGACGGAAGGTGTCGCTATCCGGTCGCTTTTTTGGCAACTCGAAGGTCGTCGTTCCACCTGTTTCATGTATGCACACCGCATCGTCTTCCGGTCGGGCAAAGCCCGCGGCGCTGTCCCTTTTGTCTGCTGAACGTCCAAGGAATGTCGGCTGGAAACAGGCCGGCGGCCTGCTTTTTGGTGACTGGGGCACCAGTCGTCTCTACGTGCTGGGCCTGGCCCTTTTCTTCGCGGGGCGCACCAGCTTCTGGCTCATTCTCGCGATGAGCGTGCTCATCATGGCGGTCGGCTGGGCGTACTCCCAGATCTGCCGCATTTACCCCGACGGCGGCGGTGTCTACACCGCCGCCAAAAGCAAGAGCCGAACCCTCGCCGTCGTCGGCGCATTGCTGCTGTTTGCCGACTACACGGTGACTGCGTCGCTGAGCGCGCTCGACGCGTTCCACTACTTCGGTCTCGGCGCCGAGCATGCACATGTCGAGAAGGGGCAGGTCGACAAAGGCCCCGATACCGATGCGTCCCTCGACCCCCACCGACAGACGCCACCCAGCACCGCCGACGAACTCTTCGCCTGGCGAAGCCCGGCACTCTGGGGCATCGTCGCGGTTGCCGTCATCGGGATGTTCAACCTGATGGGGCCGAAACACACCGGCGGTTTTGCCATCGCGGCGGCCGTGGGGATGGTGTTCATCACACTCCTCATCACCGCGTTCGCGCTGCCGCAGGTGCCCTGGGCCGACCTGCCGCAGAGAATCCCCTCACTTTCCGACACGCTGCAACACCAGCCGACGGCGCTGTGGGTCTCGTTCGTCTCAATCGTCCTGGCGCTGTCCGGCGTTGAGGCGATCGCCAACCTCACCGGCGTGATGAAGAAGCCCGTCGCCCATACCGCCCGCAAGGCGATCTGGGTCGTCGCGACCGAGGTCGCCGTCTTCAACGTCCTCCTGGCGTTGTTCATGCTTTCGATCTCCCCGATCGACCGCGACGCCCACCAGGCTGACATGGCCGCCTTCCTCACCGGGCACTACGTCGGTCAGTGGGGCGAACTGGCCGTACGCATCATCGGCGGCGTGCTGCTGCTCTCGGCGGCCAACACCGCCATCACCGACATGATCTCCGTCCAGTACCTCATGGCCCGCGACGGCGAACTGCCGCAGGTCATGACGCGGCTGAATCGTTTCGGCGTGCCCTGGCTGCCGGCGGTGGTCGCGGCATCGGTCCCCATCATCGTCCTGCTGATCAGCCACGACCTCGACAGCCTCGCCGCGCTCTACGCCATCGGCGTGATCGGCGCGGTCGCGATCAACGTCACCCTCTGCGCCATGCACCCGCGCCTCCGCCGCATGCAACGCAAGGTGCCGATGCTCGTGCTGGGTGTCATCCTGCTGGCGATCTGGGTGACGCTCGCGTTCGTCAAGCGCGAGGCGCTGCTTTTCGTCACCGTCGTCATGGTGCTCGGGCTGTCGGCCCGTCAGCTCAACCGATTCCTCGCCCAGCGCCGCGGACCCAAGCCCAGCATCCTCCGACAGGCGATCGCCGAGCAGCTCCCCGACAACGTCGCACTCATGCCCAAGGTTCTCCTGGCCACCTACGGCTCGGAAGCGCTCGCGGCGCCGGCGTTCGCCGAGGCCAAGCGCATCGGCGCGGCGGTCGTGGTCGCGTTCGTGCGGCAGGTCAACCTGTCCTACAAATACGACGCCGCCGAACGGCTGACGATCGACACCGACCTGGCCGCCCTCCGCACGTTCGCGCGTTTTCTCGACCTTGGTCACGAGGCCGGCGTGCCCGTCATCCCCATCTACGACACCGGCACCAACGCGGCGGAACTGCTGGCCGAATCGGCGGCGATGTACGGCGTGGACCGCGTGCTGATCGGCACCAGCCGACGCGGCGCGATCCACAAGTTCATCAAGGGAAACTTCCAGAAGCAGCTCGAATACCTGCTCCCACCCGACACCAAGATCGTCGTCGTCCCGCCACCGGCCGACGGCCTGCCCCACCGCGCCGATGCTTCGGTGGACGAAGAGGCACTCGAGACCGTCGGGCCCAAGACCTGACGCTTCAAAAGCAGTGGTGCCACGGGTCTGCGACGTTACCGCCGACCCGTGGCACCAAAATGCACGCCGCATTGCTGACAGAACATGAGCGCTGCGCGGTCGTTACTTCTGCGCGACCTTCAGTTCCTTCAGCTTCGCGATCATGTCTTCGGCGCTGGTCGCCGGCTTTACCGCCTTGTCGATCGCGGCGATCTTGCCTTCCTTGTCGATATAAATCGTCCAGCGGTTGGACATGCCCTTGGCGTTCAGCACGCCGTACGCGGCGGCGGCTGTCTTCTTCTCGTCGCCGAGGATCGGGAAGTCGGTCTTCTCCGATTCGGCGAACGCCTTGTTCCCCTTCGGCCCGTCCACCGGATCGACGCTCGCCATGAAGTACGCGACGTCAAACTTCCGGATCTTGTCCCCGTTGGCGGCGAGCGATTTGCACTCGGTCGTGCATCCGCCGGTGAACGCCTTGGGGAACCACGCGATCACCACCGCCTGCTTGCCCTTGAAATCGGACAGCTTGTAGGTCTTGCCGTCGCTGGCGGGGAGCGAAAAGTCAGGGGCGGCGTCGCCGACCTTCAGCTCGGCTGCGGCGGCAGCCTGAACCGGGGATGCGGTGTAGGTCAGCCCGGCAAAGCCCGCGGCGACACCGCAGGCGGCCGCAACCGCGATCGACAATGATTGAAGATTCTTCGAGAAGCGCATGGTTCTCCTCCAGTGGTCTGTGTTGTTGCACACAATCTTGATCGCCCGCACGGGCGATACTCGACTGAACGCCGCAAGTATATACCGGCCGGTGACCGAAGGGTTTGCGTTTACCCCATCACAACGGGCGTTGTGGAAGGGGGAGCCGAGCTTACCGGCAGCGTCTCCAGAAGTGCTACTTCGTGCCCGTCAGGTTCTTCGCCGGGCCCGCCCGATTTCGCGTAGGCGGGCTCCGCCGAACCTGCTACGGTCCGATCAAGGAATCCACCATGACGCAGAAAAACACAACTTCTCGCAGCGGTCACGATCACAAAGGGCCGGCATCGGCCAAACTTCCCGCCGGCGAATCGGGGAAGCAGTTGAACGCCACGACTTCCGCCAAGGAAGCCCGCCTGAATGAAGCGGGTCTGGGCGGCAATCGCACTGGGAAGGCATCCGCGACCGGCAAGCGTGCCCAGGCGCGGCGCGATGCAAAACCGGAAGTCGTCCCCGCGGTCGACACGCTGACCCAATCATCGAACGCATCGACCTCATCCAACGAAGCGCCCGAACCCCAGACGCCCCGGATCCAGGTCCAGGTCAACACCGATCACAACGTCAAGGGGAGTGAGGCGCTCGAGCTGCATGTTCAGTCCACCGTCGATGCCTCGCTCGGCCGATTCGGCGACAAGATCACCCGTGTCGAAATCCACCTCAGTGATGACAACGGCAGCAAGTCCAAAGGCGACGACAAACGCTGCCTCCTGGAAGCTCGCCCGGCGGGCATGAAACCCCTCGTCGTCACCCACGTCGGCGGAACCATCAACGAAGCGGTTGGCGGTGCGGTCGATAAGATGAAAAAACTTCTCGACAGTACGTTCGCCAAGCGACGTGATCCGCAGGGGCGTACGTTGCGTGGCGAATCGCCGGCCGCTGAATGACGTGCGTCGCCCGACTTCACGCAAGGGGGCAGCTTCGTCGCACTTCGGTACGCTCCGCTGCGCGTCGCGGCTAACCGGTTAGCCGCGACGCGGAGCGGAGCGTCTTTAGCAGGACGCTGAAAAACCCTTGACGGCGGCCGGAGGCCGCGCTGAACTATCGGCCATACTCGACATGGAGGTCGCTCATGCGTGGCAAGACGGATCGGCAGGCAGTTCTGTTCGTGGCGTCGATTGACCTGGAGGCCCGTGTCCGCCCGGATCACCCGCTGCGGGCCATCAAGCGGATGGCGGATCAGGATCTGGCGAAGATGAGCCGCCGGTTCGACACCGCCTATGCCCAGGAAGGCCGGCCCAGTGTGCCGCCGGAGCGATTGATCAAGGCGATGCTGCTGCAGTCGCTCTACTCGATCCGCTCTGAGGCACAGCTCGTCGAGCGGATCGACCACGATCTGCTGTTCCGCTGGTTCCTGGATCTGCGGATCGACGAGCTGGTGTTCGACGCCACTGTTTTCAGCCACAACCGGGTCCGGCTGGAGAAGCACGGTTTGATCGACGCGTTCTTCAACAGTACGGTGCGTCGGGCGATCGCGATCGGGCTGGTCAGCTCCGACCACTTCTCCGTCGACGGCTCGCTGATCGAGGCATACGCATCAATCAAGAGCTTCAAGTCCAAGGACCGAGACGATTCCGGGGACTCCAACGGCTTCAAGGGCCGCAACGCGGAAGTCGACTTCCACGGACAGAAGCGGTCGAACGATACGCACGAATCAACGACTGATCCTGACGCGAAGCTGATCCGCAAGAGCGACGGTCAGCCGGCGCGGCTTGCCCACGCGCTGCACGCGATCGTGGAGAACCGGCACGGTCTGGTGCTGGCGGTCGAGGTCAACTCGCCGCTGGACAACAGCGAGCCGAAGACCGCGGTGTCGTTGTTGGACCGCGTGAAGGAGCGATTCAAGATCACGCCTAAGACGCTGGGCGCAGACAAAGGATACGACCAAGGGCCGTTTCTGCTCGACCTGGAGAAACGAAAGATCACGCCGCACGTGGCGACCAAGGACGGACCGATCGGCGGGGAGCCGGGAACCCGCTACAGCAAGGTGAACACCGAGACGATCGCGGCCCGCAAGCGGATGCGAAAGCGAGAGAGTGGCGTTGGGTACTCGATCAGCCAACGGTGCCGCAAGAAGATTGAGGAGTGCTTCGGCTGGGTGAAGACGATCGGCGGCCTGGCGCGGACGCGTCTGATCGGCCACCGCAAGACCGGCCAGCAGGCGCACATTGCCGCGGCGGCGTTCAACCTGATCCGGTTGCGCTCACTGTCGGGCGTAGCATGAACCACAGGGCCATCGATGCGCGCCGTCCGGCGCCGCGACGGGCTCGCCGAAGCGAAAATCCGTCCTGTTTCAAGCCATACTTGCAATAACTGTTGGTCAACGGCCAAAGCGAGGGCCAGAAATCAGGCGATTCAAGGGTTTTTCAGCGTCCTGTTAGCGCGTCTCCCGTACGTCTCCGGAGGGCCTACTTCGTACCGATCAGGTTCTTCACCAGGAACTCCGCCCGCCGGCGGGTGCCGTAGGGGGTCTCGGCGGCGCCGTGCTTGCCGCCGACGATGACCACCAGATCAAAATCCTTGTCGGCCTTCTGCAGCGCGCCGACCACCTGCATCGTCGACGCGGGGTCTACGTTGTTGTCCATCTCGCCGACGATCAGCATCAACTTCCCCTTCAGCAACCCGGCGTTGACGGCGTTGGAACTGGCGGCGTAGCTCTCGTCTACCGGCCAGCCCATCCACTGCTCGTTCCACCAGATCTTGTCCATCCGGTTGTCGTGGCAGCCGCAGTCGGCGACGGCGACGCTATAGAAGTCGTTGTGCCAGAGAAGGGCGGCCATCGCGTTTTGTCCGCCTGCCGATCCGCCGTAAATGCCGACGCGGGACAGGTCCATCTGCGTGAACCGCGCCGACGCGGCGCGGCACCAGGCGATGCGATCGGGGAAGCCGGCGTCCTTGAGGTTCTTGTGGCAGATGTCGTGGAACGCCTTGCCACGGCCGTCGGTGCCCATGCCGTCGGCCTGCACGACGATCATGCCGCGGTCGGCCAGCCGCTGCCGCTCGCCCCAACTCGGGCGGAATGCGACGGGGGCGAAGAAGTCCTGCGGGCCGGCGTAGATGTTTTCCAGCACGGGGTACCGCTTGGCGGGGTCGAAATCACGCGGCAGCCAGACCACGCCGTAGATATCCGTCTTGCCGTCGCGACCCTTGGCGGCGAAGCGCGTCGGCCAGCGGCCGCCGCGGGCGGCGAGCGCCTCGGACGCGTCCGCCTCTTCCAGGCGGCACACCAGCTTGCCGGTCTCGGCGTTGCGCAGCTCGGTGATGGGCGGCTGATCGACGCGCGACCAGCGGTCGATGAGGTATCGGCGGTCGGGCGACCACTGCACATCGTGCGTGCCGTCGCCGTCGGTAAGGACGGTCAGCCCGGAGCCGTCGACGTTCGCCCGGCAGACGTGGACGTGGTAGGGGTCCTGCCCCGACTTCATACCCATGGCGCGGAACCAGACCTGCCGCGTGTTCGTGTCCAGCCGATCGACGCCGCGCACCAGCCAGGGGCCGTTGGTGATCTGGTTCTTCACCTTGCCGGCCTTGGCGTCGTAGAGCCACAGGTGGTTCCAGCCGTCGCGCTCGCTGGCCCAGACCAGTTCATCCTCGCCGACCCACTGGCAGTAGAACTTCCCGGAGTAGTGGATGAAGGTGTTGCTGCGCTCCTCGACGATCGCGCGGGCGTCGCCGGTGGCGGCATCGACCGCGATCAGCCGGAGCACCTGGTGGCCGCGCTGGTTGTAGACGAAGGTAAACCGCGACGAATCGGCCGACCAGCGGAGGTCGTTGATCGACCAGGGCGTCGGGAACAGGTCGTCCTTGATCGGCACGGCCCGGCGGTCGGCGACGCGGAACAGCCGGGGGCGCGGGTGGTCGATCGGATCGCCGGGCTTGTTGTAGTCGAGCGTGCGGAGCTTCGGCTGCAACTGGTCCTTGGGCGACGACTCGACGGTGTAGACCTTTCGCTCTTCGGGTGTCAGCACCCGCATCGCGACGACGTGCGACGAATCCGGCGACCACCAGACGCGGTCGGGCGAGTAGCCGTCGCCGGCCTTGCCGTCGGTGGTCAGCGGCTGTTCGTCGCCGCCGGCGGCGGGGCGGAGCAGCAGGTTGTCGTCGCGCACGGCGACGACCCATTTGCCGTCCGGCGACGCCGGGCCACGCGGCGATCGGCGACCGGCGGCAGGCTTTCGGCCGGCGGGGCGGGTGGCCGATTCGGGGAACACCATGGCGTCGCCATCATCATCTGCGTCGTCCACGTGTGGCATTGGTTTCGCGCCAGGTTCGACGGTGACCGTCGAGGCGGCCGCACCGGCTTCGAAGAACGCGACGTCTTTGCCGTCGGGATCGACCGCGACCCACACGTGGCCGGCGTAGGTGCCCTGTGTGCTCCGCCGGCCGGGGGCGACGGTCGCAAACTTCCGGCGGTCGCCGTCGGGATCGATCCAGAAGAGGTCGATCGGTTTGGGGGTTCGGTTGACGAAGGTGAGCTCGGATTCGTCACCGTCGCCGCCGAAGCGGCTCGGCCGCGGCCCGGGCAACTGGCGAGCCCCGGACGCGCCGGGTTTGCCGGCGGGCGGATCGACCTTGGTCAGCCCGTACGTCGTCAGATCCAGCCGCCAGGCGGCGTCACCGCCGCGCCCGACGAGGATCAGCGTGGTAGGTGCTTGGCCAAAGTCGAGGGATTCAATCGGCAGTCGGCCGGCGACGACGGGTTTGTTCGTGGCCTTGGCCAGTGCATCGGCGACGCGGGCGTGGTCGAACGCGGGTGCGCGTTTGCCGGCGGCGGCATCGACACGGATGAACTCCCGCTGTCCTCCGGGCAGATCGTTGCGGTACCAGAACTGCGACCCGTCGGCCGACCAGTGCGGATCGATCTTGTCGCGATAGACCCCCTCGGCACCCTGTGCCGCCGATAGCCGTAGGAGAACCAGAAGCAAGCCGTACACCGCCAGGGCCCACGCGGCCGGACGTGCCGCGCGAGCCGCTCGAGGGTGCCCTGTCCGACCGCCGCCGAAGGGGGTCGTTTGCCGGTGTCGAGTCCGCGCCGCGTTGTCTTTCCGCCACATGAGGCCGGCTTATACTCCCGGGGCGACCCGCCGACAATTCTGGACAACGGATGGCAGGTATGGGGTTAAAGGTTAAGGGTCACTTGTCACCGACTACCGACTACTGACTACTGACTACTGACTACTGACTCCGTCCACCTTTGCTCGCCATTTCCCCGGAGGCACTTCATGGCTGCGATCTTGAACCGTCTGCGATTCTTCCTTCCCGCGTTGCTTTGCCTGCTCCTGCCGGCGATGGGATTTGCCGACGACAAACCCGCATCGGCCGCGCCCCCCAAGGGGCAGCGGGTGCAGATCTGCGGCCACAGCTTTCACATCTTCGTCGCTCCGGCGCTGGGCAAAATCGCCGAGTCGGCGGGCATCAAGGATCATGTCACCGTCGGCGCCCAGATGATCGGCGGATCGACCGTTACCCAGCACTGGGACCTTCCCGACGACAAGAACAAGGTCAAAACCGGCCTGACCGCCGGGGCGTTCGACGTGCTGACCCTTGCCCCGCACATGAAACTCGTCCCCGACCCGGCGATCGAGGCGTTCACGATGCTGGGGCTCAAGCACAACCCCAACCTGCGCGTCTACGTGCAGCAGTCCTGGATGGCGTTCGACGACTGGAGCAAGCCGATCAAGGACAACAAGGAGCGCGACCAAAAGACGATCGACATCCTCCGCCCGCCTTTGGAAGTCTTCCGCACCGGCTTGGAAAAGCAGGCGAAGGAGATCAACGCCAAGGCCGGCAAGCAGGTGGTGTTCATCGTGCCCGCGGGCGAGGCGGTGCTGGCACTGCGGGCAAAGGTGATCGCCGGCGAGGTGCCGGGAATCACCAAGCAATCGGAGCTGTTCCGCGACCCCATCGGCCACGGTCTTGAGCCGCTGACTCGACTGGTGAGCTACTGCAACTACGCCGCCATCTACCGCACCAGCCCGGTGGGCCTGAAGGTGTTCGAAAAAGACGGAGACGAAAACGCCCGCAAGCTCAACCGCATGCTCCAGGAGATCGCCTGGAAGGCGGTCTCGGAGGGGGCGATGAGCGGTGTGGAAGCCGACAAGGCGAAGTAGCAGGCTTCTGGCTGATCCGGGCTGATCCCGCCCGAACCGTCGCCCGCCGACTTGACCCGTGCCGGGAAAGCCGTACACTATTTCACTCGGTTCCCGGGGCCATGGTCTAACGGGATGACGACTGAATCGCATTCAGTAAATCGGGGTTCGATTCCCCGTGGCTCCATTTGGCAGCGGGACGGTTTCGACCGTCCCGCTGTTTCGTTTCACGCCTTGGGGATATACTTTTCTTATATGCACCAGATCGATCATGTGATCGTCCGGGAAGGAAAGGTTGTCCTGACTGGCCTTCCGTTCGCCGACGGGCAAGCGGTTACCATTTCGGTCGCTCTGGATGAGCCCTCGCAGCGAGCATCGCGGTCGATTGCCGAAGTGCGCCAGGTCCTTAAGGGTGGCGTCGAGCGGTTCGACGAACCGTGTGAGCCGATGATACCTCCCGAACAGTGGGAGATGCTTCGTTGATCGTCATTGACACCCCTGTCTGGATCTGGTGGGTGGATGATCATCCAAAGCTCAACCGGTCCGTGCGCGACCGGATCGATCGCGAGCGCGATGTCAGAGTCTGCGCGGTTTCCCTGCTTGAGATCGCGACTGCGGTGTCATTGAATCGGCTGATTCTTCGACCGTCCGTCCGAGCATGGCTGGAAGTCGCACAGACTGCCGAGCAGATTCGAATCGAGCCTTTGACCGACGCATTGTGTCTCGAATCGGTCAGTCTGCCCGGCGACTTTCATCGGGATCCGGCAGACCGACTAATCGTGGCCCTTGCCCGGCTGCTCGAAACGGAACTAGTCACCGCCGACGAGAAGATCATTGCATATTCCGGTGTTCGGACGATCCCGGCATCGTGATGAGGACCAACTGCGTCGTGCGTATCGCAGCGACGAAAAGCTCTACCGGTGCCCTGTTAGGTGCATTTTGTACGACCCCGATTCCCGTTGAGGAATCGGGGTTCGCTTTGATGACTGAGAGGAGGAAGTGTGCGTTCCCCCCTTGGTTGTTGCATTGACGCGCTCGTCGCGCCGATATGCTCATCGCACCATAAGCGCTGACCGTGCGGCACGCGCTCCGCTTCGCGTCGCGGCTAACCGAGGACACGTTTCGTGGTTAGCCGCGACGCGAAGCGGAGCGCGTCCACGACGCGGAAAGACGCAGACGATCACCCGTGATCGTGACCGTCACGACCCGGACGTCTCCGGCACTACCTTTCGACCTTCGACGACCCTTCCCGGGCGGGATTTTTTGTTTGGTTTTTGTTCGATAATCCGTACACTTATAGAACATTCTTTTTACCCGGCGTACGCCGCCGGGATGGGAGGTTTCTATGCGCCAGTCGTCGAAGCTTGCGGAGTTCATGGACGCGAAACCGTCCGCGCGGTCGAAGCAGTCCACATTCTCGTCTGCCCAGCGGGATGCGATTCTTGCCGGGGTGCCGCCGGTCGGGATGTTTCAGCCGTTCGTGTCGCCAGCGCCGGAGATGTGCGGCGGGTTTGGGTCGGATCGCGGCGCTGCCGCGGTGCCGGTGATGGATGGCTCGCCGACCTCCAACCCTTGCGATGGCGCGCAGCAGCGTCGGTCGCGGGCGGAGCAGGCGCGGATCAATGGGGCTCGGTCGCGCGGACCGGTGACGCCGGCGGGCAAAGCCGCCAGCTCGCAGAATGCGCTCAAGCACGGGTTGTGCGCCCGGGGCGTTTTGATTCCGGGGGAGGACCCGGCGATCTACCAAGCGTTTGTGGATGATTTTATCGTCGAGCTGAACGCCGTCGGATCGCTGCAGGTGACGCTGGCCGAGCGGGCGGCGGAGCTGGCGTGGAAGCTCAAGCGGGTGCCGGTGCTGGAGTCGTCCATCTTCGCCGGGCGGCGCGAAACGCGCAAGCTCGACGACCTGGCGCTCGGCGGTTTGGGCGATCTGGTCCAGGAGATGCTGAGCGACGACGACACGATGCTGGTCCGCCTGCAGCGGTACGAGCTGCGGCTGGAGCGGTCGATGCGCGGGTGCTTGCGCGAATTGCGCGAGGTGCAGCGGCATGCGGTGTTGTACGGGGCGCGAGAGCGGGGAGATCCGTCGGCGGATGACGCGGGAGATGTTGCGATGGATGACTTCGCGACGGACTTTGCGGCAATGGACGGTGGCACGATGAATGGTGTTACTGCGGATGGTGCCACGTCGGGTGACGTCACGACTGATGGGGCGATGACGCCGGTGTCTGAGGTACTCCGAAGACCCGGATGCCCCGCGCCGATCGCACCAGGAATCCGGGTCTTCGGGGTACCTCAGACACCGGCGTTCATCAGTGCGCCGGGTTCGTTCGACGCGTTGGGTTCGTTTGGCTTTCCTTGGGTTCATTCCGCAGAAACAGGAGGAGGTGGAGGATGGACATCAGCGGGTGCGTGACGTCGCTCGCACGGCTTGGAAAGCCGTGTTACGGACGCCTTGGCGGACAATGTTGTCGGGTTCGTTCGGCGTTTTCGCCTGTGACGGGTTCTCGGGTTCGTTTGGCGCATTCGGCGAACCAGAGTGCTGCGGCGGTTCCGCCATGGGATAAGGACGGACACCGATGCAGGACCGGAGGCGTCATCAGTGACACGGGCTTCCAGCCCGTGCGGGGTGCGTTGTAGTAGGAAGCGTTTGCGATTTCTCAACTCCGATGCCTGACGCACGGGCTGGAAGCCCGTGTCACTAATGACGCCGTTCTTTGCCACGGCGGGCGTTCGGCGTGCTCGGAGAGCGTGGGGCGAATCGCCGTCTTTGACCGAGCCGGCTGGCGAATGAAGCCGGGGCGTTTACCGCCGAATCCGACCCTGCCGGGAGCCGGCACCGACGTCGCTGCGGTGCGAACTGGCCGCGCATCCTGTAAAAGCTATCCACGAACCCCGAATCTGTCGGGACTTTTCGTGATGGGGTTGGCGGATCTAATGAAGGGCCGTGATGGCAGCCGATGTCGAGGAAGTCGTTGAATCTGGTGCAACCGACGGTTTTGGAGGTCTCGGCCTGGATGCCGGGCTGATCAAGACGTTGTCTGATCTCGGCTACGAAGAGCCGACACCGATCCAGCGAGAGACCATTCCGCCGTTGCTCGCCGGGCGCGATCTGATCGGGCAGGCCGCGACGGGTACCGGTAAGACGGCGGCGTTCGCGTTGCCGATCCTTCAGCGCATCGCCGCCGCGGGCAAGGACCGTCCGCGGCCGTCGGCGCTGGTGCTCGTGCCGACGCGCGAACTGGCGATGCAGGTCGCCGAGGCGATGCACAAGTACGGTAACCGGCTGAAGGTGACGACGATCCCGATCTACGGCGGGCACTCGTTCGGGCAGCAGGCGCAGGCGCTGCAGCGGGGCGTGGACGTGGTGGTGGCGACGCCGGGACGGGCGGTCGATCACATCGGTCGCAAGACGATGAACCTGAGCGGCATCTCGGTTCTGGCGCTGGACGAAGCCGACGAAATGCTGGACATGGGGTTCGCCGACGACCTGGAGACGATCCTGTCGGCGACGCCGGAAACGCGGCAGACGATCTTCTTTTCCGCGACGCTGCCGCCGCGCATCGCCGGGATGGCCAAGCGGTACCTGCGTGACCCGCTCCGCATCCACATCGAGCAGGAGAAGCCGACCAAGGGCATCGCGCCGAAGGTCCGCCAGACGGCGTACATCATTCCGCGCAGCCGCAAGCTGGAGGTGCTCGGCCGGGTGCTCGACATGGAAGACCCGCGGTCGGCGTTGATCTTCTGCCGCACGCGGACCGAGGTGGACAGCCTGACCGAACGGCTCAACGCGCACGGTTACCGGGCGCAGTCGCTGCACGGCGGCATCACGCAGGACCAGCGCAGCCGGGTCATCAAGCGACTGAAGGACGGCGCAATTGACCTGGTCGTTGCCACTGACGTGGCGGCGCGAGGCCTGGACATCGAGAACCTGGCGCTGGTGGTGAACTATGACGTGCCGGCCAACCCCGATGCGTACGTGCATCGCATCGGCCGCGTTGGCCGGGCGGGGCGCGAGGGTGTCGCGGTCACGCTGGTCGATCCGCGCGAGTCGCGCCTGCTGGGCCAGTTTGCGCGTCAGGCGGGTGGACGGATCGAAACGGCGCTGGTGCCGACCGTCACCGATCTGCGGGCCAAGCGACTGGAGCTGACCCGCGCCGCGATTCGCGAAGCGATTCTCGCCGGCGGGCTCGACCGGTATCGCGTGGCCGTCGAATCGCTGGCGCAGGAGCACGATCTGATGACGGTTGCGCTGGCGTGTGTGAAGCTTGCCCACAAGGCGGCCGGCGGCGACCGGGACGACGGCGAGGACGGCGACCCGTCCCGGCCTTCCGGCCCGACCGGCGGCAAATCCGGCGGCGCGAAGCCCGCCAGCGCTCGCACGACCGCGGCCAGCCCCGGCAGTGCCGCACCCGTTGAGGAAGAACCGGCGGCGGCGATGTCGCGGCTGTATGTCGGTGTCGGCCGAACCGACGGCATCCTGCCGCAGCACATTATCGCGGCGATCACCGGGCTGACCGGCATCATGGGAGAGCAGATCGGCACCGTGGAAATCGCCGACCGCCATTCGGTCGTCGAAGTGCCCGAGTCGCTGGTCGAGAAAGTGATCTACGGCATGCGGAAGTGCCGCATCCGCGGCCGGAAGGCGGCGGTGCGGCGGTTCCTGGATAACCGCCAGCCTTGAGGCAAGACCACGGGGAAGCCAGTCCCCGATCGACCCAGGAGATTGTAGATCATGCGATTTCTACCCAACGCGATTCGGCTGACGCTGGCAGTATTCCTGGGGTTTGTCGCGTTTGGCGGCGGCGCGCCATCGGCCGAGCCGCCGGCCGCTGCCATCAAGTTCATTGATGTGCATGTCCACGCGCATCCCTGCACGCCCGGCGGACTGGACGTTGTGGCCGAATGGATGGCGCGGAACCAGATCGACCGCTGCATTGTCAGCCCGCTGAATCACAAGGGGTCCCGCGACTACACCGACGACGATCGAAAGACCATGCTCGCGAACTTTGCCCATTACAAGGGCAGGATCGATCGCATGTGCATCATCGACGCCGGCCAGGTGCAGACGGTCGATGAGGCGGTGAAGATTCTTCAGAAAGAGGTCGCCGACGGCGCGATTGCCTTCGGCGAGCACTACGGCGTGGGGCTGATGTTCGACGATCCGAAGAACATGCTGCTTTACGAGGCGTGCGAGAAGGTCGGCCTGCCGGTGATGTTCCACATCGACCAGAATAAGAACATGGTCGAGAAGGGCATGGAGCGGGTGGACAACGTCCTCAAGCGATTTCCCAAGTGCAGGCTGATTGCCCATGCCTACTGGTGGCGGCAGTTGAAGGACGCCGACCGTCAGCTCCAGCAGTTTCCGAACCTGTATGCCGACGTGTCGGGCACGGTGGTCCCCGACCTGCTGAGCCGCGATACCAAGTTTGCCCGCGAGTTCGTCATCCGTAACCAGGACAAACTGCTGTTCGGCACCGATGAGGGATGGTGGTCGTTCAAGAAAAACCCGTCGCCGTACAAGCACTACACCTTCTTCGAATCGCTCGATCTTCCCGCCGAGGTGCGCTACAAGGTCTATCGCGGCAACGCCGAGAAGCTGTTCGGGTGGAAGGGGGTGGAGAAGAAGTGAGCCGCGGCGGCGCTGGAGTCGAGCAGCGCACTGGTGTGTGCGGCGAGAACTACTTCAACAGGTCGGGGTAATGCCGCTTGATGAGTGCCTGTTCTTCGGCTGAAAGCGCCGACAAGGGCACCGGCTTGTCAGCGGGCCTTAGCCCCTTCTGGTTCAGTCGGTTCATCAGGCTCCAGTTGCGGACGTGCTTGCCCGGCTGCGGATCGGGCGGCTCTTGGGCCGGCAAGTCGTATCGCGTGAAATCAATGACGACCTCGGAGGCGTCGCGGCCGGCGTCCCCCAGCAATGCCAGGCGGAAGTCCTTGTTCATGAACCAGCGTATCTGCTTTTCGGGTTCAGACCCCGGGAACCCCGAGCCTCGCTTGACGAACTGGTAATCAAGTTTTTCGTTGTCCTTGAACTGCTGCCGCCAGAGTGTGCCGAACTCGCCGTGGGTGATGCACTTGGCTTCCGGCCAGCGGCGGCGGATTTCAGTGAGCCATTGCTCCAGGCCATCCATGCCGTTGCGGCCGCGATAGCCGTAGATCTTGCGACCTTCGACCAATGCCAGTTCCCAGATGCTGGTCACCCAGGCGAAGCCGTTTGCTTTGAAGCCGTCGTCGAAATGCGTGGCCGTGGTGGCGAGCATTTGTGCAAGGCCTTTTTCCGTTCCGTAGCCCAGGAGTGTCTCGATGGGCCCGACGCCGGCACGGCTCCTGAAGCCTCCGGTTTGCCCGGCGCGACGGGCGTTGAGGAAGTCCACGGTCCAGCCGTCGAGGTTGACGCAGTCGATCTTGTCTTCCTTGCCCTGAGCCGGTTTCAGGAAGTGTTCGCGCGACGGGTAGTAGGGGTAGGCGACGGAGCCGTCACCGTCGCCGTTGTCGACGGCGTGCTGGCTCCAGATGTTCCCCTGGCAGACGTGGATGCCTTCGGTTTCGGAGAGATAACGCAGGTTCTGGGCGGAGAGGAAGCCGGCGATCACGCAGCGAGGCCGATAGCCGTTGCCCACCATCTCCGACACGAGCCGAAGCCCGTCGTGCAGGTCACGATTCACCTGCTCGCGGGAGTTGTACATGTTCGCGAAGTATCCGGCCGGAAGAAAGGTGACCTCGTCGCCGAGTTGCTGGTGGTAGGAGACCACGAGCTTCCGCAGGGCCTGGTAGTCCGGCCGTTGGTCGTTCAACGCGAGCCAGGTGAAGGCCCAGGTGATCCTTGCCCCGGGCCAGGCGCGGGCGATGGTTTCGCGAAACAGCTTCGCCTCGGCGGGCGTGTGCAGGCTGGATTCATCCGGGCCATGAGCCGTTTCCCGGGTGACCTCGATCTGCCGGACCCGCACGACGGTGGCGAACGTGACGAACCGGTGCCCCATAAGGGTAAGCGGTGCGTCGGTTGCGGTTGGGGCGGCGGGTGCCGCAGGCACAGCGTTGTCGGTGCCGGTCTTGTGTTGCAGGGCACTGCAGGCCATGCCCACCAGGAGAACGCCAAAAGCCGTCGCCGCGAGCAGTCTCTTCATAGCAGGAGCCTGTCTTTGTCGTAGATGCCAGACTTTGTTGAACGGGGTGACGGGCGACATCGCCGAGGATGGCGACGCAGTTTCGGCGGCCTATGGCTTGGCGTCGCCGTTGGCGGCTTTTTCGCGGGCTCGGGCCTTGGCCTTGATGTCTTCGTTGGCCTGCTTCAGCCGCTGTGGCCACTCGAAGGTGGGGGCCTTGGAAGGGTCGTAGCCTTCCATGTGGCCAACGAGACGGGTGGCAGGCTTGCTGTACTTCAGTTCGGTGTCGCCGAAGACTTCGCGGCACATCGCGGCAAGGCCGGGGTCGTATTCGATCAGCTGTGAGCGCAGATGGACGTGGTTGTGGTCGTGGTCGTTTACGCGGTTGTCGTCGAACCAGGATTGCACGCCCTCGGCGAAATACTCGCTGTGGTTCACCGAGGCGTATTTGCCTTTCCAGAGGCCGGCTTTCATCGCGGCGTCGTAGGTCGCCTTGAGGCGTGTGTCGAAGGTGGGATCGACATTGAGCATGCCGCGGAGGTGAATGTTATGGGCAAACTCGTGGATGAGAATGCACTCTTTGACATACGGGTCGCCCGGGTAGCCAAGCACGTTTTCCTCGGCGACGGTGCAGTAAGGATCGGTCTCGCTGCCGCCGAGGCCGCGGGCGCGGGCGTCCCAGTAGTCCTTCGGGTCGATCTTGCTGAAGCCGGGTACCCTTGCGGTGGCCATGCGGGCGAATTCCGGCAGGTCGGTGGTGTATTCGTTGTGGGCCATGACGCACATGCGTGCGCCGCTCTTGATCATCGCGTCGCGCACGTCGGGGCGCTTGGCGAGCATAATGTCCACGAGGTAGGCGGCTTCCTTGAGTGCGTAGGGGTTCACCTTTGCAGAAGCGACGATGGGGAACCCGTTGGCGCTGACCTGCTGGGTATAGAACGCGGGAACGCCGTCGCGGCCCTTGGGATCGAAGCGGAACCCCTGCACCGGCACCAGGCTGGTCACGGCGGCTTCCGACTTGTCCTCACGCCCGACGACGACGAATCGATGACCGATTTCGGTCGAGATGATCGTGTTCTTGCCGGGCGAGACCGACCCGTTGGCCACTCGGTCGTTGTCGGACCGAAGCCAGAAGATGTCGATGGGCTGCGGGCTGCCGTTGATGATCTGCAGCTTCGGGCGTCGGGCGTCGGGGGCATCGGCGGCAGAGGCGGCGGGCATTGTGGCAGCGGCGAAAGCCAGCAAGAGGAACCGGAAAACCCATTTGGCGCTAACGGCGCGGGCTGCCAGGCGGTGCGAGCCGGGGAAACGGGGCGACAGGGCAGGCGGGGATATCATGGATTTGGCTCGCTTCTTGAAGGGCGTGCATTAAGCAGTCACGGCGGTGGCGATTCCGTGCTCGCCGTACGCCCGAGGTCGGCGGGACCGGCAGCCCAGTGTAACTCATTTGCAGGGAATCGCTTCCAGTTGTACGTCCGACGCGGTTTGACGTCCGGCTTCTTCGCACTTGGGCGCGGGATCGCGACGGTCGGGGCTGCGTTCGCGGATATCCTGCCGATCGTCGTCCT
Source organism: Humisphaera borealis (assembly GCF_015169395.1). Taxonomy (GTDB): domain Bacteria; phylum Planctomycetota; class Phycisphaerae; order Tepidisphaerales; family Tepidisphaeraceae; genus Humisphaera; species Humisphaera borealis. The sequence goes on from NZ_CP063458.1 coordinate 7,071,662, forward strand.
CGAAAACAAGGAGTGCCCGGTGTATCGCCATCCTCTCCCGCTTGACGGGTTCGGCCGGTTGCCGGTACATTCTCTCCCCTCATCGTCTGCGTACATGGGCCGGAATCCGCCGATCGGTTGCCAAACAAGACCGGGCCGATCGACGTACCAGCGATGCGTTCCAACAAGGAGTGGCCGTGAAGAACGATCTTCGTTCGTAACGGCTCCGACTGACTCCAAGCCCCTGCAAGGGTCAGTCCGCGGAGCCGACGGACCTTTGCAATCATCGTGGCGGATCGAGCGAAGACGGGTTTACCCCCAGTAAGCACGTCTGACGGCTGGTTCCGCCGGGAGCTTCGGAGCAACCCCGCCTGAAGCTCACCCATCGAAGGTGGGTTATTCCACCGAACAGTTCAGAGCAGTTCCTGACGATTCCGCGGCTTTGGATGGTGGATCGCAGATTCGAAATCTCAGATTTGAGATTTCCGATTTGAGATCCGAATCCGAAATGTCGGAGCTTCAGGCACCGAAGTGTGGAAACGACGGGTCCTTCGCCAGTGCCGGTGTACGCGGCGTAAACAGGCGAAGGGATCGAGTCTCTGACACTCGGGAACGAGGACACTTGGCCGGCGTCACATTCAACACCGCCGGCCGGAATTGAAGAGAGCTTTTATGTCACGCGACCTCACCAAGATCCGCAATATCGGTATTGCCGCCCACATCGACGCCGGTAAGACGACCACGTCCGAACGAATCCTGTATTACACGGGCCGCGTTCACAAGATCGGCGAAGTGCACGAAGGCACCGCCGTCATGGACTTCGATCCCGAAGAACAGAAGCGCGGCATCACGATCAACAGCGCCGCGACGTTCTGCGAATGGAGCCGCGGCAACTGGGTCACCAAGACGCCGCCGACCGCGGACCAGCTGTACAACATCAACCTGATCGACACGCCGGGCCACGTCGACTTCACTGCCGAAGTCGAACGCTCCCTGCGCGTGCTCGACGGCGCTGTCGCTGTCTTCGACGGTAAGGAAGGCGTCGAAGCCCAGTCGGAAACCGTTTGGCGTCAGGCGACTAAGTACAATGTGCCCCGTATCTGTTTCGTCAATAAGATGGACAAGGTCGGCGCGGACTATGAGTACTGCTACCAGACGATCCTGGATCGCCTGGGCGCTCCGGCGATCCCGGTCGTGGTCCCACTTGGCAAAGCCGACACCTTCCGCGGCGTCATCGACCTGATCAGCAAGATCGTCTATCAACCGGAAAAATACGGCGACGACAAGGACAAGGGCCAGACCGTCACGATGAAGTCGGTGGACAGCCTGGAAGGCGTTGACAAGGAAAACTACGAGCGATACCGCTCGATCATGCTCGAGAAGGTCGCCGAACTGGATGACGCCCTGGCCGAAAAGTACCTGGAAGACCCTGAATCACTGACGGAAAAGGAAATCCGCGCTGCTCTGCGAAAGGGCACGATCGATTTTAAGGCCCATCCGCTGTTCTGTGGATCGGCTTACCAGTACGTCGGCGTGCAGCAGGTTCTGGACGGCGTCATCGACTTCCTGCCGGCGCCGACCGACATCTCGGAAGTCAAAGGCCACGACCTCAAGGACCATGAAAAGGAAATCGTCCGCAAGCTGGTGCCGGAAGAGCCGTTCTGCGGGCTGGCGTTCAAGATCGTCGACGACAAGTTCGGCACGCTGACCTACGTTCGTGTGTACTCGGGCGTCCTCGAGCAGGGCACCCGCGTGCTGAACGCGAATAAGAACAGCAAGGAAAACATCAGCCGTATGTTCCAGATGTCGGCCAACGACCGTATTCCGCGCGATCGCGCGGAAGCCGGTGACATCGTGGCCGTCATCGGCGTTCAGGAAGCCATGACCGGCGACACCCTGTGCGACCTCGACGACCCGATCATCCTGGAACGCCCGACGTTCCCGGAACCGGTCATCAGCATGTCGATCGAGCCCAAGGCGGCCGCCGACAAGGACAAGCTCAGTCAGGCGCTGACAAACCTGCGTCGCCAGGACCCGACGTTCCAGGCGAGCTACAACAAGGAAACCGGCGAGACCATCATCGCCGGCATGGGCGAGCTGCATCTTGAAATCATCAAGCTACGTCTGACGCGCGACTACAAGGTCGAAGTCGTCGTCGGCAAGCCCAAGGTCAGCTACCGTGAGTGCATCACCGGCAAGGCCAAGGACATCCGCGGCGTTCACAAGAAGCAGTCGGGTGGTCGTGGTCAGTTCGGCGATTGCTGGATTAGCGTCGAGCCGTTCGACGGCAACGGCCCCGACGGCAAGCCGCTCGAAGCCGACGTGCTCAAGAAGCTCAAGTGGGAAGACGGCGTCGCGTTCGAGAACAAGATCGTCGGCGGCACGATTCCCAAGGAGTTCATCCCGTCGGTGGAATACGGGATCCGCACCACCTGCAAGACGGGTGTGCTCGCCGGCTTCCCGCTGATCAACCTCAAGGTCACGCTGACCGACGGCAGCTACCACGACGTCGACTCGAGCCAGATCGCGTTCGAACTGGCCGGCCGACTGGCGATCATCGACGCGGCCAAGGCGGCGGGTCTCTCGCTGCTGGAGCCGATCATGAAGCTGGTCGTCACGACGCCGAAGGACTTCGTCGGTAACGTCACCGGCGACCTGAACCGCCGCCGCGGCCTGATCCTGGACAGCCAGGAGCGCGCCAACGCGGTCATGATCGAAGCCGAAGTGCCGCTGAGCGAAATGTTCGGCTACACGACGGAACTGCGTTCGATGTCCACCGGTCGCGCCGCCGCGGCGATGGAGCCGTTGAAGTACGCGGTCGTTCCGACCAACGTGAAGAACGCGATCCTGGAAGAGAACAAGTAGGGTCCGCCTTGGCGGACGCGAAAGCGGGATAGCACGAGAGAAGCTCGGTCGAAAGACCGGGCTTCTTTCTTTGTCGGAGCGACGATCCACGTTCGACTTCGACTTTCAACAATCCCGGCCAAACGCCGGCTGAGTCCGATTTCCCTTGACCCAACCTCCTGCGTCGGTTGCACTAAGGTCGCGTTAGAACGCCGGCCCCGCTGGCGTCTGCACCTTCGGAGAAACATCGCATGATCCGCAATCCCGTTCGAGTCGCGTTGTCGGCTGCCATCGCCGCAGCGCTGTTGGGTTCGTCTTGCCCGTCTTTCGCGCAGTCCGACCCCAAGGCCGCCGAGACCAAACCGGCTGAGGTCAAACCCGATGCCAAACCGGGCACGCCCGAGTTCGTCAAGGTCGTTAAAGGCGATCTGGCGTTGGAAGTGCGCGCCGAGGCCCCGTTTCAGCCGATCGACCCGTTCGAGGTCAAGACCGATTTCAAGGCTTACACCGGTCCGCTGACCATCTCGACGATCGTGGAACAGGGAACGCTGGTCCGGAAAGATCAGTCGCTGATCACGTTCGACCGAACCTTCATCGACTGGGCGGTGCTGGGCGCGACGAACGAACTGGCTGCTGCCAAAGCCGCGCAGACCAAGGCCGAGATCGACGCCAGGCTCGCCGAGGAATCCGACAAGCTCACGCTCCGCCAGACGGAGGATGCGCTCAAGAATGTCGAGGCGGGTAAGAAGTGGTTCGAGGAAGTGGACGGCCCGCAGATGCTGCTGATGGCCGACCTGAACGTGAAGCAGGCGCAGAACTCGGTCGACGATCAGACTGATGAACTGGACCAACTCAAGAAGATGTACGCCGGCGAAGAGCTGACCACCGCGACCGCCGACATCGTCGTCCGCCGGGCCATCCGGTCACTGGAACAGGCGAAGGTCGTCCTGAAGATCCAGCAGGAACGGTCGGACAAGACCAAGACGTTCGACTATCCGGTGCAGCGGCAGCGGGTCCTGGATATCGTCGTCCAGGCCAAGTCGTCACTGGAAGCATTGAAGGCGACGCAGGCGCAAACTGCCGTCGCCCGGGCGGCGGGGCTACAGAATGCCCGAACGCTTGTCGAACAGGCTGAAAAGAAACTCGCCGACATCAAATCCGATTCGGCCCAGTTCCAGATCAAGTCGCCGGGCGATGGCGTGGTCGCCTACGGCGCGATGGTGGACGGCGTGCTGACCGGCGGCGACCCCAAGGCGTACCAGGTGGGCGACAAGCTCGCCGCCGGGTCGGTGATCATGCGGGTGTATCAGCCGGGCAAGCTTCGGCTGTCGATCAACCTGCCCGAATCCCAGGCGTTCTGGGTTGAGAAGGGCGACAAGGCCCGCATCACGCCCGCGAGCCTGCCGCAGACCAGCTACACCGCCGAGACATCGTCGGTCGAGTTGCAGACCCGGGCCCAGGGCATGGGCTTCGTCACCACAATCGACCTGGAGAACGTAGACGCCCGCCTGATTCCGGGCATGAAGGCGACCGTGGTCATCGACGCAGGTAAGGTGAAGGACGCGTTGCTGCTCCCCCTGTCGTCGGTCGTGGGCGGCAAGGTGAAGGTGAAGCAGGCGAGCGACAAGATCGTCGAGAAGGCGGTCAAGGTCGGCAAGACCGACGGGAAGATGGTGCAGATCCTGTCGGGGCTGAGTGAAGGGGACGAAGTGGTGAAGTAAGGACGTCCCACTTTTAGCGCCACCCCTTCGGGGATGGCGCTAAAAGATGGAACTTGCGCGGGGATGAACGATGTGAGTTGATGACCTGTAATGCTGCGAAAGGTTGTTGGATGCGCTGCCTGCTTTCCCTGCTCGCGATTCTCGCTCTACCCGGCGCTCTGAGCGCCGGGCCGGCAACCCGAACCTCTGATCTCCCCACCACGCAGCCCGCGACTCAACCCGCCGAGCGTCGCAGCAGCATTGATGCTTCGATTCGCGACGGGGTGAAGTTCATCGTCGGTTCGCAGAACAAGGATGGCTCGTGGGGCACCGGCCGCGAGACGCGCGGGTTTGAAGTGATGGCGAGCGTGCCGGGGTCGCTCAAGTCGTTCCAGGTCGCGACAACCGCGCTATGCGTCATGGCGCTGCGCGAGGTGAACGCCGCCGGCGACTACCCCGGTGCCCGCGAAGCGCATCGCAAGGGGTTGGAGTTTCTGGTCAATAACGCCGACATCCGTCGCGACGACGGTGCGCTGCTCTACAACACCTGGGCGCACACCTATGGCCTGCAATGCCTGGCGATCGAGATGCGGCACAGCAACGATCCGCGGATCAAGAAGGCCGCCGAGCTGCACATCCGCCGTCTGAGCGGCTACGAGACCGTCATGGGCGGGTGGAACTATTACGACTTCGTCGCCCAGACGCAGACGCCGTCGATGGGGCCGACCAGTTTCGGCACGTCTGCTGCGCTGGTGGCGCTGTTCGAGGCGAAGGAGTCGGGCCTGGAGATCCCCAAGAACATGGTGGAAAAATCGGTCAAGCGACTGGCCGAGATGAAGCTGCCGAACAACGCGTTCCTCTACAGCGCCGACCTGAAGTACCGCCCGCGGATGGCGGCAAACCTGCCCAAGGGGTCGGTCGGTCGAACGCAGTCGGGTAACTACGCCCTGTGGATTTGGAACGCGGCCAACCTCAACGCCAAGGCGGCCGGCGAGAGCCTTGAGTTCTTCATCAAGGACCACGATTACATCCAGATGGGCCAGAAGCGGCAGTACCCGCACGAAAGCTGGTATCAGACCGCGCCATATTATTATTACTTTGGCCACTACTACGCCGCCCGGCTGATTGAGAAAATGGGCCCCGAAGGCAAGAAGGCGTACGGTGCCAAACTCGCCGACATCGGGATCCTTCCCTATCAGCTGAAGGACGGGTCCTGGTGGGACTTTGCGATGTGGGATTTCCACAAGCCCTACGGGACGGCGTTCGCGGTGATGACCTTGCTGCGGTGCGAATAAACGTCCGTCGGATCGCCGGCTGGCGACACCTCTCTTGAACCTGTGACTCGTGTTCGTCGACAACGGAGTTTTGCGATGAGATCTCGATTTCGAATCGTGACGGGCGCTCTCGGTCTCTGCAGCGCGGCGATGGTGGGCGGATGCCAGATCGATGCCCCACCGGCCGCCACCAACTCCGCCACCGGCAAGTCGGTCGCGCCGCTGGTCACCGGCCGATCGATCGATCCTTCGATCGCGCAGTCGTCTCAGAATGTCGGCAGTATGCCCGTCAATCTGGTCCTCAGTCCTGACGGCCAGTACGCGATCACGACCGGCGCCGGCAACAAGGAATACCTCTGCGCCACCCGTGTGAGCGACGGGAAGCAGACCGGGAAGATCGAATATCGAACCTCCGCCATCAGCAAGGCGAACGGGCTGTACTACGGGCTGGTTTTCGGCCCCGACGGGAAGATCTACGCCGCCCAGGGCGCAGCGGGCAAGGTGGACGTCGTCACGCTCAACGCCGATGGCTCGCTAAAGCGCGACCGGGAGATTGAAACCGGCAAGACCGACTTCCCGGCGGGCCTGGCGATCGACGGCAAGGGCCGGCTCTACGTGACGCACAATGACCCGACGCACGGCAAGGGTGAAACGTTTGGCACGCCGGCGTCGGTTTCGGTGCACGATGCCGCGACCGGTAAATCGCTCGGCCGATACACCTTCAAAGACGACCTGGGGCTGTCCAACTTCCCGTTGGCCGTCGCCGTCAACTCCGACGGCAGCCGCCTCTACGTCGCCAGCGAGCGCGACGACGCGGTGTACGTGCTTAACGCGTCAGACCCCGCGGACATCAAGCTGCATACGACACTGACAACCGGCACCCAGCCGATGGGCTTGCTGCTGAACAAGACGCAGAGCCGATTGTTCGTCGCCAATGCCCACAGCGACACGATCTCGGTCATCGACACCGCGGCGGACAAGGTGATCCACACGATCCTGGTGCGACCGCAGGTGGCCAAGGATCTCGCCGGCGCGACGCCGCTGGGGTTGGCGCTCTCGCCGAGCGAGAAGTTCCTGTACGCCGCACTCGGCGACATGAACGCGATCGCCGTGATCGACATCGCCGATTCGGCCGGTCCGGAACTGGAAGGATACATTCCCGCCGGCTGGTATCCGACGGCGGTCGCGGTGGCCGGGCAGACGCTGCTGGTCACCAACGCCAAGGGAGACGCCGCCCGCATTCCGCACAACTTCTCCGGTGCCGGGAAGTCGGTCGGGTCGCCCCTGACACTCTACGACGGCTCGCTCTGGCGGTTGCCCGTGCCGGGCAAGGCGGATCTCAAGAAACTGACCGAGACCTGCCTCGAGAACGCCCGCCTGACGCCGATGTACCTGAACAACCAGAACCCACTGAAAGCGATCTCGAAACAGGCGGGTGGCATTGAGCACGTCATCTACATCGTCAAGGAGAACCGGACGTACGACCATGTGCTCGGCGACCTGCCGCAGGGCAACGGCGACCCGGAGCGGTGTGTGTTCCCGCGCGCCGTCACGCCGAACCTTCACGCGCTCGCCGAGCGGTTCATCCTGCTCGACAACTTCTACGATTCCGGCGAAGTCTCGGGCGACGGCTGGACCTGGAGCACCCAGGCCCACGCCAACCAGTACACCATCCGCAATGTGCCCTATCAGTACAGCGGTCGCGGCAGGGTCTTCGATTACGAAGGCGACAACAACGGCTATCCCACCGGCGGATTCCCGGCCAAGGGACTGGACGGCAAACCCCTCTCCGACGACCCGCGATTCAAGGATGGCGCCAAGCCCATCCGTGATGTCGCCGCCTCGCCCGGCGGGCACCTCTGGGACCTGGCACGAGCCAACAACCTGACCTACCGCAACTACGGCTTCTTCGTCGGCAGCGGCTCGAAGAAGGGGGACAAGGTCGTCATCCCCGACAACTACCCCAACAGCACCGGACTTCAGCCGGGCGGGCGCGATCTGGCGGGCGTCACCAACATCGACTTCCGCCGGTTCGACATGAACTACCCCGACAGCGACGCCCCCAGCCGATACGCCGCCGAGAAAAGCGATCCCTCGTACCTCTGGCCGACCAAGGCTTTCGGCCAGTCGGTCGCGCCCAGCCGGTTCAGCGAGTGGAAGCGCGAGTTCGACCTGATGCTCGCCAAAGACCCGACAGGCGCGGCGGTGCCCAACCTGATGACCGTTCGGTTCTGCACCGACCACACCGCCGGTGCCAACCCCGGCCACCCGACACCCCGTTGCATGGTCGCCGACAACGACTATGCCGTCGGCCAGCTCGTCGAGGCCGTCAGCAAGAGCCCGATCTGGAAGAAGTGCGCGATTGTCATCATCGAGGACGACGCGCAGAACGGACCGGACCATGTCGACGCCCACCGGTCGATCTGTTTCGTCGTCAGTCCCTGGATGAAGCGGGCAGCCGTCGATCATTCGTTCCAGAACACGGTCAGCGCGATCCGCACGATCGAGTGCCTGCTGGGCCTGCCGCCGATGTGCCAGTACGACGCGGCGAGTGGCGTAATCGGCGGATGGGACGATGCGCCGCGCAACGACGAGCCGTTCGTCGCGATCGCGCCGAGCCACGACATCATGAAGGAGCGGAACGGCAAGAAGAACACACCCAGTCCCATCAGCCCCGAACAGCCCGCCGCGCCGAAGCCGGCGACGCGTCCGGCCGGCGAGAAGGCCGAGGATCGCCCGCTGACCACGCAGGACGAGCTGGCAGCGGCATCGCTGGAGATGGACTTCAGTGTCGCCGACCGCGCCCCGGCCGACCTGCTGAACCGGGTGATCTGGAAAACGATCAAGGGCCTGGACGCCGAGATGCCCCCCACGCCGAAGGTGATCGCTGCCCAGGGGCAGAAGATCGACGACGATGACGACTGAAACAGGCGGCCTTCAGAACAGCTGAAGAAGCGGCCGGCCGTCGTCGAGCAGGTTGTAGGGCCGCCCCTGCATGTCGTAAGCGGTGAGGTCGTCAATCCCCATGGCGTGGTAGACGGTTTTGGTGACGTCTGCGGGGCTGATCGGCATCTCGGCGGGGTATTCGCCGTGGGCATCGGTACGGCCGTAGACCTGCCCGCCGCGCACACCGCCGCCGGCCATCAGCACGCTCATGCAGGCGGTCCAGTGATCGCGGCCCGCGCCGGATTTTCCGCCCGACCGCGGGTCGCCGATCTTCGGCTTGCGGCCCATCTCGCTCGTCACCAGTACGAGCGTGTCGTCGAGCAGCCCTTTTTGCGCGAGGTCTTCGATCAGCGCCGACAGGGCTCGATCGAACTCCCCCAGCAGATAGTCCTTCAGGCAGTTGAAGTTGTTGGCGTGGGTGTCCCAGCCGCCGGCGCTTTTGCACTTGCTGGCGATCGCTTCGTTTTCCTTCCAGAAGACGGTGACAAACGGCACGCCGGCTTCGACCAGTCGGCGGGCCATCAGCATGCTCGTGCCGTTGATCGTCTTGCCGTACCGCTCGCAGACCTCCGCCGGTTCGGAGGCAACATCAAATGCCCTGGTCGTGCTGCTGGACGAGAGAAGCGAGAAAGCCTTCTCGTGCTGAATGAGGTGATTGCGGACGGAAGCGTCGGTGTCGATACCGCGACGCAGGCCGTCGAGAGTGTTGAGCAGCGCCTGCCGATCGGTCATTCGGGCGGGCGTGATGGAGGCGTCGAGCGTCAGCGCCGGCGCGCTGAACTGCAGCGGGGTCTCCATGCTGCCCGAGAGATAGAACGGATCGTGCTCCATGCCCAGCCGGCCGGCGAACTGGCCCGGCCGCGTGTAGGGCAGCTTGCTGGGCTTATGCGGCAGGGTGATGACCTTCGGAAGCTTCGGATGTGCCGGCCGCTTGCTGCCGACCACGCACCCCATGTACGGCCAGTCGGTCGGATAAGGCCTGCGATCGTTGCCCTGCTGCTTGAAGGTCTCGTCCGGGGCGTGACCGGTGAGGTTGTAGTAGTAGCCGGCGTGATGGTCGCCGGTTGCCTGACCGCCGTCGGTAACACCGTTGACCACCGCCAGGTGATGCGCCTGTTTCGCCAGCAGCGGCAGGTGCTCACAGAGTTGGATTTCAGGTGCTGAGGTGCGGGTGGGATCGAACTCGCCGCGGTACTCGGCCGGCGCGTCTGGCTTCATGTCCCACATGTCGATGTGAGATGCGCCGCCACAGAGAAAGAAAACGATGGTCGATTTGGCAGGCTTTTTACGCGCCGGCGACGGTGCCGCACCCGATGCACCCGATGCGGACGTTCCAAACCGCAGGCCGGCGAAGCCGACCGTTGACGCCGCGATGAATGCCCGGCGGCTCAGCTTGGCAGAGAACAGGGGAGCGGGCATTCTGTGTCTCCTGACAGGGCGGTTATCGCGCGACGGACTTCCCAGCCGGTGCGGCGACCTTCGCGGCAGGGGCGGCCGGTGATTTGAGCTGGCGGTCCAGGTACTCGATCGCGGCGGCCTCGGCTTTCTTGCCGTCGTCGCCCTTGAAGCCGTGGCCGGCGCCGTCGAGCGTGACGAGTTCGACCGGAACCTCGGCGGCGTTGAGCTTGTCGCGCATCCAGAGCGCCTGCTCGTAGTTAACGTACTTGTCTTCGGTGCCGTGGAGCAGCAACATCGGTGCGGCCCGCGGCGTCACCCAGTACAGCGGGCTGGCGTGAATATGGCGGGCACGTTCGTGCTCGACATCGCCGCCGAGGAACAGCGGCAGCACTTCAGCCGCATCGACACTCTTGCCGTAACTCTTGGTCAGGTCGCTGGGGCCGTAGTAGCTCACCACGCAGCGAACGCCAGGCGACGGGGCGTTCGGCGCGGCGTCGGGGGGATCAAACGCCCGGACGTCGCCGGTCACGCCCAGAAACAGCGCCAGGTGCCCACCGGCCGATCCGCCGAGCGCGGCGACTCTCTCGGGATCGATGCCATACTTGGCGGCGTTGGATTTGACCCACTGCACGGCGGCCTTCACGTCATGGACGGCGGCCGGGAACTGGTACTTCGGGGCCAGTCGGTAATCGATCGTGACGGCGACATACCCGCGGTCGGCGAGCTTCTTGCACAGGTCGTTGTAGCCCTTGCGGTCACCCGCGCGAAACCCGCCACCATGAATGCACACCACCGCCGGCAACTTCTCCCCGGCCTTCACCTCTCTCGGACGGGCGAGGTTGAGTTTCAGGTGCTGGTCGGCGGGATTGGCAAACTCTATCCCTTCTTCAAAAACGACCTCCGCCGCCGACGCCGACAACGCAAGCAGGAGGACGACAACACCACCAACGATTCGGGCAATAGACATGAAATGACCTCTCTCCCTTCCCGTTACCCGGGAACAGTCGCGGCGTTTACGAGAGAGCCTTCATCGCCGGCGGCAGGTACCATCGCACTGGCGCGACACCCGTACGCGATTGGCCAGGTCGACAGTGGGAGCCACTACGATGAATCCTGCACGTCTGCTCGCTCGATCCACGGTTCAGATGCTCGCGATTCTCACGGCGATGAGCTGTGCGCCGGTCGCGGGGGCCGCCGACCCGCAAGGCGCTTCGCTCGTCGATGAGACGACCTGTCAGACGCTGTTCGCCTTCGACCGGGTCTCGATTCCCTATTCGCAGAACCTCCGGTTGGAAATGCGATCGCCACAGAAGCATCCGGCCAATCCGGTGGTACCGCGCGGCGCGGCGGGTACACCCGATGCGCGGGGCGTACAGTTCTACGGCTCGGTCATCCGCGAGGGCGGGAAGTATCGCATGTGGTACGTCGCCGCGGACGACGACAGCGACAACAAGGTCGCTTCGGCCCGCTGGCGTCCGGCCTACGCCGAGAGCGACGACGGCGTGAAATGGGTCAAGCCGAACCTTGGCCTGGTGGAGTTTCAGGGCAACAAGAACAACAACCTGATCCTGATGGATCCGCCGCTGGGGACCGTGAACCTGAAGGTCCTCGCCGACCCGGAGGATCGGAACCCGGACCGCAGATACAAGATCTCCACGCACGTCTACTTTCGGCACAAATCGCGGCTCGGCACCCTCGCCCCGTACGCCAGTGCCGACGGGCTTCGATGGAAACTGCTGACCGATGCCAGGCCCGTCAAAGCCGAACTGGCGAAGGAGGACCTGGTTCTGCCGGGCGTTCACTTCGAGCCCTGCGGCGGTTTGTACAAGTGGGACGGCATGTATTTCATCTGCGGCCAGAACGCGCTGAATGCGACGAACCCCTATCACGGCCGCGTGTCGCGCACGTACCGCTCGGCGGACTTCGTTCACTGGCTGCCGACGAGCAATATTGCGTTCGTCCGCGAGCCGCAGCACCAGTTGCTGGGGGCAGGGCGAAGCCTGGAAGGCGAGCAGAACCACGAGGGCATCAGTGTATGGAATCGGCGTAACGTGCTGCTTGGCGTGTGCGGGCTGTGGCACGGCGCGAAGGAATGGAAGGACATCTCCGTCGATCTGGGCTTTCTCGTCAGCAATGACGGACTCGACTTCCGCCAGCCCGTTAACGAATCGGTCTTCTTAAAGCGCGGCGATGACGGCGCGTGGGACCAAGGCGGCGTTCTGCAGGGCCAGGGCTTCGAGAATGTCGGCGAAAAGACGTACATCTATTACGGGGCGTGGGATCCCCGGCAGACGGGTCAGAAAGACCCGAATCGCGGCGGCGTGGGCATTGCCATGCTGCCGCGCGACCGTTTCGGCGACCTTGTGGTCGAGGAAGCGGGTAAGGGACCCGGAGCATACCAGTTGCCGATCATTCAGAGCGAGTTCACAACCGCAGCGATCTCGCTAAAGCCGAACGTGCCGTATCGCTTCCTCATCAACGCCGACGGCTTGGGTGCTGAAGCGGCGCTGCGAATCGAACTGCTCGGCAAGGACGAGAAACCGCTGCCCGGGTTTGCGGGCACGAACGCCGCGTGGGTCCGCCAAAGTGGATTCCAGACGCCGATCGTGTGGGGCGAAAGCGGCGACGTCCGCGGCCTGCCGGAACAGGTGAGGCTCCGCGTGAGTTTCGAAGGCAAGCGGAATACGGAGATTCGCTTCAGCGCGTTGTACGTGGCGGGGGGATGACAGCCTTGTGGCGGGGCGTCTGTGACCTCGGCGGGCATGCATCCTGAACTTGTGGCTGCAATCGAATAGGTTACAATTGTCACCGTTATGATTACAGGAACGGAAGCCGGTGACATTCTCTTCGGCCGCACCCGGCGAGCTATCCTCGCATTGACCTTTCTCCGCCCGGATGAGTCTTTTTACATGAGAGAGATCGTTCGCCGGACGGGTTGTGGTACCGGCCCGGTCCAACGGGAGTTGAAACTGCTGACTGACTGCGGCATTCTCAGGCGCGACCGCCAGCGGTTTTTCCGCGCAAACCCGGACTCAGCAATCTACGAACCGTTGAAACAGATCGTGATCCGGACCGTCGGCTTGGGCGAGCGACTCCGTGCGACCTTGAATCCGTTCGCTAATGACATCGCCGTCGCGTTCATTTTCGGTTCCTTTTCGCGGGGAGAGCAGCGCGAGCAAAGCGACGTGGATGTACTGGTTGTCACCAAAGATTCCTCGGCTGATCCCCACGCGATCGACGCGGCGTTAGCCTCTCAGCAATCACAGGTCGGGCGCGCAATCAATCCTTTCGTGCTGCCGGCCGAAGAGTGGGCACGGAAGTACCGGTCGGGCAATGCTTTCGTGCAGCGCGTATCCAAATCGGAGAAGACGTATCTGATCGGAGATGATGATGAGCTTGAGCGTCTGGCAGAAGAACGGGTGGCTGAAGCCGCACAGCCCGACACGTCAGGAAGTGCTCGACCTGCTCGCGCTGGCCGATCGCGATCTGCGAAACGCGAAGGTCAGCGGTCTCGACAATGACTGGCGATTCAATATCGCGTACAACGCCGCGCTTCAGGCGGGAACAGCTGCGCTGGTTGCCTCTGGCTTCGCCGTCCCCAAAGGCGATTCACATCATTTTAGAGTCATCGGATCACTCGCCCTGACCGTAGGACTCGAGGGCAAGCTGGTCGATCAGCTCGACCGGTATCGACGTAAGCGCAGTGTGAGTGTTTACGACGTAGCCGGCGCGATCAGCGACGCCGAAAGCCGTGGAATGCTCGCATTGGCTGAAGATCTGGTCGAGCACGTTCACGCATGGTTGTTGCAGAACCACCCGGACTTAATGGACTCAAAGTCTTAAGCCCCGGGTGTAGGCCACGGCTACAGCAACACTGTTCTACTGCGCGGCACGTATCCCGTAACGCATCGCTCACGCCAGCAGCGGCTTCTGCACCACGCCGTGCACATCCGTCAGGCGGAACTCGCGGCCCTGGTACTTGTACGTCAGCTTCTCGTGGTCGATGCCGAGCAGGTGCAGGACAGTGGCGTTGAGGTCGTGGACGTGGACAGGGTTCTCAGCCGGCGCGAAGCCGAAGGGGTCGGTCTTTCCGAAGCTGATCCCGCCCTTCACGCCGCCGCCGGCGAGCCAGCAGGTGAAGGCATCTTTGTGGTGATCGCGGCCCGGGCTGGTGGCTTTGCCGTCGCCGTCGATGCCCTGAGCTAAAGGCGTACGGCCGAACTCCGAACCCCAGATGACCAGGGTGTCATCGAACATCCCCAGCCGTTTGAGGTCCTTGATCAGCGCCGCCATCGGGCGATCGACATCCTTGCACTTGGCGGGAAGCCTCGTCGCGATGCTGCCGTGGTGATCCCAGTCGGAATCGTAAAGCTCGACGACACGCACGCCGCGTTCGACCAGCCGTCGGGCCAGCAGGCAGTTGCCGGCGAACGAAGCCTTGCCGGGTTGCGCCCCGTAAGACTCCAGCACCTCCTTCGGCTCGCGCGAGATGTCCATCAGATCGGGGACCGACGTCTGCATCTTGAACGCCATCTCGTACTGCGCGATGCGGGTGGCGATCTCGGGGTCGGCGACTTGCTGAAGGTGGTGCTCGTTGAGGCCCTTGACCGCATCAAGAATGCGCCGGCGATTCGCGGCGGTCTGCCCGGCCGGGTTGCCAAGGTACAGCACGGGGTCGCCGGAGTTTCTGAACTGGATGCCCTGGTACACGCTGGGCAGGAAACCGCTGCCCCAGAGCGAAGTCCCCGCGCCACCGAGCGGCCCGGACAGCAGCACGACATACGCCGGCAGGTTCTGGTTTTCAGACCCCAGGCCGTAGGTCACCCACGATCCGAAACCGGGCCGGCCACCCCGGCCGAAACCGGTGTGCATGAACAGCTGCGCCGGCGCGTGGTTGATTTCATCGGTGTGGACGGACCGAACGACGGCGATGTCGTCGGCGACGGTAGCGAGGCTGGGGAGAAGCTCGGAGAACGTCTGGCCGCTCTTACCGTGATTGGCGAACTTAAACCGCGACCCGGCGAGCGTCATCTTCCCGCCGATGAAGGCGAATCGCTTGCCTTCGAGCAGTTCGGCGGGGCAGGGCTCGCCACTGCGCTTTTGCAGCTCCGGCTTGGGGTCGAATAAATCGAGTTGCGACGGGGCACCGATCATGTGCAGGTAGATCACCCGCTTGGCCCGGGCGGCGAAGTGTGGCTGCCGAGGCGACGCCGGGTCGATGCGCAGAGACGGCGATCCGTCCGCGGAAGTCGCCGAATAGCCGTCGCCTGCCAGCAGCCCGGCGAGCGCGGCACCGCCGAACCCCAGGCCCGACCGGCGGAGGAACTGTCGGCGCGTCGCCAGTTGAAGGGCTTCGTCGATTGGATGCATGGGGATCAACCCTTGGTGATGGTCTCGTCGAGGTTCAGGATCGCCGCACTAACGGCGTACCACGCGGCAAACTGACCGGCCGACATCCCTGCGGGGATCTCTGCCTTGCCGACGAACTGCTTTGCGACCGCCGGTGCGGCTGTCATCGCATCCGATTCGGCGTCGAACAGCGTTCGCAGAAGCCCCAGTTCCCCCGCATCGGGTGTGCGGCCGAGTGCCAGGCGGAACGCGTGGGTGATACGGGCGTCGACGGATGCAGACGGCGTTTCCGCAACGAGGCGCCGCGCGAAAGCCATCGCGGCTTCGACGTAGACCGGGTCATTCAACAGCGTAAGTGCCTGCAACGGCGTGTTGGTGCGCGGCCGTTTCACGCGGCACGCGAAACGCTCAGGTGCGTCAAACGCGACGAAGCTCGGATAGGGAGCCGAGCGCTTCCAGACGACGTAGAGCCCACGCCGATACTTGTCTTCCCCCGGGCTGACGACGTAGTCGTATTTCGCACCGCCTACCTTCGTCCACAGCCCGTCCGGCTGCGGCGGACGCACCGGCGGCCCGCCGAGCTTCGGCGACAGCAGCCCGCCGATCGCCAGCGCGTTGTCGCGAATCGCCTCGGCGTCCAGGCGGAACCGCGGCCCGCGGGCCAGGAGCCGGTTGGTCGGATCTTTCGACAGCAGCTCCGGCGTCAGCCGCGACGACTGGCGATAGGTGTTCGACAGCACCATCGTGCGGACGATGTGCTTGATTGACCAAGGCTTTGCGCCGCCCGCGACGGCTGTCGGTTCCATGAACTCCACCGCGAGCCAGTCAAGCAGTTCCGGGTGGCTCGGCGGGTCTCCCTTGATGCCGAAGTCCTCTGGTGTCGCGACGATGCCTTGGCCGAACAGTTCGGCCCAGAGACGGTTGACCGTCACCCTCGCCGTCAACGGGTTGTCGCGGCTCACCAGCCAGCGGGCCAGGCCGACCCGGTTTCGCTCGGCGTCAGCGGGCATCGGTGGGAGCAGACCGGGCGTTCCGGGCGCGACCGATGCGCCGGGAGAACGGAAGTCGCCCCGGCTAAAGAGCATTGACGGCCTTGTCGCCGGCATCTCCTGCATTACCAGCGTCTTGACCGACGGTGCCTTGGCCAGTTCGGCTTCCTTCGATCGGATGTCGTTCTGCAGTCGCACGTACTCTGCGTCCTGCGCCAGGCGGTAGTCGGCGATTGCCTTCTTCTGCGGTCCTGAACGCTTCGCCGGCACGACGGCCAGTGCCTCTGCGACCGCGGCGGGGATGCTCGTTCCCTGGCCCGACCCGGTGAGGGCCGACAGCCTTACCCGACCGATGGTCCGGCCGCCGCCGAAGTTCTGTACCAGGGTAAAGGTGAGTTCTGTGCCGCCGTCAAACCCGACCGGGGCGGCGCTTTCGAAGACGGCCCAGTGCGGCTCGTGGAACTTCGGATTGATCGCCCAGGCCGACTTGGGGTCGTCATCGATTGCGCCTTCGGGCGAAAACTTCGCCTGCGAGAAGTCGGCCCGGGCCGACTTGAACGTCACCGCCTCGGGTTTGCCGCCTGGCTTCGTCGCCGTCACGGCGAACGTGTTCAGCACAAAGTTCGGCCGGTTTGCATCGCCACGCCCCGGGCCTTTGCCCGGCAATGACGGATCGGTCAGCGCTTCGAGCTTGAACCCTCGAATCCCGGTCAGGCGTGTCCTGGCGACGATCGTATAGGTGTCTTTGTCCGGCGGATCGCCGCTTACCAGAACGGACCCGTCCTTCAGCACCTCGTGCGTCGCTCCGCCGATGGAATCGAAGTCCGTGATTTCCAGCACATGTTCGCTGGGGCCTTCGCTGGCGGTCTTGAGCGTGGCGGCTTCCCAAGCGGCGTCGGGCGTTTCGAAAAGTTTGCTGCGGGCTGCGAGTTGCTGGTTCGCTGCGGCGACTTCCTGTTGCAGCTTCTCCTGCGCCTTGGAGTTGCCGGCGTCGGTCAGAGACATTTCGGGGCCCAGGAACCGGATCGAACCGGGCACCTTCGGGTTGGATCGTTCGGCTTCCTTCGTCGTGCTATTGAAGAACGCAAAGAGCTGGTAGTAGTCCTTCTGCGAGAAGGGGTCGTACTTGTGGTCGTGGCACTGGGCGCACTCGATCGTGCTGCCGAGCCAGATGGTGCCCAGCGTGTTGACGCGGTCCATCACCTGGTTGACGCGGGTCTCTTCAGGGTCGGTGCCCGCTTCCACATTCGTCGGGGCATTGCGGTTGAAGCCGGTGGCGATTCTCTGGCTCTGGGTGGCGTTGGGCAGCAGGTCGCCGGCGAGTTGCTCGACCGTGAACTGGTCGAACGGCATGTCGGCGTTGAGTGCATCGACGACCCAATCGCGATACGCCCAGATGTCGCGCAGGTCGTCGCGCTGGTAGCCGTGCGAATCGGCATAGCGGGCGGCGTCAAGCCACGAGCGGGCCCACTTCACGCCGAACTGCGGCGAGGCGAGCAACCGATCGACGGCGCGTTCGTAAGCCGCCTCGGTTGAGTCGGCCAGGAAGGCGTCAATCTCAGCCGGCGTCGGCGGCAATCCGGTCAGGTCGAGCGACAGCCGGCGGATCAGTGTCTCGCGGGAGGCTTGCGGCGACGGCGTCCAGCCCTCCTTCTGAAGTCGCGCGACGATGAAGGCGTCGATTGCATTCGGCCGGGGGTGGTCGGTATTGGCCGCCTTCGGCAGGGCTGGCCGCAGCGGCTTCACGTACGCCCAGTGCCTGGACGCCTGCGCCGGCCATGCGGCTCCCTGCTGAATCCACTCCTTAAGCGTTTGCACCTGGGCAGCCGTGAGCCGTTCGCCCCGCGGCGGCATCGCGCCGTCCTGGTCGGCAGGCAACGCCAGGCGACTGAGCAGCTCGCTCTTGCCTGGCGTTCCGGCGACAACCGCCGGCCCCGATTCGCCTCCCTTGATCGCTGCTTCGCGGGAATCCAGCCGCAGGCCCCCTTTCTGCTTCTCGGGTCCGTGGCATTCGTAGCAGGCGCGCTGCAGGACTGCGACGGCCGCTGCCGGGTCCGCCGCCGCCACATCGGCCGCTACCGCCGAACGGGGCACCGCCAGGAAGAGAGCGATGAACAGAACCAGCCGCATGATGCCAATCCTTCTGAGGTCCGATCCCGGTCCGACGCGTCAGCAGGCGAAGCTGGACCATCAACTGACGCGAGATGTTATCTCAATCTACGCCCCGAGTCGGGGTTTATTCGCCAGTCACCCAGGCCGAATGCGACGAGTCGTTCCAAGACGGCAAGGGGGCAGAGCCAAATAATCCGGCACACCGAGCGTTGAGGTTCGGTGCACCGCCTTTCCCGGCGGTACACTGCGCGGGTGACTCGGCCTGACGATGCGTCGCCGAGCGCTGGCACATCTCGACTGGCCGGAGATTTCATGAAGCTGATCGCACTCCTGATCGCCTTGTTCCCCCTGGCTGCACAGGCCGCCGAACCTTCGCGGGCCGGAGGACCTCTTGCCGGCGAGATTCTGGCCGCCAGCGGCATCAAGGGCGGCGTCGTCGTTCACTTGAACTGCGGCGACGGCCGGCTGACGGCGGCGTTGCGTGCCAACGACAGTTACATCGTCCAGGGCCTCGGGGCCGACATCACCGCCGCCCGGCAGCACATCCAGTCGCTCGGCATCTACGGTCCGGTATCGGTCGCCAGGTGGACAGGCGACCGCATTCCGTACGTCGACAATATGGTGAACCTACTGGTCGCTGACGACCTCGGCAGTGTGCCGATGGACGAAGTCAACCGCGTGCTGACGCCCAACGGCGTGGCAATGATCGGCGGAAAGAAGACGGTCAAGCCCAAGCCGTCGGCGATGGACGACTGGACGCACTACTTTTACGACGCCCGCGGCAACGCCGTCTCGAAGGATACTGCCGTCGGTCCGCCGGAACGGTTGCAGTGGGTGGGCAGCCCGCGGTGGTCGCGGCATCACGATCGCATCTCGAGCCTCAGCGCGATGGTGTCGGGTGCGGGGCGGATGTTCTACATCATGGACGAAGGGTCGCGGATCTCGATCTTGCTTCCGTCCAAGTGGATGCTGACCGCCCGCGACGGCTACAACGGAGCGATCCTCTGGCGCAAGCCGATCGCCAAGTGGCAGGACCACATGTGGCCGCTGAAGTCGGGTCCGACCCAGCTCACGCGCCGGTTGGTCACCGACGGCAAGCACGTTTTCGTCACCATGGCGATCGACGCGCCGGTCAGCGCGCTCGACCCGGCGACCGGCGACACGATCCGCATCTACGAAGACACCAAGGGTGCCGAGGAAATCCTGCACGTCGATGGCACGCTCTATTGCCTGGTAAACCCTGAAGCCTGGTCGCTGAAAGAGTTCGCGCCCAAGCTCAACACCGGCGATCAGAAGCGGGTTGAAACGGAATACAACTGGGATGAAAAGCCCCGGCGGCTGGTCGCGGTGGATGTCGAGACCGGAAAGCTCAAGTGGAAGCTCGACGGCAAAATTGCGCCGCTCACCCTCGCTGCCGACGGCAAGCGCGTCATCTATTACGACGGCGAGAAGCTGACGTCGCTCAACCCGGCCACGGGCGAGCAGCAGTGGGCCAGCGCCCCCGTCGCCAAGCGAAAACTGTTTGAATACAACTATGCCCCGCGCGTGGTGATGTTCAACGACATGGTGCTTTACGCCGGAGGCGACGGCGCGCAGAAGGGCCTGGCGGCAGACACCGGCAAAGAGCTCTGGTCGGCCCCGCACGCCAAGTCGGGCTATCGATCCCCTGAAGACCTGATCTGCGCCGGCGGGTTGGTTTGGAATGCACCCGATACGGCGGGCAACATGTCGGGCATTTTCACCGGGCGTAATCCCAAGACCGGCGAAGTGGTCAAGGAGTTCCCACCGGACGTGGACGCGTATTGGTTCCACCATCGCTGCTACATCGCCAAGGCGACCGAGAACTTCATTCTGACGTCCCGAACCGGCATCGAGTTCGTTGACATCAAAAAGAGCCACTGGGACATCAATCACTGGGTTCGCGGCGCGTGCCTGTACGGCGTTCTTCCGGCGAACGGACTGGTCTACGCCGGCCCGCACGACTGCGCCTGCTACCCGGAAGCCAAGCTCGACGGCATGAACGCGCTGGCGCCTGCCGCTCCGACGCCGCACCCCAAGCCCGCTTCGGACGATGAGCGGCTGGAGAGAGGTCCGGCCTGGGGCCAGCCGATTGACGAAGTCGCCGCCGACGCCAGGGACTGGCCCACCTATCGCCACGACCCGGCCCGCAGCGGTTACTCCGATCAGCCCCTTCTCCCTGACCTCGGCCAGGCGTGGGACATCAAGCTCGGCGGCCGGCTCAGTGCAATGACCGCGGCCGCCGGCAAGGTGTTCGTCTCGCAGGTTGAAAAGCACACCCTGCACGCACTCGACATGGCGACCGGCAAGAGCGTCTGGCAGTTCACCGCCGAGTCGCGAATCGATTCGCCGCCAACCTACTGGAAGGGGCGCGTGTTGTTCGGCGGGATGGACGGATACATCTACTGCCTTCGCGCCAGCGACGGCGCGATGGTCTGGAGATTCCTCGCGGCGACCAACGGCCGCCGGCACATGGCGATGGAGCAACTCGAAAGCGTCTGGCCTGTTCACGGCAGCGTGCTGGTGGAAGACGGTATCGTCAGCGGTGTCGCCGGTCGGTCGGTCTTCCTCGACGGCGGGCTGCGGTTCGTACGGCTGGACGTGGCGACGGGCAAGAAGCTGGTCGAAGTCGTCTACGACGACAAAGACCCCGAAACCGGCAAAGACCTGCAGGAACGCCACAAGACGCTCCAGATGCCGGTCGGTTCGAATGACGTCTTGGCCAGCGACGGCAAGTGGATCTTCCTGCGATCGCAGAAGATCGCTGCCGACGGCAAGCGCGTGGACATCGGCCCGGTCTCGGGCAACGCCATCGAACAGGGTGCCGCCCAGAAGGGCGAAGGGGCGCACATCTTCGCGCCGATGGGGTTCCTCGACGACACCTGGTTCCACCGCAGCTACTGGGTATACGGACGCAACTTTGCCGGTGGGCACAACGGCTACTACCAGGCGGGTAAGTATGCGCCTTCGGGGCGGCTGTTCGTGTTCGACGACAAGGAAGTCTTCGCATTCGGGCGACAGCCGCAGTATTTCAAGTGGACGACCACGATGGAGTACCAGCTGAGCGCGGCGAGCAAAACCCCGCCCGATGTCGAACCCGAACAACCCGCCGAGGGCAAGAAAAAGGGCGCTGCGAACAAGCCGGGCGCGGGCAACAAAGCCGGCGCGGCGGCGAAGATTCCGGAAGTGAAACTCGTCTCCGAGAAGTTCGACGCCAGCAACAAGCCCCTGACAGTCGAAGCCTGGATTCTTCCGGAAGGACCCGACGGCATGATCGCCCAGTACGGCGGGGCGGTCACCGGTTTCTCGCTGGCGTTGCAGGACGGCCGGCCGGGCTTCTCGATCCGGGCAGACAAGACGTCAGCGACGGCAGAGGCCGCACGGCCGCTTGATGCCGGGTGGCATCACGTTGCCGGCGTGCTGACCGAGGGCAAGCAATTGCGGCTTTACGTCGATGGTCAGCTCGCCGCCGAAACCAAGGCCCCGGGATTGATCACCAAAAAGCCGGCGCTGGGCCTGGTGCTGGGTGCGGCCAATCCGTCGGCGGTCAGTGACTTCGGCCGGGGCGCGCCCTACACCGGCCTGATCGACATGTTCGCAATGTTCCCCAAGGCGTTGGATGTCGGCGAACTGACAGAGCATGCCAGGCAGGCAAACGCGGTCAACCCGGGCAACGGTGCGATGGTGGCGTTATCGTTCGACAAGGGAGACGCCCGCGACGAATCGGGCAACGCCGTGCAGGGCATTATGTCCGGCGTTGATACTGCCAAGGGGAAGACGGGGTTGGCACTGCTATTCAAGAAGCCGTCGGATTCGAACCCCGCGACAAAGCCGAGCCTGCTCGCCGGTGGCGGCAAGGGCGGCCCGGCTCAGAAGGGGAGTTTCGTGCAGGACCGCTGGACGGGCTATGTCCCCATCGTCACGCGGGCGATGGCGATGGCCGGTCGAACGCTGGTCGTCGCCGGACCGCCGGACGACCTCAACGAAGAGTACGCCTTCGAACGCATGTCCGAGAAGGACCCGGCGATCTTCGCCCAGCTGGCCGAGCAGGATGCCTCGCTGGAAGGCTTGCGTGGCGGCAAGCTCTGGGCGGTGAATGGAGACACCGGCGCGACTACCCAACAGCTCGATCTCAAGAGCCCGCCGGTCTGGGATGGTATGATCGTCGCCCAGGGTCGGCTGTTCGCCGCGACGGTCGATGGCAAGGTGATCTGCCTGGGGGTCGTCAAGCAATGAACGTCTCTCGCACCTTCATTCTCATCGCGTTCGTCGCCGGTGCCTTAGCCGGCGGTGCGGCGGATGCATTGGCGTGTTCTGTGCCGGTCTTTCGCTTTGCGCTGAATTATTGGCCCGGCGACCCGTACCAGTTGCGATCGCAGGACGCGCGGCTTTCGGACGACCTGCACATCAACCTCGAACAGAAACCGGCCACGAGCCAGACCGCGCGGCTGAGCCTCGGCGACCGCGAAATCTGGTCCGGCGAACTGACGCCGGCCACGCTGGCAGACCTCGTCGATTCGCCGGCTCGGCGCGAACTGCGGGCGCGAATCCTGCGAGGCGAATCGATCGTGTGGCTGCTCGTCGAGTCCGGCGATGCCGACAAGGACGCCGCCGCCGAGGCTGCGCTCACCAAGCGATTGAAGTACCTAGAGTCGATCGCCGTCGTTCCGGAAATGCAGCCGAACGACCCGGCCAACCGCCTGGGCCCCGGACCGACGCTGACGGTCCGCTATTCGATCCTCCGCCTGTCGCGCAAAGACCCGAAGGAGCAGTTGACCCTCGCCATGCTCGACCGCGACGGGACAGACAAGACGACGCCCATCGCGTATCCCGTCTTCGGGCGGTGCCGCGTACTGATCGCGCTGCCTCAGGAGAAGTTGACGCAGGACAATATCGACGAAGTCTGCCAGTACCTGACGGCGGCCTGCTCGTGCGAGGTGAAGGATCGGCGCATCGGCTGGGATCTGCTGGTGCAGTGCGATTGGGACCAGGAGCTGGCCAAGGTCGAACAACGCCGACGGCTCGGCCAGGATGAGACAGGCACCGCGGCAGCAACGCAACCCACCGGCGGTTCAGCCACCGCCGCACCGGCGACCAAGCCGGTATCGCAGGCGGATCTGGTACCTGAGGTTGTTGTGCTGCAGGCCCGGCCCCTCCCGGCCGCAGCCGTATCCGCCCCGGCGTCGCCGTCCTCCTGGATCAGCCCCTTGGTGGCTGTTGTCGGCGGTATTGTCATCCTTGCCGGCGTCGCCGGATTGTTCGCGATGAGGAAACGGTCTTGAAACTCGGTGGCTTTATCCTGCTGGTCCTTGTGTTCGCCGGTGCGTCGTGGCTCTGGTTTCAGCGCCAGGCCGATCAGACCGCGACGACCAACCCCGTAGCGCTCAAGATCTTCTGCGCCGCCGGGATCAAAAGTCCGGTCGAAGCTGTCGCCGCCGCGTACCAGAATGAACTCGGCGTCAGGGCGGAGCTTCAGTACGGCGGGACGGCGTCGCTGCTGAGCTCCATTCGCGTCGCTGGCGGCGGGGATCTGTTCGTCGCCGCCGACGACGCGGCAATCGTCGAATCCCGCAAGCTCGGTCTGATTCGCGAGGTGCTCCCCCTGGTCACGCAGACCCCGGTGATCGCCGTCATCAAGGGCAACCCCAAAGGCATCCGCACGCTCGATGATCTGCTCCGCGCCGATGTGAAGTTTGCACTCGCCAACCCGGAAAGCGCCAGCGTTGGCCGCATCAGCAAGCGAATCCTGAAGGATCGCTGGGAATCGTTCAGCGGAAAAGCCGCCGTGATGAAGCCCACGGTGATGGAGATCGCCACCGACGTGAAGATTGGCTCGGTCGATGCGGCGATCGTCTGGGATTCGGCCGTCGCGCAGTTTCCCGAATTGGAAGCCGTCACGGTTCCCGAGCTTGCCGCCAGTCCGGAGAATGCCAGCATCGCGGTGCTTGCCGGCAGCACGAATCCGACGGCAGCACTGCGGTTTGCCCGGTATCTCACGTCGCCCGAAAAGGGCGGACCGATCTTTTCAGCCAGGGGTTTCAAACCCGCACGCGGCGATCAGTGGGCGGAAAAGCCGCGGTTTGTCATCTACAGCGGCGGCGTTAATCGACCCGCAATCCAGCAGACCCTGCAGGAGTTCGCCGACCGTGAAGGCGTCGATCTGACAACAGTCTTCAACGGCTGCGGTGTACTTTGCGCTTCGATGAAGGCGATGTCGCAGACGCCCGGGAACCAACTACCCGATGTGTACTACGCCTGCGACGTCTGCTTCGTCCCCCCGGTCGCGGAGATGTTTCCCGAGGCGATCGTGCTGACCGAAGCCGATATCGTGCTGGCGGTGAACAAGGGCAATCCGCGAAACATCCGATCGATCGCCGACCTGGCCCAGCCGAACCTGAAGGTCGGGATCTGCAATGCCGAGCAGGCCACGCTGGGCTTCATGACCAAGGCAATGCTCAAGCAGGCCGGCCTGCTGCCGGCGGTGATGAAGAACGTCTGCTCGCAGGTGCCGACGGCGGACCTGCTGGTCAACCAGCTTCGCACCGGCTCGCTCGATGCCGCGATCGTGTACGAGATCAACGCCCGGCCCGCCGCCGAGTTTATCGATACGATTTCCATTCCGGCGTCGGCCGGGGCCAAAGCGGTGCAGCCGTTCGCCGTCGCGGCCAAAACGCCGTATCCTCTGCTGGCGCATCGCCTGCTGGATTGTCTGAAGTCCAACCGGGCCCGGTTTGAGGAAGCCGGCTTCCGCTGGCGCGACGACCCCACCATTCCCAGCAAGGACATCGTCCTGCCGGACTATCTGAAAAATGCCAACAACAACGACTGACAGGCACAGGGCGGGACCGAACTGGCCGTTCTGGGTTGCCATCGCCGCTGTGACGGCGGCCTACCTGGCGTTCCTGCTTTACATGCTGCTGGCGACGGCAACGTACACATCGCGCGATCATTTGATCCGCTCACTGGGTTCCCGCGAGATTCGCTACGCGATGGGCCTGAGCCTGATCACCTGTACGACCACCTCGCTGCTGGCGCTGCTGATTGCCGTTCCCGTCGGCTACCTGATGTCGCGCAGCCATTTTTTCGGCAAGAATTTCATCGATACGCTGATCGATATTCCCATCGTGCTGCCGCCGCTGGTGATCGGCCTGTGCCTGCTGATCATGTTTCAAACCCCGTTCGGCCAGGCGATCCAGCAGCACGTGCGGTTCACGTACACGGTGACGGGGGTCGTGCTGGCGCAACTGGTGGTTGGGGCGGCTTTCGCGGTGCGGCAGATGCGGTCGACCTTCGACCACCTCTCTGCCCGGCCGGAAGACGTCGCGATGACGCTCGGCTGCTCGCGCGGCAGGGCGGTCTGGCTGGTCACGCTGCCGGCGGCAAAGCGCGGCATGTTCAGCGCCGCGAGTGTCGCCTGGGCCCGCAGCCTTGGCGAGTTCGGCCCCATTCTCGTCTTCGCCGGCGCGACCCGCATGAAGACTGAAGTTCTGCCCACCACCGTCTGGCTCGAACTGAGCGTCGGCAACCTGGAAGCATCGGTCGCCGTCAGCCTGACGATGATCGTGCTGGCGGTGATCGTGCTGCTGGCGATGCGCGTGGCGGGGGAGCGGCCATGATTTCGCTCCAGCAGATCGCGGTCCGCGCCGGTGTTTTTGCGCTGGATGACGTCTCGTTCGTCGTCCCGTCGGGCGCGTATGGCGTGCTCATGGGGCCCACGGGCTCAGGCAAAACCACCCTCATCGAAGTGATCTGCGGACTGCGAAAGCCGGCGGGCGGGCGGGTGCTGGTGAACGACATTGACGTCACCCGTGAACCACCGGGGAACCGCGGGATCGGCTATGTCCCGCAGGATGGCGCGATGTTTCCGACCATGACCGTCCGCGAGCAGATCGGTTTTGCGCTGCGGATCCGGCGGCTGCCACGAACGGAGATCGACCGGCGGGTTGACGAACTGTCCGCCCGCCTGGGCGTCGCCCACCTGCTGGATCGCAGGCCCGCCGGCCTGTCGGGCGGCGAGCGACAGCGCGTCGCGCTCGGCCGGGCGCTGGCGTGTCGCCCGGCGGTACTGCTGCTCGACGAGCCGCT
The DNA here is from genome assembly GCF_015169395.1 of Humisphaera borealis. GTDB lineage: Bacteria > Planctomycetota > Phycisphaerae > Tepidisphaerales > Tepidisphaeraceae > Humisphaera > Humisphaera borealis. Next base: position 7,098,356 of record NZ_CP063458.1, read on the forward strand.
GTCGGCGCTGGACGAAACCATGCGCACCGGTATGCGGGATCTGCTCAAGAGCGTGCAGAGAGACTTCGGCGCTTCGATCCTTCACGTAACCCATGATCGTTCCGAGGCCGCCGCACTCGCCGACGTCTTGTTCATCCTGTCCGACGGCCGAGTCCAGCCTGCGGAGATCCACAAGCAATGAAGCCGCCCACGGAAGAACCTCCCCTGACGGATGAAGAGCGTGCGATCTACGCTTGGCAGATGCGCATTCCCGGCCTGGGCGAGCCTGGCCAGCAGAAGCTCAAAGGGGCTTCGGTACTGATCTCGCGGTGCGGCGGGCTGGGTGGTGCTGTCGCCTACGAACTGGCTGCCGCGGGCGTTGGCAGGCTGGTCATCGCGCATGCAGGGAATGTGAAGCCCAGTGACCTCAACCGCCAGCTGTTGATGACGCATGATCAGATCGGCCGGTCGCGTATTGAGTCGATCGACCGCCGATTGCGCGAGCTGAACCCGCGTCTGGAGATCGTGCCCGTTGCCGAGAACGTGTCGTCAGCGAACGCCGATCGACTCGTCGCGCAGGCGGACATCGTGGTGGACGCCGCCCCCCTGTTTGAAGAGCGTTTCGCACTGAACGACGCCGCCGTCCGGCAGCACAAGCCGATGGTGGAGTGCGCCGTTTACGAGATGGATGTCCATGTCACCACGATCCTGCCCGGCCGCACGCCGTGCCTGCGGTGTATCGTCCCTGAGATGCCGGTCGATTGGAAAAGACAGTTCCCGATCCTGGGCGCCGTGTCGGGCGTCGCCGGGTGCATTGGCGCGGTCGAGGTGGTCAAACTGTTGACCGGCATCGGCAAGCCGCTGGCCGGTGTTCGGCTGGTGATGAACCTCGACACCATGCAGGTCCGGCAGTTGAAGCTGATGCGCGACCCCGGATGCCCGGCATGCGGTTCGCCGGCGAGTTGAACGAATCGGGACGGGCGGGCGGTCGATCCGTGTCCGTTCGTCTGCGACGGTGGACGGCAGCGGCTCTCGCACTGGACGTTCAATGCCGAGCCGCCTATGTTGCTCGACACGCATCGTACGAGATTGAGGAGGTTCGACCGCGTGAACATGTCCCACGCCACAACCACCACGCCGGGGTGGACGTTTCTGAGCAACCACGCCCACGTTCTGTTGCTGATCGCCGCCGACCCGGGCACCAAGCTTCGGGACGTCGCAGACCGGGTCGGTATTACCGAGCGTGCGGTACAGCGGATCGTTGCCGATCTCGAGGAAGCGAAATACATCGAGCGTGAGCGCGTCGGGCGGCGTAATCACTACCGGGTTCACCCGGAACTGCCCTTGCGACACCCAATTGAAGCGCATACCGAAGTCGGTGCGCTGCTCGAACTGGTCCTGCGCAAGTCCGACCCGGCCCCGAAAGGCAAGTCCGGGTCTTCAGAACCGTCCGTCCGTCGCCGGTCGAAGGCCCGGCCCTGACTCTCGCGGCATCGGTTCATCACTTCCATCTGCCTGATTTCTGAATCCATCTTGATGGCCTGGCCACGCCGGGTTCGCATTGCCGCGCGATCCGAATCGGCCTGGCAATGGCGGGAAATTTCCGATTCTTCCCGACAGTTGCCCTCTGCAGTTGACACGCCGAAATATTCGCGATAAACAATACGCGACAACTATGTCGTAAATTGTGTATCGCATATTGGAGATCGTATGTTTTCTGTCCGGCGACGTTCGTCCTCAAGTGGCGGGGGGATGTTTGTGGCGTTGGTACTGGCCGGCGCGGCGGCGGCAGCGGTCGCGTGGCAGGCGGCTTGGCCGCAGCCGCTGAAGGTTGCCGGATTCACCATCGACCGGCTGAGTGCAACACTGGCGCTCCTCGTCGGTCTGGTCGGGGCCGCAACTTACCGGTTCTCGACACGGTACCTCGACGATGCCGCAGGCCGCCGCCGGTTCCTGCGATGGCTCCTGATCACCGTGTGCGCTGCCTATGCCCTTGTGCTGTCCACTGACCTGCTGCTGCTGTTTGCCGCATGGTCGCTGACCAGTGCCGGATTACACCGCCTGCTGACGTTCTATCCGGATCGGCCGCAGGCCTTGGCTCCGGCGCGTAAGAAGTTTGTCATCAGCCGATTGGGTGACGTGGCGCTGCTCGCGGCGATCGCGCTGATCTGGCGCGGTTGGGGAACTACGGATCTTCACGTCTTCATTGCCGCGGTCCGGGAAGGGGCAGCTACGGGCGCCGCCGATTGGGTTGCAATGCTCGTGGCCGTCGCCGCGTTGACCAAGTCGGCGCAGTTCCCCTTCCACAGCTGGCTCCCTGAAACAATGGAGTCCCCGACTCCCGTCTCGGCGCTGATGCACGCGGGGATCATCAATGCCGGTGGCGTACTGCTGCTTCGGTTCGCGCCGCTGCTGGCGACGGCCCCAGCCGCGCTGACGCTGCTCGTGCTGATCGGCACTTTGACCGCCGCCCTTGGGACGGTGTCGATGTGGTCGCAGGTCAAGGTCAAACGTCAACTCGCCTGGTCCACGGTCGCCCAGATGGGGTTCATGATGGTCCAATGCGGGTTAACTGTGTTCCCGGCCGCGGCTCTGCATATTGTCGGGCACGGGTGCTACAAGGCATGGAGCTTCCTGCGGTCGGGCGGACTGCCGGCGTCGGCCGCACCGGTTCGCCCGGCGTCGCCGGTGAGGACACTCGCCCTTGCAGCCCTGGGCACGCTGCTGGCCATCCCCGCTCTTCGGGTGGCTTCCTCGATCACGGGGTTCGATCCGAGCCACTCGCCCGGCGAGATGGCGATGTCCGCAGTCGTCGCGATCGCCATCGGTCAACTCTGGGTCGGGCTCTTCCGAACATCTGTCTCCGGCCCAGCAGCCGTGGGTTGGCGCGTCGTCGCGGGTGTCGCAGCGACCTTTGCCGCGGCGGGAATGGCATTCGGAATCTTTCACGGCGTGACGGTGTTCCTGGCTCCCGCGCTGGGCCCGATCCAACCTCCCACTGCGTCCTGGGCGTGGGTGCTGGCGAGTATTCCCGTGCTGACGTTCGCGGGACTGGCTGTTCTCCATGCGTGCCTGCCCGCCCTGGCGCGAACGCGGGCGGGACGGGCGTTGTACGTGCACGCCCTGCACGGCTTTTACTTCGGCGCGGTCGCGGACCGCGCGGTGGAACGACTCTGGCCGATTCGAGCACGAAAGGACGTGGCACTTGCGTGAAGTAATGAACCATGATGCGGAAGTTCTGGACGAAGCGTCCGTAACGTTGATCGTCGAGCGGGTTTGCAGCCGGATTGCGCCCTTGTGGGACCTGCCGAACTATGTCGCAGTGAACCCGTTTCTCGGATTCACTTCGCGGCCCCTGGACGAGGCGGCACGTGAGATCTCTGACGGGCTGGGCGCCCGGGTCCTGCCCCCGGTCGAGTATTACCGGCAGCGCTGGGCAGAGTACGCATTCGATCAGGCGGTGCTCGACGCTTCGGCCCGCCGCCACGGCTTCGATCCGGCAGACCTGGAGGCGGTTCTTGAAGGCCGCCAATCAGCGCCGGTGCGCGCTGCCTCGCCGGTCCTGTCGCTGGCAGAGAGGCTCGACCGCGCCCGGGGCAGCCGGTGGAATGAGGCTGTTGTTCGATCGATCGCGCGGTGGTGCGCGGTCTATGCGACCGGTGACGCCGACAGTGGTGCCTGGGGCACGCTCGCCACGCATCGAGGTCTGTTCGCCTCCTGGCGGGAGGCCGAGACGATCGACCGCACGCTGGAGATCGCCGGCCTGGCAGGCTGGCGGGCGTGGGTCGGTCGGCTTCCGGAATCGCCGGCTGCGGCGACGGCGTTGATGCTCAGCAAACTTGACCTGCCCAAGGCCAGTCGTGAGGACTACCTCTACCACCTTCTCGGCGACCTGCTGGGCTGGGCGTCGTACTTCCGGCGGTCATCTTGGTACGCCGGCAACAGCAAAGCCGGTCTACTGCCGGAACTGCTGGCGATCCGTCTCTGCGCTGACATGGCGGTAAACGAACTAGCAAAGCACCCGGCGAACCCGCCCCGACCCGAGCCAGAGCCCAGTGTTGAGGACGAGTCGACGCGGGTTGCCCTTCAGGACGCGTTGGAGGACGGCTACGTCGCCGGACTGCTCCAGACGCTTCATCCCCCGTCGGAAGCAACAGCCGCGCGGCCGGCCGTGCAGGCGGTGTTCTGCATCGACGTCCGGTCTGAGCCGCTGCGGCGTCACTTGGAGGCGCAGTCCCGTGAGGTTGAGACGCTCGGGTTCGCCGGGTTCTTCGGCGTCTCATTGGATTGGCAGTCGGGCGACGAGCGGAGTACGCGGTGCCCCGTGCTGCTCCGGCCGGCGGTAAGCCTGCGAGCGATCGGTGAGCCGTCCAGATCGACCGGATCATCTGCTCTGAAGCACCTGCAATCCGCACCGGCCGGTGCGTTCTCCGTGGTCGAAACGCTCGGCGTCCTATACGGCATCGGCCTGCTCCGCGACGCCGCGGTCGTCGGAGGTAACCGGGTCGCTGCAGACGGGAGCGAGCCATTCAGTCTTGCCGATGACCGTGCCGGCCTCGGTCTGGACATCGCCGCACGAACGGAACTGGCGCGGGGGATCCTGAAGAACACGGGACTGCATCACCCGCTGGCACGGCTCGTCCTTCTTTGCGGACACGAAGGCCGAAGCGCGAACAACCCCCACGTCGCCGGTCTGCATTGCGGCGCCTGCGGCGGTCACGGCGGGGGGATTAACGCCCGGGTTGCCGCCGCAGTGCTGAACGACCCCATGGTCCGTTCCGGCCTGCGGTCGCGGGGCGTGGTGGTTCCCGAGGACACCTGGTTTGTCGCCGGCGTTCACGACACGTCGGTCGACAAAGTCACGCTTCTTGATGTCGCGAACGTGCCCGCGACGCACCAGGGCGACCTGGCCCGGTTGAGCACATGGCTTTCGGCAGCCGGCGAAGCGACCCGGGCCGAGCGGGCGACTGCACTCGGACTCGCGGACCAGCCTGCCGATCGGCTCGCCCGACTGTTCGACCAAAGGGCGCGCGACGCTTCGGAAGTACGCCCGGAATGGGGCCTGGCTCGCAACGCGGCGTTCATCGCGGCGCGTCGGGCGCGCACCAGGGGTGTTGATCTGGCCGGCCGCGCCTTCCTTCACGAGTACGACGCCGCAGCCGACCCCGACAACGTCGTCCTCACCCTGATCCTCACCGCGCCGGTCGTCGTCGCTTCATGGATCAACCTGCAATACTTCGCATCGACCGTCGATAACCGGTCGTTCGGCTGCGGTGACAAGACGTTGCATAACCGCGTCGGCACGCTGGGCGTTGTGCTCGGCAACGGCGGCGATTTGCGGACCGGACTGGCGTTGCAGTCGGTTCATGCCGCCGATGGGAGCTGGTACCACGAGCCGCTGCGGCTGCAGGTAATCGTGGAGGCGCCGATTGAGAAGATTGAGACCGTCCTGACCGCGCAGCCCGGTGTGAGGGAGCTTGTCGAACACGGCTGGATCAGGCTGTTCGCCATCAGTCCTGACGGCCAGGAGCGATACCGCAGGACACCCGGCTCGGGTTGGGAGCTGTACCCGAACGTTGAGGAATCCGGCGAATCGGTCGAGAACGAGCGCCTGCTGGAGGTCTGCGCGTGAACTACCGCCATTCGCACCTGCAGCTTCTCGAGGCCGAGGCGATCCACGTGATTCGGGAAGTGGCCGCCGAGTTTCAGAATCCGGTGTTGCTCTATTCGGCCGGGAAGGACTCGATGTGCCTGGCCCACCTGGCCCGCAAAGCGTTCTGGCCGGGGCGGATTCCGTTCCCGTTTTTACACGTCGCGACGACATGGGACTTTCAGGATCTGCTGGCATTCCGCGACCGCTACTGCGCCCAGATCGGGATCAGGCTGATCGTCCACACCAATGAGGAGGCGCTGGCACAAGGCGTCAATCCGTTCGACTACGCGACGCCGGCCTACAGCGCCGCGATGCAGACCCAATCGCTCGTTCAGGCGTTACAGCGAGGCGGTTTTGACGCCGCGTTCGGTGGGGCGCGACGGGACGAGGAAAAGAGCCGGGCCAAAGAGCGCGTCTACTCTTTTCGCGACCGCCGCATGCAGTGGGATCCCAAGAGTCAGCGGCCGGAGTTGTGGGATCTCTACAACGGGAAGGTCAATCCCGGCGAGTCCATTCGAGCATTCCCGCTCAGCAACTGGACGGAACTGGACGTGTGGCAGTACATCCATCGCGAGCAGGTCCCGCTGCCGGACCTTTACTTCGCCAGGTTGCGGCCGGTGGTCCAGCGGCACGGGCAACTGATCTGCGTGGACGACGAGCGCATGCGCCTGGAGCCGGGTGAAATCCCGATACAGAAACTCGTGCGTTTCCGGACCCTCGGCGACTATCCCCTGACGGGCGCATCGGAATCGACGGCGACCACCATCCCGGAGATCATCGCCGAGACCCTGGTCGCCCGCCGGTCCGAGCGGGAGGGCCGGGTCATTGACCACGATGAAGCGGGGTCGATGGAGCAGAAGAAGCGGGAGGGGTACTTCTGAAGGACGGTGGATCAACCGCAGCCTTCCGTACTTCGGCGCTTGTGGCAGGGTACTGCGGCAAGTTTGAGTATACTTCGAGCCCCACGCGGTTCGATGCGAGCCGCACAACGGAAGGCAGGAACAATCGATGTCGCGAAGTAATCCCTTGGTCCGGCTCTGCTGCCGGGCCTTGATCATCGCAATGCTGGTGGTGCCTGTCTCGGCAGACCCGGTTCCGTCTGCGAAAGATGCGCTCCTGGCGCGCACGCCGCGCCAGGTTGCCGAGCAGCTTTCGGCGGTTTACGGGCACAAGCTCGACCAGGTGGTTTACATTCCTGCGCTACCGCTGGTTGCCAAACTGCGATTGAGCGAGTTGACCGGCGATGCCAGGTACGCCGACGAAGTACACAAGGTGATGGCTCCGTTCCTCGCCGGCGAAAAGTCGCCGGTTCCCAAGTCCGGCAGCGATCAGGCGGGTCATCTGATCTTCGCCGCATTGGCCGACCGGGCCGAGGGGAAGGATCGCGAACGGTGGGTGGTTCTCTGCCGTGCGGCGGCGGACCAGATCTTCGGCAAGGACGGCAAGCCGTTTGCCATCATGCCGTTCCATAACGAGATGAGCGACGCCGTCTTCATGTCCGGGCCGATCCTGGCCGCCACGGGCAAACTGACCGGCGACCGCAAGTACTTTGACGCCGCCGTCACGCACTTCGCGTCGATGCGGAAGCTCTGCGTTCGCCCCGACGGCATCTACCGGCACTCTCCCCTTTGCGACGCCGCCTGGGGCCGTGGCAACGGCTTCCCGGCGCTGGGGCTGGCGCTGGCGTTAAGCGACTGGCCCGACGATCACCCGGCGAAGAAGGACCTGATCGCCGAGTTTCAGAAGCACCTCGCCGCCCTCAAGCCGCATCAGGATGCCACGACCGGCTACTGGCACCAGGTCATCGATCACCCGGAGAGCTATGACGAGTACTCGGCCACCTGCATGATCGGGTTTGCGATGCAGCGGGGAATCAGCCGGGGGTGGCTCAAGAAGGACGAGTTTCGGCCGAGCATCGACCTGGCGTGGCGGGCGATCAAGGAGCGTACGAGCCCCGACGGCAAGCTGGTCAACGTCTGCTCGGGTACAGGGAAACAGAAAACGCTGAAGGACTACTTCGACCGGCCCGCCATCAACGGCCGTGACGATCGCGGCGGGGCGATGGGGCTCTTGTTCGCCACTGAGCTGCTGGCCGCCGAAATCGCCCGCAAGTGATTTCATCGGCGGTCGGCTTCAAGCCCGGATCGAGCCGGTCACTTCTTGAAGTTCTGCGCCACGAAATCAATCAGCGCCTTGGTTGCCGGATCGTCCGGCATGCCCAGGTCGTTGTTCAGTTTCGAGTGATTGGTGTCCTTGGCACCAAAAGCCAGCGAAGCCACACCGGCATCCTTCAGGACGCTGTTCAGCCGGAACGCCTGGGCCGAAGTATCGGGATGGCTCGAGACGTAAAGGATGAGGAACGGCGGAATGCCCTTGCCCTTGGCGACATGGGTGACGGCTGAGAAGTCCCGGTGCTTGGCCGGGTCGTCGCCGAACTTGGCGCGGTGGCCGTACTTGGGTTGGGGCATGCCGTGGAGGCGGTTGCGGGTCTCGGCGACTTCGATGATCGCGGGCACGTCGTAGGTATCGCCGTCCACCGGCACGCACCCCTTGATGACGTCAAGGGACGAGCCGACTTCCTTCAGATAGCGATCGTCAGTGCAGATCAGTGCCGCCAGTTGTGCGCCGGCGGAGTGCCCGCCGACCAGCACGCGCTTCGGATCGCCGCCGTACTCGGCGATGTGGTCCTGCACCCATCGGAAGGACTTGGCGACGTCGCGGGTCAGCGTGCCCATATCGACATCGGGGAGCAGGCGGTAGTTCGTGCTGACAAAGACAAATCCCCTGTCCATGAACGCCTGGGGCTTTGTCTTCACATCGGTCTTGTCTCCCATCTGCCAGCCGCCGCCATGGATCCAGAAGACCACGGGACAGTTCCTGGCATCGGCGGGTGCGTAGATGTCCAGCGTCAGCCGAGGCTCTTTCGGCTGCGCGTAGGGGACATCTTTTGTGATCTTGGGTTCGGTCGCGGCAAGCGAGGTCAACGGGAAAAGGCAGCCGAGAAGTGCGACGGTCAACAAGCGGTTCATGGCCGGGCCTCCGTGAGAAGTTGGGGACATTGGGCTGAAGGGAATGGTAACGAAACGAGGCTTGGATCCCAGCCGAAGTTATTCGGACGCGCAGGAGGCTATCAACCCATGTTTCCAGTCCGTGCTGTGTAAGTGACATCTTGTAGGTTCATCAAGAGCTGATATACACATGTACTCACGGGAACGCGCTTCAAACGACTCCTTAATGACTGAATCAGGTATGTCGATTGGCTTGGGCCGGCATTTTTGCCAATGCCCACGCACGGGGCCTCAAAATACGGAGTGGGAACCAGTCGTTGTCTTGCGATGGCTGGTGAACTTAACGCCATTGAAGTCCGAAGAACTATGGGGCTCGTAGGCTAGCCACCATTGCGCGTCGTCCGGCCGTTTGGCCAACTGTCGTCGCGCCCAGATTCTGCCCCGTGTTTACACCGGCCTGCCGATTCCCACGAACGGCGTGCGCCGTCGGGGCCTCTGCGGTTTTTTACGGGTTCACAGACTGCTTAAGTGTGTTGTACGGAGCTGGCAATGAATGCGTTGCAACTGGTAGGACCCCTCATGGGGGCGGCGGGAATGCTGGTGGCATTGGCGTTGGCGCGATTCGGCACTGACGACTTGGTCAAGCCATCGGCCACGTTCGGACTCGTCGCCGCGGCGCTGGGACTGTTCCTCTATATCGCCGGGCGTGTCGCCGCCGGCCCCGCGGAAAAGCCCATCCGCCGAACGCCCACCATCAAGGGCCCCGGCAGGTTTCGTGTCTCAGGCGTAACACGCACCACACAGGCCGACGCCGAGATCCTGGTTGAAGCGGCAAGCGAATCCAACGCGCGCGTCAAGGCAGAACTCAAGGGGATGGTCGTGACGGCGATCGAGCGGGACTTCGGCATTTGAAAGGCCGTTTGCCCTTGCGGGCTATCTGCAGGCGCGGCCAACGCACCACAAGCGCGTGATCGAAGGCTTCATCCCGCTATCTCACGACCCCAGTCTAGTGCTCTGTCACACGTTGATTTTGGGATAGATTGGGTGCCATGGGCTGCGGTACTCCGCTGCCCGTGGTACGACATCCTTCGCGCGAAATCACGGGCAGGCGAGTAAGCCAGCCCATGGCACCCAATCCCAGGATCAAGCTGTGACGCAGCACTAGCGGTTGTGCCCCTTCAGGTGCCGGATGATTTCGCTGTGCAGCAGGTGCATCTCGCGCTCAATATCGTCGAGCCGGCTTACGACCTGACCCGTCTTCACTTCGGCACGCACGTTGACCTGATGATCGATATCCGCCGCAAGCCGGTCCTTTAACGTCTGGCGGTTCTGGCTGACCAGGACGAAGATCGACAGGAAGATGGCCTCGAGCGAGACGATCATCGTCAGCAGGCCGAAGGGGTAGGCGTCAAATACGCCGTGCTGCTCCCACCACTTCGTCCAGGGCATGTTCCACAGAAGCCAACCGCCGAACCAGCACGCATTGAGCAGGAGAAACGAGATGCTCCCGCTGAAGTCGGCGATGACGTCGGCGATCTTCTGGCCGGCGGTGAGTTTCTCTTCCAGTTCGAGGTTTGCGTTGCGGCTGACGCTCTGGCGGATCAGCTTGTCGGTCGTATAGAGCCGCCGGCTGATCGCCGTCAGAACGTCGATCGCGGCGTGGGGATGACCGATCAGGAACTTGTGGAACTCCTGGCGATCGAGCGAAAGGGTGTCCACATCACCCTTGGCGCGAACGCGCACCAGTCGCTTCTCCCCCGTCAGCATCGACAACTCGCCGAAGAACGACCCGGGCCCGGCTTCGTCGAGAACGATTTCCTTGCCCTCGGCGTCGGCCGTCAGGTACTGCACCACCCCGGCCATCAGCACGTAGAAGTACGCCCCTTCTTCCCCTTCGCGAATGATGATCTGCCCGGGCAGAAACCGCTTGGCCTCCATCACTTTTCGAAGACCAGCCAACTCCTGTTCGTCCATGCTCGAGAACATGGGAATGGCTTTAAGTGCGGCGGTTTCGTCCATGAGGTCTCCGTAAGGAACTTCGGCCCGGGAGTGCCGATGCTTTATACTACTGCAGGGAAGGTGATATTGACGGACGGAAGGTCGTCCGAGGGCCGGATTCCGCTCGGCACGCAGATCGCGGACGTCAGAGTCACTGCCGCCGAACCGCTTCTGGCCGACGATCGCCGGAATTGCTCTGCCCGATGCAGTGTGGGTGGGCCACTGGTGCCCCGCGCCGGGTACTGTGCCTCGCGTTGGCGATTGAAAACCTTGCCGATCGTGGTTAGCTACTCCACATGCCCACCGCCGAATCACGTCTGCTGGAACTAGGTCTGGAGCTTCCCCCCGCCCCCAAACCGCTGGCCGTTTACAAGCCGATGGTCGTGGCGGCGGGGTTGGCTTACGTCTCGGGACACGGGCCGGTGAACGTCGATGGGTCGCTGATTCGCGGGCGGGTGGGGGCCGACCTTTCGCTGCAAGACGGCTACGCCGCCGCCGCCCAGGTGGGCCTGGCCATCCTCGCGACGCTCCGGCGGGAACTGGGGTCCCTCAACCGCGTGAAGCGCGTGGTCAAACTGCTGGGAATGGTCAATTCGCCCCCCGACTTTCTCGACCACCCCAAGGTCATCAACGGCTGCAGCGAGTTGTTCGCCAGGGTTTGGGGGCCGGCGGCAGGAATCGGGGCGCGAAGTGCGGTTGGCATGGGCGCGCTTCCCGGCAACATTGCGGTCGAGATCGAAGCGATCTTCGAACTGGACGCCAGGCCGGTGCTGGATATCGACTGGACACGCGACGTCGACCTGTCGCAGGTCGCGTCGCCGGCGCTTTTGCTCGGGAAGGAGGCGATCCAGGAAAACCTTCGCCGGATGGTGGCCGTCGCCGGCGAGGTTTCGCGGCTTCGACCTCACGTCAAGACGCACAAGCAGCCTTGGCTGGTGAAAGAGCAGTTGGCGTTGGGGATCAGCAAGTACAAGTGCGCCACCATCGCCGAGGCCGAGATGTGCGCCCGCGCCGGGGCGACGGACATCCTTTTGGCGCTGCAACCCGTGGGGCCGAATGTCGCCCGGCTGCTGAACCTGCAGCGAGCTTTTCCGGCAGTCGCGTTCTCCACGATCGCCGATGACGCCGGTGCTCTTGAGGCGATGCAAAGCGATGCGGCTGCCGCCGGCGCGACTATCGAGGTGCTCATCGACCTCGACATCGGCCAGCACCGCACGGGCATCAGACCTGGTCCGGCGGCGATCGCGCTCTATCGCCAGCTCGCCGCCGCGACCGCCCTGCGGCCCGGCGGGCTTCACGCCTACGACGGGCACCTGCATCTGGCAGACTTCATCGAACTGACTGCGGCCTGCGACAAAGCATTCGCCGCCGTCACCAAGCTGCGCGAAACGCTGGTGGGGCAGGGCCTGCCTGTGCCGCGTGTCGTCGTCGGCGGTACACCCAGCTTTCCGGTCCATGCCGCGCGAACCGATGTCGAGCTCAGCCCCGGCACGCTGGTGTTGTGGGATGCGGGGTACGCGACGAAGTGCCCGTTCCTGAACTTCAAAGTTGCCGCCACGCTGCTGACTCGCGTCGTCAGCAAGCCCGGCGAGAACCGGCTCTGCCTGGATCTGGGCCACAAGGCCGTCGGCTCCGAGATGCCCCATCCCAGGGTCATCTTCCCCGATCTGCCCGACGCCGTCGCGCTGGTCCACAGCGAAGAGCACCTGGTCATCGAAACCGCCGAGGCCGAGCGTTTCGCGGTGGGGGACATGCTGATTGGTGTCCCCTGGCACATCTGCCCGACGGTCGCGCTGCACGCCGAGGCGGTGGTGATCGAGTCCGGCCGGGTCGTGGAGCGACAGGCGATCGAGGCGCGGGCGAGAAAGGTGACGGTATGACCGAAGCCCAACTCGCGCTGATCGCCGTTGCCGCTGCCGGCATTGGCGTATTGGTGTTGCTGGTCACCCGGCTGAAGTTCAACGCGTTCGCTGCGTTGCTGGTGGCGGCGTTGCTGGTGGGGATTGGCTCGGGGAAGCCGGCGTTGGTCATCGTCAAAGCGTTTCAGGAAGGCCTGGGCGCAACCCTCGGCGGGACGGCGGCGGTCATCGCCCTGGGTGCGGTGCTCGGCCGGCTGCTGGGCGAATCGCGCGGGGCCGAAGTGCTGGCCGAGCGGCTTACCCAGACCTTCGGGCCGCAGCGGATCGTCTGGTGCCTGATGACGCTGGCGCTGGTGGTCGGGCTGGCGACCTGGTTCACCGTCGGCCTGCTCCTGATCCTGCCGATCCTGCAAACGCTCGCACGAGAATCCAAGCGACCCTCCGGCCAGCTCGCGTTGCCGATCCTGGCGTGCCTGTCGGTGATGCACGGGCTGATGCCGCCGCACCCGGGTCCGATCGTGGCGATCGACGCGTTGCACGCCCGGACCGGGATGGTGCTGCTCTGGGGTTTTGTGCTGGGGCTGCCGGTCTGCCTGCTGTGTGGGCCGGTGCTGGCTCGCTTTGTGGGTCGGGAGCTGGATTCGCCCGATGGCGGCGCGGCCGTCTCGCCTCCGGTTACAGCCGGGACGTCCGCACCACAGCCTGCGCGACAGCAATTGCCCGAACGCCTCACCCGCCGGCCGGGGTTTGGGCTGACGCTCGTCTCTATCCTGTTGCCGGTATTCCTGATGCTGCTCGCAACGGTCGCCGGACTTTTGCCCGATACCGGTTCGTCCTGGCGGGCATCGGCGGAGTTCATCGGCCACCCGACCGTGGCGTTGCTGATCGCCGTCCTCTTTTCGATGTGGTCCCTCGGCACGCGCTGCGGTTTTGGTCGAGGCGAGCTGCTGAAGTTCTCGGAGGAATCCATCGCTGCCGTCGCCATGGCGATTCTTGTTGTCGGCGGCGGGGGCGGGTTCGCCCGGGTGTTGCGCGATGCGGGCGTGGCCGACGCCGTCGGATCGCTCGCCGGGTCACTCCATGTGCCGCCACTGGTCTACGGCTGGCTTGTCGCGGCGTTCATTCGCGTGGCGACCGGGTCGGCCACTGTCGCGATCACCGCCGGCTCGGCACTCCTGGCTCCCGTCCTGGCGGCGAACCCCGGTACCAATGTCGAACTGGCCGTCATCGCCCTGGCATTCGGGTCGCTTTTCCTCTCGCACCTCAACGACGGCGGTTTCTGGGTCGTCAAGGAATGCCTCGGCCTTTCCGTCCGCCAAACCCTGCGAACCTGGAGCGTGATGGAAACGCTCGTCGGCGTGGCCGGGCTCGGACTGACCTTACTGGCGAGCGTACTTATATGAACCCACCCACCTCTACGCCGTTCATTTTCGACGCTCACCTCGACCTGGCGATGAACGCGATCGAGTGGAACCGCGACCTGACCCGGCCCGTCGCCGAGATCCGTGCCGCCGAGGCAGGCATGACCGACAAGCCTGACCGCGGCCGCAACACGGTCTGCCTGCCCGAGCTTCGGCGCGGCCGAATCGGGCTGGTCGTCGCGACGCAGATCGCCCGCGTCAAGCAGGGTGGGGCGTACAGCCCGGTCTTCGGCTGGCATTCAGCGGCGCAGGCCTGGGCGATGACACAGGCCCAGCTCGCGTGGTATCGCGCCATGGAAGAGGCCGGCGAGATGACGCCAATTCGCAGCCGGGCCGAGCTGGACGCTCACCTCGCCCGCTGGAACTCGCCCGACGAATCGCAGTCGTTGCCCGTGGGCTATGTTCTAAGCCTGGAGGGTGCCGATTCAATCCAGACGCCCGCGCACCTGGAGCGGGCCTACGAACAGGGCCTGCGGGCGATCGGGCCGGCGCATTACGGCCCGGGACGTTACGCGATGGGAACCGACTCCACCGGTGGATTTCCACCCGCCGGCCGCGAACTGCTCGCAGAGATCGCCCGCCTCGGCATGATCCTCGACGTCACGCACCTGAGCGACGCCTGCTTCTTAGAAGCGATCGATTCGTTCACCGGCCCGATCTGGGCGAGCCACCACAACTGCCGGTCGCTTGTTCCGCACCAGCGGCAACTGAGCGACGAGCAGATTCGGCTGCTAGTCGGCCGCGGAGCGGTCATCGGGGCGGCCTTGGACGCGTGGATGATCGTCCCCGGATGGAAGCGGGGCGAGACGACGCCCGAGTCCGTCGGACTGGGTCTGCGACACCTGGTCGAGCACATCGACCACATCTGCCAGATCGCCGGAAATGCCAGCCATGTGGGGCTGGGATCGGATCTTGACGGAGCGTTCGGCCGGGAGCAGACGCCGAAGGATTTGGCGACGATCGCCGACCTCCAGAAGCTGCCGCAGTTGATGCGCGAGCGGGGATACACCGAGCAAGACGCGAGCGGCTTGGCCAGCGGGAACTTCCTGCGCTTGCTGGGAAGTGCGCTGCCTTAAGCGAGACAGGCCAGTGATCGGGCCGACAGATCGCCGGACGAGAGTAACCTGCGACTGATTGATGACGCAGTCCGGTACCGGAAGGTTTTTGAGCTGGCCGATACGGTCGAGAAGCCCTCGACACCAACAAAGTCCGGAAATGGCACCGCGGAAGCCGCTTCCTACCAGCAACAGGGAACGAAAAACCCCGTCCGGCAGGGACGGGGTTTTAACTGGCGCTAGGATTACAACCTACTAGCACGCTCTCGCTGTCGCCACGCCCTATTCAAACTCATCTTCAAAGGAGCCCAGAGATATGAACCCTGCCGTCCGTAGTTCTATCTCGATGCGTTGACATTTTCTAACGGCGAATCGGCACCTCGACCTATTCGCGACCTTCGACACCCCTTAAAAATCAGCAGCATCGCGACCTGGAGCCCTGTTCCCAAAGTCCGGCGCACCTGCGAGACGCAGTTGCGGGCCGCATTGCGACTCCGCTGCCGCCGCTCATCCAATGACCAATTCTGGCCGGCCTGAAGCGGCTTCGTCGCTGCTGAAGGTCGCCAGCGGCTTGGAGACGTCGGTCATCCGCACCACCAGCGTAACGCTCGTCGCGCCGGCCAGTTTCTGCTGTCGGACGTAGTTGCCGACGTCGAACTGCCCCCACGCGTCGGTCGTGGCGTTGAAGCTCGCGGTCGTCAGCAGCGCGCCTGCGGCAGGGCGGTTGGACCAGTTCACGCCGGCTTCGGTCCATGCCGCCGTCGCGGCGTAGACGCCGAGCGTGACCGGGCCGGTCTGCGAGAGCTTGCCGAAGAGGCGGAGCACCGCGGTGTTGATCGTCGCCGCAGCAGACAGATTGAACGAAAGGTAGAGGTCGCGGCTGTTGTCGGCGACGGAGCTGTTGCGGATCTCCAGTGCGGCCAATGAGCCGTAGTTGGTTCCGGTGAAAACTCCGTCGCGCACATGGGCATCGGACGACGCGCGAATCGTCTGTCCGGTGCCCGGTGGTGGCGGAGGGGGAGGAGGCGGCGGTGGTGGCGGTGGCGGTGGCGGGGGCGGAGGAGGTGGCGGCGACGTCGGGCCGCCGGTGATGACTAGTTCCGGTGTGTTTGCGCCGGCCTCGCCGCTGTTGATCGACACCAGCGACTTGGAAGCCGCCGTGGCCTTCACTGCTAATGCGACTTTCGTCGTACCCGCTTGTTTCTGTTGGCGCAGGTAGTCGGCGACGTCGAACTCAAGCCACTGGCCCGTCGTTGACGTCACACCGAGGCTGCGCAGCAGCGCGCCGGTGGCGGGGCGGTTGTTCCAAGTCAGGGCACCTTCGGTCCAGGTTGTTGAGGCCACGCCGTAGACGCCGAGCGTCGCGGTCTCCGTCGTCGAGAGCTTGACGTAAAGCCGCAGCTTGGCCGAACCGATCTGCGCCGCTGACGCGATGCCACTGAGATCGAACTGGAAGAACGACTCCCGGCTGTTGTCGGCGACAGTGCTGCTGCGGACTTCCAGCGCCGCCGCGTTGCCATAGTTGGCGGCGGCGTAGGCCCCGTTGCGACCGTGAGCGTCGGCGATCGCCGGGAGTTTGAACGTCGTCGACGTGGCGGCCTGCGGCAGGCCGTCGTCGTCGGTCTGCGTGAACGCGACGTTCACAGCGTTAACACCCGGAGCCGAAAATGCCAGCGTCGCGGTGTTGTTCACGGTGTCGGCGTCCTGGGGCGAGGCGACAACGAGGTTCTGCGACACATTCCAGTTGCTCGGCGTGAATGTCAGCGTCGTCACCGCCGGCGCAGCCGATGCATGGCTCGCAGCGATGGAGACCACCAGGTTACCCGACGGTTTCGCGCCCAGCTTGACGCCGACCGTCTTACTCGCGCCTTCGGCAACCTTCAGCGTTGTGGGAGAGACAACCAGAGACTGCGGCGTCAGAACGATCGCGCCGGTGGTGCGCAGGTCGGGCTTGTTGGTCGTCGCACCGCTGCCGTTGAAGATGGCGTGAATCGAGGTGTTGGTCGTGCCCTTGAGTGCGAAGCTGACGGCGGTGTCGCCGGCTTGTTTTCGCTGCTTCACATAACTGGTGACGTCGAACTCGTACCAGGTTCCGGTCGTGCCGCTGACCGTCTTGGTGACGATCGGCGACGCACTGGTCGCCGGGCGGGTGCTCCAACTGATGGATTGCCAGGCGGTGCTGGCGACCGTGTAAAGCCCGACGGGCACGCTGCCGGCGGCCGAGTTCTTGCCGAAGACCCGGACCTTCACCGATGTGATCGCCGACGCCGACGGAAGGGTGGCAATGCTGAACTTGATGAACGCTTCGCGCGTCTGGCCGGCGGTCGTGGTCTTGCGGACGGTCAGCGTCGGAACGGTGACCGCGCCGGCTCCGGCGGCGGGCAGCACGCCGGTGCCGGCGAACTCCGTCGACGACAGCTTGCCCGTGGAGAGCACCATCGCACCCGTTGCGCCTGTTGCACCGGCGGGGGCTTGTACGCTGGCATCCAGCGCCGGGGGCAGCGATTCGGCCAACGGCACTGCGTCGTCGTCCATCGAGTAGAGCGACACTGACGACTGATAGCGCAACTGGTCGCTGCCGAAGATGAGCACGTCCCAGTCGTGTTCGGCGTCGGCGTCCTGGGCGGCGTTGATGGTGACATACTTCGGCACGTTCCAGTTCGTCTCGTTGAACAAGACGTAACTCGGGTAGGGTGCCGGGTCGGCGACGGAGATGCCCTCGTTGTGACCGTGGTCCCCCACGTAAACGCGGACGTCGCCGTAGGGGTTGCGCGACAGCTTGAAACCCACCGTGCCGCTGGTGCCTTCGTTCAGTGATAGCTGTTGTGACAATGTCACGACGCTCAATCGCTTGTACTGCTGGTTGACGACCAACTCGGGCCGGTTGGCGACGGCCTCACCGGAGTTGATCACCGCATACGCGCTACTAGCCTCGCGCGGAACCAGTGCCAATGTGAGCGACGTGGCACCCTCGCTGGCCCGGCGCGACAGGTAGCCCGCGAGGTCCAGTTGGTAGAGCGCACCGGCGCCGGCTTCGACGTTGAATTCGAGCACGGGTTCACCGATTAATGCTGGCCGCGTGTTGAACGAGGTCCCCGTTTCCGTCCATGTGGGGTCGGCTTCGTAAATCGCGATCGGAACGCCACCCGCGCCGCCGGCGGTCGCCGCCCACAGCTTCAGAATCGCGCTGCTGATTTCTTTCTCAGCGCTCAACGATGAAAGGTCGAACCGCAACAGCGTCTGCCGTACGTCGGACGTCTGTCCGACCTCCAGCGTCGCAGAATCGCCAAAGTTGACCGCGGCCTGACTGTTGTTCCGGATGTGGGTGTCCTCGACCAGCGGCAGCGGCGCGGGGTCGTAGGGAAGTTCGTTGATCCAGGTGATGCTGGCGTCCTCAACCATCGGATTGCCGTACAAGTCGACAATGCCCGAGTTGGCTGCGACGATCGTGAACGTGTACTTACCGGCGGGCCGCGTCAGTGCAGTGAGCTCCCGCACTCCCCCCCCGCCGAGGTACGCCTCGGTGCCGATCAGTTCGACCGGTTGTCCGTCGCGCGTCAATCGCAGATCGCCCATGTCAAGCCCGTAGGCCGGCTCGTTGAACCGCCACTCGACGGTCCACACCGCGTTGGAATAAGTGTTGACGCTGGTGAAGGTTGCGAACGGTGCCGCGGTCTCGTTCCAATCGAGTGTCAGCGTATAGCGGCCGGTGGAAGCGCCGTTCTTTCCGAACACACCGAATACATATTCGACGCCCTCGGTTCCCGTCGGGAAGGTAAGGCTTTCGATCGCGCCGGCGTTGTCGGCGCGGGTGATCTCGTTGCCCTGAAGATCGTAGACGACCAGGTAAAGATCGCCGACCGCCGGGTTGTAGTCGAGCTGCGCCGACATGGTGCCGTTGCTGCCGCGGGGGCTGGCGCGATAGTAGTCCAGATCGCCCGGAGCCAGCGCGGCGGTTGCCTTCGCCTCCTCCGGACCGACGCCGTAAAGCTGGTAAGCCGTCGCGACCGAGTTGTTCGACTCGTAGGAGTTCAATAGCGGCTGACGATCTGTGATCGTGAAAGTCAGGGTCGACGTGCCCAGGTAGTACGCATCGTCCGGCACGATTGTCACGATGACGGTCTCGCCGGGGTCAAAATGCTCGTCGAAGTAGACGGGCATGGTGATGTCCGGCACCGCCGTGGTCCCCGGAGGCAGGGTGATCTGTCCCGTCGAGGCGGTGTAGTCGGCACCACTGGCCGCCGTGCCACTGGTGGCCGTGCCGGAGATCGTATAGTTGACCGTCAGCGGCTGGGTGGTGAACGTGCTGCGCTGAATCTGGAACCGGATCTGGCCGTTGCCCGTCGCCTCCGGTTCGCCCGGGGTGCCGAACCCGACGAGCTTCACCGTCGGCTTGACCGGCGTGATGTGGAAGTTCTCGAACTCGCCGACCACGCCATTGGAAGCGGCGGTGTCGAACACCACGCGGATGACGCTCTGCCCCGCGAGGAGGGTGATGGGGGTACTGGTGAGTTCCCGTGCGCCGCCGGCGATCACGCTGACCGGCAGGCTCGCCGTCAGCGCCACGCCGTTGAGTTCGAGATGGTAGACGCCGCCGGGCGCGGTGTTCCCCTGGTTGACAAATAGCTGGTAGGGCGCTGCAGACGCGACATTGACCGTGTACTCCAGCCACTCGCCGGGGCGTACATCGGACAGAATCGGACGCAACGGCTGACCGACGCCGGGGCTTTCCATGCGGAAGTCCACGGCGTCCAGTGGTCGGGATCCGCTGGGCCCGTTCGTGAGCGGCGTGGAATCGAGCCAGGCCAGCCCCTCACCGCCAATATCAAAGTTAACGAAGGGGATCGTGGTCTGCTGATCGCTGACAACGGCGATGGGCGTCTGGCCGACCGGCCGTTGCGCCTTGATCGAGAACAGGTATCCGTTGTAACCGGCATCCGGCGCGACGGGGTCGGCCAAGCGAACGCGAACGAAGTAGACGCCTGCCGGGGCATCCTGGAGCTGAACATTCTGGGCGGCGCCGGCGACCGCGGAACGGCCGACCAGGTTGCGCGCGGCATCGTAAACGTCCAGTTCCATCGCCGCCGTGCCGCTCGCGCGGGTCATCGCGACCGACAGGCCCGGGTATCCCGTCGTCACGCGGAAGAAGTCGACATCGGCCGGGTGGTGCAGCGAGAACAGTTGCGGCAGATTCTGATTGACCGTGGTGAAGACCCGGGCGGTTTCGAAGGTGTCGTTGCTCTCGGCGGCGTCGATACCCTCGTTGTCGAGGATACGGACTTCCGCCACCGCGCCGGAGAATCCAAAACCCGTCGCCGAGAGACCAGTGATGGTGACCGACTCGTTGCCTTCCAGGAGCAGGTCGTCGAGAACCGGGACTTCTAGGTTGACCGAGGCCTGGTCGTCGGGAATGGTGACAGTCGTCGGCAGCGCGGTGAAGTCGACGCCGGAGGTTGCCGAGCCGCCGTAGCTGACAGTGACCACCAGCGCGCCGACGAACGGCGTGCTACGGCTGATCGTGAATCGGCCCGGGATGGCTGCGCTGGGGGCGGCGCGTTCCTCGCCGACGATTGTTGCGGCGGCTGAGAGCGTCGGTTGATCGTGGAAGGTCGCGACGGCCGCCTTGGAGGCCAGGCCCCCGGCCGGCATTGCTACGCTGCCGGCGACGACCAGCTTGCCCGCCGCGTCGAATGTCGCGCCGGCGTTCTTGCCGATCGAGTCGGACAGCACCCTGCCGCTCGATCCGAACTGCAGGACCGGTGCGCCGTCGGCCGTCAGCAGCGCGGCGGCGACGCGCGACGTGTTCCCGACCGGCGCCGTTCCGGTGACCGCGACCCGTCCGTCCCCGCGAATCGCGATCGTGCCGGGAATCGCGGCATAGACGGTTGTGCCGATGGTGAACGTCGACTTCACGCGACCGTTGGTGCCGAAGCTCGTGTCGTCCGCGCCGGTGTCGGTGAGCTGGTAGGTGGTGAAGGCGTTGTCGCCTTCGGAGCCGGCGACGACGATTCGGCCGTCCGGGCGGACCGCGATCGCGGTCAGGTCGGGACTCGTCGCCACCGTCTGGTAGAGCGACCGGACGCCGCCGGTTCCGAACGCGCCGTCGAGGATGCCGTCCGAAGTGACCGCCACGATTGACAGGTGTCCGATCGCGCTGACGCGCCGCGTGCCCGCCAGCAGGATGCGGCCCGACGGCGCAATCGCGATCGCTTGTGCGCCGCGACCGTTCCAGGACTGGATTCCGGCGGTATCGAACCGCACGTGTCCGCCGTCGCCGAATGTCAAATCGAGCGCGCCGGTGGCGGTGAAGCGAACGAGGGCCCATGCCGTGCCGCTCATGCCGGCGGCGAGGATTTTACCGTCGGGCTGGACCGCGATCGCGGAGAGCGTGTCGAGGCTTTCGCCGGTGACATCGCCGAAGGGAATTGCCGCCGTCGCCAGGCCGGCCGTGCCGAACGCCGTATCGGGAGAACCGTCGGCGTTGTAGCGGGCGAGCGCGAAGCCGACGTTGGTGTGATAGCCGCCGGCGTAGATCTTGCCGTCGGCAGCGATCGCGGTCGAGCGGGTTTCGATTCGGCTGACCGCCGCGCCGAAGAAATGCAGTCCGAGCGAGGCCCGCCCGCGGGTTCCGAAGTCCTGATCGAGCCCGCCGTCCGCGTTGACCTTCATCACCGCCAGGCGGTTGTAGGCGTCCGTGATGCCGACGATGAGCGATCCGTCGACGGCGCGACTGAGGGACCGGGCGTCAGCGGTTCCCGGGCCCGATACATGAAACAGGTTCCCGCCCCCGGCCGCAAACGACGCATCGAGCACACCACTGGCGGAGACGCGGCCGGCGGCCGGGATGCTTCTCTGCGAGTCGGTCGCGGCGATCGCGGTAATTCTGCCGTCGGCGCCGACCAGTATCTGCTTGACCTCTTCGTACTCGGCGCCGTTAATCTCTATCGTCACTTTCCCATCGCCGCCGCCGAAGCCGGTATCCCACTGTCCGGCCGGCGTGACTTTTTCGACAGAGATGGCACGGTCGGCCGCGACGCTGTGTTCTCCGCCGAGCACAATGCTGCCGTCGGCGAGCCTGGCGGCGGCGTAGTAGTTGTCGGTGTCGCGGGCAAACTCCGCGATGCGGTAGCCGGTGGTGTTGAACGACAGATCGATCTGCCCGTTGGCCTGATAGCTCGCGACAGCGCCGTAGAACGAGCTCTTGCCGACGGCGACGATCCTGCCGTCAGCGCCGACCGCCAGGGCGTTGATCTGCTCGTCGTACTGCGAGCCGGAGCTGAGCATGCCGGTCAGCGTTTTGCCGCCGGTGCCGAACGAGCCGTCGAGCGTGCCGGCGGGCGTCAGCCGGGCCAGCGCGAAGTCGTCGGTGTAATACGCAGTGAAGAAGGTCTGAGCAGAGCCGCCGACCAGGATGTTCCCGTCCGGCTGCACCAGGACGGCGTTGGCGCGGTCGATCTGGCCGTTGAAATCGATCCGCACCATGCCGCTGCCGTCGGCGGCGAAAGTCGGATCAGTCAGACCCGAACTCGTCAGGCGGACGATGCCGAAATCGCCGGAGATCTGTCCGACCATGACCGGCCGTCCGAAGGCGTCAACGTCGATCGCGGTCGGCGCGTCGAATGACTGCGGCAACGCCGCCACGCCGGCGGCACCAAAGGTCGTATCGAGGGTGAAGTCGGCATTGAGCCGGAACGCGATGCGCTGTCCCTCGACGACCTTCCCGAACCCGACCAGCCGGCCGTCGGGCATCCGGGCCCAGTCGGCGACACTGCCCAGATTCGGGATTTCGGTGAGAATGCTTCCTTCGTTGCCGAAACTGCGATCAAGTTGACCGTTGGAGGTCAGACGGATAATGCCCGCCGAGCCGCTGCCGGTGGAGTCGGGCGAGGTGGCATGACCGGCGATAAGCAGTTTGCCATCGGGCAGTTCAAACCCCGCCTTGGCGAAGAACGCCGAATTTCCCAGCGCGTAGTGTGCCGAATTACCCTGTGACCCGAACGAGGTGTCGAGGGGATCGCTGCTGAGGTAGGCCCGGCATTCGAGGACTTCGAGTACGCCGCGTACGGCATGCGTGACGGCAGGATGTTTCTTTCGATTGTCGCGCAACTGAGTTCCCTTTGGGAGATTCGATCGGTCCGTCGCTGAGTTCTCGAACACGAAGCCCCACATTTCTGAGTTGAACTGATCAAGTAAATTGACCGTAAGTGCCCGCCGCACCGGCCGTCAGTGATCCACCCCTAGAGCACCACACCCTACACCGTAGAGAACCCTTATCGCAAGGGCAATCCCAGAGGTGCCCATGTCGGGAAATTGCCCTGGCCCTTGTCCCTAAAACCCACTCAGTGTTTTGGCCGGACCGCGAAACTTCCGAGCTGAGCACGCAACGGTGATGCCGGTCGTCTACGAGGGACGGGTGTGCGGGGGGCCGGGCAGCACCCTGGCGCGTCCCAAAGGGGGTACATGGACTACGTCGCCGTGGTCTACAGAAGTAGAGCTGGGCCGGATGACGTCGGCAGAGTCGGCCAGAAGCATCACCATCCATCCTGCCCAACGAGCCGCTGATGTCGGCGAGCGCGACATGGCCAACCATGTCTTCGAAAAGAGAAAACTCAATTCGTCGCTTCTTCCCTGGCCAGTTCGCCGCCCGTTTCCGGACAATGCTCACGCTGTCCTCGCCAGCGGTTTCGGGCAGCTTGGCACCGACAATCTCCGCACAGGTAGCCATCAGGTCGGTCAGGCAGATCAGTTGATCGCTACGGCTGGCGGCTTTGACTCGGTCCGGCCAGCGAACGATGAATGGGATGCGGTGGCCGCCGTCCCAGATATCGGACTTCGATCCGCGCCGCTGTTCGCCGGGGTAATGGCCTTGTTCCTCCAATTTGCCGATGCCGGCGGCGCGGGAGCATCCGTTATCGCTGGTGAGGATGATCAGCGTGTTCTTTGAGATACCCGCTTTATCAACGGCCTCCATCATCTGCCCGATCGACCAGTCGGTCTCCATGACGAAGTCGCCGTACTTGCCGAGACCACTCTTGCCTTGCCATTCCTTCGTCGGCACGATGGGCCTGTGCGGCGCATTCAGCGGCATGTAGAGGAAAAAAGGCTTGCCCGTCTTCGCATGTTGCTAACCCCTTGCCGTGCGGGGCGGCGTTCACGATGGGCCGAAGTTCCCGGTAGCTCCGAACCGCCTGCTCGGCGACCAATCGCTCTTCTTCGTTTGCGAACTGCTTAGACCATCCATGACCAGAAACCCATTCTGGGGGTTGTCGTAACGAAAGTGCCTAAAACGCGCGCTACACCCATCGCGGTTGAGTTCTCCGCAATTGCATCACCCGGCCATCGTTGCCAAGACGGTTGCCGCCGATGGATCAGTCGACCGCGCGGCGGTGGCAGTGGCGATGCGAAATTACTGAGAGAGATAGGGGCTTCACCGTGAAGTAAGCCCTCGAATTTCGGACTCGGAGGCCAATAAGGGTGGTCACAGGGGTCTAACTCGCGTCTTCGTCATCATGCTGGGTGGCATGGGCTGGCATACTCGCCTGCCCGTTGCAGTGTCACGGCGCTCAGGCGTTGCCACGGGCAGCGGAGTACCGCAGCCCATTGCACCCGAAAAACACGCCAGTGCCAAGAATCTGCGATACGCCCACTTCTAGCCTATCCTCGAATTGTAATTGCTTCCTATGAAACGACCCCGTAATTTGTTCGATAGCACTGTCGCCAAGACGATTCTTGGACCTACTCCATCTTGGCAGATGAAGGCTGCGTACCTCGTGCCATTCGAGCTGAACGGTTTTCGAGTCGCCTCAATCCAAAACGGTGCCGCGCCGCAGTCGGACTTTTACACGTGGTAATCTGCCGCGCAGGTTTTTTTCAGCAGAGAAAATGCACATGTCGAAGAAGGCAAAGTTCGCAGCACGGCGTCATCCACTCACGGTCCGCTCGTCGGCCCTCGCCGCCGCGGCGGCGATTGCGCTGACCCAACTCGCTCCGTCTCCCGCGCAGGCCGCCAGTGGTGCCTGGAATGTCGACGCCGCGGGCAACTGGATCACGGCTGGCAGTTGGACACCCGCCGCAGCGCCCGGTTCGACCACCGCCGACAATACCGACATCGCTACCTTCGGCTTTACCCTCACGGCGGCCAGAATCGCGACAGTGGATGCCACGCGCTTCATTGGTGGCATCAGCTTTGGGAACACTTCCGCTTTCGGCTACACGCTCAGCGGTGGGTCGCTGCGCCTGAACAACGGCGGTGTGATTCAGACCTTGGCGGCCAACGGCGCTCATACCGACACCATCAGCACCCCGATCCAGATTTCCGGCACCACCACAGCGGCGGCCACATTTACCGCCGGCGCCACGGCTGCCACCAGCCTGCTGAGCATCGGTGCGGTCACGGGCTCTGCCACTGCCACAACCACCACCACGCTTAATCTCAACGGCACCAACACCGGCGGCAACGCCGTCACCGGCATCATCGCCAATGGCACGGGCGGCGCTCTGTCGCTCACCAAGAGCGGCACCGGCACTTGGGTGCTCTCCGGTGCGAACACCTACACGGGGCTGACAACCGTTTCGGCCGGGGCGCTTACGGTGACAAATGCCGCCGGCTTGGGAACAACGGCTGCCGGTACCAGCGTGACTTCCGGCGCCGCGTTGCAGCTCAACACAGTGGTGGTGGGCGCTGAGGCCCTGACCTTGAACGGGACGGGGATTTCGGCTGGTGGAGCGCTCCGCAATCTGGCGGGCACGAGCAGCTACGCCGGGGCCATCACATTGGGAAGCGCATCCCGAATCAATTCGGATGCCGGAACCATGACGTTGAGCGGGGCGATGGGCGGCGCATTTGCCTTGACCGTCGGCGGGGCGGGCACCACGACCATCTCCGGTGCGATCGGCACGGGTGCTGGGACACTCACCAAGGATGGCACCGGCGTTTTGATCCTCTCCGGTGCGAACACCTACAGCGGGGTGACAACGGTGTCCGACGGCACCTTGCGGATTTCGAACGCCAGCGCTCTCGGGACGAATACCGCGGTGACGGTCAATCAGGGCGTGGTAGCGGGCGGCAACGGAACCATTCTGGACCTGACCGGCACCCTCACCCACGGCTCGGGCAAGACGGTGACGTTCAATTCCAACAGCACCGGCGACTTCCGCAGCACGCTCCTGAACAGCGCGAACAACAATACTTGGGCCGGAAATATCGTAGCCGCCGGCACTGGGATTGTGGCGGT
This sequence comes from Humisphaera borealis, assembly GCF_015169395.1. GTDB lineage: Bacteria > Planctomycetota > Phycisphaerae > Tepidisphaerales > Tepidisphaeraceae > Humisphaera > Humisphaera borealis. Next base: position 7,124,563 of record NZ_CP063458.1, read on the forward strand.
CAATGCTGCAACCGGCACCACGCTTACCGTAACCGGCGGTGTCTCCTCCACTAGCGGAGCCGGCACTGGAACGCTCTTCACCCGGGGTGCCGGCACGGTGGTTTACAATGGAGTGATCAACCTCGGCAGCGACCGCATTTTCAGTAAAACCGATGCGGGGACGGTGATCGTCAACTCCACCGGCAACTCTTGGGTGCGCGCCCAAGTCGCCAACGGACAGATTCAAATCGGCGCCAACAATGCACTTGCCAATACGGAATTCACGTTCGGACAAACTGGTGCTGGGGACGGGCGTCTGGAACTGAACAGCTTCAGCCAGACCGTAACTCGGCTGAACACCGCTGCGGGTTCCACCGCCACCAACCACATCCTCCGCAACTCGAACCTGACGACCGCTTCAACCCTCACCTTCGCCACCCCAAACGCGACCACCGACACACTGACAAATCTTCAGGTGCAGGGCACCGCAAGCGGCCTGGGCACGCTGAACCTGGTGAGCAACGGGCTCGGCCGGACCGAGTTCAACGGCGGCCTGGTCTCCGCCAATTCGTGGACCGTCAATTCCGGTACTCTGGCCTTCACCGGCGCAAACAATCGCGTTCTCCCCGGCAGCGTAACCGGGCTGGTCGGCGCCACAATTGAGAAGGCGGGCGCATCCACCCTCGCGGCCACCAGCACCTGGAACAACGCCGGGACCACCAATGTCGTCGGCGGCGCGCTGGTGCTCGGGGCCGGCACGGCAGGGGCCGTGAACGTTTCCGACCTGGCCACGCTGAGCACCGGCCTCGGTGGCGGCGTCCTCAGTTCCTCTGCCGTCACGTTCGGCACCGCGGGTGCCACAACCTATGTGCCGCTGCTCACCACGGCAGGGGCCGTTGCGCCTCTGAACGCCTTCAGCCTCACCACCGCCGGCACCACGGTCACGATCGCGCCGCAGGCGGGCTTGTTCACCCCCGGCACCTACCGCCTGCTCGACTACACCGGCAGCATCGGCGGCAATGGTTTTGGCGGGTTTGCGCTGGCCCCAGTTGGCAGCTATCCGCACATCACAGCGGCGTTGGACAACACTACGGCCGGTCAGGTCAATCTCGTGGTCACCGCCGCGGATTCGCTTATCTGGGCCGGGCAGACCAACGGCGTTTGGGACGTCAACACCACGTCCAACTTCGCCCTCGCCTCCAGCACCAGCACCGGAGCGACATTCTATCAGGGTGACGCCGTTGTGTTTGGCGACACGCATGACGTGGGCGGGCCGGCAACACCGGTAACCAACAGCACCATCACCGGCGGCGCCGTCACCATCGGCAACCTGACTTTCAACAACAGCGCGGTCAACTACAGTGTCGCCAACCCCCTCTCGGGCGCCGGCGGCATCACCAAGACCGGCACCGGAGCCGTCACGCTGTCCGGAGCCAGCACTTATGCCGGGGCCACCAGTGTCAGCAACGGCACCCTGACACTTAGCGGGGCGAACGTTCTCGGCGGCGGGGCGGTCAATGTGACCGGCGGCACGCTGCGGATAGGCAACAGTGACGCCCTGCGCGGTGCGGGATCAATCACCGTGAGCGGCGGCGGAACCTTTGATGCCAACGGCACGCCAGTCGGCACACGCTACGCGGAACTGGTTGTTTCCGGTGTGGGTGTGGGTGGGAACGGCGCTATCGTCAACAACGGTGCCGCCATCACGAATAACAGCCATTTCGCCAAGATCACCCTCTCTGGGAATACCACGTGGGGTGGCAGCGGACGCTATGACCTGGTCGCAGGTCAAATCTTCAACGGGGGTGCCTTTACGCTGACCAAAACGGGGACTGGAGACCTCTGGTATAATCCCTCGGCCGGCTCGGTCCTGGAAAACGTGATCGTCAATGGAGGGGTCTTCGGCTCCCAGGGTGCTAATCCGCTGTCCGCGACGGCGACCGTCACGGTGAACAGCGGGGGACTGCACCAGATTTTTGGGGCCAATGCGCAGCAACATAACGTGGTGCTCAATGACGGCGGCATCCTCCGCCAATCAAACAACGCCGCCGGCACCATCAACGGTCAGGTCACGCTGAGCGGCACCACTGCCGGCCGCAACATCCAGGCGATAACCGGCGGCACGCTGAACATCGCGGGCAAGCTGACCGGCACCGGCGGTTTCACGGTCAACGAAGCCGGCACGGTGCAGCTCCAGAACGCGGCCAACGATTACGCCGGCGACACGGTGATCACCCTGGGCACGCTGAATTTCAGCGCCACCGGCATCATGCCGGCCACGACGAACCTCATCGTGAACGGCGGCACGTTTGCCACGGGCAACCTTCCGCGCTCCGTTGGCAGCCTCTCCGGGACGGGCGGCACCATCAGTGGCGGAAACAACCTGACCACGAACCAGTCGACCGCCACAACTTGGTCTGGCATTCTCAGCGGCACCAACCTGATCATGAACGGGGCAGGCACGCTCACGCTCGCGGGCACCGCCGACAATAGCGGCGGTATCGTTATCGCGAACAGCGGCACAACCGTCCTGGCCAAGACTGGTGACTACGCGGTTCACGCTACTGGGTCAGGCAATCTCGGCCTCACCATCAACAGCAGCGCCACCGTGCAGATCGCCGGGAGCCTGACCGCGGTCACCGGTGGCTCCGCGAGCAATAATCCTCCCGCTGATATCACCATCGCCACTCCCCCTTCAAACTACGTCGACCAGATTTTCAACCTCACGGATGTGCAGTTGAATACCGGCGGTACGCTGGACCTGAATGGCCGCTTGGAAGCGATCGACGGCCTCGCTGGCGGCGGTACGGTGACAAACACCTCTGCCACCACAGCACGCCTGTACGTCGGCTACAACAACACCACTAGCACTTCGCCTGGCTTCACAGGCAACACCAGCACGTTCTCCGGCGTGATTCAAAACGGAGCGAGCACGACAGAATTAAGAAAGATTGGAACTGGCATGCTCGTGCTCAGTGGGGCGAATACTTACACGGGAGCCACGATCGTTGATGCCGGGACGCTGAACATCGCCGCAGGAGGTTCGCTTTCTAACACGCCGATCACCGTCAACGCTGGCACCCTGTTACTCGATGGCACGCACGGCACTGGCCCCATCGCGGTGAACGGCACCTCCGTCTTTGCCGGCGCAGGCACCTCTGGCGGCACCCTGACTGCCGCCACCGGCACCACGGTCCAGGTCGGCGCGGCCTCGGCGGGCACCGCCGCCACCACCCTCACCCTTGGTGGGCTTACCCTCAATGGCGGCACTAACCTCAATCTCGATTTCAACACCGCCGGCACCACGCTGGACAAGATCGCGACGACCGCGACCAACGGCCTGAGCATCAGCGGGGCGAACCCCCTCAACGTCGTCTTGAGCGGGGCGGGCTGGGTTCCGGGCACCTACTCGATCCTGACCTACGCTGGGGCGGTGCAAGGCACCGGCGCGACCAATGCGACCCTGGTGCTGAGCACCCCCGTGGGCCACAGTACTGTCAATGTCGTGGATAACGGCTTGGGCAGTGTGAACCTTGTGGTCGCCGGCGCTGCAAACAAATGGGTCGGCGGTGTTAATAACATCTGGGACACCAACAACACGCTAAACTGGAATGCCGGGGACCAGAAGTTCTTGGCCGGCGACTCTGTCGTGTTCGACGATACCGCCACGAGTTTCACTCCGAACATCCTCGCGAATCAGACGGCAGCCGGAGTGACCTTCGATAACACCACCGCCTACACGCTCACCAGCACCGGCACCTTCGGCATCGCGGGCACCGGCGGCCTGATCAAGAAGAACACCGGCACGGTTACCATCTCCAGCGCCAACACCTACACCGGCTCCACCGATGTGCAGCAGGGCACGCTGATCGCGAACTTTAACACAGGCACTGCCCAGACGGTCTTCGCTGCCGCCAGCACCATCAACGTGGCCAGTGGAGCGACCTTCAAGGCCGTCGCCAACGACTCCAGTTTCACCCTCGCCAATAACCTCACCGGCAGCGGGCTAGTCGTGATCGATCCTCACTTAACGGCCGGAGCCGCCGTCCGCGATGTGACCATCTCCGGCAACAACGCCGGGTTCACCGGCACCCTTCGCCTGTCCCCGACCGTGATCGGCGATGGCCTTGGCACCTTCCGCACCAACCAGATGACACCGGCCAACGCCGGCGGCGCGACCATCGACGTGGACGCTGGCGGCCAGGCCTGGCTTTCCGCCGCAACCTTCACCAACAACTTCATCCTCACCGGCCACGGTTTCGCCGAAACCGCCGGCGGAACCCCGGTTGCGGCCTCCGGTCTCACGCAGTATTCCGGCGCCGTGAAAGGCGGCATCGGTGCGATCCGCATGAATGGCGGGGCCATCATCAGCGGCAACATCACATTGGATGGGTCCGCCAAGATCATGCCATACAACGCCGCGGGTACCATCAGCGGTAGCATCAGCATCACGAATCCCACCGACACGCTCGTGGTCGGTGGTGGCGGCGCTGGCGCAACCCTAATCCTCACCGGCACGAACAACGTCGGCGCAAATGCGCTCAACCAAGTCTTCGTGAATGCCGGAGGAACCGCCGGGACCAATATCCTGGCGATCGGTGCCAACGGAACGGTTGGCACACTGGGCACCGGGGCCGTCACCCTCAATGGCGACGCCGCGACCGGTGCGATCCGCTTCGACCGGGCGGACGGCTACACGCTCGCAGCCGCAAACACGATCACCAGTTCGGGAACGACCACGGCCAACACCCGTCTGTTCATTGACACCCAGGGCACTGGCTTCGTCCAGAACGGCGTGGCGATCAACCTCGGCGGCGGTGCGTTGCAGTTCGGCACGCAGGCTGGTCGCACGGGAGCCACAGGCTCGTTCAATGGCAATGTAACCGTGGGTGCAATCAACGTCGGCACCGCCTCGACCGGCGCAGTGATGAACATCCTGCCCGGTGCCAACATCGCCAACTCCGGCAACTTCTTTCTCGGTGAAGCGGCCAACATGTCGGGCACGGTGATCCAATCCGGTGGCGACGTCAGCGTGGGCACCCATGTCCGCGTCGGACATTTTTCAACCAACACCAGCGCCTACACCATCAGCGCAGGAACACTGACTGTCGCCAACATCAACACGGCGACCGATCCTTCTACTTCCGGCACTACCGAGCAGAATGGCGGCATTTATCTTGGTATCGATGGCACCGGAACGATGGCTCATTCCGGCGGCACGGTGACGACGGACTGGATCGTCCTTGACAATCGTGGAGACACTCCGGCGGGAACGAACATGCCGGATGGGATCGACCGCTACACCCTCAGCGGCAGCGGCCTGCTCGTCCTGCGTAGCCAGTGGGGCATCACGCAGCGCAATACCAGCGCCGCCGTAACGCTCGCGGGCGGTACCATCCGAAATGGCGGCACGAACCTTCAAGTGCGGCTCGACACGGCTCCGGACATTTCCGGCGCGATCACCCTCGACACCGTATCTGCCGGAAATAGCTTCAACTGGACGCGCAACGCCGCGGGGGCCGGATCGTTGGCCTTGTCCGGCGGCGGCACGCTCAAGTTTACGACCACCACCACGCAGTCCGTCGCGGTCCCCGTTTCAGGCACTGGAGCTTTGGAAAAGCTGGGCACTGGCACCACCACGCTGGGCGTCGCCAATACCTACAACGGCACCACCACGATCACCAACGGTACCCTGCAGGTGGGCGCGGCCAATGCGATTCCCTCCGGTGCGGGCAAAGGGAACGTCGTGTTCAGCGCCGCCGCCACCAGCTCGCTCCTCGACCTCAACGGCTTCGACACCAGCATCAACGGCCTGAGCCAGCCGACCTCTTCCACTGCCAATCTGGTGGTGAACAACGCCACCGGAACCAACAAGACGCTGACGCTGGGCAACAACGATGCCACGGCCACGTTTGCCGGCATCATCGCCAATAACACCAGTGGCACCGGCACGCTAGCCCTGACCAAGGTCGGCACCGGCACCCAAACCCTGAGCGGCGCCAGCACCTTCACCGGGCCGATCACGGTCAATGGCGGCCAGATCGCCTTCCCCTCGTCCCCGGCCACCAGCGGCCCGCTCGGCAATTCCACAGTCGTCAACCTCAACAACGGCAGCATCAGCTACACCGCCTCTGGCACCAACGCGCTGAACCGCAGCTTGGCGATCGGCGCGGGCAACGGCACCGTCGATGTCGCCCTCGCCACGGGTACCCTTACCGTCGCCAACCTCACGAGTACCGGCGGCAACTTGGTCAAGACGGGTGCCGGCACGCTCGCGCTGAGCGGCACCACCACCTTGAATGGGGGTGCGTCCAGCGTCACCGTGAGTGGTGGCACCCTGCAGGCAGGCTTCGGCACCAACGGCGTCACCGCGGTCAGCATCGGCGCGACCAGCAACCTGAGCATGCAAAACTCCGCCATCCAGGGATTGACGCTCGGGAACACCGCGGGTGCCCTGACCCTCGCCGGCGGAGCAAGACTCGGCTTTGAGTTCGACGCGGCGACGAATGACAGCATCACGATCGGTGCAACAGGCACTCCTTCTTTGACGGCTGGGGTCATCACGCTGGACCTCTTCAACTTCAATACTGGCATCGCCGGTGGCAACACTTACAACCTCCTCTCTACGACCCTCGGGGACCTCACCTTCGGTGGGCTCACGACGTATGTGCTCGGCTCGGCACCGAGCGGTTTTAACTACACGCTGAACGCAACCAATAACCTCGTCTCGCTGGGGGTGTCGGCATTCTCGCCAGCCTATTGGACGGATAGTCAGGGAACCGGCTCCTGGTCCACGCTCAATGCGGGTCCGCTGAGTAACTTCAGCACGCTCGCCACTGGGGGCGCCAATACGGCTGCACTGCCGGGAGTCAATGAAACGGTCTTCTTCAGCCAAGACGGCGTGGCGGGCCCGACCGTCACTTCGGCGCTGAACGGAAACTTCACCATCCGCGGTCTCAATTTCGTCGCCGGATCCGGCACTGTCACCGCGGTGAATATCAACCAGGGCAGCTCCGGCACACTCACGATTCAGCCTTCGACCGCTACCGGCGGCATCGATGTCGGAACCAACGCCGGCGCCGTTACCATCAGCGCACCGCTAGTGGCCTCGAACACCAGTGCGGCCAGCCAGACTTGGAATGTGGACGGCACGGGTGCCAACGGCTCGTCCCTCACCCTCAATGGCGTGGTCACCTTCACGGCCAATGTCATCAAGACCGGTTCCGGGACGCTGACTCTGGGCAATGCCGGCAACAGTGGTGCGGGCAACTTCACGCTGACCGGCGGCACGCTCGCCGTCAGCGCCACCGGCAACGTCCCGACGGGTGTCTTCACCATCGGCACCGGCACGACGATTAACAACACCGGCGGCGGCACCGTCGCCTTCTCGAACTCCTCCTACGTCTGGAACGGCGACTTCACCCAGTCGGGCCAGAGTCTGGATCTGGGCGCAGGGCCGGTCACTCTCGGCCTGAACACGCAGGTCACCGTGGCCACCAACACCCTCACCGTCGGCGGCGCGATCGGCGATGGCGGCAACAATCGCTCGCTGACCAAGGCGGGTGCGGGCACTCTGGTGCTGGGCGGCACCAACACTTACACTGGCGCAACCAGCGTGACTGCCGGTACGGTCAGTCTGACCGGCGCCCTCACGGGCGGCGGGGCCATCTCCACCAGCGGCACCGGCGTCCTCTCGCAGACCTCCACCGGCGTGATCAGTGGCGCTTCCACCATTACCCAGGGCAGTTCCGGTACCAGCGTGATGGCTGGCAATAACACCCACGCGGGACTGACCTCGGTCACTGCGGGCGTCCTCACCCTGTCGGGCAATAACTCTGGCGCTTCCGGCGGAGTGACCCTCACCGCAGGCCAGTTAAACATCAACAACAACAACGCCCTCGGCACCGGCACGCTGACCCTCAATGGCGGGACGATCGACAACACGTCCGGTGGCCCGGTCGTCGTTCCAGCGGGCCTCGTCCCCACCCAGATCTGGTCGAACACCGCGACCGTTGCTTTTGTGGGATCCAACACCCTGAACCTCGGCACCGGTGCCGTGGCCCTGGGAACGGATGCGACGACTGGCACCTTCACGCTGACGAACAACAGTCTTCTGGTAGGCACCTCGCTTACTGTCGGGGGAAGCATCTCGGCCATCGCGGGCGGCACCGCGGGAGTGAAGACCCTCACCATTGCCGGACCCGGCAGCACGGCACTTACAGGAAGCATCACGAAGGGAAGCGCTTCCAACGTGGTGGTCACGGTCACCTCCCCAGGCACGACGACGCTCTCCGGTGCTGCAAGCTCGATCCAGACCATCAATATCGACGGCGGTGCGACCAGCATCGTGGATCTCGGTGCGGGTAACCTCACCATCACAAATGGCGGCACCAACGGCTTCCGATCGTCGACCGGCGGCACCATCAATGCGACCGGTGGCGGTAAGATCATTCTGGGGAGCGATCTGTTGGACAATGGCACGAACGATGGAACCACGCTCACCGTGAACGCGGGGATTACCGGGCCCTTCACGTTCGAGATCTATGGAGGCTCGGCGACCAATACTGGCGTCACCGTGCTGACGGCTCAGAATACTTTCACTGGCAACGTTCAGATCAATGGTGGCAACCTGCGCGTTTCCAACATTGGCAACACTGGCTCCCTGACCAGCAATCTTGGCCAGGGTACGATCATCCAGAGCGGAGCCGCTGTCCTGGCAGGAAGTACTGTCACAACAGGCAAACTCATTTACACAGGTGTTGGAGAAACCACGAACCGCGTTCTGACCATGAGTGGAGCGGGCTTCGCGATTGAACAAGCCGCGACCTCGGGCCACCTGGTCTTCATCGCCCCAGTCAGTGTGACCAACACTGCCGCGAAGAATCTTTTCCTGCTCGGTTCGACGGCTGGCACCGCCGAAATTGCCGGAGTGATTCCAAACAATACGGCCGCCACCAGCATCACCAAGCTCGGCAGTGGCACTTGGACGCTCAGCGGTGCCAACACCTACACGGGGACGACGAACGTCAACGAAGGCACTCTGGTTCTCTCGGGAAGGGGCACCGGTACCCCTGGCATAGTTTCCGTGAGCACCCTCCCCGGCCTGAGCGCCACGCTGAACATCACCGCTGGCACCTACGCTTTCGGTGCCGCGCGGATGAACGTCGGTAACGCCGCGACCACCGCGGCCACCGGCACAGTGAATCAAAGCGGTGGGGCGATCAGCTTCACCGGCAGTGATCAACTGCTCGTAGGTCAGGGCACTGTCGGAAACACCGGCATTTACAATCTCAGCGGGGGAAGCATCACCACCGCCGCCGCCGCGGGTCGTGGTGTGATCCTCGGAGTGAACTCGAACCCCACCCCCGGACCCACCAGCGGTGGCGGCACCTTCAACCTCAGCGGAACGGGTGCGCTGAACATGACGGCGGCCTCCGGTGGAGGTGGCAACGCGATCCTCCAGATCGGCCGTTCCGACGCCGTTGCCAACAACACAACGAACGTGTTCAACCAAACCGGCGGAACCGCAAGTGTGGGAATTCTGGCGATGGGTGGCGCAGCAGCCGGATCGACGGGTGTGAGTTCCACGCTCAATCTCACCGGCGGCACGTTCTTGGCGAACTCCTTCACCCTGCTCGCAGCCGGTGGCACCAACACGGCAGTGATCAACATCGGTGGCACCGCCCAGGTCACCCTGCCAGCCTTCCCGACGAATGCCAAAGGGGTCGGCTCGACGGCGACCATCACCTTCGATTCCGGGACGGGTTCTTTGTCTCCGCTTGCGGCCAGCGCCACCTACATGCCAGCCGGAACTTTCAACAATGCCTACCTCACCGCCAATGGGGCGAAGTTTAATGTCGGCACCGGAAATGACATCACCATTGGCCAAGTGCTGCAGGACGCCGTCTCGCCCGCCGCCGCCGGTACGCTCACCAAGCAAGGCACGGGAATGCTGACGCTCACGGGCGCCAACACTTACACCGGCCAGACCACCATTACCGCTGGCACCTTGGCCGTCACTGGTTCAATCTCCAGCTCCACCCAAGTCCTCGCCGGTGGCACCCTCGCCGGCAACGGCCAGATCACGGAAGCCGTGACGATCAGCGCCGGCGGGTCGATCCGGCCCGGCGTGCCCGGTGGATCGATCACCAGCATTCTGACCGTCAAGAGTCTGGCGATGGTGAATGATCCGACGGCGGTCTTCGGTGTCGACATCACCGGCATCACCGTCGGCACTGGCTATGACCAGGTGACGTTACCCAACGCCGGGACGTCGACCGTGTCGCTGGCGGGTGCGAGTCTGTCGGTGAAGCTCGGCACGGTGCTTGCCGGCGACGGCAGCGAGAAGTTCGTCATCATCAACAACACCTCGGCCGTCAACACGCCGACTGGTCAGTTCTCAAGCCTGATCGTCGAATCTAGTCCTGCGTTCGGCGTGCCGGCGACGACGACACTCACCTCCGCAAACGGCGGGCTCGACTTCATCGACCCGTCGAACGGTTTCGTCTACACGCTGATGTACAACGTCGACTCGGCGAACACCTCGACGCCCGGCAACGACGTGGTGCTGAGTGTGGTGCCCGAGCCGGGAAGCCTGGCGCTGGCAGCGATGGCGGGCGTGGGCCTGCTGGCTCGTCGGCGACGGAGGTAGGCGATGACCCGGAGTTGTCCGTCTTTCTTCCCATCACAGGAAAGGCGGACGGCTCTGGCAGCAGTCCGACAGTGTTCGCGATAGCGCAGACGGTTTGACCGGAAATGCAGGACACAAAAAGGTGGCAGTTCCAAGCGCATTGAGCTGGGCGCAAATATGAGTCTGAGGAACGAATTAGTGGTTTGCGCTTTGGCTGTGTCCGGTTGGTTGCAGGTCTTGGCCTGCTGCTCACGTTGCCGGGCGGTGCCGGGCTCAATGTCGATTGCAGCACCACGACCGGCGACCACGGCCTCAACTTCGTTTCAATCAACAGCGGAGGCGCCGTAGCCCCGGGCAACGACGCGGTCATCGCCCTGACCACCGCAGACCATGCTTGGATGGGCGGCGGCATCTATATCCTAGTAGAGATCAGCAACCACACCTGCTATGCGCTGTGCCGAGCGGAGGGTCGAGTTGAAGTTTGTCGACGCGGTTTCGTACGAGACGGCGCGGAAGGTCCTAGTGAAGCGACCTCAAGCCGTGGCCGAAGCAGCAGTGGTGCATCGCGTAGCGTACAAGTATTTGGCCACTTGCCTTACCCAACTTTATGCGCCATTCGCGCGAATTATTGCGCAAAATAGAGATGGCCTCCAAAATCAGGTTCCCTTCTCACAAGGAGCCGATGAATGGAGGCCAAGCTCTATGCTGCACTGTACCAACTGGTGTTCTCAACTCCACACCCTCGTCGCAAACGTGAACAGTTCTGTGACCGCTGGGTCGTGATGATTTATCTCTGGGCCGCGATCTGGAATCGACCGGTCTGTTGGGCATGCAAAGAGGAGAATTGGACGGTGACGCTGGACCGCCCGTTGATCTCGCAGTCACGCATGAGCCGCCGTCTGCGAACCGTCGGCATGAGCCAACTGTTCGAGCGGCTCCTGGCCATCGTGTCGGAGAAGTTCGGCACCCCGCTGGTCAAACAGATTGATTCCAAGCCACTGGTCGTCGGCGCTTACAGCAAGGACCCTGACGCCAGGCGGGGACGCCTGGCCGATGGGCAGTTCTGCAAAGGCTACCGCCTGCATGCAGTGTCGCACGGCCGGATTTTCAAGCAGTTTCTGATCGACTCGCTCAACACCAACGATGCGGTCGTCGGACCGAAATTGCTGCCGAAGCTCGAAGGCGGCGGATACGTGTTGGGCGACAACGCCTACGACACCAACGATTGCCACGAGGCGTCGGCGTCGGCGGGTCATCAGTTGGTCGCGCCCCCGAGGGAGGTCAACAAGGGCAAGCGGGACAAAAAGTACAACGGCCCCGAGCGACTCCGCGGGCTGGACATCATCGACAGTCCGCTGGAGAACTGCGGGGAGCCGAGTCAGGCATAGTAACCCGAGCGACTGACGTCCAGTGTGTCGCAGGCGACGCCGATCGGGAACTCGCCGAGATGTCCTTTGATGAAGGAGAACTTCACGTCTGCTCCCTGGCAAAGAACGCGGCCGCTCTTTTTAGGATGTCACGCTCCATGACCAGGCGGGCGTTTTCCTTGCGGAGCCGCCGGAGCTCGGCCTGGACGGCGCCTTCGCCGACGGGGGCTGCTCCGGCATCGGTGCCGAACTTGGTTACCCAATACCTCAGGCAGTTGGGGCAATGCCCAGGCTCTTGGCCGCCGCCGCGATCGTGTAGCCCTGGTGGTTGACGGGTTGGACGGCGGAGATTTTGAACTCCCGCGTGAACTTCCTTCGTGGCATATTAGCTCCTTCGGACAGTCATTATGCTGTCCGTTCGGAGCGCCCGCCAAACGTGGGGAAGTCCAAGGGTTATGCGGCTTTATTCAGTTGTGTGCGCCTCTATGCGGGAGGCTCTGAAAAGCTGGGGTACTAGGATTCGAATCCAATCCGAACTCCGATTTCTGTGATTTGAACGGACAATTTTGCTTTTGTGCTAATCCTGTGCTAATGAGTCTTCATGGCGAGTGTGATCAAGCGTAAGAAGTCGTCCAAGGTCTGGACCGGGATCTACATTGACCACACCGGACGGCAAGTCTGGAAGGCCCTGTATGCGGACAAGGCCGAGAGTCTGCGCGCCGTGCAGCGACTGGAGGACGCCGCCAAGAGGATCGCCAATGGCGACATCGATCCTGCGGCGGAGGAACGTCGTCGCGAACGGGCGAAATCCGTACAGGACCATATCAGGGGCTTCGAAGCGTCGATGATTTCCAATGCACGCTCCGCCGGCCATGTGTCCTACTCAACGCGAGACGTCGAACTCTTCGTCGCTCACGCCGGCGTCAAGCATGCGGCGGCCGTCACCCGCCAGCATGTCGATGCTTGGCGGACGCACTGCCTCGACGTCGGATATCTGGACCCTCGTCGGCTGAAGCGCAAGGAGCGTGACGGCGACGTCCCATTGATTCCCAGTCCCGATGCCCGACGGACCGTAAATCGCAGGGTCGCTTCCGTCCGTGCCTGGCTGTATTGGTGCCAGCAGGCAGGTGTGATCGATCGCAACCCGCTGCATCGCTATGGAACTCTGGCGACTGCTGGGCACGAGCGGCGGGGCAGGCGCCGCGCGCTGTCGCGTGAGGAGCTCGACAAGCTTCTCACCGCCACACCGGATGAGCATCGCCGGCTGGTGTACCGTTTCGCGGCGCTGACGGGGTTTCGCAGGTCGGAGGTTGCAAGTCTGACCGCAGCCAGCTTTGACCTGAAAGAGGCAACGGTCACTGTCGGGGCACTGCATGCCAAGCGAAAAGATGCCGACCAAACATTGCCACTTCATCGCGAGCTGGTTGGGCCGGTCGGGGCGCTCATAAAAACCGTCGGTAAAGGCCAGCCCTTGTTCGCCGTCCCGCCGAAGAATGACGTGGTCGCGACGCTCCATGCCGACCTTCGGGCAGCGGGCGTTGAGACGGCTGGCATTGTTTTTCACTCTTTAAGACACACCTTCTGCAGCTTGCTAGCGGCCAAACAGATCCGGCCGGAGGTTCTAAAGCACCTCGCGAGGCACAGGGACATAAAAACCACATTGGGCTACTACGTTCACTGGCGGTCATCCGACGAACGCGACGCAATCAATGCAATGTAACGTCAGGTTGGGCTACGGCGCGCCCAGTCCCTCCAGCCATCGATGGATATCTGTCCGGCACCACCGTACCACCCGGCCGAAAGGTAGGGGCTTCGGCAGTACGCCGGAGGACTTCATTGCCCGGATCTTCCGGGGAGAAAGTTGCAACAGATGCGCGAGTTCGGCGGGGGTGTAAACGGCGCTCGGCAATGACGGCCGAGGTGCCGGCAATCTCCGCTTCCTGGGCGGTCGCAACCTGCTGGGCAATGGCATCGGGGTGGGGTGAAAGTCGCCCGCCTCTTTGAAGGGTCCCGTCGCGAGCGATAGCAAAAAGTCCCTCCACGATCCGCCTGCATAGGGGATTCCGGCAGCAGCGGCGAGCTTAATGATCCGATCGTCCATCGGGCTGTCTCCGGCGAACCAAGACGCACTAAGGTGGTTAGGGTCTACAGCGGACTGCCCAGCCGCTGTCATCCATACACGGTCCAGCAGTGTTGAACGTTGGGCGTCGAACAGTACACACATTCTGGCAGCAATCAGCGATCCGGCAAAGGCCGGGTCACTCAAGCCAGCAATCGGATCAATAACGCGCGCCCCGGATCGCCCCGCGCCTGGACCGCCCGGGACAGTCCAGCTGGTCATCGTCATCAGTCGTCGACGATCAGCGGGCTTAGACGATTTGCGACGGCCGGGCAACCGTCACGTTCTTCGTCGCCGCGGCGTCGTGGCGATCCTTCCGATACGCATCGATCGCTTCGGCGGAAATCCTGATGGTGCCGCGACCGATCCCATACCGCTCGCACTGAAGAAGTCCGCGATCACACAATGCGTACACTAGTGGCAAGGGTGGCCCGCGGCTTGCTGCCACACGTTCCGCTCATTTACCATCCGCCCACAAACGTGGCATTGAGCTTGATGGTCGTACTTTCGTCTGCATACCATACTGAAGGCGTGGCGTACCGCAGAATGATTCTGCTCGGACCAACTGATGTCGTACCCGACGCTTTGTTGGTGAACCACGCAGAATTCCGGAATGTCTGGTGGCGGTCAGCCACATCGTGCGCGGTTAGCATATGGCCCGAGCATGGACCGGCGACGTGCTGACTCGGCGGGACTGGCCGCTAACCGCCCCAAGTATTTGTAGCTGTCGACACGCCGCAGGCATCGCGCCACATGACTCGATTGCCGTAGTCTGAAGCAGAGAGAAAGAGTCCGGTGAAACGGAGCAAAGCTATGGTGTATGACCCCCTTCCCACCTGTGAATTGAACAATGCGTCGCTGGTGGCGGACCTCACTTCGCGGCACCAGGAGTTTGTCGCCATCTATAACTTTCTACAGGACAAGCGCCCGATCGAACTGGTCAATGCAATGGAACCGGCAGCTTTGGGGGACTTTCACCAAGCGTTCCCTCAGCAGTCCCTTCTGGAGGTGACCAAATCCCGGGCCTCCAGCGCTTATGTACTTGGTGCGGGGGGGCTCTATGGCTTGATCGGCAGCCATGCCAAGATGAACGGCTGGACCTTCGGGCGCACCATACTGACGATGGCCTTGCGGCTGGGCTACAAGCCTACGGCATCCGTCGATGACCTAAAGTGCGCGATCGGCATGTTTCCCGGCGACTCGTTCGAGCCCCTGCGGATCGGCGACGGCTGGATTGACGTAAAGAGTCCTACCCCTCCCTGGCTCGAGAAAGAAGAGGTTGAAGTAACCGCCTCATCATCAGCATCGCCGACCTACAAGTTTCAAAAAGACGGGGAGGTCTTCGTTGTGGCCTTCGACGGCGCGGAAGCCAAACTCCCTAGCGATGTCAATCTGCGGCGACTTCACTATCTGCTGGGGCGCCCCGACCAAGAGATACAGTGGCACGAATTGGCAGCGGTTGATGCAGAAGCCCCGCCGTTGAGGGTCGGTTTCAAGACGGCAGATATCAACGATTTGAACCCAGACGGTGGCACGACGCCTGATTTTGCTATGGATGGAGAGTACGTCGCAAAAGTGCAGACATATATCGAAGAGGCAGAGAGAGAACTCGAGTATTGCTTGGACCAGGAAAAAAGAGTTGGCCTGGCAGATGCAATTTCTAGGGCGAAAACACACCTCGTGGGCTCGACCGGCCTTGGCGGGAAGATTCGCGATCTAGGCCAGGGATCCACTCAATCAAAGGCCGCTAGCGTTGGTAGATCGCTCGCGCGGGGCATCAAACGGCTCCGGGAGCGCGGTCTCGGGGCACTCGCAACCCACCTGGAAAAGAACATTGACGCGCCCGGCGAGACATGGAAGTACGCGCCTGAATCACCCGCTCCCGAATGGGAGCTGTAAAACGATCTTCGAGAGCTATGAAGATACTGCGAGAGCCGGGAACTTCCCGGCTCTCGCTCTATTTCAGGGGCCTTCTTCTTGCAGGCATCGGATGACCTGCCAAGAAAAATTCTGCGTGTCCGTAAGCGGACAGGTTTTGTCTCGCCTTAGGGTTAACGCCGCCGTGTTGGCGGCCACCATCGCGAAATGACGCGACCCAACCCGCTAAGTGCGAGGAGACCTATGACGCTGTCGAGTGATGATTGTCCGAACAAGCCCGCCGATGCCCCGGTCCCGCCCGTGGAGGCATGCCCCTCCGTGGAGCCGAACACCGCTGCCGATCTTCCCGGCGACCCGAGTGCCGGCCCGCCGGCACCTGACCCGGTCGAGGAGCTCGATCGTCTGCTCAATTCCCCGAGGCCCCCCGTCGAGGTCCCGATCCTGGACCTCCTGCCGGTGGACCGCGGCATGCAAGTGCGGGAAGGTTGTAATCCGGATGCCGTGTCGAACTATGCCACCGCGATGAACCGCGGCGACGCCCTCCCGCCGATTCGGGTCATCAAGGACCGGGGACGCGTCCGTGTCTTCGACGGTTTCCACAGGCTTGACGCCGCAATCAGCCTCGGTCGGGAAAGTGTCGCCTGTACTGTTTACGAGATCTCCCGCAACCAGGCCGAGTTGCTCGCAATCAGGAGCAACGTTGTGCACGGGCGGGTTCTGGGCAACGCGGAGAAGGCCGCCGCGGTCAACAAAATGCTGGCGGGCAGCAACTCTACTTGGAGCGATAACCACATCGCTGGGTTGTGCGGCGTGAGTGCTGCCCTGGTCGCCGCACGCCGCAAGCTGAGCGGTGCCAAGAGCCCCACCAGGACGGCAGTTAGGCGGGGCGTCCCCTACCAGATGCGCGTTGACAAGATCGGCCGCGCTACCAAGAGTCGGGCCCCTGCGGTCAACGCCCCGCCCGCATCCGTGCAGCCCCGCTCTACTGCCATCAGGGTCGCTGATCAGTTTCAGAAGCTGGAGGTTTGGGGGCAGCGGGCCGGCGACGACGAATGGCGATCGCTCGTCGTCGCTATGAGCGATCACGGTGCGCCGCTCACCACGGCCATCGAGACGATGAGCAGCCAGTTCTCGACGCTCCAGAGCGCTACTCTGAGCCCCGTTCAGGTTGGGGCGGCACGGGCGTCGCTTGAAGCTTTTGACGCCGCATTTCAGCAGTATCTCGAACGGCTTGATGCGGTCATGAAGCGGCAGGGTATCGAGGCGTGCCGGGAACCGTAGGCCTGCCACCGCCGGACTTGCCAAGATCGGAGTGCATGCCAATGACCGCGCCGGTAGCGACATCGCTTACATCCATCGACGGAAGATTGGGCGTTATGACTGAAGAAGATTCCAGATCCGGACTTCCACTGACGGTATCCGAAGCCGCAAGAACGGTGAGCGATATCGTCGGCTCGGAGGTGGCCCCCAAGGTGCTGAGCGACATGCTGTACCGGCGTGAGCTCGACGATCGGGTCTGTCCGGTGCATGCCGGGAGACGGATGATCCCTCGCCACTATCTGGACGTTATTGCTCAGAAGGTCCGGCAGCGTCGGGGGGAGTAGCGAAAGCGGGCGCCCGAGCCGCCCACATTGCAGCGTGCCGTCCAGCCGGCACGCTGCAATGCAGGTAGGTTCGACGTCGAGCTGTCTACGTTTTGCTCTCCAAGCGACGATTAACGGGGTGGCTCGCAGCCGCAGCGATCGCATTTTGGCTGCTTCTACTATCGAAAGAATACAAGCAACGCAAGAGGCACCAAGAGATGAGTTTCAGCTACATCTGCATCCCCCTGTCCGTCACCCGTCCGTCAGCGAAAACGGACGCCGAGGGGGTCGAAAACCCCCAGTCCGCCACGTCCGTCACCTCTTCTTCCTTCATGATGATCGAAGACAGACAGAATGGAGACAGGGGAGAGGTAGTCACCCTCCAGAGCAACCCGCACTCCTGCGGAGGTAGGGCGGCCCCGCTCCGCCGCAGCGTAGCGGCGAAGCCCTGGTAGTTCTTGGCGAGCAGTTTAGGGGCACCATCTTCATTCTGAGGATGAGATAAGTCCCGCCCATTCTTCGTCACAATACGTTGAACGTCTTAGCGGTCAGCACAAATCGCTTGTGCTGACACCTCTCTCATGGCCCGCCGGCGCTCTCACTCTGAGTGTCGACGGGCCCTTCTCTTTTTCAGGAGGTCTCTCCATGCCCTTGTCCATCAATGTCGGCCTCAGTCGCAAGGCGAGCCGAGACTATCAGTCGACCGGTTACTCCATCAACGTCACCGCCGAACTCGATCAGGCCCTGCTGGGCCAATGGCCCGCATTGCGCCTCGTGACAGCCCAGACCATCCCATACGCCCGGCCAACCGCCAGGCTCTGGCCATCACCGGCCGGCCGTACCTGTCCCATTCACAGATGTACCTGATGCGGACCTGTCCCCGAAAGTTTGCCTTCAGCTACGTCGAGAGAGCCCGACCGTCCTTCGTCCCCGCCACGCTGCGGTTCGGCGGCTCGATCCACGCCGCCTTGGAACTGCGTTACCGCTGCCGGCTCGAAGGCCTGACCGCGACGCCCGAGGCGTTGCTGTCGGCGTACCACGATGCCTGGCGACGCGAACACCAGCGCGATGGCGACATCCCCGTCCGCTTCAACAAAGGCGACGACACGGACACCCTCGCCGCCCTGGCCGATCGCATGCTCCGGTCCTTCCTGGATTCGCCGCTGGCGACGCCCAAAGGCACCATCCTGGGCGTCGAAGAAGAGCTACGTGTGGAGCTCGTCCCGGACCTGCCCGACCTGCTGGCCCGGGTGGACCTGGTCACGATGACCGACGAATCGCTGTTCGTCATCGACTTTAAAACGAGCCGATCGCGGTGGACCGAGCCCAAAGCCCAGGAGTCTGGCGACCAACTTGTGCTCTACGGCCGAACGGTCGAGGAGCTTGGCCGCACCCTCGGCCTGCCGGTCAAGCTGCACTTTGCGATCATCACCAAGGCGAAAAAGCCGGTGATTCAGCTTCTGCCTGTGCCGACTGACCCGACTCGTGTCGCCGCACTTACCGAGTCGGTGAGCCAGGTGTGGCGGGCAATCCAGACCGGGAACTTCTACCCAAGCCCGTCGCCGCAGAACTGTACGTCGTGCCCCTTCCGCAGCCGCTGCCCAGTGTTCGCGGGCTGAGGCCTCACCTTCCTGATCCCTTGTTTTCAACCACCAACCACCCGCCCCTAGGGCGGGAGAAGGATCTTCCATGTCGATTATTCCCGTTTCGCGTCTATCCATGTCCGACCTGTCCCGGCTCGGCAACAACCTTCGCTACGCCGAGAACGCGGCTTCCAACTATGAGCCCGATGCCGACGAGCGAGACCGCAAAGCCGAGCGCCGGCGGCTGGCACCGCTGAACCGCTCGCTCGCCAGCGTCGGTGAGCGGATCGACGGCCTCACCCGTGACTGATCGCGGCCGTCGCGACAGCACCATTCCCGACTATTCAAGGAGTTCTCGATGAGTCACCGCCGATATCGCCTGCTCACGGAGCAGGTCAAGCTGTGCAGCCCGGAGGCGATCCTCCGGGCTGCGTCGTTATGTGATGGGCACAGCATCCTTGCCCCCAAGGCATTTCTCGACGCCGGTCTGCCACCCGACGTCGTCGCACACCTGACGTCAACGCACGAGTCCGACGGCACGCCAAAGAGCTCGATCTACGTGAACGGACATGCGGTCGAAAAGCTGGAGGGCGTCTACGGCTTGGACGCCTTGCGGTTCCTGGCGTCGGCGTTGTGCGTGGAGTACCGCAGCGCCATCGGTAGGGGGTTCGAGGCCGCCAACATCCTTCATGCTCTTGAGCAGCACCTGCAGCCGACGGTGCCCAAGCCTGCGGCGTGAGGGTGGGCAGATTCGGCACATCTTCAATCGCCCGTCCGTCAGCGTCCGTCGCCGTCCGCCAGCAGGGGAGGGGCTGTTTTTCCCTGGTCCGTCACGTCCGCCACGTCCGTCACTACCTATCTCTCTTGATTGAAAATGATCGCTAAACCAACCTGTCTGGGTCGGGGGGGGGGGCTTCCTGTTGCCGAGCCGTAATCTCTGCGAGAAGAGTAAGCGTAGCTGGCGGACGTGACGGACGGTGACGGGCCAGGCTTTTCAGGGCTTCGCAACCCTCGTCGGCCTGACGGACGGCCAGATCAATCCCTCCCAAACGATCCAGACCGGCGATGGAACCTCGCTGTCGCTGCCCTTTCATAGCAGTGGCGGCACGCTCAGCATCACCCACCCCATCTTCGACACTGTCGAAGATGCGACCCATTCCCCAAGACCCGCCGCGGCGTGCCCTTGCCGAAGTCCACCTGGGCCTCGTCGCCCGGCATCGCGGTCGCCGGTGTGGTTGGAAAGCTCCAGCGGCTTGCCGTCCACAATCTTCACCGGCGTGGGTTGGGGTTTACCGTTCATCCGCCGCCCGACGCATGCTCCTTCGTGGCTGAAAGAGTGCCATGGGCTGGTACTGCGCGTAGCGCAAGGGCTTATGACGATGGCGCATGGTCCTCTTTTGTCCTCCTGCGGATAAAAAGCAGTCGGCGATGCGGATTGGCAATCGTTCCTTAAGCCGCCGCCGCTTGGCCGGGTTTGATTGCCAGATACTTCACGACGTTATCTGCGGACAGTGGACGAGAGAAATGGTACCCCTGGGCGAACTGGCAATCGAGAGCTTGCAGCAAAGCCACCTGCTCAACGGTCTCCACTCCCTCGGCCACCACCTTGAAGTTCAGGTTGCCGGCCAGGGTGCAGATTGCATTAACCAGGGCAGCAAACTCGCGGCCTCTGGACAAATTGGCTATGAAAGAGCGATCGATCTTCAACACGTCGATCGGGAACTGATGCAGACTGGAAAGCGAAGAGTGTCCCGTGCCAAAGTCGTCCATGTAGATCTTGAAGCCAAGCCCCCTGATCTGGCTCAGCAAAGCCACGGCGTGCTCGGGGTTGGACATGATCGCGCTCTCGGTGATCTCCAGGTGGATGGCCGACCGATCCACGCCGGTGTCGTCCGCAATTCGGGCCAAGGTGTTCGGTAGGTCGGCCAACGAAAGCTGCTTGCGGGAGAGATTGACGCTGATCGAAGGCACCGATTCGCGCCCCATCGTTTTCCACCATTGCGCCAGTTGCCTGCACGCCTCCTTAAACACCCATTCGCCCAGGGGTATGACCAGCCCGGTCTCCTCCGCAACCGGTATGAACTCTCCGGGCGAAATCATCCCGTGCGTCGGGTGTTGCCATCTGACCAGTGCCTCGAACCCCTCGACCCGCCGCGTCTCCAGCGACACGATGGGCTGATAGAACAGGCGGAACTGTTTCGCATCGAGCGCCCGGCGGAGCCCGTCCTCCAGCTCAACCTTCCGCTGCACGCGCACCCGCATTGAGTCGTCGAACATGACGGCCCGCCCCTTCCCCGCTACCTTGGCTTCGTACATTGCGGTATCCGCGTCCCGCAGCACTTCCTCTGCCTCGGCATGACCAAAGGTACTGGTCACAATACCGATGCTGGCAGTGCTGACAACCTCGTGCCCGTCCAGCATGTAAGGCGTGCTCAAGGCTTCCAGAATACGGTCCGCCACCTTCAGGGCATCCTCAGCGGCCGCAAGCCCACTGAGTAGCACGACGAACTCGTCGCCCCCAAACCGGCTGGCCGTGCCCGCCTGCGTCGGCCGCGTGACCGAATCCAGGGATCGCACTGTTGATTCCAGTCGTCGGGCGATCTCCTGCAGCAATTGATCCCCGGCCCCATGCCCAATGCTGTCGTTGACCAACTTGAACCGGTCAAAGTCGAGGAACAGCACGGCGTAATGAGATTGCTTGAAACGCTTGTGGCGTTCGATTTCCTGTTGCAGCCGATCCAGAAGTAGCGCGCGGTTGGGAAGCCCCGTCAGCTTGTCCGTCGTTGCCGATGTCTTGAGCTGCTCCTCCATCGTCTTGCGATCATCGATATCCTGGATCGATCCGGCAACGCGAATCGGCTGGCCTTCTGCGTCGAACTGCGAGGCACCGCGGGCGCGAAACCATCGATACGCCCCGTTGACCATGCGCAGGCGATACTCCACGTCGTAGGGTTCCTTGTGCGTCTGATGACGCTGCAGGGCACCCAAAGTCGCCTCGGAATCATCGGGGTGAAGCCGGTCCGACCAGCTCGCAAAACACGGGGGAGGAAACTCCGCCGGATCGATGAAGCCCAGGAGCGTCCAGAACTGATCGGAAAACCAAACCTCCTCGGTTGCCACCTTCCAGTCCCACAGCCCGTCGCTGGTTCCCGTCACGGCGGCCTGCAGGCGGTCACGCATCTTTTCAAGTGTGGCCTGTGCTTTAAGCAGCGCTTCGCGGCTTTCGACCTCGGCCGTCACGTCGGTCGCGGTCCCGAAGATGTCGACGACCTTACCCGACGCATCGAACCGGGCCCGGCCCTCGAGTCGCACGTGGCGGGCTTCCGTCGGGCGCGCGCCGCTCGTGCGCAGCACCAGTGAGTAGGGCTTGCCCTCGGTCATGCACGCCTCGACCGCGGCATCGAGGGCGCGGGAGTCTTCGGGGTGGTAGTCGGCGAGCACACCGGCGTAGTCGGGCGGGCCGTTGGCCTCGTCGCGGCCATGGAGCGCGTAGACCTGCTTTGACCAGTTCACCTTGCCGGCCGCGAGATCGAACGACCAGTTGCCCATGCGCCCGACGGTCTGGGCTTCTTCGAGCAACGCTGCCGCCTCTTTCAGTTTGTTCTCCGCTACCACCTGTTCGGTGATGTCACGGGTCACACTCACCACCGCCGTCACCGGGCCGTCGCCGTCGCGCAGCGGGACGGCGTGCATGTTGAGCCACCGCTGCGTGCCGCGCAGCCCGATCATCTGGAACGTCAGCGAGCCGGCTTCGCCGCGCAGCGCCCGCTCGATGATGCCCTTGAACTCGGCTCGATCATGGGGGGCAACGAACATCTCCGGGCCACGCTCCCTGACCTGCTCGATGGTCTCGGCTTCCAGCATCCGGAGCCCGGCGGGGTTCATCTCCAGCAGGGTACCGTCGGTCCCGATCACCTTAACGCATTCGGGCTCGGCATCGATGATCGTGCGGAGGCGGACCTCGCTCCTGGCGATAGCGGCCCTGGCCTCCACCTGCTCGGTGATGTCGCTCTCGATGGCCATGAACCCCGCCAGCGTCCCCGAAGCATCAGACAGGGGCTGTATCTCGATGTCCAGGACGTACTCCCGCCCGTCTTTTCCGCGGTTGACGATCTCAACCCGGCACCCTACGCCACGGCGCTGCGCCGTACGCATGATCTCCGTCGCCCCGGGGTCGGTCTTGTCACACCGCAGCATGTGCCCGGGCACCTTGCCGAGCACTTCCTCAAGGGTATACCCCGTGATCTTCGTGAACCCTTCGTTGACCCAAGTGATCCGCCCCTCTGCATCGGTGATGATCACCGCGTTGCTGGTCCGCCGGGCGATCTCCGCCAACCGCTCGGAGCGCACCCCTGCCTCCCGTAGTTCCCGGGTCATGGAGCTCGCCAGTGCGATTGCTCTGGCTCGGCCGCTGCCCATCGTCCACAGCACCATCGCCCCCAGCAGGGTCAGAGCAGCCCCGCCCAGGGCGGTGAAAACCGGCGTGGTGGTGTCGATCTCCGCCTCGAAGGCCGGCGTCGTGCTCAGCGTGACGGTCCAACTGCGGCCGCCGACGGTGATCTCGTCGGTGATCGCGAACATGCGGCCGCTGAAGTTTGCTTCGGTGACCGCCCCCGAGGCGTTGTCCAGGTGGCCGTCCAGATCGAACAACTGGGCCGACTTGTCGGCGACCGGCCCGTCGAAAATCTCGAGGTCAATGCGGTTCCCGACCGTCTCGTGCAGGTCGGCCAGCGCGGTCTCAAGAACGATGGGCGTGAAGACCAGCCCGGTCAATGTGGCCATCCGCTCGGCCGGGGTGGAGGGACGGGTGCCGTTGCGGAAGACGGGCATCAGGTACAGGAACCCGGTGTGCGACTTTTCCTGTTGTACGAGACTGATCCGACCCGAGATGGCGGGCTGGCCGGTGGCGATCGCCCGCTCGATCGCCTCGCGGCGGACCGGCTCAGAGCCGGCGTCAAAGCCCCATGCCGGGCGGTTCGGCCCGATGGGGTAGATGTGTTTGATGATGTACAAGTCCGGTGCCAGCGCGACTCCGGGGCCGGCTGTTGCGCCCGCGCCCGGCGATTGCGCCGAGAGGCTGACGTTGAAGTCCGGGGCGTCGTCGGCTCGCTCTGCCGCGATGAAGGCGTCCAGGTCATCACGCATCACCCGCTCGATGAACCCCATTCCCGGCACGCCTGGGAACTCTTTGGGCAGGTCGCGCGATTCGACATACGCCTTGAACTCGAGGCGCTCGACAGACTTGCTCGCGGCGTACACGCCGCGGGCTCCGTTGAGCCCGTGAGCCGTCTGATTGACCCGGAGTTGCACGTCTTCGAGGGCATCCTTCGCCAGTGTCTGGAAGTGGGCCCGCGCCTCGGCCTGTGTTGAACTGTGGATCTGCCGCCCGGCGGCTAACGACAGGCCTAAGCCCAACGCCAGCACCGTCACCACCCCGAGTTTGAGCCGCCACCCACCGGCGGCCGAATCCGTCGCAAGGTCACGATCGGACTTCTTCGCCGCCGCCCACACCCGCCACAGGACCACGGGCCCGGCGAGGATCCCGAGGATCGCGACATTGAGGATCGCCAGGTGCATGCCCGTGGCGTTTGGCGCGAACGCCCGCAGGATGAACATCGCCGCCGTCTCGCCCACGACGATGGCGGCGAGGATCTCGACGAAGAGGCGGGCGGTGTTGAGGGGTGCTTTCAAGTTCGGTTCCTTTGCCCCGTTATCGGCTGACAAAGAGGAGCGGTTCAGAATCACGCAGGCTGCCGTCCCAAGCCTCCTCGCCGTTCAACCGGCCACGTCTGGTCATACTGGTTCATTAGGGGAAACCTTATCGGTGCTTCCAGCCAAAACCAGGCCTTCGGTGCCATCGTGTTCCTTTACCGCCACGTCGTCTTCGACGAGGCCCACGACCAGGCCGTAAGCCTTTTCAGCCGAGTGCGGCGTCGGGCAGCTGAAGTGCAAGCCGGCCGATGATGTCGAGTAACCATAAGGGGGCAACTAGGACGACACAGCCATCGATCTGTGTCGCCAATCAACAACGTTCACAACCATCTACAACGGAGAATAGAGATGAGTCACATAGTGAGTATCAAGACCAGGGTCACCGACCCGGTCGCTCTGGCCGGCGCTTGTCGCCGTCTGGGGCTCGCGGAGCCCGTGCAAGGCACCGCAACCCTCTTCGCGGGTCAGCAGGCCACGGGGCTAATCGTCCCGTTACCTGGCTGGACATTCCCAGCCGTGATTGACACTGTCAGCGGCGAGGTGAAGTTCGATACCTATAACGGCGCGTGGGGAAGCCAGTCGGAACTCGACAAGCTGCTCCAGGCATATATAGTCGAGAAGGCTATGTCGGAGGCGCGGCGTGCTGGTCACTCCGTCGCCGAGCGGCGGCTGGACGACGGATCGATCAAGCTCACGATCCAGGTCGGGGCGGGGATCGGGGGTGGCCTATGAGCACCAACACTTCCCGCATAATTGAAGTCACGATCAGCCCCATGGGCGAGACCACTGTGCAAACCAAGGGCTTCAGGGGTCAAAGTTGCCGAGACGCGAGCCGATTTGTGGAACGGGCACTAGGCAAGGTCGTGCAGGACCGGCCGACAGCGGAGATGTACCAGTCGCAGTCGACGGCCCATCAGGTCAACCAGAACAACGGCTGATCGCGCCGCAACCACTTCTATGGAAAGACCGATCTGCGGGATTTCCGCAGATGCGGGGGCTATCTGGGTGCCAGTGCCGCAGATTCACTCCGATCCGGCTTCCTCCCGACATCCTCCCGTCCCGTCATTCTCAATAAGGAGCAGCCATGCAGCTATCACATCGCCTCGGCGAGTAGATCGCCGCCACCTTCACTGGTAGCCGGATTCAAAGCCACGGACACGCCGAGGCCCTACTGAGGGTGCGGTCGGGTGTCGATCAAACGATCCCCTCGGCTGCCTGGCGTGTTCCGACGATCTTGTAGAGAGCCGGCAAGACCACCAGCGTCAAAAGCGTGCATGAGACGATCCCGCCAATCACCACGGTCGCGAGTGGCCGTTGCACCTCTGCGCCGCTGCCCGTGGCAATGGCCATGGGGAGGAAGCCGATCGCGGCCACCGTCGCGGTCATCATGACCGGCCGAAGTCGCGTCATGCAGCCCTGATACACCGCATCGTTCAATGGCACGCCATCGGCGAGCAACTGGCGTATGAAACTGACCATGACGAGGCCGTTCAAGACGGCCACGCCGGACAAGGCAATAAACCCGACGCCGGCGGAAATACTGAAAGGCATCCCGCGCAACGCCAACGCCGCCACGCCGCCCGTCAGCGCCAGCGGCACGCCGCTGAATACGAGCAAGGCATCGCGCACAGAGCCGAACGACGCAAACAGCAGTGTGAAGATCAGGAACAGCGCGATCGGCACGACAATCACAAGGCGATGCCGCGCGGCGGCATACGTCTCGAACTGGCCGCCCCACTCGATCCAGTTGCCGGCCGGAATCTGGACGTCCCGGGTGACCTGCCGCCGGGCATCGTCAACGAATGAGCCAAGATCCCGTCCGCGCACGTTGCACTGGACGACGACGTGCCGTTTGCCGTTTTGCCGAATAACTTCGTATTGCTGGTCCTCGATATGAAACCTGGCCAGCGCCGAAACCGTGAGGACGTTGGGCTGGTCTGTTACGGACTGCGGCCGGGGCAGCCGACTGGCGACGGCGGGGTCCGGCAGTTTTGGCAGCGATATAGGCAATTGCGCAATCGCGTCGACGTCATTGCGAAGTGCTTCAGGCAGCCGCACAACGAGGTCGAAGCGACGGTCACCCTCGAAAATGACCCCGGCTTTCCGGCCGGCAACGGCGACGTCGACAAAGTCCGTAACGTCGGCGACGGCGAGTCCGACCCGGGCGATGGCCTGCCGGTCGGGCACGATGTCGATCACGCTGAGACCTTCCGTCGCTTCGACCTTCACGTCCACCGCACCGGGTACCCGCCGCAGGACCGCCGCCACGCGCTCGGCCGCGGGCCGCATCTGATCGAACTTCTCGCCGTAAACCTCGATCGCGACGTCGCTCCGCACGCCCGCAATCATTTCATTGAACCGATCTTCGATCGGCTGCGACATTTCGTAGCCCGTTCCGGGCACGACCGCGATCTCAAGCTTCATCAGTTTGACGAGCTTGCCCTTGTGATCCAGTGCGCGATCGGCATCGCCGTCCTCATCATCTTCGGACAACGCCGCAGCGGGCGCGTCTTTCAGAATCCCGTCAGATTTGAGACGCTTTTCCAGAGCCGCTGTCGCAGCGTCGAGTTCTGCTTCGCTCCGCCATTTGTCCGGAGTTTGAAGGGTGGCGAAAGTATCGGCCTCGAATTGGGGAATGGGGTCTTGCGCAGCATCGCCGGTTCCCGTGATCGAGAGCACGTTTCGGACCTCCGGCATCCTGAGGAGAACGCGCTCGATCTGCCGCTGCATCAGGATGGCTTCAGACAGGCTGGTGCTGGGAATGCGGGTGGTGATGACGTTGACGTCACCCTCGTCAAGTCGAGGGACAAACACCCTGCCAAGGGTGGTGAACCAACACGCCGCCCCGACGATCATCAGGAAAGCGACCACGACGACCGCGAGGCGCATCCGCAGGGCGAGCCGAAGGATCGGACCGTAGGCCCGGGAGGCGAGATGGACGATCGGGTTCTCCGTCTCGCGCACTCGGCCGCGAACCAGTATCGCCACCATCGCCGGCACGAAGGTGAGAGACAGGACGAACGCGGCGGCCAGCGCGAGAACGACCGTAATCGCCATCGGTCGGAACATCCGTCCTTCGACGCCGGCGAGGGTGAGAATGGGCAGGTAGACAATGATGATGATCGCTTCGCCGAACGCGGTCGCCGATCGCACCTGCTTGCTTGCGACGAGCACGGTCTCGAGGCGCTCGGGGGTGGTCAACGTTCGGCCGAGCTCGCGCTGCCGCAGGGCGAGCATTCGAAGGCAGTTCTCGACGATGATGACGGCACCGTCGACGATGAGTCCGAAGTCGATCGCGCCGAGGCTCATCAGGTTTCCGCTCACCTTCGACGCCACCATGCCGACGGACGTCAGCAGCATCGAAAGCGGAATCGCCAGCGCGGTCAGAAGTGCCGCGCGAAGGTTGCCCAACAGCAGCAGCAACACCACGACGACCAGGATCGCGCCTTCGATCAGGTTGGAACTGACGGTGCGAATGGTGGAATCCACCAGGCGTTCGCGGTTCAGAACCGTGGTAATTCGCACGCCGGGCGGGAGGTTGATCGCCTTAAGCCGGGTGTCGACGTCCGCGGCGACGGTACGGCTGTTTGCGCCAGTCAGCATCATCGCGATGCCGCTTACCACCTCGTGCCCGTTCAAACTGGCGGCCCCCGAGCGAACGTCGTGGCCGATTCGGACCTCGGCCACATCCATTACAAGCAGAGGCGTGCCGTTGGTTGAACGCAGCGGGATCGAGGCGATTTCGTCGACATCCCTGGCTCTCGCGTTGATTCGCACCAGTGCGGCTTCGCCCCGGCGTTCGATGTACGAGCCGCCAGCGGAGCGGTTGTTGCGGTCCAGCGCCGAAAGCAGATCGGCGATCGTTATCCCGTACTGGACGAGTTTCGCCGGCCGGGGCTCGACGACATATTGCTTCACAAAGCCGCCCAGCACGTCAACGTCGGCGACGTTTTTGACCTGCTTGATCTGCGGCTTGACGATCCAATCCTGCACGGTTCGAAGGTAGGTCAGTCGATCGCTTTCGGTGCGAAGCGATTCACCGTCGGGGGTCAGGTATGAGCCGTCGGACTGCCAGCCGGGGTTCTGCTCGGCAGGATCGCCGGCGCTGGGAGGCGAGATTGGTTTTGTATCGGACACCGCTGCGGTTGCAGGTTCGCCGTCCGCGTGGCCGCCGGGCGGTTCCAGTTCCAGTGCCCACAAATAGACGTTGCTCAGTCCCGTCGAAACCGAGCCGAGTCGCGGTTCCGTGCCCGGCGGCAGCATCTCCTTCGCCTCGACCAGTCGTTCGCTCACCTGCTGGCGGGCGAAATAGATGTCCGTGCCTTCTTCGAAATCGGCCGTCACCTGGGAGAAACCGTTGCGCGAGAGAGATCGTGTGCGAGTCAGTCCGGGCGTACCAGCCAGTGCGGATTCGATCGGAAAGGTGATCTGCTTTTCGGTTTCCTCAGGATCGAGACCGGACAATGCGGTCGTCACGACCACTTGCACGCCAGTCGCATCGGGGACGGCGTCGATCGGAAGCCGCTGGAGCGATCCGACGCCTATCGCGGCCGCCGCCACCGTGATGAGGACGACCAGCCAGCGGTGGCGGATTGAAAATGAAAGCACGTATTCGAGCATGAGTAGGCCTGTGAGAGCGATCCGGGGCGGCGATAGGTGGGTTGGGCGAGTCGCGTTCGCTTGCAGGTTGGGTCGAATAGGGGCTAGTCGCCGCCGTCTTCCTTGGCCAGGTCCGCCTTCAGTACGAATGTGCCGGACACGACGATGCGCTCGCCTTTCTTCAGGCCCTTGATGACCGGGTAGAAGCCGCCGGCGATCTGGCCGAGGTGTACTTCCCGGAGCGTATAAGCCCCTGGCTTATCCTCGCCGATGAAGACAACCGTTTTGTCGTCGATCGTCTGCACGGCCGATTCCGGGACGGCCAGTACGCTCTCGTGCTTCTCGTGCGAATTGCTTCTGACATCCAGTACGATGGTGACAAACATCCCCGGCCGCAGCGGCGGTGGGTTGGATGCGCTTTCAGCGGGCAGAGTGCCGTCTTTGTCCGTGGCGGGCCCGGATGCAGGTGAAGTTGGACCACCGGATGGTCTGGTAGCGGGCGGCGCGGTCTTACTTTCGTGATCGGGGGACGCCACTTCGGAAGTGTTCCGTGTGAGCAGTATTCGGACGACGGCGGATCGTGATGCGACATCGAACGTCGGCGAGACTCGATCGACCTCGCCGCGGGCCAGTAATGCGCCGTCTTCAGTGGATTCGATGCGTGCGTCCGTGCCCTTCGCGATCATGGCCAGCTTGTCTTGCGGAAGATCGGCCAGCACCCAGGGCTTGGTCACTTCCGACACCAGGAAAATCACGTCACGGTCCGGGCCGACCATCTGCCCACGCACCGCCGCTCGCTCGATCACGCACCCGTCGGCCGGGGCGCGAAGCACAAGCCTGTTCTGGATAACGGCAGACTGTTCCAACGCAGCGATGGCTGCTTCCTCGAATCCCAGCGCCGCCAGTTTCGCCCGTGCAGCCGTGAGCGATGCCCGGGCAGATCGAACCAATCCGCCCGCCGCCGCCAGCTCCGCCTGACGCTTCTGCAGTTCTCCTTCAGCGATGCCCTGGCCGTTGGAGAACAGTTTGCTGGCCCGCTCCGCAGCCTTGGTTGCGAGGTCAAGGCCCGATTCGGCGCTCATAAAGGCGGTTCGCTTCTCGATGTAGTCGGCCTGGCCGGAGGCGTAGTCGGCGCTGTCGATCTCCGCCAATCGGTCCCCGCGCGATACGATGTCACCCACGCCCTTGGTCAGCTCGACCACCTTACCGGCCGCCGGTGAAGTCACCTGGGCGGTCGTGTCATCATTCAGGACGACACGCCCGGGAAGGCGAATCGACTCGCCGATCGCTCGCAAGGTCGCCGGTTCGACGACGACCTTGTGCTGCAGGATCGCTTCCGGCGTCAAATGGACCACGACAGGCTCGTCTTTCGAAGGGGCCGCGGCAGGTTCGGTTGCCGGAATGCTCGCGTGCCGATCACAACCATTCCCCGCCGTTGCCAATGCAATCGCAAGCATCCCCCAGTGGATTGCACGAGTAAAAAGATGTCTGGCCATACGTTTTCCTGTGTCAATCGGGGCTTGATTCCAATGTCGTCGAGGACGTCCTTGAATGGCAGGTTCGTCACGAGCGGTCGTGGATCGCGGGCCCAGTGGAGGGGAAGTCGGCGGGGGATTTCGCGACGTTCTGCGCTACGCCGCTGCCGCCCACCGAGCGTTCCAATTCCGTCAGCGCGGTTGAGACCCGGTGCCGCAGTTCGATCAGCTTCTCACGGGCGTCATTCACGTCGTTATCCGCCAACAGCAGAGACGCCAGATCGACCTCACCTGCCTTGTAAGCTGCCTCAATCTGATCGCGACGCTGAACCTGGACAGGGAGCAACTGCTCTCGCACCCGGGTCAGCGAGGCGCCGGCGGCAATGAACGTACGATAGCTGATCCTTACTTCCGTGAGGACCTGCCGACGAATCGCCGTCAGCTTATGCCGCGCCTCGACTCGCTTGGCGAATGCGGATTGCTTGGCCGCGTCGCCGGTATCGAACAGGGGCAGAGGCAGAGCAACGGAGGGCCCGACCGACCAGGCACTGTCGCGCTCGGCCTCGATCCCTGCATCGAGCTTGTCCCAGGGGAAGAATGCCGCCAACGCCTCCTGGTCACCGAGGGCGGCCAGGTTCCAGCCGATTGCTTCAATCTCCGGACGATGGTTCATCGCGGCCGACATCCACTGCGCTTCTGATGCCTTCACGGCCGTTTCGGGCGGAGCATCCGGCAGGGGGTCCAGGGCATACTCGAGGTCGCCGGAAGGATGGCCGAGCAGCCGCAGCAGGATCAGGCGTTTGCTCTGCCGTTCGAGGGCGGCATCGGCGATCTCCTGCTCGACGGTCAGTTGTTGACCCTGAAGCGTCAGTAGATCGAGCCGCGTGGCATCGCCGGCCTCCAGGCGTGCCTTGGCAACGGCGACCATCCGGCGCACGACCGATGACCGCTCACGCAATGCTTCCAGCAGGGCATCCTGCGCTTGCACATCGACATACGCCTTGCGCGTCTCAGCAATCAGATCGATTGCTGTCGCCAGCGCGTCCGCCGCCGCCGACTGCAGCGCATGGTCCGCCGCCATCGCCTGGCGTGGCTTGCGCAGAATCGCGATGAGGTCGGCCGCAATGGACGGCGCAATGATCGGCGATCCGCCGCCTTCGCGGAACCGTACTACGACCGTCAGCACGGGATTGGGGAGCAGACGGGCCTGCAGCGCCTCGGCCTCAGCGATGCGGACGCGGGCGAGCGACTGTTGCAGTTTCGGATCAGTTTCCAGGACGTGGCGCAGGGCCGTTGTCAGAGGCAGGACCGCCGGATCGTCCGACCAGGTCTGGTCGTCCGGAAAGCCCTCGGTCGCCAGTGCCACTGACACCCCCGTGCCGTCCGGTCCCAAGGCAGCTCCCGCTCTGGACCCAACGGCAACGTCCGGCACGGGGCCGATGCACCCAGCAGTCGACAGGGCCAGCAGCACTATCGCGATCACTGGTGTCAGTTTGCGAGGAATCAGTGGGAATGGAATCATTTCAGACTCGACGCGGGCATCCGAACGAGGGACGGCGGCGCATTTGCCAACAATCAGATCAAGGGGCGTTCGACGTCGAAACGACCGCTATGATCCGTCAGAACCGCACCGAACGCCATGATGGTGCTCCAGTCGCTTTCGCTTTTTCCCTCAAACCGGACGGTACACCGACGACGGCGGAACGACGGCGGGTGGGTTGGCCAAGTCAGACTCAGACCGGAAACCGTCACGGTTCGGCGGCCGCCAACTCGACCCGCGAGGGTCGGCAGAGAGCGCGAGAGTTTCGCGCCCTCTGGCCGGTTAACGGGCGGGCGGAGAGGGCCAGCGACATCGGATCGCATCCCCTTGTCCCAAGCGGCGACCCGACGCGAGCTTGCGCGACAGGCCTCTCGCGCGTGAAAACCCCCCGCCCCGGGTGTGTGACGGGGTAAGCTCCCCGATCGCAACACGGTTGAAACGTAAGCGGCCTGTGTTGCACTCGCCGTGCCGCCGTAAGTCCGGCGTCAACGGCCCGCAACTGTTGGTATCGAGGTAGGCGGCGGCGATGCGGGCCGTCGGCAAGCATAGCAGAGCCGACCGCTCCGGCCGGCTCTCCGCGCAGCCGAATCGCCCCCGTTCCTAGCCTCGGGCGTCATGGCGGCGGCGGAATCGCGCGCGGGCTGGGCCGGAAGCGGACGTCTAAGATGTGCGCCCCGACGGCACCAAAGCCGCACGCATTTAAGGCCGACGACCGGGATCGATGGGACCGCAAGGCGTAGAGCCGGAGTCTTGGCAGTCACGCTGTCACTTCGCCGAGGTGACGGTCAGATTCTTGTACTGAATCGCGCCCGCCTCGGCCCGAAGACCGAACGTGCCGGCGTTCGCCTTGGCCTTGAGCGTCTTGATCAGCTCCCCGTTGTTTCGAAACTCGACGTCCTTCCCCTTGGCCACCATCTCGAAGTGATTCCATTCGCCAGCCTTGAGGTTGGCGATATCCTTTGCCTTGATGTCGAACTTGGTGCCGCGGAAGTAGAGGTCGTTGTTGCAGGTCGGGCCAGCGAGATAGTCAAACCGGATGGTCAGATCGCCGGTCAGCTCGTCATTGGTCGTCAGAACGACATCGCCTTTGGTCTTCCCGTCGACCACGATGACGCCGTCGACCACTTTGAACCGGGCTTTGACCAGCTCGGTCTGGCCTTCACCTTTTTCCGGATCGCCTTTCTTCGCCACCGAGTGCCAGCCGGCGAAATCCTTCCCGTTGAAGAGTGGTTTGGCGGCATCCGCCTCATCTTTCGCCATGGTGGCGGCGGAGCAAATCATGAGCGAGGTGAGAAGGACGGGGAGCATGAGGCGCATCGGTTTCTCCGGGTCGAGCGGGATGTGGACGGGACGCAGTATTGATACCGACGCAGCGGCGATCGGGTTGTCAGGGCAAGATTTCTTACAGAAACCAGTGATCCGGCCCG
This sequence comes from Humisphaera borealis, assembly GCF_015169395.1. Taxonomy (GTDB): domain Bacteria; phylum Planctomycetota; class Phycisphaerae; order Tepidisphaerales; family Tepidisphaeraceae; genus Humisphaera; species Humisphaera borealis. The sequence continues at coordinate 7,158,455 of NZ_CP063458.1, forward strand.
CTCATGCGAGTAGCCAAGCCGCGGCCGCACCCATGCCGACGGTCCCGGCGGCCCCGACCGGGGATTGGGTCGCAGGTAGGGCTGCTCCATCGCGGACCCGAGCCGATCGCACCAGTCGCCAGCCATCGCTGCATCGAACTTGCGGGCAACCCGGGCCCACCGCCGACCGCCACGGCTGCGCGGCAAGTGCTCACGGGTGCCGATCCGCTAATGCAGCTCCGGTCCTCTCGCCGCACTCTTGCTTCGCCACTGGCGGCGTTATATAGCGTCTGCCCATGTCAGAACTGCACACGCTGTATGGGGCTTTTGCTAAGGTCGAGCGGGATCTTCAGCAGTTGGTAGCGTCTCTTCGCGACGTTCTGGTTGGCCAGGGTCATACCGATCTTGCCGCGGCGGTGCCGTGGGCACCCGGTCCGTGGGTTCCGCCCGAGCCGCACCAGTGGCCGCCGCGCCTGAGCCAGGTGCTCGCCATCGCGTTTCAACTGTTGAACATGGTGGAGGAGAACGTCTCTGCGCAAGCACGGCGATCACGTGAGACCGCCGCGGGGCTGGGCGCGGAACAGGGCCTGTGGGGGGCACAGCTTCGCAAGCTGATCGATAAGGGCCTGTCGGCGGCGGATGTCGCGGGGTTTCTTGCTTCGGTGCAGGTGGAACCCGTCCTGACAGCCCATCCCACGGAAGCCAAGCGGCCCACCGTGCTCGAACTGCACCGAGAGATCTATCTCAATCTCGTTCGGCTCGAGAATCCGATCTGGAGCCCCAGCGAACGCAAAGCGATCCTGGAAGATGTGTCGCTGACGCTTGAACGCCTCTGGCGGACGGGCGAAATCCTGCTCAATCGCCCGCAGGTTGTCGATGAGCTGGAGAACGTGCTCTATTTTCTGAGAGAGGTCTTCCCCGGTGCGGTACAGGATCACGACAGGCGGCTCCGCGCGGCTTGGGAGGATGCCGGCTGGAACCCAATGCTCATCGAATCCCCCGACCAGCTGCCGGCGATTCTCTTCGGCACGTGGGTGGGCGGCGACCGCGACGGGCATCCGTTTGTAACGCCGGAAGTGACGCGCGATGCACTGGCGCGACTGCGGCAGGCGGCGTTTGTCGTACTCAACCGGCAACTGGCCGAGGTCGCCCGGCAGCTTCCGCTTTCGGCCCACGCGCAGAACCCGCCACCGGAACTGACAGCCGCCGTCGAACGCCTACTGGCATATGCTGGAGCAACAGGTGTCGAGCTGCGCCGACGGCATGGCGAAGAACCCTGGCGGCTCTGCGTCGAGTTGCTTCGGTTGCGTCTGCCGATCAGTGCCGCGCCGACTGGCGTCGCGCCGGCCGTCACACCCTTCGCCAAGCCGGCCGAGCTGCGTGCCGAGTTGGAACTGCTCAAGACCACACTGGAACAGATCGGCGCGGCCAGAATTGCCGTTGGCAGTCTGGATCCGATTCTGCGGACGCTCAATGTGTTCGGTTTTCACCTGGCTCGGATCGACGTTAGGCAGAATAGCCGGGTGCATGAACTGGCCATCTCGCAACTGCTTCAGGCCAGCGGCGCATCGGACTGGGATTACGCAAGCTGGGACGAGGCGACGCGGCTGGCGTTTCTGGATCGAGAATTGGTGACGGCCCGGCCCTTCACGCTGGCCGGCGCGAAGCTTGGCGCGGATGCCGAGAGAGTGATCGGTGCCCATCGCGTCCTTGCCGAGCATGCCGACAGATACAGTGCCGCGGGCCTGGGCAGTCTGATTGTCAGCATGACGCGATCGGTATCAGATCTGCTGGCGGTGTATCTGCTGGCGCGCGAGGCGGGGCTGGCGGAGTTCTCGGCCGACGGGCTCGTGTGCCGATTGCCCGTGGTGCCGCTGTTTGAAACTCTGGACGATCTTCATCACAGCCCCGACATCCTCGCTCGCTTTCTCGATCACCCGGTCACCCGCCGAAGTCTGCCAATCGATCGCCAGCGCCGGCCCGACCAGCAGGTGATGATCGGCTATTCCGACAGCAATAAAGATGGCGGCATCCTCGCCAGCCAGTGGGCGCTTCATCAGTCGCAGGAGTGGCTGGCTGCGGTCGGGCGAGAACGCGGGGTGGATATCCGGTTCTTCCATGGTCGCGGCGGCACTATCAGCCGCGGCGCCGGGCCGACCGATCGCTTTCTCGCCGCTCTCCCGTCCGGCACGCTTACCGGCAAGTTCCGCCTGACCGAACAAGGCGAAACCATCAGCCAGAAATACGCCAACCGAATCACCGCGACCTATCACTTGAAAACGCTCACTGCCGGTGTGACGGCGACATCTCTGCTGCACCGTTCCGGCGGCAGCACCGATGCCGATAGCGAACCCTACGCGCCGATCATGAAACACCTGGCCGAATCCAGCCGGACGGCCTATCGCGAGCTGGTCGAAACCGACGGGTTTTTCCAATTCTTCCGGCAGGCCACGCCGGTGGATGTGCTGGAGAAGAGCGGTATCGGCTCGCGACCGCCTCGCCGCAGCGGCATGGCCACGCTCGATGATCTGCGCGCTATTCCCTGGGTGTTCAGTTGGAGCTAGGCGAGATTCTTCCTTCCGGGATGGTTCGGCGTCGGCTCGGCGCTGCACAAGCTTCAGCAGTATGATTCGACGGCTTTCGAGTCGCTTAAGCGCTGCGCCAAGCTGCGGGCATTCCCGCATTACGTGCTGACGAACGTCGAAGCCATGCTGCTGGCGGCCGATGAATCGCACATGACCAACTACGCCGGTCTGGTTCAGGATCCGGCCATTCGCAATCGCATGATGGCCGCCATCACTGGCGAACTGGCACTTTCTCGCCGAATGATGGACGAGGTGTTCGGATCATCACCCACCTTACGACGTCCGCGCCTTCTGCACAGCCAGCAGTGGCGCCAGGAACCGCTAAAGGCGCTTCACGCCCGGCAAGTGTGGCTGCTGCGGGAATGGCGGAGTGGACAGGAGGATCTGCTCCCCGAACTCCTGCTCACCGTCAACGCCATCGCCAGCGCGCTGCGGACCACGGGTTGATCGAGAGCGCGGTGGCTCAATCGCCTGCCCGAAGCAGTCAAGCTTCAGGATGAATCGCTGGATTCCCCGGCTCCAAGTACACCGATTCAACCCTCCATGAGGTGAGTACCCGATCTAGCAGACCGTGGCCCGTCCCAAGAACCCCATCGTCGCCACCAGCAACCGCGACCTGGCCAAACTCGTCGGCCGCTCCCACGCCGCCGTCAATGGCTGGCTCAAACGCGACGACTGGCGATTCGGCCCCGGCCCCTGGAAGGCCGCGGACGTCGCCCGGATCCAGCAATGGGCCGCCGCCGAGCTGGTCGAACGTCCCGCGACGGCCGAGCTCAGAGTCGACGCCCGTGCCGAAGCCGCCGGCGATTCCACCGGCCACGCCGGCCCGGCACCGGTCACCGCCGAGCGCGGCTTGGAACGGGGGATGGAATCCCTCTCGATCAGCAAGAAGGCCGACGTCGCGTTGAAGATGAAGCGCCGCGAGGTGCTCGACTTCGGCCTGCAGGTCCAGCAGGGCAAGTTCCACTCCGTCGAGCAGTGCACCCGCGATCGCCTGGCCGCGATCCACGAAGTCAAACAGGGCCTGCTCGACCTGGCCGACTCCTTCCCGGGCTCGACGGAAGACAAGACGATCCTGAGGGGCCGCATCTTCGAACTTCTGCGGCGGTTCTCGGGTACCGTCGGCTGAACCGGTCAGCGACCGGGCGGATAGCGGACGAACCAAACATCGTGCGAGCCGCGGGTCGGCAGGAGTTTCACGCAGCATGTGTTACAGTTTTGTTCGGACTGAACACCATAATTCTTGCTGTCTCTTGCGAATTCATTGATGGCGCTAGCGCCCGTGGCTATTGTCCAGAGGACCATCCGCGCGGGGTGTCCGGGCGGTTAGGATAAACAAAGGTTATCCGCCTCTATGCCTCGACTGCTATTCAAGGTCGAAGACACCTTCCTGATCCGCGCTCGCGGCGTGGTTCTTGTTCCCGGGATCGTTCCCGTCGGCGGTGAACGATTCAGGATTGGCGACGGGCTGCGGTTGAAACGGCCCGACGGTACGGAGGTCGAAACCGCCATCGGCGGGTTGGACATGTTTACGTGCACGACGAAGCCGGATGTCCCCGTCCTCCTGAAGGGCCTCCGCAAAGAAGACGTTCCCGTCGGCACGGAAGTGTGGTCCGTAGACGGCGAATCGGCCGGCGGATAACCACGCAACTATGAATCCCGCTCTCGGTCAACAGTAAATTTTGAGCGCGCGGTCCTGACGCCGCGCAGCGGCGGCCTTCTCATTCACTGCTGCGTCTCCGGTTCCGTGTTCGCCGCCGTCCGCGTGCGCTTCACACGACTATTCGCTGGTCATCCGAACCTCGGGGTCCGGAGCCGCATTCACCCAGACGAGGCCTGCGCCGCATTCGCTGGATCGCACGGTCGACAACCCGTGCACCTGGTTAGTCGCGGTCTGCAGGCTCGTTCGCACGAGGGTGCGCTTCTGGCAAAGCTTCGGCGGAACCTTCAACATTTCGTGGCGTTCATCTCTTGTTGGGTCTTCTCTCATTGCTGTCGTCGTGCCCGATCATCGAACTCGTCAGTGTTTTTCTAATCGGCGTCAGGCCAGTGCCAGCGTCAGTGGCAGTGGTAGCGCCGCCATCGGCGGGCCGCTTATCGGCGTCTGGAATGGCCGGTTGTGCTTCATCATCGACCAGAGCATCGTCAGCAGCTTCCGCGCCAGCGCCACCATCGCGATCTTCCGCCTCGCCCGGCTGCCGCGCGAGATCTTCGCCACCCACGCCTGTGCCCAGGCGTTGTGCCGCCAGACCACCCACGCCGCCTCCACCAGCATGCTCCGCAAGAGCGCCGGACCGCGGCCGGTGATATGTCCGAAGCGGCTCATTTGACCGCTTTCGATCTGTTTGGGAACGAGCCCCGCGTAGCCGGCGACGTGGTCCGCCGACTTGAACCGGTGCGGGTCGTCCAGGTGCAGCACGACCACCTCGGCGACTCGCGGCCCGACGCCCTTCACTGTCTGCAGCAACTGGATCCGCGCATCGTCCTTCCCCAGTTCGTCGAGCTTGGCGTCGAGGACTTTGAGCTGAGCGTCGGCGGCCTGCATCAGCGACAGCTCGACCTCCAGCTGCCCCCGCCAGAGATCCGCCAGGTCGCAGTCGGCAAGCGGCCGGGCGTGTTCGCGCAGTTGCGTGAGCCCGGCAATCGTCCACTGCTTGCCCCCCTTGGCCAGCGATAGACCTTGCTGGTTGAAGATCGCCCGGATCGCGTTGCGGCTCTGCGTCCGCCGGGTGACGACCGATCGGCGGTGCAGGACCAGCCGTCGCCGCTGCCGCTGATCGGGCGACGGCATGTGCACGGGGCCGAGCTGATCGAGCAACGCCAGCTTCGCGAGCTTCAGGGCGTCATCGCGATCGGTCTTGCGTTTGACGCGTCGCCACTGCCAGGCTTCGCCGTTGGCGTGGGTGACGATCACTTTGACGCCCAGCCCCTGGCACAGATCGTGCACCCAGCCTGCCAGGTCGCAGGTCTCGAAGACCACGAGCGCGTCGGCAGGTGACGGCGGCAGCTGTTTGACGATCAACTCGTGCAGCGAGACTGGAGAGGTCTGGACCGTCTCGAACGCCGACTCACGCGTGGCAGCGTCCATCACGCAGCAGACGGTCTTGAACTTCCCCAGATCCAGCGCGATGATCTTTGAGAGACTCATGCAATCCTCCTGTGGTAAGGAACTCTTGTGGTGAGAGGTGTCGCTGATCGTCACAGATCGGCGGCGGGATTGCATGGGTTCTCTGCAATGGACCGGACCCGCGTCAAGAGTTTTGGTAAACTGAAAGCCGGTCGGCGCGGTGCTGGCCATTGAACGCTGATCCGTTATGCCGCTCGGAGAACGTCCTATGACTGGTCGAATTTCCCATCGTCTGGTCTGGTTGCTTGGCGCGACCCTTGCGGTCTCGTCCGGCTGCGACGACGCGGCCGCACCCGCCGTCGCACCCGCCGTCCCTCCCGCGGCCGAACCCGCTGCCGCGGCGCAGCCCGGGCACTTCACCGGCCGCGTCACGCGCGCGGACGGGTCGCCGATCACGTTGGCCGGCGTCAAGTACCAGGTCAACATTAACGGCGTCACCGCGGTCGGCGAGAACAACAACTTCAGGCCGCCCGTCGCGGCCGACGGCACGTTCAAACTCAAGCTCCCGCAGGGCCTGTTCTATCCGCCGTTCGGCACGATCACCGTCCCGTTCGAAGGCAAGAACTACCTCATCGAACTCGACCCGGCCGACCCGTTTGCCGGGACGCGCGACGGCGCGCCGGGCATCGCGCAGCACTTTCTCTGGCGGCTGACCGGGCCCAAGCCGAGGGCGACGAACCCCGACGTCAACAACGCGACGCACTGGTACGGGATCACGATCCCCGTGAACTTTCAGGGATACCGGGCCGACACGCGGCAGACGGTCAAGCCGCTGCCCGATGGCAGCAAGGTAACGTGGACGCTCAAGCCGACGTCGAAGTTGATGGATGGCTCGGAGGCCAAACCGCTGACCGTCGAACGCAAGTGGACCGCGACCCCGATGTTCATGATGGACGCGCTGAACGACCTGCCCGCGGCCAACTACGAGATCGGCGCCGTCGCGACGCTGCCGGATGGCTCGACCAAGACGGTGCTGGTCGAGGAGTTCGCTGAGCGCAAATACAAACCCACGATGAAGCTGATTCTGCAACCGTACGCCAACGGCGACACGGTCTGGTTTGTGCCCACCATGATCAGTTGGGTCGTGGAGTGAAGGCCGGACGTCAGGGGAAAACAAAGGGGATGGGAAAACAAAGGGGATACGGCCGGTCGGACTAGCAGGACGCTGAAAAACCCTTGAATCGCCTGATTTCTGGCCCTCGCTTTGGCCGTTGACCAACAGTTATTGCAAGTATGGCTTGAAACAGGACGGATTTTCGCTTCGGCGAGCCCGTCGCGGCGCCGGACGGCGCGCATCGATGGCCCTGTGGTTCATGCTACGCCCGACAGTGAGCGCAACCGGATCAGGTTGAACGCCGCCGCGGCAATGTGCGCCTGCTGGCCGGTCTTGCGGTGGCCGATCAGACGCGTCCGCGCCAGGCCGCCGATCGTCTTCACCCAGCCGAAGCACTCCTCAATCTTCTTGCGGCACCGTTGGCTGATCGAGTACCCAACGCCACTCTCTCGCTTTCGCATCCGCTTGCGGGCCGCGATCGTCTCGGTGTTCACCTTGCTGTAGCGGGTTCCCGGCTCCCCGCCGATCGGTCCGTCCTTGGTCGCCACGTGCGGCGTGATCTTTCGTTTCTCCAGGTCGAGCAGAAACGGCCCTTGGTCGTATCCTTTGTCTGCGCCCAGCGTCTTAGGCGTGATCTTGAATCGCTCCTTCACGCGGTCCAACAACGACACCGCGGTCTTCGGCTCGCTGTTGTCCAGCGGCGAGTTGACCTCGACCGCCAGCACCAGACCGTGCCGGTTCTCCACGATCGCGTGCAGCGCGTGGGCAAGCCGCGCCGGCTGACCGTCGCTCTTGCGGATCAGCTTCGCGTCAGGATCAGTCGTTGATTCGTGCGTATCGTTCGACCGCTTCTGTCCGTGGAAGTCGACTTCCGCGTTGCGGCCCTTGAAGCCGTTGGAGTCCCCGGAATCGTCTCGGTCCTTGGACTTGAAGCTCTTGATTGATGCGTATGCCTCGATCAGCGAGCCGTCGACGGAGAAGTGGTCGGAGCTGACCAGCCCGATCGCGATCGCCCGACGCACCGTACTGTTGAAGAACGCGTCGATCAAACCGTGCTTCTCCAGCCGGACCCGGTTGTGGCTGAAAACAGTGGCGTCGAACACCAGCTCGTCGATCCGCAGATCCAGGAACCAGCGGAACAGCAGATCGTGGTCGATCCGCTCGACGAGCTGTGCCTCAGAGCGGATCGAGTAGAGCGACTGCAGCAGCATCGCCTTGATCAATCGCTCCGGCGGCACACTGGGCCGGCCTTCCTGGGCATAGGCGGTGTCGAACCGGCGGCTCATCTTCGCCAGATCCTGATCCGCCATCCGCTTGATGGCCCGCAGCGGGTGATCCGGGCGGACACGGGCCTCCAGGTCAATCGACGCCACGAACAGAACTGCCTGCCGATCCGTCTTGCCACGCATGAGCGACCTCCATGTCGAGTATGGCCGATAGTTCAGCGCGGCCTCCGGCCGCCGTCAAGGGTTTTTCAGCGTCCTGCTAGATGTACTTATCCGTGCGCCGTGCAAAGGTGTCGTTCTCCAGCGGGTGCAACTCCCTTCCGGGAGGTTGGTTGTTCCGCCCGGTAGCAGTCGGAACAGTCGAGGAGGTAACGAATCGGCTGAAGCTTGCAAAGGAGCCAGCGGCGACGATCTACGCCGAGTTCGTAGGGCGTGCTTCAGCACACGCCGATGGCTTGTCGTGGCCGCGGTCGGGTCATATGCTCGGCAGCGCGTGCTGAAGCACACCCTGCGGACTGGTGCTCCGCGTTGTTTACATCGGAGGCTGTCATGTCCCCTCGAACGCTTCTGGCGACGTCCCTCGTCCTGACCGTGGCGACGATCTCCGCCCCGGCCGCGCCACCCACCACGGGCCCGGCCACGGCCACGGCGGCGCGTCGCGTGTTGCCCGCGCGGGTCGAGGACTGGCCTCGATACGCCGAGCTGCAGAAGGCCAAGGCCGCGGCCGAGGCGCGGCTGGCGGAGCTCGGCCGGGCGCAGCCGAGGCCCGGGCAGCGGACCCGGCGCATCCTCACCGACGACGAGGAGCGAGAACTGGGTGCCATCCATGTCCGGATGGAGGCGCTGGGGGTATCGGTCGGGGGGAAGTCGCAGCCGCCCGAGGCGAACCTGGCCGAACTGCAACGACTCGACGCCCGGCGGAACCGCCTGCTGTACGGGGACCCGGCGCCGCCGCCCCCCCGCACCCACGACGACCTCCGCGCCGAGGCGGAGGCCCTCTCGCGGGTGCGGGGCGAACAGCGGGCGGCGGCCGAGGCGGCGCGGGAGATGCTCGTGCTCAGCAACGACCTGTCGGCGATCCGGCAGGCCCGGGCGGAGTGGGCGGCGACGTCGGCCGACGTCACCGCCGCCGACCTGGCGGCCGCCCCCGACCGGTACGCGGGGAAGCGCGTCCGGCTGCTCGACGTGACGTTCGTCACCAAGGCGCCCCGGGTCGGGGGGACGCCGGTGGACGCCCAGCACGTCGACGAGTCCGGGGCCCTGATCCCCACCCCCGCCAAAGATCGGTCGATGGGGATGTGGCTGGACGCGACCTTTCTGGACGCCGCCGGCGGGCGGCTCCCGGAGACGTACGCCCGGGCCGGCTCCAACATCGGGTCGCACGTGCTGACGCCGGGCGTGACGGCCGACGTGTACGGGTGGGTCGTGAGGGTCCCGGGGCGGGAGGGGGCCGCGTTCCTCTGCGAGCGGGTCGTGCCGCACGGCGCGTGGTCCGGCCCGCCGGCGCCCGGGTTCGCCGCCGGGGCGAAGTGACTTCGTTGGGTGAAGCTGGCGGGCGGATAACCACACTACAACGGACCCGCCGGGCGGAACGGTCCGTGTGATTCCAACGCGGCTCGCCGATCTTCGTCTTCGGTGTACGGACTCGAGCTCTCAATGAATCTCCGATTGCAATCCCTTCTTGTTACTGCAGTACTTGTCACCGCGTCGCCATGCTTTGCCCAACAGGAAGCGAAGTCGCCTCCCGCCGCGGCCGCGCGAGGCGTTGCCTTGGGTGCCATTCGTTGGGATGCGTGGCACGGTGACGCAAGCCAGATCGGGCGCGCGGTGCAGAAGACGCTGTCACCGAAGCGTTGGCAATCGCGACTTCCATTCTTTGCCGAGGTTTCTTCAGAAGGGGCCGTGACGATCGCTGGAGACAGTGATGCGGTCATGACCCGCGAAATTGCCTATGCGCACGAGGCGGGGCTGGACTACTGGGCCTTCTGCACCTTCGACGCCGAAAGTCCGATGAGCCGCGCGCTAACGCGCTATCTGGCGAATCCAAATCGCGACAAGGTGCGTTTTTGCATGATTGTCGGCGCGAATGACTGGACGCCGGACAACGTTGAGGCAAGAGCGGCACGAATTGCAGACCTCATGGCGCGGCCGAGCTACCAATGCGTCATGAACGGGCGGCCGCTGTTCTACATCTTGAACCTCGATCCGGAGGCGAACGAGAAGCCCTGGGCAAAAGCTGGCGGCTTTCGCAACGCGGTCAAGGCGCTCCGCGCGGCCGCCGAGGTTCGAAACCTGCCGACACCCTATTGTGTCGCGATGGTGCCCTGGCCCGACAAGGCCAAGGGATTTGCTGACGCCAGCGGTTGCGACGCCATCAGCGCCTATGCGGTTCAGGCGGGCGGCAAGGATGCGCCGTTCAGGGAGTTGACGGCATACGTCGAAGACTTCTGGAAGCGCAGCGCGGCGAGCGGGGCCAAAGTCGTCCCGCTGGCAATGACCGGTTGGGATCGCCGGCCACGAGTCGAGAATCCGGTCTTCTGGGAACACAACGAAGGATGGGGTGCTGATCTGGAGAGGTTCTACGAACAGCCGAAGCCTGCGGAGATTGGCAGTCATATCAGGAAAGCCGTCGATTGGACGCGCGACCACGCCGCTCATGCTGACGCACAGACGGTCATCGTTTACGGTTGGAACGAGCACGACGAAGGCGGCTGGCTTTGTCCCACGCGGGGTGAAGGGGATGCTCGTGTCAAAGCCGTGAGAGAAGCATTGGCGCAACCGTGAAGTCGCCTGACCCGCCAATGCAGTGGGCCGGAGCCGCGAGGATCAGCATTCCGTTATCGCCCCAGCGTCACGCACTTGGAGCCACCTTGAAGCAGATCATGACTCAGGTGGTCACTACCGGCGAGGCGAGATATGCTTCGCTGGGAGCACCAACTTAAGGTCCAATGATGCGCATGATCACGTCTCATGTTTTGACCGTCGCCCTGCTGTGCTTGCAAGCGGGGCCGGTGTTCGGTCAGGAACTGATCCAGCCGCCGCCGAGAACGCTCATCACCAACGCCCGCATCTTCGACGGCCGTGGCGACACGCTCACTGAGCCGATGAACGTGCTAATCATCGGGAGCACGATCTCCAAGATCGCGGCTGATCCGATCGTGGGAGCCAACGCGAAGGATGCCGTCGTCATCGACGCGGGCGGGCGGACGCTCATGCCCGGTTTGATTGATGCACATACGCACCTGATGTTCGCGACGCTTCCGCCTTTGGTGGCGACGACCAGCGACATCGGCTTCATCAATGTCGTGGCGACCAGGGCCGCCGAGTCGATGCTGATGCGCGGCTTCACCAGCGCACGCGATCTGGGCGGGCCGGTTTTCGGGCTGAAGCGCGGCATCGACGCCGGGTACGCCGTCGGCCCGCGCATCTGGCCGAGCGGAGCGATGATCTCTCAGACAGGAGGCCACGGCGACTTCCGCATTCCCAACGAACTCCCCTCCGCACCAACAGCGTATACCTATTTCGAGCGACTGGGCGCAACCGCGATCGCCGACAATCCCGATCAAGTCCGCGTGCGATCTCGCGAACAGCTCGCACTCGGTTCGACGCAGCTGAAGCTGATGGCCGGCGGCGGTGTGTCCAGTAACTTTGATCCGCTCGACGTCACGCAATACACCGTTGAGGAACTTAAGGCCGCAGTCGAAGCCGCAGAGAACTGGGGCACCTACGTCACCGTACACGCCTACACGCCCCGCGCGGTGAAACAAGCACTCGACGCCGGCGTCAAGTGCATCGACCACGGCCAACTCCTCGACGACGAAACCGCCAAACTCATGGCAGAGAAAGGCGTGTGGTGGAGCCTTCAGCCGTTCATTGAAGATCCGAAGATCAAGAGCGCGTTTCCTGAAGGATCGCCCAACCGCGTCAAGCAGCTTGAGATGTTCGCCGGGACCGACAAAGCGTTCGCGCTGGCGAAGAAGTACAAAATAAAAGTCGCTTTCGGGACCGACGCGCTCTTCAGCGCCGGCACCGCCGCCCGGCAAGGCGCGGACCTGGCACGCATGTCCCGCTGGTATACTCCCGCAGAGATTCTAAAAATGGCCACCAGCGGCAACGCCGAACTACTTGCCCTCTCCGGCAAGCGCTCGCCTTACCCGGGCAAATTGGGCGTCATCGAGGAAGGTGCCATGGCCGACCTCTTGATCGTCGCAGGCAACCCGCTCAAGGACATCACCCTGGTTGCCGACCCGGTGACAAACTTCGTCGTCATCATGAAGGACGGCAAGGTCTACAAGAACGCGATCAGGTGATCGATCTCGATCACGGGACTTGCCGTGAGCACGTGTCGCGGACCGATGAGAACGCCCGAGCCTGTCCTGCTGCCTGATAGCTCACCAGTGACTCAACAGACCGCTCGTTGACTGCCCTTCGTGCTGCATTGTCAGGACGAGCCCGGTCTGGGCACGTCATGGGCATCCTTCACCTCAAATCATTCTTCGATCGCATCCAAGACTTATCATCAGGCGACGACCGCCCCTAAGCCGCCCGCCGTCCGGACGGCGGCGAAGCCGTGGTCGCCCCGGACACCGGCCGATGCGCCGCTGGTGACGTCGACCCCTTTTTGAAACGCGTATTCGGCTCCCTTGGATGATGTCCCGGACGGTCAGCTCGCGCACGCCAACGACAATACGCAACGCCGCCGTCGTACCAAGTTCGTGCTGACCGAGCGCAAATACCTGACCGGTCGTCGCTCGCGGTGGCGGCGAGATGGGCCACGGCCGCGGGCAGACGCTCCTCGCCCGCGACGAGCACGACCCCGACGCCTCGCTGGTCCGTCGGCGGATCGTCCGCACCTACGAGCGGATGGCGTATCATCTGCCGGTCCTGACCCCTGGCCGACGCCGACGGCCGCCGGCAGACCCTGCGGGTGACCGACGAGCACCCGTTCTACCGCACGGCTCCCGCCGCCGGCGGATCGGCGAGGCCATTAGCACATTGCTGTTTGACCAATCGCGAGCCCCGCGAACCTCTTAGGCTCGCCATTCTGACCCCTTCTTCGTCTCTAAGCCCGACCCCAGCCGCACCGGCTGAGGTCTTTCGTGCGCTCACACTCACATACAAAGGAGTTCCCATGTCTCTTACTAACCGCCTCGGCGAATACGTCGCCGCAGCTTTCACCGGTATCTGGATCCAAAGTCACGAGCACGCAGACGCCCTGTCCGAGATCGGCCAACTCTGCCGGGACCGCAAGTGGTCCTCGGCCGTCTGGGACGTCGACCGCGGCCTGCAGGTCGCGGGTGCCCGCGGACAGGCTGCTGGTGCCGCCAGCACCTCGGACCCTATCTCGGCGATCAGGTCGATCAACGCCCTGGCGACCGCCGACGGCTCGGCGATCCTGGTGCTGCCGAACTTCCACCGGTTCCTCCAGTCTGCAGAGGTCGTGCAGGCGATCGCTCATCAGGTTCAGCAGGGCAAGCAGAACCGCACCTTCGTAGTGATCCTTTCACCCATCGTGCAGGTGCCCGTCGAGCTGGAGAAGCATTTCGTGATCCTCGAACACGATCGGCTAGGGCGGCTGTACAACCCGACCGACTACCCGCCGACCCTGCGGGGGCTCTTCGCCGTCGACTTCGACTTCCCCAGCGTGGATGCACCCGAGTACCTGGCCCGCCTAAACCCGGAGCTGTACGCACAGGAACGCCGGCGAATCAGTGAGCGCTTCGACGAGGCCGTCCGCCTGGCCGAAGAAGCTTTCGTGGGTGAGTTCAGCAAGCTCGTCTCTCACCTGGTCGAGCGTCTGACGGCCGGGCCCGACGGCGAACGTAAGGTGTTCCGCGACTCGGCGGTGAACAACCTGCGTGAGTTCTTCGACCGCTTCAAGCATTTGAACGTTCGGAGCAACGCGGACCTGGACCGGCTCGTGGAGACGGCGAGCCAGACTTTGTCGGGCGTCGACCCGCACATCGTGCGGAACAGCAACTCCCTGCGTCAGCAGGTAACGACCCAGCTCTCGGCAGTGCAGTCAGTGCTGGATGGCATGTTGGTCGATCAGCCCCGGCGGCGGATTCTGCGGCAGGGGCGTGGCAACAACGGCGCGGGCGGGGAAGTGGGTTCGGCATGACACTCCTCATCCTGCCCGAAGGCACCGCCAAGTGCGTCTATGCCGAGGCGATCGACCTGAACCGCCTGGGCGACATCGCAGTCACCCGTGCCAGCCATGTCGAGCCTGATGCGCAGGGGCACTGGTGGGCCGACCTCTCACCGGTGGCCGGGCCAGTGCTCGGTCCGTTCACCCGCCGCAGTGACGCCCTGGCCGCCGAGACCGGTTGGCTCGACCGGAACTGGCTCACACCTTCGGACACATGACAGAGGGGGCATTCCCATCCCTTGTCTCGTCTTCTGCATCAACCCATTTAAGAAAGGACTCCTCATGACCATGACGATGATCAACCCACAAGATCCCGCCGACCTCGATAACGACCTCCCCGATCTCGCCACCATCACACCGACGCCGCCGTCCCCTGTTTGGGAACGCCTGGGTGTCGACATCAGCCGGGCCCGAACCGCGACCGACGCTCTGAAGGCGGCCGGTCTCGACTGGCAGGTCCAGCAGTGGCCAGTCCAGGCAACTGACCCGCAGAGCTGGAAAACCGCTCCACTGCCCGACCACCTCGCCAACGTTCGGTCCGACACACGTGACCTGCTGGGCGTGGTCGGCAAGACGTATCGCGTGTTCGAGAACCGACAGTTGTTCGAGTTCCTGGGCGCCCTGGTCGCCGACCGGCTGGTCTCGTTCCATTCCGCCGGCAGCTTGCGTGGCGGCCGGCGAGTGTGGGTGTTGTGCCAGTTGCCGCGGGTGTATCAGGCCGCTCCCGATGACACCGTGAAACCCTTTCTACTGGTGACCAACACTCACGACGGCGACGGCCCGCTCCAGATGATGCCCGCGACCGTGCGGGACGTGTGTGCGAATGCCTTCAACCTGCCGCTCGACGTCGGCGGAAGCGGCAGCAGGGGTCTGACGATCCGGCACCATGGCGGCTTGACCCAGAGCCTGGCCGAAGCCCGGCGGAACCTCCGTGCCATTGCCGCCCGGTTCGAGCAGTTCGAATCCGAGCTGGCGACGCTGGCGGCGACGCCAGTATCGCGTTGGCAGGTGGCCGACTATTTCGCCTCAGTACTCGCCGCTGCCGACGGCAATGGCGATCAGCCCACCGACAGCCGGGATCGCCTCCTGACACGCCTGCACGAGAACTTCGATGGGCCGACCAATACGATCCCCGCCATCGCCGGCACGGCATGGGCGGCGTTCAACGCGGTGGGGGAGTGGGCGGACAGCCAGCGCACGTTCCGTGGCCGCGACGACCTGGCCCGTGCCGAGGCGCGGCTGGATGCGATCTGGTTCGGCAGCTCCCACCGCCTCAAGCAGACGGCGTACAGGTCGGCCCTGTGCCTGGCGGGATTGAACTGAACTCAGCTGTACCGGACCGGGTCTTCCGATCTCGTTCAGAAGTCTTGTTAAGCAAGGAGGTCAGATGAAAGAGACGATCGCATTCTGGCTGCTGCTGACGCTCGTCGTGCTGCTGCTGTTGACCGGGTGATCGGTCGAAGCAACGACGAAGACCGAAGGGCGTGCCTGCCGACTTCCGGCGGGCACGCCCTCTTTTCATGGAGGAGCTATGTGGAGCAGATGTACATGGATTCTTGCGCTGGGCCTGTCCCTGGCGCTCACCGGCTGGGGCGTCATCGGCCTGTACACCCACAGACCACCCGGGTCAGGCAGTCAGCCGCCGCCTTTCACCAACCATCACGTCGGTGTGTCAATCGCTGACCTGCAGGAACTGGCCGAGCTGACGACCCTGAAAGTCGACTTGGCCGACGTCCAAGAGACGACCCTGACCGGCAACACAGGCACGGCGAGAGCCACGCTGCTGATCGCCGGCGACGCCCGCATCGGCACCGACCTGGCCAAGGCCAAGATCATTAAGTGCGACGAGGCAACCCGGACGCTGGTGCTGCAGTTGCCGCTGCCGGTCGTCCAATCGGTCCGACTCGATCACGCCCGCACCCGGCTGACATCCATCCGCCGAACGGGATTATGGCGGCTGATGCCGTCAGAGGAGACCCGAACGGACCTGGTCAACGCGGCGTTCGCCGAGGCCCAGCAGCAACTGGAGAAGGCAGCGGGGCGGTTGGAGTTACGGGAGAAAGCCCAAGCAAAGGCTGAGGCGATACTGCGGGAACACTTCCGGGGGATCGGATGGCAGGCGTCGGTGGAGTGGCGTAGAGCGGGGTAAGGGAGAGTAGTCGTGCTAATCCTGTGCTAATCGGCTCACGCCGGTTCGTGCCGCTCAGTGCCGCTCGGTGCCGCCCGAGACATTCTCGCGGAGTGGCCCTAAACCCCTTAAAACAGGGCAAATACCGTCAGAAGCCCATGAAAAAAGCCCACCCGATAGGGGTGGGCTTTTAACTGGGGTACTAGGATTCGAACCTAGAATAACTGAGTCAGAGTCAGTTGTGTTGCCGTTACACTATACCCCAAAGTAAGCACCGGGATCGGGGGTGTCTATCCCGGATCGCGGTTCCTTCAGGAACGCTGATGGTATCGCTTCGGAGCATTGGGTCAAGTCGTCGATGCGATCGCTCGTGCGGTTTCTCGGAGGGCAATCGCATCTCCTTTTGTCGATGGTTGTGTTTTGTACGGGTTGCGCTTTCTAACTTCTCTCGCTATCACTCCTTCACCGGTCGCGAAGCTTCGCTGGTAACAACTTTCATCTCCTGAAACGGAGCTTCGCCATGGATGGCCCTGCGACCAGTGGTACCCTGCGCGCGTTTTCCAACCTCCCCGATCCTCGCGGCTGCAACGTGATTCACAAACTCCACGACATCCTCGTCATCTCCGTCTGCGCCGTTATCTGCGGCGCCGACGGCTGGGTCGACGTTGAACTCTATGGCAAGAGCAAGCTCTCCTGGCTTCGAACCTTCCTGGATCTTCCCCACGGCATCCCCTCTCACGACACCTTCGGTCGCGTCTTCGCCAAGCTCCATCCCGACGCCTTCGAGCAGTGTTTCAACGCCTGGGTCGGCGCGATCGCACAGTCCGCCGGCGGACGACTGATCGCGATCGACGGCAAGGCCATCCGCCGGTCCTTCGAACACGCCTGGGCCAGGAACAACATGACCCACATGGTCAGCGCGTTCGTCGACGCCCACCGGATGGTCTTCGGCCAGGTCGCCGTGGATGACAAGAGCAATGAGATCGAGGCGATCCCGCGGCTTTTGGGCCTGTTAGACATTCAGGACGCGACGGTGACGATCGATGCCGCCGGCTGCCAGACGCAGATCGCCAGACAGATCGTCGATGCCGGCGGCAACTACGTGCTGTCGGTGAAGGAGAACCAGCCGAGGACCAGGCTTCGCCTCGTCCGACGCTGCACGCGAAGGTCAGGAAGCTGCTGGACGAAGCGATCCTGAGCGGCATGAAGGACGTGAGCCACGGCGTCCACGAGGAGTTCGACGCCGACCACGGCCGGCTGGACACCCGCAAAGTGTGGGTGATGGACGAAGTGCACTGGCTCGGCGACCTATGTCAGCAGTGGCCGGGACTGGCCGGCGTGATCGCGGTCGAACGCAAGCGGGAGGTGCTTGCCGGCAAGAGCAGCGTCGAGCGGCATTACTTCATCAGCAGCGTCGCAGGGACCGACGCCAGGGCGATGGCGGCGGCGATCCGCGGCCACTGGGCCATCGAGAACAAGCTGCACTGGCAACTGGACGTGAGCTCCCGCGAGGACGAGCGGCGGATCCGCAAAGGCTATGGTGCGGAGAACTACTCCCGGTTGTGCCGGCTGACGCTCAATCTTCTCAAGCGGGACAGGAGCATCAAAAACGGAATCCACGGGAAACGGTTAAAGGCAGGTTGGGACGAGCACTATCTGCTCCGTCTGCTAACGACCTGAACATGCAATCGCCCTGCGGTTTCTCGGTGTCAACGTTACTGCATCGTCGGCAGGGCTTTTGCCGGGAAGGAGCCGACAGTTTGTCGCTGCGGAGCGCGATCAGATGAGCCTGGGCTTTGGCGGGGGTGAATACGGCTTCAGTTGGGGCGGTGAGTGAGCTGTGCGCCTGCGGCACGGGTGCGGGGCGGCCATATGGATGCATCTTGAGGCATTGGCTGGATGAACTGGTATGAGCATTGCCATCGTGTCGTGCCCGATCCACCGCTGGCAGGACAACCGCTCATGGATATCAACAATCGCCTCTACGTCGAGATTCATCCCTTCGAAGGGCCACATCAGCCGCACCCGCATCCGATTCGCGATGGCAAGTTCGATATCGAACTCGTTTACAAGGTGCTCGGGATGTACAACCCGTCGGAGACCAGCGAGTGCTACTTTATCCTCGCCAATCCGCAGAGGCAGCTGTGGTTCATTCCCCAGCGGCACTTGCTGGCGTATCGGCTGATCGATTCGGAGGAGTTCTTCCTGCCGCGTGAGTCGCCGGTGGAGCAGGCAGCTTATCAGGCCGCAAGGTTGCGTTGATCCCGCGGTGAGGACGGCTGGCAGCGAGATCGCCGGCTGCTGCCCGGTTCCACCACCGAAGCGCGTCACACCGCCAGGTGCAGGTCGCGTGCCAGCGGGTAGAGCGTTGCCCGCAGCATGTGGCGGCCGCGGTGCAGGCGGCTCTTGACGGTGCCGACCGGCACATCCAGCACCTTGGCGGCTTCGGCGTCCTGCATGCCTTCGACGTCGACCAGCAACAGCGTCCAGCGGATGTCGCGGGGAAGCTTCTTGATGGCGGTGATTACGTGGCTGTCGCTGAAGCCGTCGATCGCTGAATCGGGGTCGTCCCAGCAGTCCTTCGGTTCGGTCCAGCATTGCTCGTCGGCTTCGGCCGGGTCCCATTCCATTTCGTCCAGGCTCAACTCGTGATGCTTGTGCACGCGGGTCCGGTCGATGTGGGTGTTCCGCAGGATCGCCATCAGCCACGGGCGAACTCGATCGTCTTCCCGCAGGCAGTCGATTCGGCGGTAGGCCTTGAGCATCGTTTCCTGGGCGAGGTCTTCGGCTTCGACTTCGTCACGGCAGATCAACTTCGCGGTTCGCAGGACGTTCTGCAGGTGGGGCCAGACCAGGGCATAGAAACGTTCGGTTGCGACGGTGTTCGTGGTTGCCAGTTTCATCAGATACCTCAGCGGTTGTCGGCAGTTCGTCGTCGGGTCGAGGCCGTCTGGGGCTCTCAATCGCGACAAGAGAACTTTCGTCGACAACGGTGGCCTGGGGTATCAGGCTCGCGTCTGGTTCTGGCGTGGAACGAAAACTGTCTGGGGCTTAGGTCTTCGACCTATGGTTCATCAGGCGAAACCGTCGCGGGGTCGGCTAGCGGGCGGTGTTTCGGTCGTGTGCGTCGGCCCGCGCGGCACCCGCGTCGGGCGCTTCTATCTCCCCAAGTGATTTGCGTATCGCCGCTTCCACACGAGCCAAATCCCCCGGTTCGGGCAGTCGATCGGCAAGTCGCCGAAGCCGACGGGAGACGGCTTGCAGGCTGGGGGATGCGTGGCGATCGGAGTGGGCGGGGGGCATGGCAGGAAACCGTAAGAATGACGAACTACCGGCAAGACGGGGCAACCCCGACCGAAAGTTCATTTGATGGTGCGGAAGTTACCCCTTCTTTGGAGGAAACAGTTCCCGGACCTTCGCCTTGATATCCGGGCTCCGCATGAGGCTTTCGCCCACCAGAACGGCGGCGACGCCCGCATCGGCAAGCTTCTGAACATCCCATGCCGTGTGGATGCCGCTTTCGCTCACCAGCACGCTGCGGTCTTCGACCAGCTCGGCCATCCGCAATGTGGTGCCAAGATCCGTCTTGAACGTCCGCAGGTCGCGGTTGTTGATGCCCAGCAGGCTGTAGCTACGGTGAGGGAAGCCGATCACCCGGTCGCGAACACGGATCAGGTTCTCCATGTCGTGGACTTCGATCAGGGTGGTCAGGTTGAGTTCTGTCGCGAGGATTTGCAGGTCGATCAACTCGTTAATCGGCAGGCACTCGGCGATGAGCAGGATTGCATCGGCCCCGGCGACGCGGGCTTCCCACACCTGGTAGGGGTCGATGATGAAGTCTTTGCGCAGCACCGGCAGGTCGACGGCCAGCCGGATCGCCTTGAGATACTCCAGCGAGCCCTGGAAGTACTTCTCATCCGTCAGGCAACTGATGGCGTCGGCGCCGGCCTCGGCGTAGTCGCGGGCGATTTCGACCGGGTCGAAGTTCTCGCGGATCACGCCGGCGCTGGGGCTGGCCTTCTTCACCTCGGCGATCAGGTTCAGCGGCTTTGTGCCCTTGCGGGTGACGGCGTGGAAGAAGTTCCGCGGGCGCGGCAGGCCGAACGCCTGCTCCTTCAACGCCTCGATCGGCGTGAGGGCGCTGCGCTCGGCGACTTCCACGCGCTTGGTGGCGACGATCTTTTCGAGAATCGTGGTCATGGTAGGGTCCGCCTTGGCGGACGCGATGGGCTACAATCCGCGGACCGAATCCGGCCCTTCGGCCGTATGCCGCCGTTCCTTCGCGACGTCGCGAATCGAGCCGTTTTGCACTGTAGACCGGACCTATCGAATGTCAATTATCGCCGCCGCCGATCCCGACTTAACCTCGATTGCGATCGAGCTGCTCGTCGTCGCCGTCCTCCTGGTGCCGGGGATCATCGTCCTCTGGAAGACCGGTTCCTATCGATGGCGTTCGGTCCTCGGGCCGCTCCGCATTCCCGACCGCGCCGAGATGTGGCCGGTGCCGGTGGCACTGGTGATTGGCTTCGCCGGCTGGATGGGCAGCGCCGTCGCTTACACCGTCCTGATCGGCATCCGCAGCGCCGCGGGTGGGGCGTCGCAACCTACCGGCGAAGCGGACCTCATGGCGATGCTCTCACCGCTTGACTTTGTCGTCCTCGCCGCCGTCACACCCGTCGTCGGCCTGATCGCCGGCGTAGCCTTTCTGATCCTTGTTCGCCCGGCGGCAGTGGGGTGGATTGGCTTCAAACCCGGCCGATTGCCGCGGGGACTTGCGCTGGGCGCCCTCGCCGCACTCATCGGCGTCCCGCTCACCATGCTCGCCGGCGGCATCACCGAACTGGTCTACAAGGCGATCGACTTCAAACACCCTGCCGAGCACGAACTGCTTAAGTTCATGAAGGAAGCGCCGTCCATGTGGATCCAGGTGGCGGCGATCTTGGCGGCGGTCGCGATCGCGCCGCTGGTCGAAGAGTTCCTCTTCCGCGGCCTCATCCAGACCTCCCTGATGACCTGGTTCCACGGCTTCGGCCGGCTGCGCGGCCCGGTTGCGTACGCACCGCAATGGCAAATGCAGGGGAACGCGTTGCCCTACGCGTCGGCCGCGGTTCCTGCCGTCGACCCGGCGACGGGACAGCCGATCCCCGCCGGCCCGCCCGCCGGCATCGGACTGTCTGACACAACGCCGCTGATGCCGCCGCCTGAGCTGGGACAGGTCGTCCCGCCAGCGCCTGTCGCCCCGCAACCCCTTCCCGAACTGTCGCGACGCCCTTGGGCGTCGTGGCTCGCGATCGTCATCACCTCGGTCCTCTTTGCCGTCATCCACCCCCTCTGGACCGCGCCGATCATCTTCGTGCTCGCGGTGGTCCTCGGCTACGTCTACGAACGCACCGGCAACCTCTGGGCGTCGATCGGACTTCATGCCATTTTCAACACCATCAGCACGACGATCTATCTTCTGGGTGTAGGTCAGACGTAGCACAGCCTTAAAGTCGTGACAGACCTCAGTCTGACAGCCTGTCCGATGATCATCTCAATTCCGACCGAACGAGGAACAACCATGAACCGCTTCAACCGAATCCTGGCCAGCTCGCTGCTGGCGCTGGTCGCCGCGCCGTCGGCGGTGCTTGCCGACGTGCGTTTGCCGGCGATCTTCTCCGACCACATGGTTCTTCAGCAGCAGAAGGCCGCCGCCGTCTGGGGTTGGGCCGATGCGGGTGAAGAAGTCACCGTCTCCGTCGACAAGGCGACCGCCACCACCAAGGCCGGCACCGACGGCAAGTGGACGGCGAAGCTCGACAAACTCCCGGCCGGCGGACCGTTCACGCTGATCGTCAAGGGCAGGAACACGCTGACGGTCAAAGACGTCCTCGTCGGCGAGGTCTGGCTCTGCTCCGGTCAGTCGAACATGGCGATGACCGTCAATCGGTCGAACGACTTCGAGAAGGAGCAGGCCGCCGCGACGAACAAGCTCATTCGCATGTACACCGTGCCGCGAAATCCGCAGCGTGCCCCGGTAGACGACGCCAAGGGCACCTGGGTCGTTTGTGCCCCCGAGTCGGTCGGGCTCTTCTCGGCCGCCGGGTACTTCTTTGGACGCGAAATCCAGCCGGCGCTGCAGGTGCCGGTCGGGCTGATCAACTCCTCCTACGGCGGAACCGATATCGCCGCCTGGACGAGCGAGGAAGTCCAACTCCCCATTCCCGCCCTGAAGGCCCAGTTCGAAGACTGGGCGAAGAAGGACGCGACCTACGACCCTGCCAAGGCACAGGCCGCGTTCGAGAAAGCCCAGACGGCTTGGAAGGCCAAAGCCGCCGAGGCCAAGGCCGCAGGCAAACCCGCGCCGCGCGCGCCCGCCAAACCCAATCAGCCGTCGAAGGACCAGAACCACCCGGCCAACCTGTACAACGGCATGATCGTGCCGGTCATGCCCTACACGATTCGCGGTGCCATCTGGTACCAGGGCGAACACAATTCCCGCAACGCCGAGTCCGGCACGCTCTACGCCACCCAGATGGCCCTGCTGATCAAGGACTGGCGCACCCGCTGGGGCGATGACTTTGCCTTCGGCATCGTGCAGCTTCCCAATTTCGCCCGCCCGGGCGAAGGCTGGATGCTCGTCCGCGAGTCGATGCTCAAAACCGTTCAGACTGTTCCCAACACCGGACTGGCGATCACCGTCGACGTCGGCGACCCCGGCGACATCCACCCCAAGGACAAGCAGACCGTCGGCAAGCGGCTGGCCAACTGGGCACTCGCCACCGTCTACGGCAAGTCCGACGTCGCCGCGATGGGCCCGCTGCCCGCCGGGCACGAGATCAAAGGCGGCAGCATCGTCCTGAAGTTCACCCACGCCCACGGCGGCCTGGTGGCCAAAGGCGGCACGCTGACCGGCTTCACCATCGCCGGCGAGGATCGCAAGTTCGTCCCGGCGGTTGCGAAGATCGAGGGTGATACCGTCGTCGTCAGCAGCCCCGATGTCGCCAAGCCGACCGCCGTCCGCTACGCGTGGCAGGACAACCCGGTGTGCAACCTCTTCAACGGCGCAGGCCTCCCCGCGTCGCCGTTCAGGACGGATCAGTAGGCAGTAGGCAGTAGGCAGTACGCAGAGAAGAAAAGAGGGACCACGACGGCCTCCTTTGTTCTCTGCCTACTGCGTACTGCTTACTCCCCTCACGACGAATACTTCGGACTCGCCGCCCAGTGCAGCTTCTCGGCCAGGCTGCGCCAGGGCTGCGTGTCGGGGTTGTCGATCAGCAGCGCGTCGCTGGCGCTTCGGCGGATGACGATCCGCTCGCCGGTGCTTAGCTTCGTGCTCGCCTGCCCGTCGCAGAACAGCGTGGTCCCCTCGTTCACCTTCACGCACTTCAGCACGATCGTCGTCCGCGACGGCACCACCACCGGCCGGAACGACAGGCTGTGCGGGCAGATCGGCGTGATGCAGACCGCCTCGACGCCCGCGTCGATGATCGGCCCGCCGGCCGAGACGTTGTACGCCGTCGATCCGCTCGCGGTCGAAACGATCACCCCATCGCCGAAGTACCGCACGCCGCCTTCGTCGTCGGACGAGATCTCCAGTTCAACCATGTGGAACGGCGGGCCGGCTGTTACGACCGCGTCGTTCAGCGCCGTTGCCACGAACCGTCGGCACTGCTCCACCTTGATGCTCTCCCGCGCCGGGCAGTCCGCCTCGGCCGGAATCACCGACGCCTCCAGCATCGGCCGTCGCTGAACCGGCAGGCCCACCGTCAGGTGCCGGACCAGGTAGGGCAGGAAGTTCTGCGGCGTGAAGTCGGCCAGGAAGCCGAGCCGGCCGAAGTTCACCCCCATCATCGGGATCTCATGCCCGGCCATCCGCCTGGCGGCCGACAGCAGGGTGCCGTCGCCGCCCAGCACCAGCACCAGGTCGGCTTCCACCTTCGCCAGGTCGTGCTGGTGATCGGTCTCGACACCCACCAGATCGGCAATGCCGGCGATCGCTGGACGCAGGTCATTCAGCGCCTTGGTGACGTTGGTCTTCTCGGGCTTTGCGACAACAAAGAGGCGTTTCATACGGCTCGGATCGTAGCGGAAGGGACCATCCCGAACGAGAGCCCGGGGACCCCGTCACGGGTTCTTCATTCACCGACAGACTCGGGAGAAACAGGAAGACTAAGGACTCGGGGATCAAGAACCCCGGATCAGAATCCCCAGATCAAAACCCAGATCAAAACCCGGGACGAAGTCCCCGGGCTCCCGGCGGGTGTGGAAACACACCCGCCGCGGGGTGCGACCGGGGGGCCGAAAGCACCGGACCGGTACTGCTTAGGGCTGCTTCCTTTCGGACCTGACCCGGTTCACAGCCGACCCTTGCCTCGGTCCCGGCCGCATCTCGCGGCGGGATGAGCAATTTCGTAGTCCGGCGAGGATAGCACGTCGCCGGAGGGTTGTCACTTGTCACTTGTCACTTGTCACTTGTCACTTGTCACTTGTCACTTGTCACTTGTCACTTGTCACTTGTCACTTGTCACTTGCGTGATCTCTCACCGACGCAATGCGAATGACCAGTGACCAGTGACAAATGACCAGTGACAAATGACAACGCCCTCACTTCACCGCCAGTTCCTTCTGCAGGCCCACGTACGGGTTGTCGGTCGCGGTCACGTTCTTGACCTCCACCTTCTCGATCAACTGGTTCTCCGTCGGGCGGTCGTTCTCCTGGTTGCGGGCGACGGCGGCGATTGCCTTTACCGCGTCCATTCCTGCAACCACCTTGCCGAACGCCGTGTACTTGCGGTCCAGCGCCCGCGTCTGCTGGTAGTCCAGGCAGACGAAGAACTGGCTGCCGGCCGAGTCCGGGTCCTGGCTGCGGGCCATCGACAGCACGCCGGCGTCGTGGCGACGCTCGTTGAACTCGGCGTCGATCTGATACCCCGGGCCGCCGGTGCCGTCGCCACGCGGGTCGCCACCCTGAATGACGAAGCCCGGCACGATGCGGTGGAAGTTCAGACCGTTGTAGTACCCCTCGGCGGCGAGCGTCACGAAGTTGTGCACCGTGTTCGGCGCCATGTCGTAGTAGAACGCCATCGTCATCGGGCCCTTGCTGGTGGTCATCACCAGGTACTTCAGCGGCTCGACCTTGGTCACCATCGGCCCGTCGGGCGCGCCGATCCGGCGATCGCCCCGCACGCTGATCACCAGCGGCGTGCCGACGAACGCGCTCAGGTCCTTGTCCTTCGGCACGGCATACAGCAGGTAAGTGCCCGAAGCCGCGATCCCCGGGAAGATCGTTTTGGCGTCCACCGTCTTGGAACCCGAAACCGCCGCGTCACCCTTGGCGTCCACCATCACGCCCAGGAAGTCGGTCGCGACCAGTTTGACGTCGCCCTCGGCGGCAACCTTGATCTCGACCGGCTGCTGCGGCGAGAACCAGGTCTTGACCGGAGAAAGCACCGGCTCGGCGGCGAGCGCCGACGTGGAAAGACACAGAGCGACCAGGGTGGCGATCAATCGTTGCATGGATGA
This sequence comes from Humisphaera borealis, assembly GCF_015169395.1. Classification (GTDB taxonomy): domain Bacteria; phylum Planctomycetota; class Phycisphaerae; order Tepidisphaerales; family Tepidisphaeraceae; genus Humisphaera; species Humisphaera borealis. The sequence continues at coordinate 7,184,206 of NZ_CP063458.1, forward strand.
CTCCGAAGGATAAGAAGATCCCGCTCCGCTGCGGGACGGGAAAGACTATGCGCGAACGCACCGCAAGGCAATGGAAACCCCCCGAGCCGGATGGCGATACCGCCAAACGAACCTGGGGCGACACTGCCAATCGAACCCGAGAGGCCTCCCGGGAGCGCCGAGCTCCAGCTCGGCTCTTGTCCAGCGCTGCCAAGCTGGAACTCGACGTTCCCGAAAAGACGCCCGCCCCCGGCACCCGAGGCTCCGCGGGTACGCTGCGCCCTCGGCTTGTTGGCCGAACGAACCCGAGACGACATCGCCAAACGACCCCGTCAGTGACACGGGCTTCCAGCCCGTGCATGGTGCGTGAGGCTCCAGGGACCTGTTCGAAGCGCACAACCATTGCCTTCAAAGCTGACCCAACCCGAGCTCGCCGAACGAACCCAGGACTGCGCCTGCCGGACCGCTGTCCGTGACACGGCTTTCCAAGCACAACTGTCCGGCATTTCGACGCCGTGACATTCGCAAGATTTCGCTCTTGCGCTTTCTGATGCCGCGTGGCATAGTTCGCGCCCGTGGCGGTCCGTCGTCCATCCCCGCAGCAGCAACCGACGCCGTCGGACCGACGTCTGGCCGTGCGCCGCTCCGGGAATCTCCTCGACGAACATCTCCATCGTCTGGCGGCGCTGCCGGCTCACGGCAACACCATCCTCGGCCGCGACCAGTTGGTCAAAGGCCTGCTCCTGTCGTTCTTCGATCCCATGGCCCGATCGCTGCGACGCATCGAAGACTGCGGCGACTTCCAGGGCGATCTGCGACTCGACAAGCTGGCACGCTCGACCACCGCCGACGCTCTTGCAGCGTTCGACCCTCAGCTGCTCGTGCCGCTGATCGACGACCTGCAGCAACGTGTCCCGAATCTCGGCGACGCCGACGGCCTCGAAGGGATCACCCGGCAGATCATCGCCGCCGACGGCACTTACATGACCACGCTGTGCGATGTGGCCTGGGCGATGCGCCAAAAGAACCGCGACGGCGGCGTGCAGGGACAGGTCCGCGCCAACGTCCAGCTCGACGCCGGCAACTGGATTCCCCGCGTGCTGACCGTCAGCGGCGACGACGGGCATTCGGAGGCCGCGGCCTTCGCCGCCGACCTCCTGCCCGGCGTGCTGTACGTCGTGGACCGCAACTTCGTCGAGTTCGGCTTCCTCGGCGCCGTCCTGGACAAGGGCAGCGACTTTGTCGTTCGTATCAAATCCAACCAACCGGCGATGACGGTGGTCCAGACCCTGCCGCCGTCGGCGGCGGACGTCGAGGCGGGCGTGATCGCCGAGGAAGTGGTGAGACTTCCCGGCCGCGACGCGCCGGCGGGCCTGTTCCGCTGCATCACCATCGAGAGCACCGACCGATCGGGCGAATCCCAGGCACTGCGGCTGCTGACCAATCTTCCCGCGGCGACGGTCGGGGCTCACGTCGTCGGCGCCGTTTACCGGCTGCGCTGGCAGATCGAGCTGTTTTTCAAGTGGCTCAAGACCTGGGCGGGAATGGACCACCTGCTGAGCACCAGCCGCAATGGGATCACCACGCAGCTGTACATCGCGGTGATCGCCGTGCTGATGATGTACGTGCAGAGCGGCTACCGCGTCAGCGTCTACGCCCTGGCGGCGCTGGGCCGCGTGGCCCGGGGCCAGATGTCGATCCAGGAGGCGATGGCGGTGATCGCCAAACGCGAGCGAGAGCGTTCGCTGGAACGAGCGCGTCAGGCCCGGCTGCGGGCACGCAAGAAGCTGGCCTGAAGCCACGACGTTCCCGCACACCCTGATCCGAGGGTGACGCCGCCGCATGCGCGCCATCAGCCGCGATCGCAAGCAAAGCCGAGCGACTCTGGTGAAATGAGGATGTGCCAGGTCATGGCTCACGCTGGAATTGGTAAATTGCCGGACAGTTGTGCTTTCCAAGCCGTGCAAGTTGCGTCACACGCCGATGGTCGTTCATCCTCCACCACGTCCCTCTGCCGAACGAACCCAAGTCAAGTTCGCCGAACGAACCCGAGAGGCCTCCCCGGGAACGCCGAGCTCCAGCTCGGCTCTTGTCGAGCGCTGCCGAGCTGGAGCTCGGCGTTCCCGAAAAGACGCCTGCCCCCGGCCAACATGACGACTCTGCCGAACGAACCCAACGCCAGATCGCCGAACGAACCCGAGCCCCTCTGACCGCTGCTCCGGCCATCCGCCTCGGTCGATGGACCGCACCGGCACCGAGGTGCGCGCATAAAGACCGACCTCTCACGGCCGTCACGCCGTTGAAAATCTGGGTTTTCGCCAAGGCACCAGCCGCCGAAATCGTTCGGCCGCCCGTTTGCCTCGGCGCGAGAATGTTCGTATATTGTACGGTATCGACCGGATCGATCAAGCAGAATCGTGCCGTGCCAGCTGCGCAGCAGTGTGCCCCTGGGACCGCCGAGCGCTTGCTCGGCATGTCGAAGAGCCGAGCAGGCGCTCGGCGGTCCCAGGCAGCGAATCGAAGACGCCCATTTAGACCTGCACAAACCCACTTTCCCAGCCGATCAGCCGATCCAGCCGATCCAGCCGATCCAGCCGATCCAGCCGATCCAGCCGATCCAGCGCCGCCACAACCTTTCGGCTTCAGTCTCTTCCCCAAAACAAGCACCGTTTCCCACCGCATCACCGCCTGCGCGGTCACGCCACCTTCGCCTGGCCCCGACCGAATCACCAGTTTCCTAAATCCAATAAGTATTTTCCCGAAAACCATGATTTCTCGCGGTATATCAAATGTCGGCGTCCACACGGCGGTCGGGCTTGCCTCGGCAGGCGATGACCGGGCTGTTGACGGCCTGGCGGCAGGAGCGATGTCGGCGGAGTGAAAAGGCAAACGAGGCTTGTCATGATCCCCAAGAAGTTGTTGACCATTGGTGTCACCCTGGCCGTCCTTGCGACGGGTGTTTCCGGCACGCTCGCGGCCAAGGTCAAACCGGCCGTCGAAGTGCCGCTCACCGAAGCGGGTCAGAAGCTGGTCGCGAAGTATTCCGATCAGCTCAAGGCGCTGCAGGCGGAGATCGCCCGCGAGCTGCCGAAAATCGACGAGCAGAAGAAGGCCGCCCTTCAGGCCGCTCGTGCGGCGCTCAAAAAGGCCGAAGCAGATGCAACGCTCACCCAGGGAGCCCAGGGCAAGGTCAATGCCGCCGCCGGCCTGGTGGAACACGCCAAGGGCAAGTGGATCGGCGGTGCCGACAAGGGCATTGCCCAGGCGCAGGCGGCGCTCAAGAAGGCAACCACCGACGCCCAGCGCGATGCGGCCAAGAAAGACCTCGCCCAGTGGGAGGCAAACAAGGAAGCCGGACTCGCCGCCCTCAAAACCCGCCAGGCCGACCTGGAAAAGGCAAAAGCCGACGCCGCAAAAGGGGAAGCGGCCAATCAGTCCGCCCAGGCCGCGCTCGCCAAGGCACGGGCAGACGAGAAGGTTGCCGCCAAGGCGTTTCTAGCCCAGGTGGATCCGTTTCTGTCGGCCGACAAGTCGGATGCAAAGCTCGTCAAAGGCGCCATCCTGGCCGAGGCGACGCCGATTGGGCTGGCCGCGTTCGCCCAGCAGGGACCGGCACAGCAGGCGTTGGTCGATAAGCTCCTCGCCGACCCCAAGCTGATGAAGGACATGCTGGAAGCCGGCGGTGCCAGCGGCGGCAAGTATGGCCGGGCCATGGAAATCTACGCCGCCATTCAGAAGGCAAGCCCCAAAGCCGGTGATGCCGTCCTGCAGCGCCTGGCGCTGGCCACCAGCCTCGAACACGCGGTCCCGGTTCCGCAGACCAACGCCGAAGACCAGAAGACCGCACCAACCACCGTGGACCCGGTCAAACGGTACCAGCACTATGAGAAGGCCTACCTTGCCGGCGAGCTTGATCCGGCGTTCAAGAGCTTTACCACCTGGGAATACCGGATGGTCGTCGACTGCGACGCACCCGACGAAATCCTCGCCTGGGGCCGCGAGATGCTCCGCATCTTCCGCCCGGATCATGTCTCGAATCCGGACTACGGCTGGCGCTATTCCGCCGCCGTGAAGACCGAGGTCACCTACGGTTCACAATGCGTCAAGGACGATCTCCCGTCGTTGAACGTCTACCAGAACATCCCCAAGGATGGCGGCGTCTGCGGCCGGCGCGCCTTCTTTGGCCGGTTTATCCTGCGTAGTTTCGGCATCCCGGTCTGGGGCGTGACCCAGCACAAGCACGCCGCGCTAAGCCACTGGACGCCAAAGGGGTGGGTGATCAACCTGGGTGCAGGATTCCACGCCAGTTGGTGGGATAAGGACGACGCCCCGCGCAGCGGAACCGACTTCCTGCTGGAATCGCAGGCGCGCGAGAATGCCCAGGATTATCTCAGGGTGCTCCGGGCGCAGTGGGTCAGCCGGATTCTCGGCGAAACGGCTTACAACGATCGCAAGAAAGTGGACGGCGGACTTTGGAGCAGCACGGCTCATCTGCAGGCCGTCGCCCTGGCGGCCCACGCGGTCGAACTCGGACCGCTCGGCCAGGAACTGGCCGAGGCCAATGAGCCGGAGCAGAAGCAGGCCATCGTCCAGGCGCCCGTCAAGGAATCCGATCAACACGTGGTCGTAAGCCGTGGAGGGGTGATCAACATTCCGTCGGTCGCTCACGCCAGGTCGGCCAAGTCGGTCGCCGCGGTGAAAAGTTACGCCGGCGGCATGCAGATCAACTGCAAAGGGGGTTTCAAGACGCAGTACGAGTTCGAGGCCCCGCAGGCCGGCAAGTACGTCCTGACGGCGCGGGTGGCGACGTTGCAGGAAGGACAGAAGTTCCTGTTCACGGCGAACGACGCCAAACAGCCGACGGAAGTCGCCGTGCCCTACACCGTCGGCCTGTGGCAGCCGACCAGGCCCGTGGAACTGACCCTGGTGAAGGGAAAGAACGTCCTCAACTTCGCCGTGAAAGACGGGAGCCGCAGTGTGACGGTCAAGGAGTTCATCCTGACGCCGGCGAAGTAGTTCAGACCGAACCTGAAGGTGCCGACTGACGCGCCACTTGGTATTCTGTCCACGATCCCCCACAATCAACGCCATGCCCCAACGGGAGGGCTTGGCGATCGGGCGAATGGGCATTTTGCCAAGGCAGGGAAGCGATGACACCGCAGAAGTTCGTGCAGATCTGGACCGACGTCGAACTCTCCGAGCGTGCCGCGAGCCAGGAACATTTCATCGGCCTCTGCCGCATGCTCGCCCAGCCCACCCCGGCCGAGCACGACTCCAAGGGGGCCGAATACGCGTTCGAAAAGGGCGTCGATGTCACGAGCGGCGCGTCGGCCGGTGCCCGGGGCGATCACGGCTTCGCCGACGTCTGGTGGAAGAACAAGTTCGCGTGGGAGTACAAGCGCAAGGGCAAGTACAAGAATCTCACCGATGCCTACCGTCAGCTGCTGCAATACCGCGAAGCGCTCGATAACCCGCCTTTGCTGATCGTCAGCGATATCGCCCGGGTTGAAATCCACACCAACTTCACCGGCACCGCCAAGCAGGTGCATTCGATTGCGCTCGCCGAGTTCACCGAACCGGCCGCCCTCGACAAGCTCCGCCGCATCTTCACTGATCCGGAGTCGTTCAAGCCGCAGATCACCGTCGAGCGCATCACGCAGGATGTCGCCGGCGAAATCGGAAAGCTGGCGCTGGCGCTCCAGAACCGT